>CAJWTV010000001.1 GCA_913047375.1 uncultured Polaribacter sp.
GCAATATTTTAGTTGATTTTATAAATTTTGAAGAACTCTAAAAGGTTAGCTTTTTTTTGGCGGTTGCAAGCGCTGGATAATTGTGTTTAAAAAAGTTACTGCGAAGCATAATTATTTTTAAAAAGCAATCGAGCGTTTGCGGGCGGCAATTTTACATAATGACGAATTATAGCTACAAATTTATAACTCTAAATATTTATTATAATAGCGTATTTGAAAAATGTTATTGAATAATACTAAATACGAGATTCTACGGAATTATAATTGACACTCGTTGACGAATGTTTATGAAGCTTTTAACGCTTTCTGGGATATTTTACATAATAGAGAATTATAGCTATCATTTAAAATCTAGAAGTTAATTTAACCGTAATTTAGTTCACGCTTTATTATTTCTTTTGGTGTTCATGAACCTCCTAAAGTCGATTTCTTTTAATATAATATCTATCGATATAAGTCTAAAGACATTATATCTGATATTATGCTAAATAGCCTAAAAAACGGCTTTACAGAAATTACTACATAAATGTACTATAATTTATATTATGTTAAGTAGATTTTTTTAACTCTACTATTCTTATAATATAATGTGTAAAAAAAGTGAATTCCATTAATTAAGGGATTCACTTTTTTTATAGTTTATAAAATTAATTTAATTTAGTCTTCAATTACCTTTAAAACTAATTTACCATTTTTGTCTCCTGAAAATAATCTTTCATATGTTTCCTTAAAATTTTCTATCCCGACATAGACGTCTTCTCTTGACTTTAATTTCCCTTCTTTCATCCAAGTTCCCATTTGTTTTGCTGCAACCGCAAAATCTTTTGTATAATCCATAACAACCATACCTTGCATAGTAGATCTAGTAACTAGAAGAGATAAATAATTACTAGGACCATTTATTTTATGCTTGTTATTATATTGTGAAATTGCTCCACAAATTACAACTCTGGCATGCATTCTTAATTTACTTAATGCTGCGTCTAAAATTAATCCTCCAATATTATCAAAAAACACATCTATACCTTTAGGACATTTTTTCTTTAATGCTGTATAAATATTTTCAGATTTGTAATCAATCGCGTCATCAAAACCTAATTCATTTATTAAATAATCACATTTTTCTTGTCCGCCAGCTATTCCAATTACGGTACAACCTTTTATCTTTGCAACTTGACCAACTATACTTCCAACAGCTCCCGCAGCACCAGATACTAAGACTATATCACCTTCTTTTATTTTCCCTACTTCTGTAATTCCAAAATAACCGGTCATACCAGGCATACCTAAAGTTCCTAAATACATTGGCATTGGTGCCAAACGCTCATCAACTTTATACCACCCATCTCCATTTCCAATAGCGTATTGTTGGACACCGCCCCAACTAGTAACACAGTCACCTACTTCAAATTTGTGATTATTATTAGTTTTAATTACTTTCCCGATAGAGCCCGATCTCATTACATCACCGATTTCTACTGGAGGTATGTAAGATTTTGTATCATTCATCCAACCTCGCATTGCAGGATCTAAAGAGATATAATGATGTTTTACTAAAATTTCACCATCTTGTAATTCAGGAATAGTATTTTCTTGTAATTCCCAAGTTTCATTATCTGGGGTCCCTATTGGTCTTTTTTTAAGTATAATTTGTTTATTCTTCATTATTTTTTTTTAAGTCTAAATATATTATTTTTTAGTATTCTAGTATTTGGTTTAATTCTTTTTCAAATTTGTTTTTTGCTAAATATTGATTTTCTAAACCTTCTTGAAAAGGAATAGGTGTTTCTAAACTTCCAACTCTTTTTACAGGAGCATCTAGATATTCAAAGCAATTTTCTGTAATTAATGCAGACAAGTCACTTGCTATACCTCCAAAGAGAGAATCCTCTTGTAAAATTATTACTTTACCAGTTTTACGGACAGAATTATAAATTGAATCTATATCTAGAGGCTGCAAGGTTCTTAAGTCAATTAAATCTGCTGAAATATTTGAATTTGATTCTAATACTTCTAGTGCCCAATGAACTCCTGCACCATATGTAATAATTGAAATACTATCTCCTGTTTTTAATAAACTTGCTTTTCCAATCTCAATTGTAAAATAGTCTTCAGTTACTTCCTGATACTTAGAACGGTATAAAGCTTTATGCTCAAAAAACAAGACAGGATTAGGATCATTGATCGATTCTGCTAATAAACCTTTTGCATCTTGAGGAAATGCAGGATATATTACTTTTAAACCTGGAGTCTTTGTAAACCAAGCTTCATTTGTTTGGCTATGAAATGGACCAGCTCCTACTCCTGCGCCACAAGGCATTCTAATTACCACATCTGCTTTTTCACTCCATCTATAGTGAGATTTAGCTAATAAATTTATAATTGGATTAAATCCTGAAGACACAAAATCTGCAAATTGCATTTCCATGACTGCTTTCATTCCATTAATAGATAAACCATATGCCGCTGCTACTATTGCAGATTCACAAATAGGCGTATTTCTAACTCGATCCTTACCAAACTGGTTAATAAAACCATCTGTTATTTTAAAAACACCTCCATATTCTGCAATATCTTGACCCATGATAATTAGATTATCATACTTTTCCATAGATTGTCTTAATCCTTCTGATATTGCATCTACAAAGCGAATTTTTTTCTTTTTATTAGAACATAAAACTTTTTTAAATTGATGTTGCTTAAAAACATCATTTAATTCAATATCTATATTTGGTGTAATTGACACCTCATCAAATGCAGTTTTTAAATTACTATCTATCTCATTTTTAATTTTTGAGGTTAAAGTATTAATTAATTCAATATTTAGAACCTTCTTATCTATTAAGTAACTTTCAAAATTTGACAAGGGATTTTTAGCATTCCATTCATCCATCAATTCTTTAGGAACATATTTAGTTCCGCTAGCCTCTTCGTGTCCACGTAAACGAAATGTTTTGAATTCAATTAAGACAGGTCTTGGCCTTTTACGAATACTTTCTGATATTTCAGAAACTTTAGTATAAACTTCAAGAATATTATTTCCTTCTACAATATGACTTTCCATTCCATATCCAACCCCCTTATCAGCTAAATGATTACAATTATATTGTTCCGATGTAGGTGTAGATAGTCCATATCCGTTATTTTCAACACAAAAGATAACTGGTAAACTCCATACAGAGGCGATATTTAAGGCTTCATGGAAATCTCCTTCACTTGTTCCCCCATCCCCTGTAAAAACAGCACATACACCTTTAGTTTTTTTAATTTTATTTGCTAAAGCAATTCCGTCTGCAACTCCAAATTGAGGGCCTAAATGAGAAATCATCCCTACAATTTTATAATCTTGTGTTCCAAAGTGAAAACTACGATCTCTCCCTTTGGTAAAACCATTCATTTTTCCTTGCCACTGAGAAAAGAGTCTTGAAAGCGGAATTTTTCTTGTAGTAAAAACTCCTAAATTTCGATGCATAGGTAATATATATTCGTCATTGTTCAAAGCCATAGTTACTCCTACAGAAATTGCTTCTTGACCAATTCCTGAAAACCATTTTGATATTTTTCCTTGACGTAATAGAATTAACATTTTTTCCTCAATTAAACGAGGTTTTAGCATATTTATGTATAACTCTAATAAAGTGTCGTTAGGTAAATTATACTCGCTGTAGCTAAACTTATGAGACATATTAATTATTGTTTGTTTTATACAAACATAAAAAATCCCCATCAAAAGATAAGGATTTAATAAAAAATATATTATTTATTTTATAATTCTTTAAAAATTGCGTGCATCATACGCTTTTTATCATTTATACTCTCTTCTAAAGCAATCATAGTTTCAGTTCTGTTCACACCTGGGATTTCATCTATAGAATAAATTATGTCTTTGGCATCAGTAGTTCCCTTTGCTCTAACTTTACAAAATATATTATACATACCTGCTACTACATAGGCTACAGTAACGTTTGGAATTTTTCTTAAGTCCTCTATTACATTTTTTGTCATAGAAGTTTTGTCAAGAAAAATACCTACGTGAGCAATAAATGAATAGCCCATTTTTTCATAATTAAGAGTTAGAGTAGATCCTTGAATAATTCCTTCGTCTTCCATCTTTTTAACACGGACGTGAATTGTACCTGCAGAAACTAATAACTTTTTTGCAATATCTGTAAAAGGTGTTCTGGCATTTTCAATTAATATGTCCAAAATTTGATGATCAATTTCATCTAACATGTACTTTTTCATAATTATGTATAATTCAGTTATATACGCAAAAATATGAATTTAATATATAAATAATATCATAATGGTGTTATATATTTAATGAATTTAGCTTTCGAAAACGATTTCGTTATGTGAAATATGATTTTTTATTTTTTCCCCAGTAATTTCTTTAAGGTTAAAAACTAATTTATTATTAATTATTAACTCTTCGTATTGATAAGCATATTTCTCATTGGAGTTTTTAAAACTATGTAAAACATCGTAAAAATTATCAATATTGTTTGGTATATTAAAATATGCTTTATAATCTGTAAAAGTATCGTTAGCTACAATGTGATGAACTCCTTCTAATATCGAAAAAAACATATATTTTCGAGTAATTTCTCTTTCATAATCATTAGGATAATGTCCTGCTTCAATTAAAATAGTACTATACCCAAGTTTTTGAAATACATCACCGGTCGCATTTGGATAAAATTCGTCAGTGTAACGACCTATTCCTTGAGGAATAAATTGTTGTAATAAATTATTCATTGCAATAATTACATTCATAGTTTTCTTTCTACCTCCAGTTACTGATCTTGTAAAATCTTCAGAAGGCGCTAGAAAAGAAATTGTCGCAGGTTTATCACTACCGTCTACACCGAAGATAGTTCTTTGGTCATGAAGGTTAAAGCAAAAGTCCGGTTGAAAATTATCTAGAAAATTTCTTAATATCTTACTCTCAATAGCAATTTTTGCAACTGCATCTCTATTTAAGTCTATTTTATCTGAATTAACTCTGGTGAAAACTTCTGCTCCATCTGGATTTAACATTGGAATTATGTGTATTGTACATTCTCTCAATATATTTTTAACCCAAACTTCATTAGTATTGTTAAAAGTATTTAAAAGATCAAATATAGCCTTAGTTCCTGTGCTTTCATTACCATGCATTTGACTCCAAATAAGAATTTTCTTTTTTCCCGAGCCAATTTTAATACTGTATATGGCCCTTTTTTGTTCTGAATAACCAATTCTTGTTACTTTATTTATTTTTTCGTGCTTAAAAATTAATGGTTCTATATCTTTATAGCGAATCCATCTTCCAGAAATAGAAGCTTCTTTTTGATTATCAAAAAGATCTTTTAATTCAGAGACGGATAATAATTGCATAGAATGTTTATTAATTATTTTCAAAAATAATCAATTCAGTTTTGTTTACAAACGAATTCTGTACAAATATAAATCAGTTAATTATTACATTTGTAAATCATGATAACATATAAATATATCGATTTTGTAAACAATATGTTTATACCTTAATATTATAATATTATTAAAATAATAAATATTATAAATTTTCATAAATTAATGAATATTAGATATTTATAAAGTTTATATAAAGCATTTATTTATATTAAATTAGTTTATATTTCCAAAATATTACTTAAAAATTGTTTTATATATAAAGAAAAGTTACTTTTGTAACTTTAATAAAAGTTACATTGGTAAACATAATAGATTTTATTAACAGGTTAAAAAAAGTGATGGAAATTCATCATCTTTCAGCTTCTTTATTTGCAGATAAAGTTGGTGTCCAACGTTCAAGTATTTCACATATTTTATCTGGAAGAAATAAACCTAGTTTAGACTTTGTACTCAAAGTTACATCTGTATTTCCTGATATAGATATTTATTGGCTTTTAAATGGCAAAGGACAGTTTCCTGATAAAAATTTAAGCCCTTCTACTCCATCTTTAATTAATAATGAAAATAAATTTCTGGAAACGAATGCTCCTTCCAAAAAAATAAAGAGAATTGTTGTTTTTTATTTAGATGGTACTTTTGATGAGTATCTTAAATAAATAAACTAGACATCATTGATTCTTGTAGTTAGACATTTTTCGTTCAAATTCTATTTGAACTAGATTTGATCTATATAAGTTCAGCCATAGCCGTTTTTATAACTTTTATATTTTCTTTTTTATTAGATTTTTTTACTTTCTTTTGTTTTTGTATCATTTCACGCATTAAATTGATTACAACTTTATCGAAATTAAAATTTTTGTATTGGTTTCCTTTTAGAATCATGTCCTCTACAAGGTTTTTTATAGCCTTTGTATTATTACTTTCAGATATTTGTTTAAAGGCCTTTTTATAAATACTCTTAGTTTTGTCATCTCCATTTAAATACATACCAGAAAGAACATTCTGAGCTATAAATGGAAGCTCTTTTTCATCTTTTTCTTCTATATAGATCTGGGTTAGAGGTGTTGCTAATATTTTACGAATTTCATTAGGTAAAGATTTAGATTTCTCAATTGCCATTTTTTTATCTACATAGTACATAGCTACAAGACTTTTACCTACAACAGCATAAGATTCACTGTTCAAATTTTGTTCAAAAACTGACTTAAGCTCAGGATCAATTAATTTACCTAAAGTTTCTATCGCTGCTGCTTTAACCAATGTTTTTTTATCAGTTTTAGCTATTTCAGAAATTTTCCTAATAGCGGCTTTTTTAGAAAACTTATTTATTAAATCAATATTCTCTAGTGCTAAAATTCTAATTTTATAAAAGGAATCATATAAAGCGCTAACAACTGCTTTAAAAGCCACTTTATTATCTTGTTTTTTTATAATTTCCAATAAAGCCGATTTTCTATCTATATAATTTTCTGCATTTTTAAGTTGAAAGATATAATCACTTAAAACCTTGTTTTCCTGAATCTCGCATAGTAAAACACCATCTGCATTTACTTGAATATAGTCTGGTAGTCTTAGGTATGAATAAGTAAATGATGCATCATTACCATCTACAAATACTGTTTCTCTTCTTTTATTACCTTTTTCATAAATATCAATAGTGAATGGGAATTTAAATTTTTCTGATTGTAATTGAATAACATTTACTGTTACTTTTTTCTGAATAATATTGTAATCATAAGAAATCTCTATTTGAGGATGACTTGTATTATAAAACCATTGATTAAAAAACCAATTTAAATCCTTTCCTGTCAGTTTTTCGAATACTAACCTTAGATCATGTACCTCTGCAGATTTATATTTAAATTCGGTTAAATATATATTTAACCCTTTAAAAAAAGCATTGTCACCTAAATAATTTCTTAGCATATGCAATACGGCTCCACCTTTGTTATAACTAACTAAATCGAACAGATCTTCTCTATCCCTGTAATTAAAACGGACTAAACTTTTATTAGAATTTTGACCATTTAAATAAACTAAGTTATTTTCATGTAGGAGTGCATTTGCATCTTCTTTTCCATACTTATGTTCTCGCCATAAATATTCACCGTAATTTGCAAAAGATTCATTTAAAGCTATATTTGACCAACTCTCTGCAGTCACTAAGTTTCCAAACCAATGATGAAAAACTTCATGGGCAATAATGTTTTCATGTTTGTTTTCGTCAATCAATTGTCCTGAACGTTGATAAGCTTGTTCACCATGAACAACAGCAGTTGTATTTTCCATAGCTCCACTTATATAATCTCTAACTACAATTTGACTATATTTATTCCAAGGATATTCTACACCTAAAATATCTGAAAAGAACCCTAGCATTTTTGGTGTATCACCAAAAATATCTTTGGCATGTGTTGCGTATTCTTTTTCTACATAATATTCTAAAGGGATATTTTTATAAGAATCTTTTATAATTTCAAATTCACCAATTCCCATAAAAAATAAATATGGTGCATGCTTTTTATCTAATTTCCAATAATCTATCCTATCCTCACCTTTAATCGTTTGACTTATTAATTTACCATTAGAAAGAGTTTTAAATTTATTTGGGACAGTAATATAAATCTCTTGTGATGTTTTTTGATTTGGACTATCAATTGTTGGAAACCAGCAACTACTTGATTCTGTTTGACCTTGTGTCCATATTTGAGTTGGCTTATTCTTATCGGATCTGTCAGCATTTATAAAATATAAACCTTTTTGGTTTTTTACAGTTTCATTAGTATTTCCTCTTATTTTATCTGGTCTCGCGGTATATTTTATATAAATTGTATATGATTCTTTTTTCTTAAACTCTTTAGGTAAATCAATAAGTAAATTATAATTATTATAATTAAAATCTAAATTCTTATTATTTAAAGATACTTGATGTATAATCATACCCTTTGCATCTAAAGACAACTTATTTGTTGAGTAAAAATATGGTTTTAAAGTAATCCAGGCTTGGCCATTTAACTCCTTTTTTTTAAAATTAAAATCAACCTTTAATTTTGTATGCTCTAAAACATGAACTTTATCTTTTTCTCCGATATAATCGATTTTATTTTGAGAATATATTAATGAAAAAGAAAGATTAATAAAAATAAAAAGTGTTTTAAGAAACTTCATATGATGTGTTATTCAATATTTCAAAAATAAGAAATTAATTTATTCAACTCGTTAACTTACAGTTAAAATAGAGCGATTAGATTCATTAATTATCACAATACTTTAATGGAACTGCTATTACTTAATTTTAATTTAATATATCAGGTCTAAATTCACTCATTAAGCTCTCTTTTTTACTCTTTGCATAATTAAATCCTGAATCCCACCATTCACGCATTAATTTCTTATCAAAGACTAAAGAGTTTGTAGTTAATACGACTGGAGTATAATAAAGAGTAAGTTTTACATTTTTATTGTTTGCTGCTAATTTCCCAATCGAAATATTATGCCTTTCTATATGGCTTAACATAAAATCAAAAACATTAAACAATAATGAAAATGGATTCTTAGAAGGCAGTTTATTTAATTGAGAGACTTCAGTTTCTAATATTATAGCATCAATTTCTGTTGCTCCCCTTAAAATTGCTTCACGTATTGGAATTAAAGAGCCAAACCCACCATCTGCGTATTGACAATTATCCTTTTCAAGTAAACTCATAAAAGGGACATAATTACATGAACCCCAAATCCAATCACAAAAATCATCATAAGAACAATCAAATATAGATTTATACTCAATTTGATTCTTTGTTAAGTTAGAAACAGTTATAACAACTTCTTTATCACTACCCCTTATTGCATCAAACATTTTTTTTGTTATATTTCTTTTTATAAGTTTTCGCAAGTTTTTACTCTCTCCAAAAGTCTTTCTACCGTTTAGAAAATTCCAAAATGTATTTAAATGATTAATACTTATTACTTTTGTACTCCCTATGTTTTTAATAGTAAATGGATTATTACTAAAAATTGATTCTTGATTAACATTTGTGTATATCTCTTTGAGTTCATCTAACATTCCTAATGCTAAATGAGAAACCATTAAGCTTCCAGTAGAAGTTCCTATGAAAAAATCATAGTTTTTACCTTCATTTTTCATTAAATATTGTGCAACTCCACCTGCGAATGCTCCTTTACTTCCACCACCTGAAATTACTAGTGCCTTTTTCATAAAACTTGATTTGTATTCATTAAATTCGTTAATATAAAATTCGAAAATGAAAAGATTATTAATCCTTGTTTTAATATCAATCATATATGTTAGCTGTAAAGTACAATATCAACCAAGAACTTTTGAAAATATTTTCATAAAAGAAATTAAAATGGATAGTATAAGTATTCGTTCTATTCAGGTAATAGATGCGAATAATATTGTTTATACAGGTTCTAACGGTAAAATTGGTTTTTTATCATTAAACAAAGAACAAATAAAAATTGATAAAATAATTACTCCACACATATATAGTGGTTCTATTATTCCTGATTTTAGAAGTTTAGCTTTTAATGGAGAAAGTTATTTTGCTCTTTCTGTCGGTAATCCAGCATTATTATATAAAGTTTTTAATGATAAAGCTAAATTGGTATATAAAGAAATTAACCAAAAAGTTTTTTATGATTCAATGCATTTTTTTGACGATAACATCCATGGTATAGCCGTTGGAGATCCAACCGAAGACTGTGCAGCTATAATATTAACCTCTAATAGAGGAGAAACTTGGAGTAAATTACCCTGTGATAACTTGCCTAAATTTGAAGAAGGGGAAGCATTTTTTGCAGCCAGTAATACTAATATAAAAACAATTGGTAGTAATGTTTGGATAGCATCAGGAGGGAAAAAATCTAGAATACTAAAATCAAATGATTTTGGTAAGACATGGGAAATATATGATACACCAATAATTCAGGGAAATGGCCCACAAGGAATTTATTCTATTGATTTTTATGATGTTAATAACGGAATTGCTATAGGTGGAGATTATTCTAAACCTTTAGAGAATAAACAAAACAAGGCAATTACTAAAGATGGTGGTAAAACATGGCAATTAGTAGCAAACAATAAAGCCCCAAATTATAAAAGTTGTATTCAATATGTTCCAAATACTTATGGACAAGAAATATTTTCATTAGGGAAGACAGGAGTTTCATTCTCAAATGATGGAGGGAAAACATGGAGAGATATCTCAAAAGAAAGTTATTATACTATTAAGTTTGTAGATAAAAATATGGCTTGGTTATCAGGAAATAATAAACTAGGTAAATTAGATTTAAAGACATTACGATAAATACTACTTGTATAAGTCAATACATAAAAGAAAGAATATGATTATTAGTAAAGAAAAAATTATCAAAAGATTTGTAAGTTATGTTTCTATAGATACTGAATCAGATCCTAATAATTCTGCTTTTCCTTCAACTGAGAAACAATGGAAATTAGCAAGATTATTAGAGGAAGAATTAATACAAATTGGATTGCTAGACGTAGAATTAGATAATAACTGTTATTTGATGGCAACACTACCAAGTAATTTAGATTATGATGTTCCTACAATTGGATTCATATCACATATAGATACTAGTCCTGATTTTACAGGAAAAGACATAAAACCTCAAATTCACCACGATTATAATGGTAAGGATATCATATTAAATAAAGATAAAAATATAATATTATCCCCAGATTATTTTGATGACCTATTGCAATATAAAGGTCAAACTATTATTACAACTGACGGAACCACACTTCTTGGAGCAGATGATAAAGCTGGAATAACAGAAATTGTCACTGCAGTAGAATATTTAATTCAAAATCCTAATGTGAAACACGGTAAAATAAGAATCTGCTTCACTCCAGATGAAGAAGTTGGAAAAGGAGCTCATTTATTTGATGTTGATAAATTTGGAGCGGATTGGGCATATACGATGGATGGAAGTCAAATAGGTGAATTAGAGTTCGAAAACTTTAATGCAGCTTCAGCTAAAATAATAATAGAAGGTAAAATTGTACATCCAGGGTATGCAAAAGGAAAAATGATAAATTCTATATTGATAGCAAATGAGTTTATGGAAGCTTTACCTAAAAATGAAGTTCCTGAAAAAACTACAAATTACGAAGGTTTTTTTCACTTGCATGATATTACAGGTTCAGTAGAGAAAACTATTTTAGAATATATTATCAGAGATCATGATTTAGATTTATTTAACCAACGCAAAGAACTAATTCAAGAAATTGGAGATAGCATAAATAAAAAATATAATAAGGAGTTAGTAGATATAAATTTGAAGGATCAATATTTTAACATGAAAGATAAAATTCTTCCTGTTATGCATATTGTAGATATTGCTGAAGAGGCTATGAAAGATATTGGAGTGAAACCACTAATAAAGGCAATTAGAGGGGGTACAGACGGTTCCCAATTATCATTTAAAGGATTGCCTTGCCCAAATATATTTGCTGGAGGTCATAACTTTCATGGAAGATTTGAATATGTTCCTGTAGAATCGATAGTAAAAGCTACAGAAGTTATTATTAGGATAGCTGAGAAAGTATCAATAAAATTTATGTGATAAATAATTTGTGTCTATGGATTGATGATTTTTGAGTTCTATTTTTTTGTAATACACTAGAATAATTCCGGATTTCTTCCCTTGGCATTATTAAAAAAATCATGAAAATGATTAAAATCTTTTTCAATATTATCAGTTGTATTATATGCCTTTGAAATCTTCATTTGTTTTTGACCAAAATCTAGAGTAGCCATGACTATTGGAACATTTGCCCCTTTAGCTATATAATAGAAACCTGTTTTCCATTTCTCGACTTTTTTTCTTGTTCCCTCTGGAGACAAAGCCAAACGAAACTCATCTCTGGAATTAAAAATATTTATAATTGCATCGACTAAATTATTACTCTTAGATCTGTCAACAGGTATTCCTCCTAAGTAAACGAATAGAAAACTGAAAGGACCATTAAATAAAGAGCCTTTACCAATAAAATTAACCATTGTTCCGGAAGCCATTCTTGCTAAAATTGCAATAGGAAAATCTATCCAGCTAGTATGAGGTGCAGCTATAACAACATATTTTTTTATATCTTGAGGGAAATCATTAATTAATTTCCATCCTAAAAGTCTAAATAGTATAAATCTCGAAAATCCTTTCATTGTATATTTTAAAGTTCTAAATTTAAGAACTTAATTTGATATGATGAATGATTTAATAATTAACTTTTTAATAATTGTTTTTGGAATTATAATTGGCTTATTTATAGGTCAATTATTAGGTAAATTGAAAAGAGAAAAAGAGAAATCTATTTTAGAAGGACAAAATTCTTTACTTAAGTCATCTTTAATAAATTCAGAAAATTCAGTTTTAGAAACTGAAAAAAAAATAAATAGTATACAACAAGAAAAAGAAAATCTACTTACAATAAATTCTCATCAGGCTGCAGATTTAAAAAATTTGCAATTAAAATTGAATGAAAATAAAAAAGAAATTAACAAAATACAAGAAAAATTTACTTTAGAATTCGAAAACTTAGCTAATAGAATTTTAGATGAAAAATCAACAAAATTCACTAATCAAAATAAAGAGAATTTAAATATTATTTTAAATCCACTGAAAGAAAAAATAAAAGGCTTTGAGGATAAAGTTGATAAAACGCATAAAGAAAGTATTGATTATCACGCAGCTTTACGTCAACAAATAATTGGATTAAAGGAAATGAATTTACAAATGAGTAAAGAGACCATTAATTTAACTAAAGCTTTAAAGGGTGATAATAAAACACAAGGAAATTGGGGAGAGTTAGTATTAGAGCGTGTATTAGAAAAATCTGGTTTAGAAAAAGATAGAGAATATTTTGTGCAGCAAAGTTTTACAAATGATGAAGGGAAGAGAGTATTACCAGATGTAGTTATTCATTTACCTGATAACAAAAAAATGATAGTAGACTCTAAAGTATCTTTAACTGCTTATGAGCAATTTGTTAACTGTGATGACGAAAGTGAAAAAAGTCTATTCCTGAAAGATCATATAAATTCATTAAAAAGGCACATAGAACAATTAAGTGAAAAAAAATATGAGGATATATATAAAATTGAATCTCCGGATTTTGTGCTATTATTCATCCCAATAGAGCCTGCTTTTGCAATTGCTATAAATGCAGATAACTTTTTATACAATAAAGCGTTTGAGAAAAATATAGTGATAGTTACACCTTCTACTCTTCTGGCAACTCTAAGGACAATAGACTCTATGTGGAATAATGAAAAGCAACAAAAAAATGCTTTGGAAATAGCAAGACAAGCGGGTAGTCTCTATGATAAATTTTATGGTCTCTTGAATGATTTGATTGGTATTGGAAAGAAAATAGATGCATCTAAAACTGATTATAATGCAGCTATGAAGAAACTTTTTGAGGGTTCGGGTAACCTAATAACTAGCGTTGAAAAGTTAAAGAAGATGGGTGCTAAGGCTAAGAAAGCACTACCTGAAAATATTATTGAAAAAGCCAGTGATGATTGATAATTTATAAGTAGATTATTTTTTGAATTGAGCTTTTTTTATTTGTAAGAGATTTTACAATATAGATACCTCTCTTATATAAGGAAACGTCTATAAAATTTTCATTAAATTTAGTAAATAATAATTTACCTGTAATACTATACACACTAATAATTATCTCATCTAAAATAGTAATATTTTTAAGCTGAAAAACTCCATTATTACTTGGATTAGGATAAAAAAGTGAATTATTTTTAGGGTAACTATTAATACTTAAAATTCCATTATTTTCCTTAATTAAGAGTGATTGATTTACGTTTATATTTTCAAAAACTTCAACCAAACCATTATGTTTCCATGTAATTTTAATATAATCTATATTTGAAGCTGAACTTAATCCGATAAATTCATAGGAAGAATTCTGACTTAAATATCCTTCACCGCATAAAGTATATCTGTATTGAGATTTACCATTAGCAAAAACTTCTATTTGATTACCTATTCCATCTTTATTTCCTGAAGTACCCTCTAGTTTTATCTTAATCCAATTGTTACTATTATTACTTGTATTATTAAAAAAAAAATTATTTTCTGTATCATTGGAAACAACCAAATCAGGTTTTCCATCATTCTCAATATCGCCTATTGCATTAGAATAGCTTATTCGAGTGTCATTTTCAAAACCAATATTATTTGGAATTATAAAAGTTCCATCACCTTGATTATGATAAAATGCTGATGGTAAAAGGTTCGAATCAGATCCGTCAAAAGGACCACTAACATATAAATCAAGATTACTGTCATTATCAGCATCTAGAAAAACTGCTCCCCAGCCAACACTATCAAAACTTGTACCTGTATCTCTTGCTACGTCAGTAAATGTTCCATCTCCATTATTTTTTAATAATTGATTACCATCAGGTGTATTTGTAACATAAATATCAAACCAACCATCATTATTATAATCTCCGATAGTTGTAGACATAGCATTTACGAATATACCAGCACCACTTGCTTCTGAAGTGTCTTCAAATGTACTGTCTCCATTATTTTTATATAATCTATTTGTATATGTTGGCTTATCATTAGAAACATAAATATCTTGAAAACCGTCGTTATTATAGTCAAAGAACACTGAGCAAAAGGAAATTTCACTTGTTAATAATATACCTGCAGAACTGGATATATCAGTATATAAACCATTATTGTTTTGGTATAAAAAGTTTCTTTGAGCTTCATTTTCGTCATCTCTATTACAAATAAAAGCATCTAAATCTCCGTCATTATCAATATCTCCGAAAGAAGCACCAGTTGTATACTTGTTCTCATTAAAAAAACCTATTGAATTAGAAATATCAGTAAAAACCATATTCCCATCATTTTTATAAAACTTATTTACACCATCCAAGGCAGTAACAAAAAGATCTTTATCTCCATCATTATCATAATCGACCCAAATTATTTGTTTAGTTTTTAATGTGTTTGAAATTCCCGAAAAAAACACACGCTCTAATAGACCTTCATTGTTTTTTAAGAAATATAATTCTTCTGTATCTTGAGTTGTAAAAGAAATATCGTCCCACCCATCATCATCAAAGTCAATAAATGAAACTCCACCACCAAGAGAACTAACTCCGTAGGATAGGCTCATACCTAATGCATCAGAATTTTCTATGAAATTAACTTGACTGAATGAATAGTTGAAAAATAGAAGAAAGGTAACTAAACCAATACTGAACAACTTATTCATAAATCATAAATTTTATTAAAAATCTAATAACAAATTTAGTTGTATTAAATTTACATTACAAATAGTCTTCTATGAGACATCATATCTGATACTCTTTCAGCTATTTTATGTAGGGCTTCATCATTATCTGAATTTTGTATTGCTTCATCAATGAATCCGACAACAGCTGCCATATCAAATTCTTTTAAACCACGAGTGGTAATAGCAGGTGTTCCAACTCTAATGCCAGAAGTTACAAAAGGGCTTTTGTCATCAAAAGGGACCATGTTTTTATTAACAGTAATTTCAGCTTTGCCTAGAGCTATTTCCGCATCTTTACCTGAAATATTTTTGTTTCGTAAATCAATTAACATCATATGATTATCAGTACCACCAGAAATCAAATCATACCCTTTAGCTACAAATTCTTTTGCCATAGCAGCGGCATTTTCTTTCACTTGAATTTGGTATTCTAAAAACTCATCAGTCAATGCTTCACCAAAAGCAATAGCCTTAGCCGCTATAACATGCTCTAAAGGCCCACCTTGATTTCCTGGAAAAACTGCAGATTGAAGTAATGATGACATTTTCTTTAATTTTCCACTTTTTAAAGTTGCTCCAAAAGGGTTTTCAAAATCTTTTCCAATCATAATAATACCACCTCTGGGACCTCGTAATGTTTTGTGCGTAGTTGAAGTTACAATATGACAATGAGGTAAAGGATCATTTAATATTCCTTTTGCTATCATTCCCGATGGATGAGAAATATCTGCTAACAAAATTGCACCAACGCTATCAGCGATTGCTCTGAATCTTTTAAAATCTATATCTCTAGAATAAGCAGAAGCACCGGCAATAATTAGATTTGGTTGTTCTTTAGTAGCAATATCCTGAATTTTATCATAATCTAAAACTCCAGTATCTTTTTCAACTCCATAAAAAGATGTTTTATATAGTTTACCAGAAAAATTTACAGGCGAGCCATGTGTTAAATGTCCTCCATGTGATAAATCAAAACCTAAAATCTTATCTCCTGGTTTTAAACAAACTGAAAAAACTGCAGTATTTGCTTGAGAACCAGAATGAGGCTGTACGTTTACATATTCAGCTCCAAATAATTCTTTAGCTCTATCAATAGCAATCTGTTCAACAATATCAACAATTTCACAACCACCGTAATAACGTTTACCAGGATAACCTTCAGCATATTTATTAGTTAAAACAGAACCTTGAGCTTTCATTACTTGATCACTTACAAAGTTTTCTGAAGCTATTAATTCTAAACCGTTTAATTGTCTATCTTTTTCTTCCTCAATAAGGTCGAAAATTAAATTATCTTGTTGCATTGTTGTGTATATTTAATTAAGCAAAAATAATAAAAAGGTTGATTGAATTAAATAAGTTTTACATATTATTTTTTATTTCTATTAACAATTATATTATCATCAAAAAATGAGTGTTAAAAATAAGTTATTGATGTATATTCATCTTAAAATTGAGAATAAATTTCATAAATTTGATAAAATTTAAATAGTTAAAAATGATTATAACAGCAAACAATCCGAATAGAAAATCTTGGTTGGATGTATCTAAAAATTCTGACTTCCCAATTCAAAATATACCTTTTGGAGTTTTTATAACAAAAGATGATATTATTACTATTGGAAGCAGGATTGGTGATTTCGCAATAGATTTAGGTGCTTTTCACCAGTTATCATATTTTGAAGGAATTCCACTTACAGATGACATCTTTTTACAAGACAACTTAAATGATTTTATTGCTGATGGAAGAAAAACGTGGCGTTTAGTTCGAAATAGAATTGCAGAAGTTTTTGATGTTACTAATGGTAAACTGCGAGATAATGCTGTTCATAAAGAAAAAATTATTTTCAGGATAGAAGAAGTAGAAATGTTATTACCAGTTGCTGTTGGAGATTATACAGATTTCTATGCAAGTAAAGAACATGCAACAAATGTGGGCTCATTATTTAGAGATCCCGAAAACGCATTATTACCAAATTGGTTACATATACCGATTGGTTATCATGGTAGAAGTTCATCGATTATTCCTTCAGGAACACCTGTAAGAAGACCACATGGTCAAACAAGACCAGTGGAAGGTAGTAAAACACCTGGTTTTGGACCAACAAAATTATTAGATTTTGAATTAGAAATGGCTTTTATAACCACAGATGCGAATGTTCTTGGTGATAGAATACCTATTCAAGAAGCTGAAGAATATATTTTTGGGTTGGTACAATTCAATGACTGGTCAGCAAGAGATATTCAAGCATGGGAATATGTACCCTTAGGTCCATTTTTAGGAAAAAGTTTTGCATCAACTATTTCACCATGGATCGTTACTTTAGATGCACTAGAGCCCTTTAGAACTGAAAACCCAAAACAAGTACATGAGCCCTTACCCTATTTAAAGCAGTTAGGTAAAGGAAGTTATGACATTCATCTTCAAGTAGGTATCAAGCCTGAGAATAGTGAAGAAACTATTGTTGCTAATTCTAACTTTAAGTATATGTATTGGACAATGGCTCAACAATTAGCACATCACACAGTAAACGGTTGCCCTGTAGAGGCAGGAGATATGATGGGTTCAGGGACTATTTCAGGCCCTACTAAAGATAGTTTCGGATCGATGTTAGAACTTACTTGGAAAGGTCAAAACCCAATAAAATTAAATGATGGATCTATTCGTAAATTTATAAATGATAACGATACTGTAATTATGAGAGCTCATTGTAAAAACGATAAGGTCCGTATTGGTTTTGGTGAATGTACTGGTAAAATATTACCGGCTAAATAGTTAATAACATTTTAAATAAATTTATTCTTCTATAGGAGGGTGACCATGTATTCTTTCAAAGTCGGTATCGAAATTTTCTCTTAAGTAGGCATTTAGTTTTTTTCTGTAATCATCTTTTAACCAAGTTACAAAATTATGCGTGCTTTTAGAAATACATTTTGCATACCTATTAATGCGATCGTCTATTTCCTCTCCTAATTTTTTGGCTAAAATTAATGCGTCAAATACATCTTCACTATTTTCAATACACATTTTTGCATGATGTACAATAGACTTTTCTAAAACACGTTTAGAGGATTCTCCTGCCCTTATTGTATCGATATAAACTCTTTTAACATCAAAATAAATATCTGTTGATTTCTCAAAGTCAATCTTTAAATTTGTTGGTAATTCATATCGAAATGTACTTTCAATTTCTTCATCAGATAGAATAGCGTCTAAATAATAATCTGGAGATTTGAACATTTTTTGCCAGTCTAGGTCTGCTCCCCAAGCACCGAATCTATGAAAATTATTTCCTAAATCTACTACTGTAAAAGCACCTTTGTTACTCAATATTCTTGAGCCACGACCAATCATTTGATAATAAAGTGTTAACGACTTTGTAGCTCTATTTAAAATAATAGATCCTATAGTTGGCTCATCAAAACCAGTAGTTAATATACTTACGGATGTGATAATAGCATTTGGTGTCTTTTTAAACCAAGTCAATATAAAATCACGTTCTTTCCTTGTATTTGTGTTATCTAAATGTGCTATTGGATACCCTGCTTTTTTAAAAGCCTCAAAAACCTGAATAGACGTATTTATACCATTATTAAAAATTAATGTTTTTTTACCTTTGGACGTCTCCTCATAAGCCTCAATTAACTTACTAAGCATATCTGAATTTGTATAAAGATCTTCTGAAGACTTTACAGTATAATCACCGTTTGCCCCAACTTCTAAAGAGGTTAGACCAACATTAAAGGAATGTAAATCAGCACTTGCCAAATAATGGTTATCAATTAAATGTTGAATTGTCTCACCAACAAATAGTTCTTGATAATTCTCATACATTGGTAATTTAATATTTGAACTTAAAGGAGTTGCAGTAACACCTAAAACTATAGATTTGTCAAAAAACTTAAATATTTTTGTAAAGGAATTATAATGAGCCTCATCAACAATTACTAGACCAATATCAGAAATATCTAATTTTTCATCATTCAACCTGTTTTTCAAAGTTTCAACCATTGCAACAAAACAATCATAATTATCTTGATCTTCCAATTGTGCAGTACTATTAATAATTTTATTTTCAACACCAAATTCTGAAAGCATTTTAGATGTTTGCTTACTTAATTCAATCCTATGGGTTAAAACCAAAACTTTTTTTCTGTATTTAGAAATATAGCGTCTTACGATTTCTGAGAAAATAACAGTTTTTCCACCCCCGGTTGGAAGTTGATAGAGTAAATGATAATCATCAGCAGCATTTTCAAATCTTTGAAAGATTTCTGTAATTGCATCTTGTTGATAATTATATAATTCTTTTCCTGAAGTATTCTTTAAAGTGCTTAATTCTGCCAAGATTTTAAAAATTTTGAAATACAAAAATAAGACTTAAAATAGGTTTTACACAACTTTAGTCTATAGAAATCTAGATAAATTTGTTTGTGTGATGTCATAATGCGAGGAATGTTCAATAACAGTACCATTTCTAACTATAATTAATTGTGGAGATTCATGAACTACTTTAAAATAATTACCAACTTCATTGGAAATATTCCTGTGTTCTAAAAGATCTAGATAGTATATTTTTATTTTTTTTGTTTCTTCAGAGAATAATTTTTCGAATTCTTTAATTACCATTCGACTAATACCACATCTTGTCGAATGTTTAAAAATAAGTATGGATTCTTTTTTTGATAATTCATAAATAACATCTAGATCTTCTATATTATTCAAAGGAATCCAATTGATAAATGTTTCATTTACTATTTTATTTTTGTTGTTAAATAGATTATCAAAAACTCCCATATCAAATAATTTTTTCTTATTAATTTGTAAATGTATGAAAGTTTTACACAGCTTAAAGTAATAGGATTTATAAAATAAAAAATAAAAAATAGTTTATAATAATCTAGAGATATGAATTCATTATATTCGTTAATTAAACTAATTATTATGAACAAATACTCATTCCTTCTTTTTTTTATTTTAACGATTTTAAGTTCTTGTTCAACTGAAGAAACTACTGTTTATTATTTAATTCGTCATGCTGAAAAAGATAGAACGGATAATACGAATATAAATCCAAATTTAAATAAGATAGGACAAGATAGAGCTATAAAATGGGCTTCTTACTTTAAAAATGTTCATTTAGATGCAATATATTCGACTACTTACAATAGAACTTTACAAACTGCAGCACCTACAGCAAGAGTAAAAAAATTACAAATATTAAATTATAATCCAACAAATATGTTTAATAAGGATTTTAAAGAAAAAACTAAAGGAAAAGTTACATTAATTGTTGGACACAGTAACACTACACCTGTTTTTGTAAATAAAATTTTAGGAGATGAAAAATATCAAAATATGGATGATAATGATAATTCAAGTCTATATGTTGTAAAAATAAATAAGCACGAAAAAAATAGTTTAATAAAAAAAATAAATTAACCTTACTTTCTAGTAACTAACATCATATGAGGACTAAAAGATAATAGAGATTCATCTTTTTCGGTAACTTCTAATAGCTTTAATAAGTTTTTTTTCTTATTTGGATTTAGCATATTTGTAAAATAATCTTTGTCTAACCATATCATCCCCTCAACTGCAAATAAATTTATAATTTCTAGGCCTTGAGATATAAATTCTTTTTTTAATTGCTTAGGCTTATGATAAAAACCTTCAGCCAATAGCCAAGGGTATTCATTAGGTGGATTGTGAATTCCAGAGTTTAATTCAGTTTCACACATTTCAAGAAAAACCTTTTCGTGAATTAAGCCTTGCATTAACCCTGCTACTGTTGATGCAGATGCATTAATAGCAAAGCCTAAAATTAGTCCACCTTTTTTAAGTACCCGTTTAGCTTCATTTATCGTTTTGAGCCGATCTGCTTTATTTTGAAGATGATATAGTGGTCCGTGTAAAATAACCATATCTGCAAATTCGTTTTCAATTTCTAAATTACATGATTGACCTTGTTTTACGGAAAACTTATTTTTAAGGCTATTTGCTCTTGACTTTGCTAAAGTTATATGTTTTTGAACAGGTTCAATTAAATGGACGTCATGCCCTTTTTTAGCCAACCATTCACTGTATTTACCTGTACCTCCACCAACATCTATAATAGTAATTTGAGGTTTAAATATATGTCTTTCAATAAGAGTTTTGATTCTCTCAAATTCAAAAAAGCCCATTCCATTGTCTAGACGAGTCTCCTCTGAAGCTTTATTATAAAAGTCTTCTAATTTTTTACTAATAAGATTCTTATTATTCATTTTTAATTATTTAAAATATCAACTTTAATATCCTTTAAAATAATTTCAGATACTTTAATTAATTGATTATTCTCGTAGTAAAGATCTAAATCAGTTAAGGGTATATCTTTAGAAGAAGGTTTATAATTATAATAATCTACAAAACGAATTTCTTTTATTAAACATTGTTCTTTTAATACCCTAAATCGTTTACCCCCACCATTAGTATGAAAAGAATATGCTAAATAATCTATTAAAAAATCATCTTTATTTATCCAGTATATAAAAATATCTTGAAAATCTTCCCCTCCACCGTCTTCAGAAAAAGAAATTTCTATCTTATAATATTCTTTTCCATTAATTTTTGATGACGGAAGTATTTTTTTCTGAACAGCCTTATCATTTAATCCCAAAGGCAAAACAGAAAAATAATGAACTGAATTTACAGCATTACTATATTTAATCTTTAAACTGTCAATGGTGGCGACAGGTATATAATTCACAAAACGTTGATATCCTTTGTTAAAGATGATATCATTAATAGTAGAAGTATCTTTTTTAAAAACTCGATCTAAAGTATAATTTCCTTCTTTTCTGACGGCTGTGTATAATATATCTCGAAATTTAAAAGTAATTTTTGAATTAGAAACTTTACTCACTCCAGAGAAAGCAATAGTATTATCGATTACCTGTTGAGCAGTTAAAGATGATTTTTTTGAATTGCACGAAGTGATTAGTAATATTAAAAATATGTATAAATAGTGCATTTAATTATTTTTATAATGAATAAATTCCATGCTAAATTACACATCTTAATCTTAATCAAAAATGTATATTTGTATAAATAAAAAATAGGATCATCCAGTTTATTATAAGGATAATTTTATTAAACTATAATTATCTTAAAACCAGTCTATGACTGTGCAGAAAAATATAAATATAAAAAATAAAAAAGCACGTTTTGAGTTTGAAATCCTTGACAAATTAGTCGCAGGAATTCAACTAACGGGTACTGAAATAAAATCTATACGACTCAGTAAAGCACGAATTACAGAAAGTTTTTGTGAATTTAATGATCGTGGCGAGCTGTTTGTTATTAACATGTACATAGAGGAATATATTTATGGTCATCAATTTAATCACAAACCTAAAAGTGAACGTAGGTTATTGTTAAATAAAAAAGAATTAAAAAATCTAAAAAAAGATGTTGAAGCTAAAGGAAATACAATCGTTCCGATGCGATTATTTATAAACGATAGAGGTTTTGCAAAACTTGAGATTGCTTTAGCAAAAGGAAAAAAAACACATGATAAACGTGAGGTTTTAAAAGATAGAGATAACAAAAGGGATTTAGATCGAATTAAAAAGAACTTCAATTAGAAAAACTTTTTCCTAAAAATAATTAGTTTTAAACTTTATAATTAATCATAAATGTTAAGAGATAAACTAAAAAAATTCAATATAATTTTAGCCTCTGAATCACCAAGAAGGCAAAAATTTTTTAAAGATTTAGACATTGATTTTACAATCCAAATAAAAAAAGTTCAAGAGATTTATCCTAATAATTTAATAGGAACTGAAATTACTGATTATTTAGCAGATTTAAAATCTAAGGAATTTAATAACTTAAAGATAAAAGATATTTTAATTACTTCTGATACAATTGTTTGGTTGAACAACGAGGCATTAGGTAAACCTAAAACCAAAGAAGAAGCTTATAAGATGCTAAGGTCCTTATCCGGAAAAAAACACGAAGTAATTACATCAATTTCAATTAAGAGTAAAAATTTTCAAAAAATTTTAAATGATATAACAGCTGTATATTTCAAAGAAATATCTGATGAAGAAATATACTATTACATAGATAATTATAGCCCTTTTGATAAAGCAGGTGCATATGGTATTCAAGAATGGCTAGGGTTTATAGCTATTGATAAAATTGATGGCAGTTTTTTTAATGTAGTTGGTTTACCTGTTCATAAACTTTATAAAGAATTGCTAAAATTATAAATTAAAAGCTAAATAAAAGTTTATTTTTACGAAAAAATACAATACAAAAATTATATAATGAAAAAATACACCTACACAGAAAAAAAAGATACTCGATCTGGATTTGGAGACGGTTTGACAGAATTAGGTAGAACAAACCCTAATGTTGTAGCGCTTTGTGCTGATTTAATTGGATCATTAAAAATGGATCAATTTATTAAAGAAAATCCAGAAAGATTTTTTCAAATTGGTATTGCAGAAGCAAATATGATTGGTATTGCTGCAGGCTTAACTATTGGTGGTAAAATTCCTTTTACAGGAACATTTGCTAATTTTTCTACAGGACGAGTTTATGATCAAATTCGTCAATCTGTTGCTTATTCTGGTAAAAATGTCAAAATTTGTGCATCCCATGCAGGTTTAACATTGGGAGAAGACGGTGCAACACATCAAATATTAGAAGATATTGGATTAATGAAAATGTTACCTGGTATGACTGTTATTAATACTTGTGATTATAATCAAACAAAAGCAGCTACAATTGCTATTGCGGATTATGATGGACCAGTATATTTACGTTTTGGTAGGCCTAAAGTACCCGTATTTATGCCTATTGATACTAAATTTGAAATTGGTAAAGGAATTCAATTGACTAAAGGGACAGATGTAACTATTGTTGCAACAGGACACTTGGTTTGGGAATCTTTACAAGCTGCAGAAATACTTGATGCAGAAGGAATTTCAGTTGAAGTAATAAATATTCATACAATTAAACCATTAGACGAAGAAATAATTTTAAAATCAGTAGCTAAAACAAAATGTATCGTTACTGCGGAAGAGCATAATAAATTAGGTGGTTTGGGAGAGAGTGTTTCTAGAACATTAGCATTAAATAATCCTACTCCACAAGAATTTATAGCAACAAACGATACCTTTGGAGAGTCTGGTACTCCAGAGCAGTTAATGGAAAAGTA
This sequence comes from uncultured Polaribacter sp., assembly GCA_913047375.1. Taxonomy (GTDB): domain Bacteria; phylum Bacteroidota; class Bacteroidia; order Flavobacteriales; family Flavobacteriaceae; genus Polaribacter. The sequence continues at coordinate 24,943 of CAJWTV010000001.1, forward strand.
TGGTTTAAATTCAGAATCTATAGTTTCAGCTGTTAAAAAAGTGATTTCTAGAAAATAAAACTTAAACATAATAATTTGCAATCAATTTTAAAAATGAAAAAAATAATTTTAATAATATGTTTTTCCTTAGGAATTAATCAAATCTCAATAGCACAAATTAATTTTGGTATTAAGGGTGGTTTAAATTATAACTCGGAATCAAACAAAGAAGGTTTTAGATTGGATTTAGATGATGTCTTACTTGTAGGAGAAAATGTTTTTAAGAATGTAGAGACAAAAGCGGGTTATCACTTAGGTATCTGGCTTCGAGCTAAAGTACCAATAATAGGAATTTATATAAGGCCAGAATTAGTTTATACTAGTTTAGAAAATAGTATGACATATACCAATTTAGGTGGAGACTCAGAGGTAACTGACTTTAGCTTTCAAAAGATTGATATTCCTGTATTATTTGGAAAGAAATTTTTAGGAGTTGGTAATATCTATATTGGCCCAAGTTTTCAATACATACTAAAACAAGGTTTTAGTATGAGTAATATTTCAGATGTTAAAGGAGATGATTTTACCATTGGTATTCAGTATGGTGTTGGAATAGAATTAGGTAAAATAGGTTTAGATATTCGTTGGGAAAGAGGTTTCTCAAGCATTGAGTCAAGCATTATTGAAGGATCAACAAATATTGAGTTTGATACAAGGGTAAATCAAGTTATATTTGGATTATCATATAAACTATAAATCTTTCAAAAAAAAGCTCTTGATTAATCAAGAGCTTTTTTTTTAGTTATTTAATTTCTGGATTCAAATAATCAGCAAGAGTTGGGTTATTAGGATCATTAAAGTCATTTGCTGGATTTCCATCTCCATTAGCATCCTCATCAATAGTTTCAACACCATCACCATCATCATCAATGTCTAGGTAATTAGCAAAGAAATCACCATTTGTATCGTCATTTCTTGGATCACCATCTCCATCAACATCTTCTAGCCAAGAAGGAATTCCGTCATTATCATGGTCCGTATCTTTGATGAAATCGTATAATTCTATATAAAATATTAAATTCTCATTACTTCTAATTAAACCAGTAGTACCGGCATTTCTATATGCCAATCCTGACGGAATAAATAAAATACCATTACCTCCGTTATCAAAGGTAATTGGGCCATTATTTGTTACGTTATCTCCATTTTTAAAATTGGTGAAGCCATATGCCCAACCTCTGATTACAGAATTTAGTGTAAACCAGATTGGAGTTTCTCTTATTTCAAACCGTGGTGTAATACTATCGGTGTTGTTGATTCTAAAGCCTTCATATTTAACAAAAATAGAATCTACAGACTTTGGAAAACCTTTGTCTATTGAAGGAGAACCAATATTATTCACATAATAATATAATTCATAATCTATTTCATTTTCTGAAACATTCATTAATTTAAGGTTCACGTCTTCCGAAAGAGGAGTTTGACCAGCTACAAGAGCTTTTACAGAATCAATAGATGTGTCATAATAATGTTTCGTAAAAAATGAGGATAATGAGTCTTTATCAATTAAAGATTGTGCCTCATGATCAAAATCATCTACTGGAGTACTCACAATGTTATCATCGCAAGAGTAAAATAGTATGCTCAATATAAAAATTCCAATAATATATTTAATTTTATTCATTTATTCAGACTAAATTTAGTGCTGCAATTTAGCATTTTTATACCTTTGTAAAAAGTCAAAAGTACTTTTTTAACTTTTTTTATGAGAATTGATAAATTTTTATGGTGTATTCGAGTTTTTAAGACTAGAAATATAGCCACTATAGCCTGTAAGAAAGGACACGTTAAGATTAATGAAACTAATGTTAAACCATCTAAAGAAATCTTTAGTGATGAGCTTATATTAGTTAGGAAAAATCAAATAAACTATCAATTTAAAGTTTTAGATTTACCAGATAGCCGTGTTGGTGCAAAAATAGTTGATTTATATAGAAAAGATGTAACACCTAAAGTGGCATTTGAGAAAAACGAAATGCTTAAATTTGCTAAGGATTATTATCGTAAAAAAGGTGCTGGGAGGCCAACTAAAAAAGATAGAAGGGACATAGAAGACTATAGTGAAGAAGATATTAATAAACAAAATGACTGATAAAAATAACATTATTTTAGATAACTTACAGATAAAGCAAAAAACAAGAAGAATAGCTTTTCAAATTTTAGAAAGTAACTCAAGAGAAAAAGAAGTTATTATTATAGGAATAGTTGGAAATGGATATCTTTTTGCTAAAATGATAGTTAATGAACTTAAAAAAATATCGGATTTAAAAATAACTATTTGTGAGGTATTTATAAACAAGAAAAATCCTTTAGACAAAATAACATCTTCCTTAGATGAAGATGATTACAAAAATAAATCAATTGTTTTAGTTGATGATGTTTTAAATTCAGGCGCTACTCTAATTTATGGAATTAAATACTTTTTGAATGTTCCATTAAAAAGATTTAAAACTGCTGTATTAGTGAATAGGAATCATAAAAAGTATCCCGTCAAAGCTGATTTTAAAGGTATATCACTATCTACTTCCATTAAGGAACATATCATAGTAGAATTCAATAAAAATAATGCACGTACTTTTCTAATTTAGTGATTTTATAATTTCTTTTGAAATTTCATCAATTGTTTTATTATCTATAATTACTTTTTTATTAGCTTGTTCGTAAAAAAAACATCTTTCAAATAAATGTTTTCCAATATATTCAATTAACATTTTATCATCTAACTCTTTTATTAATGGTCTTTTATCTTTGACACTTATAAGTCTCTGAACAAGAGTATTTATATTTGCTTTTAAATAAATAGAAATAGTGTTTTCAGTATTAAGTATTAAATCCATATTATCAGCATAACATGGAGTTCCACCACCTAAAGATAAAATAAAATTATCATCAGAATTTAATATTTTTTTTAAATATATATGCTCAATTAATCGAAAATGAATTTCTCCTTTCTCCTCAAAAATATTATTTATAGTCATATTTTCTTCAGATTCAATATATTTATCTAGATCAATAAAAGGTAGAAATAACTTTTTAGAAGTTATATTTCCTATAGAAGATTTACCTGACGCCATATAACCTAATAAAACTATTTTCATCTGTAATAATTTTAACAAATATCGATAAAAAAATATCATTTTGTAGCGTTAAATTTTAAGAATGCAATTATATTTGCTAATCTTTTATAACAAGATTTATAGCTGTTAGCCTAATTGCAAGAGCTTATAACTATAAAGGATAGGTTTGTCAGCTCAAGCCTAAGTCAGTATCAAAAAAGTTAAGATAATACTTGTCTTTTTTAATTTATTATTAGCGCACGTGGCGGAATTGGTAGACGCGCCAGCTTGAGGGGCTGGTAAATGCAAGTTTGTGGAAGTTCGAATCTTCTCGTGCGCACTAATAATTACTTCTTTTCACAAAAAATTAGCCTAAGTATAAATGAATATTGTTAGTTTTGCTTTATGCAAAAAATAATAATAATTCTAATTTTAATTTTTTCTTTAAAAGGTTTTTCACAAACAGATTCTCTTAAAGTAACAGTATTAAAAGGTCAAATTATACATGGTGAAAGTAAACGTTTATTAAGCGCAGCACATATTTTAAATTTAAATACTGTAGAGGGAACTATAACTTCAGATAGGGGTTTGTTTGAGCTTCAAACTCGAGTAAATGATACAATTTTAGTTTCATATTTAGGGTTTTCGTCAATAAAATTGAAAGTTACAAATGATTTATTAAAAGGAAATGAATTATTAATAGCTCTTTATGAAAGACCTGAAGAGGTTAGAGAAATTATTATTAAATCGATTAAATTAATAGGTGTTTTAGAAGTAGATATAAAACAAGTCCCAAAAGATCGTTTTACGCGAATTCGTATTAACGGTTTACCTCAAACTTATGAAATAGGAAAACCAAAAGAAAAAGATTTTTCATCGCCCTTAGCTGCCTTATTTCAACCTGTAGACTTTCTTTACAATCTTTTTGGAAAAAAACCAAAGCAATTAAGAAAACTTCAGAAGTTAAAAAAACAAGATGATTTACGTAAAATGTTATCTGGAAAATTTGACCGTGAAGTAATGATGGAATACTTAGATATGGATAGTGAAGAATTATCTGAATTACTTTCTGATTGTAATTATTCCGAATATTTTATTAAGAAAGCTTCTGATTTACAAATGATTGAAGCTGTTTTAGATTGTTATGAGAGTTACAAAGCTTTAAAGAAGGGGAAAATTGAGCGTAATAATATTCCTGAAAGAATTATGAAATAACTAAATTTGAAAGCGTAGTGGCTTTATAAAAGGATTTAAAAGCCCTGCCCAATGAAAGAACGTATTAAGCATTGTGACGTCTGTAATATAGATTTTTCTACAATGTATAGAGTGCAATACAAAAACCCCAAGGAATGGGTGTTTGTGTGCAAATTGTGCTTGACTCAAGTCAAAGAGAATAACAATAAATACAAATACGGTGGTACTTGGAAGAAATAAGAGGTTAAACTTGGCTCCACAAATTATTCTTAGAAACAATTTATTATTTTTATTTTGAGTAAATCCTTTTTGGTTCAAACCAATGTGTAGCATTGTCAATCTGTCTACCTAGACCAATAGGTCGTTTTTGAGCAGCAATAATTCGATTATTTAAAATAGTAATCAAAGAGTCTTTAATCTGTTGAAAATTTATAATAAATTAGTTAAATAATTAAAATTATAATCCCAGTTATAACTGGGATTATAATTTTAATTAAAAAGTTAAAGGTTTTTTATTGGTTACCTAAAATAATTGGCATTCCAGATTTACCAGATCCAATTACAATAACTTTACTATTAGTAGATTTAGCTAATTGTAATGTAGCGTCTATACCCTTCTCTTGAAGTATTTTATCCGTTAATGAAGCACTTAGAATTTTATTCGCTATAGCTTTTCCCTCGGCATCAATTTTTTGTCTTTTAGCTTCCTTCTCAGCTTTAGCTATTCTAAACTCGTATTCTAAAGATTCTTGTTCTTGCTTTAATTTTGTTTCAATAGCCGTTCTAATTGTATTTGGCAATTTTACATCTTCTACCAAGACTCTTGTTACTAATAAAAATTGATCTCTTAAAACGACTTGAATTTCGTCTAGAATTTCTTGTTCAATAACATCTCTTTTACTTGAATATAATTGTTCTGGTGTGTAACGACCTACAACACTCCTGGCTGCGGCATTAATTGCAGGGTCTAATAATTCACGTTCATAGTCCTCACCTTTAGTTTTTATTAATTTACCTAAATTTTTAAATTCAGGTTCATACCAAATTGTTCCATTTACCTTTACTTCTAGTCCGTTTACAGAAAGTACATTCATTTCATCAGAAATAGATTGCTGACGTACTTTTCTAACTATCATATGGTTCCAAGGCATCATTACATGAAAGCCTTCACCATATGTTTTTTCAGTATCTATACCGTCACCTAAACTTTCAAAAATTACTCCACCTTCTCCTGGTCCAATAGTTATTGTTGATCTAGAAAAAACTAAAATTGCTATAACTGCTATAATTACAAAGATAACTCCACCTTTTGGGAAGTTTAAATCTACTTGATTTTTCGACATTTTATTTGTTTTAAAGTTAATCAAATTTACAATTTTATCTTCATTGAATAAAAGAAAATTAAACTTTGTTTACTAAAATGGTTTTAAAAAAAGAACTTTAGTTTCTATAATTAAATTATGCAAAAATTGAAAATTATTGTTCTAAGTTTATTGCTCTAAAATCTGATAATTCGGAATTATCAAAAAAACATTCAATTTGTATGGGGTTACAACAATTCTCGCAGTCTTCTATATAGTTTTGATTCCCTATGCTTGAATCTAATAACATTGATATTTGCTCCCAACAATAGGGGCATTGAAAAAAATGTTCGATCATATTTTAAATTTTGTTTAATTATATTTTAATTAAACTTATGAATGGTTTAGAGTAGCGTAATTATGTGTAAATCATTATTTTACAAATAATTATAAATCTTATAAAGTCTAACTTTACAGGATTTTTATTTGAATAAAGCTGAAAATTATGTTAGCATTCCACCATCAACAGATAAAGTTTGCCCTGTTATGTATGTACTCATATCTGAAGCTAAAAACACACATGCATTTGCGATATCTTGTGGCTTACCTCCTCTTTTTAACGGAATAGAATCTCTCCAACTTTGAACTATTGTTTCATCTAATTTTTCAGTCATTTCGGTTTCTATAAATCCAGGAGCAATAACATTACTTCTTACATTTCTAGAACCTAATTCTAAAGCTACCGATTTAGAAAAACCAACTATACCGGCCTTAGAAGCTGCATAATTTGTTTGCCCTGCATTTCCTTTTAAACCTACAACTGAACTCATGTTAATTATAGATCCGTTTCTTTGCTTCATCATAGGGCGAATGACCGCCTTAGTCAAATTAAAAACAGATTTTAAGTTAACCTCTATAACCTTGTCAAAATCCTCTTCAGAAATACGCATCAATAAATTATCCTTAGTGATACCTGCATTATTTACTAAAATATCTATTGCCCCAAATTCTTTTAAAACATCTTTAGCTAATTCTTGTGCTGCATCAAAATTTGCAGCATTGGATTTATAGCCTTTTGCTGATATGCCAAAAGATTGTAATTCCGCCTCTAATAATTTTGCTGCATCTACAGAAGAACTATAAGTGAAAGCTACATTTGCTCCTTGTTTAGCAAACTCAATTGCTATACCTCGACCAATTCCTCTGGTTGCTCCAGTTATTATAGCAGATTTATTTTTTAATAATTTCATTATTTGTGACTTTATTTTTTTTCAAAGATAAAAAAACTTTACGATGAATAAAAAATCCCGTGCGAGACGGGATTATTTTAAATTAATATCATTTTTTATTTTAAAATACTTGCTATCATTTCTCCTATTCTTGCTGGAGAGCTTACAACATGAACACCATTTTCTGCTAAAATTTTCATTTTTGCTTGTGCAGTATCATCAGAACCACCAACAATTGCACCTGCATGTCCCATAGTTCTTCCCGCAGGAGCTGTTTGACCGGCTATAAAACCAACTACTGGTTTTCTATTACCATCTGCTTTAATCCATTGTGCGGCTTCTGCTTCTAGATTACCTCCAATTTCACCTATCATTACTATCGCATCAGTTTCGTCATCGTTCATAAGTAACTCGACTGCTTCTTTTGTTGTTGTTCCTATAATTGGATCTCCTCCAATACCAATAGCAGTTGTTATACCAAAACCTTGTTTTACAACTTGGTCTGCAGCTTCATAAGTTAATGTACCTGATTTAGAAACTATCCCTACACGGCCTTTCTTGAAAATAAAACCTGGCATAATTCCAACTTTAGCCTCACCTGGAGTTATTACTCCTGGACAATTTGGACCTATAAGCCTACAATCTTTAGCATCAATGTAAGCTTTTACTTTTACCATATCTGCTGTTGGAATACCTTCTGTAATACATATGATTACTATTATTCCTGCATCTGCAGATTCCATTATTGCGTCTGCAGCAAATGCTGGAGGTACAAAAATAATAGAAGTATCTGCTTTAACTTTTTCTACAGCTTCTTTAACAGTATTAAAAACAGGTTTACCTAAATGCTTTTGACCTCCTTTGCCAGGAGTAACTCCACCAACAATATTTGTTCCATAATCAATCATCTGACCTGCATGAAAAGTACCTTCACCTCCTGTAAAACCTTGAACTATAATTTTTGAATTCTTATTTACTAAAACACTCATTAGTTTCTTTATTTATATATTTTTACTGTTACAAAAATAGTTTATTGTAAGTTTTTAAAGAAAAGAAATCTAAGAATTCTTTCTATCTTTTAAAAAACGTTTTATTTCTGCCATTTCTTTTAGTTTTTCTCTAGATTCTGCAATAGGTGTTCCAAAGTATGACTTCCCTCCTGTTACAGATTTAGTAACTCCTGTTTGACCAAGTATTACAGCTCCTTCACCAATACTTACACCACTATTAATACCTACTTGACCCCAAATGGTTACTCTATCCTCTATAATTACACATCCTGAAATACCTGTTTGAGAGGCAATTAAACATCTTTCCCCGATTATAGTGTCATGACCTATATGAACTTGATTGTCAATTTTTGTCCCTTCCCCAATTATAGTATCACCTGAAACTCCCTTATCAATAGTACATGAAGCTCCTATGTCAACATTATCTTTTAAAATTACTCTACCTCCAGAGATTAATTTATCAAATCCATCTGATCTATTCTTATAATAAAAAGCATCTGCTCCTAAAACTGTATTTGCATGAATTATAACATTATTACCAATAATACTATTATCATAAATAGTAACGTTAGGGTGAATTAAACAGTTTTTACCAATTGTAACATTATTACCTATAAAAACGTTCGGCTGTATAATAGACCCCTCACCTACAGTTGAATTATTTGAAATATTTTCAGTGGCTGCAATAAATGGATTAAAATGTTTTGTTATTTTATTGAAATCCCGAAAAGGATCATCGGAAATTAATAAAGTTTTGCCTATTGGACAATCAACTTTTTTATCAATTAAAATTGTTGTAGCCAAAGAATTTAAAGCTTTAGTGTAATATTTAGGATGATCTACAAAAACAATTTCTCCCTTATTTACTACATGAATTTCATTAATTCCTGTAATTATAAAGTTTGGATCTCCAACAAATTCTGAATTTGTTAAATCTGCAATCTGAGATAATGTTTGAGGAGTTTTAAATTTCAAAATTATTCTTTGATTCTTTCTTGATAAGTTCCTTTTGTAGTTTCTACTTTAATCTTATCACCTTCATTTATAAATAGTGGTACATTAACTATAGCACCGCTTTCAACAGTTGCTGGTTTTGTTGCATTAGTGGCAGTATTTCCCTTAACTCCGGGCTCAGTATGAGTAACCTCAAGTATTACACTTGCAGGTAAATCAACTGACAAGGGCATTTCATCTTCTGCATTAATAATAATAGTTACTATTTCACCTTCTTTCATCAATTCAGGTGAATCTAATGTTGATTTTTCTAATTGAATTTGGGAATAATCTTTCTCATTCATGAAATGATAAGTTTCACCTTCATTGTATAAATACTGAAATTTATGAGTCTCAACACGTATATCCTCTATTTTTCTTCCGGCAGGAAATGTATTATCTATGACTTTACCGTTTGTAACACTTTTTAATTTTGTTCTAACAAAAGCTGGACCTTTTCCAGGTTTGACATGTAAAAATTCTATAACTTTATAAATATCATTATTATACTTAATACAAAGTCCATTTCTAATATCTGATGTTGTTGCCATTATTAATTTGCTTATTTATAATTATTTTTTAACCTCCATAATAACCTTTCATAATTCCTCTTTGAGAATTTCTAATAAATAAAATGATTTCATCTCTCTCGGGAGTTGCTTCCATTTCTGCTTCAATTTTTTCTAATGCTTGAGTATTATTGTAATTTTTTTGATAAAGAATTCTATATATATTTTGAATTTCACTAATTTTTTCAGTAGAAAAACCTCTTCTTCTTAATCCAATCGAATTAATTCCCACATATGATAATGGCTCCTTACCAGCTTTAGTGAACGGGGGTACATCTTTTCTTACTAAAGACCCTCCAGAAACCATTGCATGATCACCTATGTGAATAAATTGATGTATTGCTGCTAATCCACCTATAATTGCGTATTCCCCAATGGTTACGTGACCACCTAAAGCAACTCCATTCACGATAATAGAATTATCTCCCAATACACAATCGTGAGCGATGTGAGATGTCGCCATTATTAAACAATTTTTTCCAATTTCTGTTTTACCAGACGCGTTGGTTCCTCTGTTAATTGTCACGCATTCTCTTATTGTTGTATGATCTCCAATAACGGTTAATGAATCTTCACCTTCAAATTTTAAATCTTGTGGAATTGCAGAAATTACGGCACCTGGGAAAATTCTACAATCTTTACCGATTCTGGCTCCTTCCATAATCGTTACATTTGATCCAATCCAAGTGCCAGATCCAATTATCACATTATTGTGAATAGTTGTAAAAGGCTCTATAACAACATTTCTAGCAATTTTAGCTTCTGGATGAACGTATGCTAATGGCTGATTCATATATTATTTTATTTTAGTGATTTGAGCCATTAATTCAGCTTCTGCTACTAATTTTCCGTTTGCATAAGCATAAGATTGCATATGGCAAATACCTCTTCTAATAGGCGTAATTAATTCACATTTTAATATTAAAGTATCCCCAGGTAATACTTTTTGCTTGAATTTAACATTATTCATTTTCATGAAATATGTTAAGTAATTTTCTGGGTCTGAAACTGTACTCAATACTAGTATTCCTCCACATTGGGCCATTGCTTCTACTTGAAGTACTCCAGGCATTACAGGTGATCCAGGAAAATGACCGACGAAATAATCCTCATTCATAGTTACATTTTTCATGCCGACTACATGATTTCTTGAAAGTTCCAATACTCTGTCAACCAATAAAAATGGGGGTCTATGTGGAAGAATATCCATAATTTGATGGATATCCAATAAAGGTTTCTCATTTAAGTCATAATGAGGTACTTTACTTCGTTTTTCAAGCTTTATAATTTTTGCTAGTTTTTTAGCAAACTGAGTATTAACTTTATGACCAGGTTTATTTGCTATTACTTTACCTCTAATTCTTTTACCAACTAAAGCTAAATCCCCTATCACGTCTAATAACTTATGTCTAGCAGCTTCATTTGCCCAATGTAAGCTTAAGTTATCTAAAATTCCGTTTGATTGAACTGATATATTGTCTTTTTTAAACGCTTTTTTTAATTTTTGCATTGTAGAATCAGATAATTCTTTATCTACATATACAATTGCATTATTTAAATCACCTCCTTTAATGAGGTCATTTTCTAAAAGCATTTCTATTTCATGTAAGAAGCTAAAAGTTCTTGCATCTGCTATTTCTGTTTTAAAATCTGAAATGGTTTCTAAAGTAGCGTTTTGAGTACCTAAAATTTTAGTCCCAAAATCTACCATTGTAGTTACTTGGTATTCATCAGAAGGCATTAATATAATCTCACTGCCTGTTGTTTCATCTTTGTAAGAAATAACCTCCTTTACGATATACTCATCTTTATCAATATCTAATTCTTTTATACCAGCTCTTTCTAAAGCTTCTACAAAAAATTTAGCAGAACCATCCATAATTGGTGGTTCAGATGCATCAATCTCGATCAATAAATTATCAATATCTAGACCTACTGCTGCTGCTAAAACATGTTCTGAGGTTTGAATTTGAACTCCATTTTTCTCTAGGTTAGTACCTCTTTGTGTATTAATTACATATTCTGCCTTTGCTTCCACAACTGGTTTTCCCTCTAAATCTACACGCATAAATGCAAAACCGTGGTTTGCAAGAGCTGGTTTTAGAGTCATTGTGACGGTAACTCCGGTGTGTAATCCAACACCAGATAAAGAAACTTCATTCTTAATTGTTTTTTGTTTATTACTCATTTGTGTTAATTTTTTGAGCATTAAATTTATTCTCTATAATACTAACTTTCTTAACAATTAGTGGCAAATTTTTAAAATGGACATAACTTTTATTAAAATCGTTAGCTTTAAAGGCTGGATGTCCATTTACTATCTGGTTATCTTTAATATTTTTTGTTACACCTGCTCGTGCTAATATTTTTACATTATTGCCTATTAATAGGTGACCTGAAACACCAGCTTGACCACCAATCATACAATTTTTACCTATTTTAGAAGATCCAGCAATACCTGTCTGAGATGCTATAACAGTGTTTTCACCTATCTCTACGTTGTGTGCTATCTGAATTTGATTATCTAATTTTACGCCTTTTCTTATTATTGTAGATCCCAATGTTGCTCTATCTATAGTTGAACTAGAACCAATATCTACATTGTCTTCAATAATTACATTTCCAATTTGGGGAATAGCTTTGTATTCTCCATTTTCATTTGGAGCAAAACCAAAACCATCAGCACCGATAACAGTACAAGAATGAATTTTACAATTATTACCAATTTCAGTATCACTATAGATTTTAACTCCCGAAAAAATAATACAATTATTACCAATTATAGAATTATCTCCAATAAAAACATTGGGGAAAATTTTCACATTGTCACCTATTTTAACATCATTGCCTATATATGAAAATGCACCAATATATTCATTTGTTCCAATTGAAGCAGAGTCTGATATATAGTTTGGAGTTTCTCTTCCAAGTTTATTGTTTTTTGTAGTATTATAAAATTCTAATAACTTTGAGAAGGAACTATAAGCATCTTCTACTTTTATTAAAGTAATTTTTATCTCTTTCTCAGGAATAAAACTTTTATTTACAATTGCTATAGAAGCTTTTGTAGAATATATGAATGAATTATATTTAGGATTAGATAAAAAAGTTAAAGATCCTTTTTGACCTTCTTCTATTTTACATAATTTAGAAACTTCTTCTGTTGGATTACCAACAACTTCACCTTCCAATAATTCTGATATCTGCTCAGCTGTAAATTTCATCTTCTACAAAAATATAAAAATTCTTATGATTTCACTAATTTCATTTGCTTTGGATAACAAACAAAATATTTTATAACAGGTTTAGTTAATGCAAATAAATTTAATTGATCAGATGCATTTACAATATCCTCTAACTTTCCTTTTTTATTTAAAATTTGTATAGGTTTTAAAGGGTTATAAGCTTGGTTTTCGATTTTTTTTTGAAAAACAAAATATTCTAAATCTTTTTCTGATAATTTAAATGATTGTTTAATTTTATATTTAATCTTGTTAATATCTTCTTCCAAGAAGATATTTTGTTGCACTTCTACTTTTAAAAGCTTTCTATTTATGATCATTTTCGACAGTGATGACAAAATATTATCTGAATGATATGTCCATTCTTTTATTGCAGATAATATATCAAAATCATCTAATTTAGAAAAAAGATCTAAAGTTTTATCTGAAAAGTTATTATTAGAAATTTTAGTATTTAAAAAATATGATAATGCCCTACTAGCAAATAATTTTTCTCCACTGTTAGATAGTTCCTTTGCTCTTCTTAAAACGTTGACCAACATATTTTCTGCAGCTAATCCAGTTTTATGAAGATATACTTGCCAATACATTAATCTTCGAGCAATTAAAAATTTCTCTACTGAATATATTCCTTTTTCTTCAATAACTAATTCATCATTAACTACATTCATCATTGTTATTAATCTTTCTGATGATATATTTCCCTCTGCTACTCCTGTATAAAAACTATCTCTTTTTAGATAATCTAGACGATCTATATCTAATTGACTTGAAATTAATTGATTTAAAAATTTACGCTTATAGTTTCCCTCAAAAACTTCAATAGCTAAAGTTAATTGACCATCAAATTCATCATTTAATTTTTTCATATATTTTAGTGATATTTCTTCATGAGAAATACCGTTAACAATACTATGCTCTAGTGCATGGGAAAAAGCACCATGACCAATATCATGTAATAAAATTGAAATGTATAGGGCGTTTGATTCTTCATCTGAAATTTCTATCTGTTTAAACTGTAAAACTTGAACAGCTTTTTGCATTAAGTGTAAACAACCTATTGCATGATGAAAACGAGTATGATTTGCACCCGGATATACTAAATTAGATAAACCCATTTGAGAAACTCTTCGAAGCCGCTGAAAATAAGGGTGTTCTATAATATCAAATAATAAAGAGTTTGGTATTTTAATAAAACCGTAAATAGGATCATTTAAAATTTTTAATTTGTTTGATTTCAATTTAATATTATATTTATTTGATTGCAAAATACAAACAATACTTTAAAACTTATTTTTATTGGTAATATTTTATGATTTAAAATGTAAAATCAAATAACATTTGAATATATTTATCGTTGGTCAATAAAATTGATAATTTATGAGCAGCTTAAAGATTTTATGGGTAGATGATGAAATAGAATTATTAAAGCCACATATTTTATTTTTAGAACGTAAGAATTATAATGTTACTTCATGTTCCAATGGATCTGATGCAATTGATTTAGTTGATGAAAATAATTTTGATATTGTTTTCTTAGATGAAAATATGCCTGGTATTTCTGGTTTAGAAACACTTTTAGAAATCAAACAACTAAAAGCAAACCTGCCTATTGTTATGATTACCAAAAGTGAGGAAGAATATATTATGGAAGAAGCTATAGGTTCTAAAATTGCAGACTATTTAATAAAACCTGTAAATCCAAATCAAATTTTATTGAGTTTAAAGAAAAATTTAGATCATTCTAGATTAGTTTCAGAAAAAACAAGTTCCAATTATCAACAAGAATTTAGAAAAATCTCTATGGACTTAGTGATTGCTAATACTTATGAGGAATGGATAACATTATATAAAAAATTGGTTCACTGGGAATTAGAATTGGAGAATATTTCTGATTCTGGTATGTTAAGTATTTTAGAAGGACAAAAGCAAGAAGCTAATAATCATTTTTTTAAGTTTATTAAAAAAAATTACGAAGATTTTTTAACCTCTAATGATAAACCTACATTTTCAAATACTTTGTTTAAAGATTATGTAGTTCCAGAATTAAATAAAGAACAAGGTGTACTATGGGTAATTGTTGATAATTTACGATACGATCAATATAGAATTTTAGAACCAATAATTAATAATCATTATAAGAAAGAAACAGAATATTCTTATTTCTCTATACTTCCAACTGCTACACAGTATGCAAGAAATGCGATTTTTTCAGGTCTAATGCCTTTAGAAATGGAAAAATTATATCCAAACTACTGGAAAAATGATACTGATCAAGGGGGTATGAACCTCTTTGAAAATGAGTTTTTAACAGAACAAATTAAGCGTTTAGGTCTAAACATTAAACACGAATATTATAAAATCACTTCTTTAAAGAATGGTAAAGAACTAGCCGAAAGTTATAATGGAACAAAACAAAACGATTTAACTGCTGTAGTTTATAATTTTGTTGATATGCTTTCGCATTCTAAAACAGAAATGGAGGTAATTAAAGAATTGGCCGCTGATGATAAAGCATACAGAAGCTTGACATTAAGTTGGTTTAAGAATTCTCCTTTATTTGATATTATTCAAAAAGCTCAAAAACTTGGGCAAAAGTTGATTATTACTACCGATCACGGAACAATTAACTGTAAAAACCCAACGAAAGTAATTGGAGATAAAAATATTAGTTCTAATTTAAGATACAAAACGGGTAGAAGTTTGTCATATCAAGATAAAGATGTTTATGCAGCGAAAAACCCTAAAGATATATTTCTACCAACAATTGCTATGAATAGTCCATTTATTTTTGCCAAAGAAGATCTCTTCTTTGCTTATCCTAATAACTTTAATCATTTTGTAAATTATTATAAAAACACTTATCAACATGGAGGTATATCCTTAGAAGAAGTCATAATTCCATGTGCTATTTATAGTCCTAAATAATTTTTTAACTCTTTTAAAATGATTCGATGATATTAATATTAAATAAATTTCTTCACTTATTTTTACAATATGAATAAAAATTATTCTTTGGATGATTTGTCATCCATTGCCCAGGAATTAATTACAAAAAATAAAAAAGGAACTCTTCTTTTTAATGGAGATATGGGTGTTGGTAAAACAACACTTATCAAAGAAATATGTTTAGCTCTTGGTGTAAAAGATAATGTCTCCTCTCCAACTTATTCTCTAGTGAACGAATATGTTACTTTAGAAAATGACAAAGTTTTTCATTTTGATTTTTATAGATTAACTAAAGAAGAAGAAGCTTTGGATATGGGAATTGAAGATTATTTATACAATAATAATTGGTGTTTAATAGAATGGCCCGAAAATATCCAAAATTTATTACCTTTAGATGCTGTTCATATTCATTTATCTATTTTAAAAAATGGCGAACGTAATATTCAAATAAAATAAAACTTATGAGTGCTTTTTCTCCCTTTAGTAAAGAAGAGTTATTACCACAATCAGAAATGCTTGAAATTAAAAAACAAAAAGGGGATTTATTTATTGGTCTACCAAAAGAAACTTCTCTGGGTGAAAAACGTGTTTGTTTAACTCCAGATGCGGTAGCTGCATTTACTGCTAATGGTCATAGAATTGTTCTAGAAACTGGCGCAGGAGATGGTGCTAATTATACTGATAAAGAATATTCTGATGCAGGTGCAAAAATATCATATAATATTGAAGAAGCATTTAAATGTAATATTATTTTGAAAGTTGCTCCACCTTCAAAAACTGAAATCGAATATATAAATCCACAAACAATTTTAATATCTTCACTACAATTAAAAACACAAACAAAAAGTTACTTTGAAAATTTAGCCAAAAAAAGAATTACTGCCATTGCATTTGATTATATAAAAGATGATGATGACACTTACCCTTTAGTAAAGTCTTTAAGCGAAATTGCTGGTACAGCGTCTGTGCTAATTGCAGGAGAGTTAATGAGCGGGGTTAATAAGGGAAATGGATTACTTTTAGGAAATATTGGAGGAGTGCCTCCAACAAGTGTTGTTATTTTAGGTGCTGGAACAGTCGGTGAGTTTGCTGCTAGAACTGCTATTGGATTAGGAGCTAGAGTTAAAGTTTTTGATAATTCTATCACAAAATTAAGAAAGTTACAACTAAGCTTAAACACACCTATATATACATCGACAATACAACCTAAGTCTTTAGCTAAGGCTTTAATGCGATGTGATATAGCTATAGGGGCTATTAGAGGAAAAAATAGATCACCAATTATAGCAACTGAATCAATGATAGAGAAAATGAAAGAAGGTGCTATTATTATTGATGTATCTATAGATAGAGGTGGTTGTTTTGAAACATCTATTTTAACATCTCACAAATCCCCAACATTTATAAAGCATGGAGTTATACATTATTGTGTTCCAAATATCCCAGCAAGGTATTCTAGAACTGCATCAGTGTCAATAAGTAATATATTTACTCCATATTTATTAAACATTGCTGAAGAAGGAGGGTTTGAAAATACGGCACGTTTTGACAAAAGTTTACGAAATGGGATGTATTTTTATCATGGAGTGCTAACAAATAAGTCAGTTAGTGATTGGTTTGACATACCTTTTAGAGATATTAATTTATTAATATTATAAGTTTTTTTATCATTAAAAAACTAAATTTGCACTTCAAAAATTTATAATGCTCGTAAAAAGAATTGGAATATATTTAATAGGTTTATCTATCGGATCAGTTGGTGTTTACTTTTTTTGGCAGAAAAAAAATGCTTCATTCGATTATGGAATGGATGCAAGAACTCTAAAAACTATTCGTATAAGAAAACGTTTATTCTCTAATGATGCAGTGAAATCAATGGAACTTTACAAAATAGATACATTAAAAATTTCAAAAATTTTAAAGAAAGCTGATGTTGATTTTGGTAAAGGTAATCCGAGACAAAAGCCTTGCGCAGAGTATTATATCACTGGTAAAAATGAGTTAAAAAATATAAGTTTACTAGTAAAACGTTGTGATTCTTCTGCTAGTATTGAAAAAATTATTATTAATTAGACTAGTAAAAATTATTAATTTTTTAATTTTTGTTGATAATACTCCTCAATTTTAATAACATTTTTAATAGTGCCTTTTATCCAATTGAAATATAAAGTTTTTTTCTCTACGTTTGATAATTTCCAATTTGAATTTGAGTTTCTCAATTTTGAAGTAATTTTTTGTAAAATAATTGCAGCAGCTACAGAAATATTTAAGCTCTCAGTAAATCCAACCATTGGTATTTTAAGATATCCATCAGCATTTTGCTTTACATAATCAGAAACTCCCTCAGCTTCAACTCCAAAAACAAAAGCTGATTTCTTATTAATATCAAAATCCTCTAATAAACAAGAGTTATTGTGTGGAGTTGTAGCAATAATTTGATAACCTTTAGATTTTAAAGATTCTAAACAAGTTTTTGTATTATCTCCATCAGATTTATATCTATTAATTGATAACCATTTTTGAGAACCTTTTGCAACATGCTTAGAGACTTTCTGATTATATTTATTCTCAATTACATGAATATCTTGAATTCCAAAAATATCACAAGTTCTTACAACTGCACTAGTATTATGAGATTGAAATATATCTTCTAAAACAACTGTAAAATGCCTTGTTCTATCTTCTAAAACTTTCTTGAATAATGCTTTTCTTTTCTCAGTTAAATAACCTTCAAAATATTGTAATAATTTTTCGTCAACCATAATAACAAAATTAAAAATATTATTGGTAGTAATAAAATAACATATTAAATATTTAAATAATAATGACTCTGACTTTTTTCTTTTTTAAACGTAAATTATTTAATTTTTCAACTAAATCAGTTGCAATAGTAATTGGAACAGCCACAAATGCACAATCTTGCTTTAATTCAATACTCCCTAATTGATCTTTACTAATATTTCCTTTTTTGAAAAATAGACCTGCAATATCTCCCTTCGATATTTTATCTTTTCTGCCACCAGAAATGAATAAAGTTTCCCAGTATTGTGGTTTTCGAATTGCTCTTTTGGAGATGTCTTCTATTTTTGATTTCTTAATAAAATCAGGTAAATTTTCTTTTTCCCATTTTAACACATAAGCTGTTCCTTTGGAATCTACTCTTGCTGTTCTTCCATTTCTATGGGTGAAATCTTCCTCTACTTTGGGAAGTTCATAATGAATAATAAATTTTAATTCTGGAATATCAATTCCTCTTGCAGCTAAATCTGTTGCAATCAATATTTGACTTGTTCCATTTCTAAATTTAATAAGTGAACGTTCTCTATCTCTTTGCTCCATTCCTCCGGAGAAACAACTATGAGAAATTTTATTTTTATCTAAAAACTGACTTACTTTACTAATACTGTCTTTTAAATTACAAAAAATAATACCTGGCTGATTTCCTAAATGTAAAATCAAATCAACTAATGTTTGAGATTTATTCTTAGCGGATGCGACAACTGTTTTTACTTCTAATTTAGAAATAACTTTCTTTTTCAAGTAATTAATTATTTTTGGTTGATTTAACCCTACAAATTCAGGGATTTCTAAACCTTGTGTAGCCGAGGTTAAAACTCGACTATTCAATGATGATAATTGATTAATAATACCTCTCATTTCATATTCAAAACCAACCTCTAACGATTTATCGAATTCATCTAATATTAACGTTTTGATATGATTTTTAGAAAATCTCTCATTGGCAAAATGGTCAGAAATTCTTCCTGGTGTTCCTATTAAAATTGCTGGCACATGTTTTAATTCTATTTTATCTTTTGACATCGGACGACCACCATAAACTGCGTTTACTTTAAAACCAGAACCCATATTTCGAACAACTTGTTCAATTTGAATAGCTAATTCTCGAGAAGGAACTAAAATTAAAACTTGAACATCTTTAGATTCTGGATCTAAAGTTTTAATTATTGGTAATAAAAAAGCCAAAGTTTTACCAGTTCCAGTAGGAGATAATAGAATTGTATTTCTGTTTGATTCTATTACAGAAATAGCCTCCTCTTGCATCGGATTTAGTTCACTAATATTTAATTTTGCTAAAATATCTTGTTGATCTTTGATAATATTTGCCATATATCTATATTTAATAATTATAATTTAATCTCACTATCATTAATTACCAATCGATTGGGAAATAGTCCTTTAAAAACTTTCCAGACCAATGCTTACCTGAATTGATTCCATCGATTAAGGGGTCCATTACTCTTGCTGCACCGTCAACAATATCTAGTGGTGGCTGAAAGTCATGAATTTTAATTTTATTTTTAGACAGTTCATCAGGATCCTCATCTGTAACCCAGCCTGTATCGACAGCATTCATATAAATTCCTTGTTTTGCAAATGTTGCTGAAGAGGTATGTGTTAGCATATTTAAAGCTGCTTTCGCCATATTTGTATGTGGGTGTCTATCAACTTTTTTAAATCGATGAAATTTTCCCTCCATAGCAGAAACATTAATGATATGCTTTTTCCCAGTGTTCTCTTTCATCATTAGATTTGATAATCTATTACATAATACAAAAGGTGCTACTGCATTAACTAACTGTACTTCTACCATTTCAGTTGTCTCTATTTCACCTAATTTCAAACGCCAACTATTTGTTTTTCTTAGATCTACTTGTTGTAAGTCAGCATCTAATTTTCCCTCTGGAAAAACTTCTTTTGCTTGTAAAGAATTATCAAAACTATATGGAATTTGAGATAGTGCTGCTGAGTTAGTTAAACCAATACCTGGCTCTGAACCATGCCAAGTAACAGGTAATATATTATTTTTATTAGAATTAGATATGTTTTTACTTAAATCTGATAATTCTTTTAAACATTCTGAATGATTTTCTAATAATTTTTGTGCAAATTTTGGGAGTTCATTAATAGGTGACTTTTCATTTTCCATTAAATGAAAATAAAAACCTGAAGGTCTTCTTACTGTTTGCGCTGCATTATTTATTAAAATATCTAATCTGTTGTACTTCTGTTCTATATAATTACAGAAAATTTCAACACTTGGAATGTGTCTTAAATCCAATCCATGAATATGTAACCGATCACTCCAATCTTTATAATCTTCTTCTTTTGAAAAACGAATAGCAGAATCTGCAGGAAAACGAGTTGTCGCTACAACTGTTGCTCCAGAGCGTAATAACATTAAAGTAATATGATAACCTATCTTAAGTCTGGAACCCGTAATTACTGCTACTTGATCATTTAAATCTGTAGTTTGAAATCGTTTTGTATAATTTAAGTCACCACATTTAGAACACATTGTATCATAAAAATGATGTAGTTTTGTAAAAAGAGATTTACATACATAACAATTTCTTGGTGATTCTAATTCTGGGGTATCCTCTTTTATTACATTTGCCGACAGTAATTTTGGAGCGACAAATAATGATGCTTCTCTGGCAGATCGAATACCTGTTGATTTTCTTGCATGGGTATCCTTAGCAATCATTTTACGTTTTGTAGCTTTTTTCGCATCCTTCCTTCTACGCTGAAATTCTTCACGATTTGGTCTAGATAATTGCCCTGTAACCTTAAATAATGCTATTCTTTGAGCTTCTGGCAACTCAAATAGCTTATTTGTATTGTCGAGTAATAACTGAATTGTTGATATACAAGACTCTATATCTATTTCATTCTTTTTATCATCCATAAATTATAAAACTATTATTTATTTTTTGATTCTAATAATTTAGAGTCATTTTGAGATAAATAATTTGCTAATAATTTCTCAATTAATTCTTCTTTTGTCAAATGATGAAAAACTGTTTTGATTTTATTTCTAAACTCTTCTTTAATATTTTTATTTGGTCTTGTTTTAAATATTTTCTTCGCCCATAAAAGACCATTATTCTCTTCTATACTGTGTGAGTCTGCTTTTGAAAAAGGTTTAAAAACGATGCCTAATTCTTTTTCAAAATCTGAAATATCTTTAATTTCTTCTTTTTGAAGTATTGTAAGAGAAAGTCCTTTTGCACCTGCTCTTGCTGAACGTCCACTTCGATGAACATAAGCTTCATAAGTGTCTGGAAGATGATAGTTGACTACGTATGTTATTTCTTTCACATCTATACCTCTAGCTGCCAAATCTGTAGCTATTAATATATCCAAATAACCTTCTCTAAATTGTCCCATTATACGGTCACGAATTCCTTGAGTTAGACTACCATGAATTGCACCTGATGAGAATTTATTAATTGCCAAGTTTTTTGCCAATTTATTAACTGCTGCTTTTGTTTTACAAAAAATAATTCCTCTCTGCCCCTCTTTAGAATTCAAAAAGTGTAATAGAACTTCTAATTTCTCAATCGGATCAACAATTACGTATTGATGATCTATTCCCTGATGCCCTAATGTAGACATATCGACTTCGATGTTAATGACATTATTAGACATGTAATTGTTAATCAATTGGTTAATAGCCCCCGACATTGTTGCTGTAAACAGTAAAGTTCTCCTCTTTTTTGGAATTACTTTAATTATACTATCTAGACCTTCTTTTAATGCACTAACCATCTCATCGGCTTCATCAAGAATAAAATAAGAGATATTTTTAATATCAACCGCATCGCGTTTTACTAAATCAGTTAAACGGCCAGGTGTAGCTACAATTATATGTGTGGTGCTTTTTAAGCGATCTATTTGTGGTTTTATAGGAATTCCTCCACAAATAACTGCTATGGAAATTTCAGGGGTATTAGATGCAAATAACATTAGGTTATTATAAATTTGTTGGCCAAGTTCTCTTGTGGGGACTAGAACTAAAGCTTGAATAAAGTTCTTTTCTGCATCAATTAATTGTAACAGAGGCAAACCAAAAGCAATAGTTTTACCTGTTCCTGTTTTTGCTAATGCGACTAAATCTTGTTTATTATTTAAGAAGACTGGAATTACTTTTTTTTGAATATCTGTAGGTTCAGAAATTTGTAGATCAGATAAACTTTGTTGAAAGTTTGAATTAATTCCTAAGTCGGAAAAACGATTTGACATAAAAATTTTTTTAAGCTATTGTAAATATAATTTTAATCGAAAATATTATTAATTATATATTATTCTGCTTTCTCATAGCAAATATAAAATATAAGCAATAAAAAAGACCCATCAAAATTGATGGGTCTTTTTAAAAACTTAAAATATATAATTAGATAACTTTTACGTTAACTGCATTTAATCCTTTGTTTCCTTCTTGTAAATCAAATTCAACTTGGTCTCCTTCATTAATCTCATCGATTAATCCAGAAATGTGAACGAAATGATCTTTTTCTACTCCTTCTTCAGTTATAAATCCGAATCCTTTAGATTCATTGAAGAACTTTACTGTACCTTTATTCATAATATTATTATTAGTTATTAATCTACAAAGATGACTCTATAATTCAATATAACAATAAAATTATTGATTTTTTTTTAATTTTTTCTAAAAATTAAGCTATTTATGTATTAAAGACTGATGTTTCACTGTTCTTTAAGTAAAATATAAACAAAAAAAAACCTACTAAATGTAGATTTTCTTAATACAAAAATGTTTTGTAAACTATATTTTAGTAACCTTAACGGCATTCATTCCTCTCATTCCTCTTTCTAATTCGAAAGATACTTTATCATTCTCTATAATAGTATCTATTAAACCACTAACGTGAGTAAAATATTTTTCGTTATTCATAGAGTCTATAATAAATCCAAATCCTTTAGATGAATCAAAGAAAGATACTTTACCTTTTCTTACAGGATCCTCTTGTGGTAAATCTTCTTTTTTAGGAACTGAAACAGCAATATCTTCTAATTCAACTTCTATTTTTAAATCTGGATCTGGAGGCGTATCAGTTAAATTACCATTATGATCTACATAGGCAAACTGGATTCCTTCTGTACCGTTTTCTTCTCTGTCAGCCTTACGAGCGTCCATTTTCTTTTTCTTGTCTAGCTTTTTCTTTAAGCGCTTCTTTTCTTTTTCACTCTTACTAAATGTCTGCTGTGATTTTGCCATTAACTAAATAAATGATTATATGATTATACGTTATGTTAAGGATAAAATACTTTACTTAAAATTAAAAATCGAATCAAATTTAAAGGTACTATGTATTCTTTCTTACTTTGCAAAGATAATATTTTTAACTGATTTATAGAATAATATGATGAAATTTAGTCAAATTTTTAGTAAAACTATTAATACTAATACTTTGATTATTCAGTAAATTTAATAAATTTACGTGTTTATTTAAGTAATGATCAAAAAACATATTTTTCTATTTTTAATATTTTCAACAACTTTATTTTCAAGCTCTCTTGTTGGTCAAAATTCTATTGCAAGACAATGGAATGAGGAACTTTTAAGTGCTATTAGAAATGATTTTGCAAGACCAACTGTTCATGCAAGGAATTTGTTTCATTCTTCTGTAATTATGTATGATGCTTGGGCGATATTCCATAATAATGCTCAAACTATTTTTTTAGGTAATACTTTTGGAGGATATTATACTGAATATAACCCCATAACAATTCCAATAAATAAAGATGAAGCTAGTAAAGAAATAATAAGCTATGCTATTTTTAGATTATTAGCTCATAGGTTTAGTTATTCACCAAATGCTTCACAAACATTCACCTCATTAGAAAATTTTTTCACATCTCTTGGATATGATAAAAATATAACAACTGTAGATTATAGTTCAGGCTCTTATGCAGCACTTGGCAATTATTTAGCCGCAAAAATGATAGATTTTGGATTACAAGATGGATCCAATGAAATAAACCTCTATGATAATAGATATTATCAGGCTGAAAATGATCCACTCGTTTTAATGTTTTATGAAGATAATATAGAAATTAATCCAAATAGATGGCAACCTTTAGCTTTTGATGTTTTTGTTGATCAAGCTGGAAATCCATTTGCTCTTAATACTCCCGATTTTTTAAGTCCAGAATGGGGGGAAGTCATTCCATTTGCTTTAAAAGAAAATAATTTAGAAATTTTAAATAATAATTTTGATTCATATGTTTATCATAACCCAGGACCTCCAGATTATATTCAAGAATCAAACGGCAACGGAATCAGTGATCCTTACAAGTGGAATTTTTCATTAGTAATTTCTTGGTCAGCACAATTAGATCCTAATGACGAAGTTTTTATAAATATTTCTCCGAACTCCATCGGAAATATTGACATCAATGATTTTCCTACGACCTTTAATGAATATAAAAACTTTTATAATTTTGACACTGGCGGTGATGTTGGACAAGGGCATCAATTAAATCCGGTTACTGGCGAAGTCTATGAGGATAATTTTGTTAAAAGAGCAGATTATTCAAGAGTACTAGCAGAATTCTGGGCAGATGGTCCAGATTCTGAGACACCTCCAGGACACTGGTTTACAATTTTAAACTATGTTAGTGATCACCCATTATCTAAAAAAACCTTTGGAAATTCATCTAGAGAACTTGAAGCATTAGAATGGGATGTGAAAAGTTATTTAGCATTAGGTGGTGCCATGCATGACACTGCAATTAGCATTTGGGGTATTAAAGGATATTATGATTTCACAAGGCCAATTTCTGCTATTAGATATATGGCATCTAAAGGACAAAGTTCTGATATGAATCTTCCTAGTTATGATCCACATGGCTTACCATTAATAGAAAATTTAATTGAACTTATTAATGATGATGACGATTTGGTCGGAAATCTTAATCAAAATCTTGGTAAGATAAAAATAAAATCTTGGAGAGGACCAGACTTTATAATCAATCCAAATACAGATTTTGCAGGTGTTGATTGGATTTTAGGTTCGCATTGGTGGCCATATCAACGACCTACATTTGTTAGCCCACCTTTTGCTGGATATCTTTCTGGACATTCTGCTTTTTCGAGAGCAGCTTCAGAAGTATTGACACTAATTACCAATGATTCTTTTTTCCCAGGTGGAATAGGTAATTTCAATGTTACAAAAAATGATTTTTTAGTTTTTGAAGAAGGGCCAACAGAAGATTTTACCTTGCAATGGGCGACATATAGGGATGCATCTGATCAAACTAGCCTATCAAGAATATGGGGTGGAATTCATCCGCCAATGGATGATATTCGTGGGCGAATCATTGGTGAAAAAATTGGTAAAGAAGCATTTGAATTGTCAAGTTCTTTTTTTACTACCATTTTAAATGACTCTAATCAGACTAACCTTATTAATGATGTTAATATTTTTCCTAATCCTGTTGAAAAAAATATTTTTATTAACTTGAATACTGAAGGATTATATTATGTAGATATTTTTAATATACTCGGAATTAAGATTCACTCTGAGCAAATAGGTAAGATGGAGAATATAGTAAATCTTTCAAAATTAACCCCGGGTGTTTATTTTATAAAAATAAATTCATTAGAGAATAATATATATTTTATAAAAAAAATAATAAAAGTAGATTAGCTATAATAGATTGTTAATGGTCGAATTTACTCAAATAGCGCCGCTATAAACTCTACGACACAAGCTGGTTTTTCTTGTCCCTTAATTTCAATAATGCAATTAAAAGTTACTTTAATACCAGAAACACCTAAATTTTCAATTTCTTTAATTGATGACAACATTCTTAATTCACTATTTACAAGAACAGGATTTGGGAAACGAACTTTATTCATTCCATAATTTAATCCCATCTTTAGACTTTTAATTTTAAAAGCGTTGTCTAGCATTTTAGAAATCATAGCCACTGACATAAATCCGTGAGCAACTGTTTTTTTGAAAGGACTTTCTTTTTTTGCTCTCTCCTCATCAATATGAATCCATTGTTTGTCTAGAGTCGCATTTGCAAAATCATTTATCATTTGCTGAGTTATTATATACCAATCTCCATCTGGTAAACTTTTACCCAACATTTTTCTAAATTCAGAGATGTTTTTAAAATTAATTTGTTTCATTTTATTTCATTTTACTAAATAAATCATCCTTAATTTTTGGTAACTCTAAATGAAATTTTACGGCTATAGATCTTACCAATATAACTGATACTAAAGTTACAAAAAATTGTATTGATTGGGAAAACTCAAAATAATTTGATATCCAAAAAACTAAACCCCCAATAAGACAAGCTGATGCATAAATTTCTTTTTGAAAAATAAGAGGTATTTGATTAGTAAGAACATCTCTTAGAACACCTCCAAAGACTGAAGAAATCATACCCATAATAATTGCTGCAAAAGGATGTAAGCCATAACTAAATCCTTTTTGCACCCCAATTAAAGTAAAAACACCGATACCGATGGTATCAAACAAAAACATAGTTTTACTTAATGGAGCTATTTTACTTTTAAATAGCATAGTGAAAATAACTGCTATCAAAATTGTCCAAACGTAATTCAAATCACCAATCCAATTTATTGGATGAGCATCCATTAAAATATCTCTCAGCATTCCACCTCCAACAGCGGTGACAAAAGCAATAATAATTACACCAAATAAATCAAATTTTTTATCTGAAGCAAATAATGCTCCACTGATAGCAAATGCAAATGTTCCTGTAATGTCTAAGATATAGATTAAATCCATTAGTACTTTTCTACTTCTGTAAATTTAATCTTTAATTCTTTTTGAATTTCATGAATTTTCTCTAGTTCACTTGGTAAAATAAAAGCAATAGAATTACCAGTTTTTCCAGCTCTTGCTGTTCTTCCACTCCTATGCGTGTAGTATTCTAATTGCTCAGGTAATTGATGATGAATAATAAACTCTAGGCCTCTTACATCTATTCCCCTTGCCGAAACATCCGTTGATATTAAATATTGTGTGCTTTCATTTTTAAATGCTCTCATTGCTTTCTCACGATCTCTTTGCTGCATATCTCCCTCCAGAGCACCAACAGAAAAGCCTTCCTCTTTTAACTGATGACAAAGGTTCTGGACACCTAATTTAGTTCTACAAAAAATAATTCCTCTTTCGGTTCCTCGTTTTTCTATATAAGATATTATATCGTTTGTTTTCTGTTTAATAGTAGTTTTAATAAATTGATGTCTAATATTATCATTCACTAAAGAACTCTTATTAATCTCAACTCTTGGTGAATTTGCATCCATATAGATTTTAATGATACGCTGAATTTCTTCTGGCATAGTTGCTGAGAATAACCAAGTATTTCTCTCACCAGTAGTAAATTTCAAAATTCGATTTAAATCTTGCTTAAATCCCATAGAGAGCATTTCATCAGCTTCATCTAAGACCAAAGTTTTTATATTACTAATATCTATATCACCTCTCTCAATTAAATCAACTAATCTTCCTGGGGTTGCCACTACAACATGAGTAGTCCTTTTTAATTTATTAATCTGAATATCAATTTTTTCACCACCAAAAATAGCTTCAAGAAATATTTTGTCTTCACAATATTTTGTGAACTTAAAAAGTTGTTTTTTAATTTGTTGGACAAGTTCTCTTGTTGGTGATAAAATTAAAGCTTGAATCTCATCTTTTTCTGTAACAATATTATGCAAAATTGGCAAACCAAAAGCGGCTGTCTTACCAGTACCAGTTTGAGCTAATCCTACAAAGTCAGTATTATTTTTTATTAAAATAGGAATTGCATTTTCTTGAATTTCTGAAGGTATTTTTATTCCTAATTCATTTAATCCTTGTATATATTCTTTACGTATTCCTAATGCTGAAAATGTTGACATAATTATCTTTCTAAATTTAGAGATACAAAGATACTTTTATTTAAAAGGTTCTAATAGTTTTAGTACATTTTCTCTTATTCTAGTAGGTTTAAAAGTTTTAGAATCTAACATCCCATAAGTAGTTATAGACTTAACCAATAATTGTTTATTCTTATAAAATTCAAAATATCTTTCAGACTTAAAACCTTTGGTCTCCCCTACCCAAGTTTTTATTATAATTTCATCATTTATAAATGCTTGATTAATATATTCAATCTCATGCTTTAATACTACCCAAACATAAGCTAATACATTTTTTTCTTTAGTTAAAAATATCCAGTGTTTTCTTGCTATATCATCCATCCATTTTACGTAAACAGTATTATTCACGTGATTTAATTCGTCTATATCTATTAATTCTACAATTCTTTTTAATTCAAAAAATTTACTCATAATGACTTTTTTACAAACTTATAAAATATTAATATTTTCATGACAATAATTTATATATGATTTACTTTATATCATTTTTAAATTATCATCTTTGCAGACGATTCATTATGACAAAAGTAGCCTCCGAACTAGGAACAGAGAAAATTAGTACTTTATTGATAAAACAAGCAGTTCCAGCATCTATAGGAATTCTTGTAATGTCTTTAAATATGATTGTTGATACTATTTTTGTAGGGCAATGGATTGGTGTTCTAGCGATTGCAGCAATTACTGTTGTTTTACCAATTGCATTTATGATCTCTTCAATAGGAATGGGTATTGGTATTGGAGGAAGTTCCATTATATCCAGGGCTTTAGGTAATAATAATTCAGAAAAAGCATTTCTTACTTTTGGAAATCAAATTAGCTTAACAACTATTTTAGCATTATTCTTTGTAGTAGTCGGTAATATTTATAGCACAGAAATTTTATCAATATTTGGTGCAAAAGGGGGAATATTAAGTCCTAGCCAAGAATATTTTGATGTAATTATATACGGTGTTCCTTTCTTAACCTTTGCCATGATGGGAAACCCTGTAATCAGAGCCGTTGGAAAACCTAAATTTGCAATGTATGCAATGATGGTTCCAGCTGTTGTAAATATTGTCTTAGATATTATATTTATAAAATATATGAATCTAGGTATGTATGGTGCAGGTCTAGCTACCTCTATCGCCTATGCAAGTTGTGGGTTATTTATTTTATATTTTTTTATATCTAATAAAAGTGAATTAAGAATTATTACTAAAAACTTCCGATTAAATTTTTCAATCGTAAATGAAATTATAAAGTTAGGTGGAGTCTCTGTAGTCAGACAAGGAACAATTAGTGTTTTAATGATTGTTTTAAATTATTCATTATATAAATATGGTGGAGAAATTTCCATTTCAATATTCGGTATTATTAACCGGGTAATGATGTTTGCTTTATTTCCTATAATGGGAATTACTCAAGGTTTTCTTCCAATTGCAGGATATAATTATGGTGCAAAAAAATATGATAGGGTAAAAGAAACAATTAAAAAAGCAATAATTTATGGTTGTGCTGTTACGGGTTTAATTTATATATTAATAATTATCTTTTCGAAAGAAATTATAAGTGTCTTTTCTACAGATATAATTTTATTAAATGAAACACCAAGAGCAATGATTTTAGTCTTTTTAGTTTCTCCAATTATAGCAATACAACTAATAGGTTCAGCTTATTTTCAAGCCGCAGGTAAAGCGTTACCAGCATTGTTCTTAACTTTATTAAAACAAGGTTTATTTTTAATACCACTAGCCTATTTATTACCTATTTACTATGGTATTGATGGTGTTTGGTTCTCTTTTGCTATAGGAGATACATTAGCAACGATAATTACTTATGTAGTCTTAAAAAAAGAGATATCTAAAAACCTAAATGATAGTTTCTCCATTTAAGTTGGTTGTTAATATCTCACTAAATAAGTCGAAAAAAGGTCGTAATGCTTTGTAACTTTCATAAACTTCGTGAGTGAAATTTTTTGATAACACCTCTAAATCGGTAAATTTTCTAATAGATATAAACCCTTTTTTACGAAGTAAATCTATATCTGGATGATTTTTATCAAAACCTCTAGGAGCAGTTTTTAATTCATTAAAGCTTTCAAATTTATTTCCGAAATATTTTTGATGATCATCATTTTCTAAGAGGACTCTAATGTCTGATGCATCCAACTCAATTTCTTTCCGAATCCTATATAAATCTTCTTTATTAGGCTCCCAAAATCCACCAGCAAGAAATGATTCGCCAGGTTTAATTCTTAAAAAATAACTACCTCTTAGGTCTTTTCCTAATCTAGAAAAAGAGTTTCCGAAATGAGTTTTATATGGGGTTTTATCAATAGAGAATCGAACATCTCTATAAATTCTCATCATTTTAGATTTTTCAATCTCGTCATGACTTTGTAATTCATTGTGAATTAAAGAAAAGACTTCTTTAGCATTTTTTTGTGCAGTCTGATATGTCGTTTTAGTCTTTGCAAACCAATCTCTATTATTATTATTATGAAGATCTTTTAAATATTGGAAGGTTGATTTTTCGAATTGCATATACAAGTTATTTAAAACATAAAATTACAAAAACAAATTGAAAAGTGTTTTGTAATTTTGAATTCTAATGAAACAAATTTATAAAGACATACAAAAACGTTTTGAAGGTTTTATTAAAACTCCTTTTCTTTGGAATACAATTTCTATTTTTGGATTATATCAATTTGAAATTAATCAAAAATTAATAACATATGATAAAAAAATTGATACTAAATTAAGGTTAGGAAAGTTTGTGGAAAGACTTGTTTCCCATCAGTTTAAAGATGATAAGTCAATAGAAATTATATCTGAAAATATTCAAATTCAAAATAATAAAATTACTTTAGGTGAATTAGATTGTTTAATTTTAAAAGATAAAGAGCCTGTTCATCTCGAAATTATATATAAGTTTTATTTATATGACGCAACTATAGGAATTGACGAATTAAGTCATTTTATAGGTCCAAACAGAAAAGATTCCTTGATCAATAAATTGATTAAGCTTAAACAAAAGCAGTTACCACTTCTTTACTCAAAAGAATGCGTAAAATATTTAGAATCAATATCATTAAATAACAATAAAATTGAACAAAAAATTTACTTCAAAGCTCAGTTATTTCTTCCATTTTCAAACAAAAAAATAAAATTAAAAGAGTTAAATTCTGATTGTGTTGTTGGCTATTATATTAATCAGATAGAATTAAATAATTTTAAAGATTCTAAGTTTCATATTCCCCTTAAATTGGATTGGTTGGTAGTTCCACATACCGATGTAAAGTGGATAAATTATAATGAATTTAAACTGAAGATGGTAAGTTATATGCAAAGGCAGTTTTCACCATTGTGTTGGATTAAAAATAAAAATGGATTAATTGACAAGGTTTTTTTAATCTGGTGGTAGTAAGAAAAAAAAGAAAAAACAAAGCAAATTAAATACCAAACTTCCACATTTAAAATACCTAATTGTTAAGTTTTTTCTTTAGAATTATAACAATCAAATATACATAAAATTAATTGCATTAAGAAACTAATAAAGCAGTTATTTAATAATAAAAAAACCCAAGTAAAAACTTGAGTTTGTTTTATTAAAATAAAAAAATTTTAAGTTATGCTTTAAAAGTGATTTTTCGCATACGAAGACTAGCTGGTGTAACTTCTAAATATTCGTCTCCTTTAATATATTCCATACATTCTTCAAGAGAAAAATCTACTTTAGGAGCTATTTTCATAGCTTCATCGGTACCAGATTTACGCATATTAGTTAATTGTTTTCCTTTTATTAAGTTAACACCCATATCGGAATCTTTACTATTTTCTCCAACAACTTGACCAATATAAATTTCTTCGTTAATATCTATAAAAAAACGTCCCCTATCTTGTAACCTATCTATAGCATAAGCTGTTGCTTTTCCAGCTGCAGAAGAAACTATTGCACCTTTAATATCCTCAGAGAACTCTCCTTTGAAAGGGCCATATTCACTAAATCTGTGATTAATAATTGCTGTACCTGCCGTTGCTGTTAAAATCTTGTTACGTAATCCTATTAAACCTCTAGATGGAATTGTAAATTCTAAATGTTGTAGATCTCCTTTTGGTTCCATTACTAATAAGTCTCCTTTACGTAACGAAACTAAATTAATTGCTTTAGAAGCTACATCCTCTGGAACATCAATAGAAAGAGTTTCATATGGTTCGGATTTTACTCCGTCAATATCTTTGATAATTACCTGTGGTCTTCCCACTTGTAATTCATAACCTTCTCTTCGCATTGTTTCAATTAATACTGATAAATGTAAAACTCCACGTCCAAAAACATTAAATTTATCTTCGCTATCGGTAGTGTCTACTCGTAAAGCTAAGTTTTTTTCCATTTCTTTAAACAACCTGTCACGTAAATGACGAGATGTTACGTATTTACCTTCTTTACCAAAGAATGGTGAATTATTAATAGTAAAAAGCATACTCATTGTAGGTTGATCTACTTCGATTCTTGGTAATGCTTCTGGATTTTCTATATCTGCAATCGTATCTCCTATTTCAAATCCTTCTAAACCAGTAATAGCACAAATGTCTCCACTTCTTACTTTAGAAACTTTTACTTTACCCATTCCTTCAAAAACGTGTAATTCCTTAACTCTCACCTTTTTTGTAGAACCATCTGCTTTACACAACATATAGTCTTTATTCTCTTCTAAATCACCTCTAAAAACACGTCCAATAGCTATTCTTCCTGTAAATGATGAAAAATCTAATGAAGTAATTTGCATTTGTGGTGATCCTTCTCTGTAGGGTGCCTCAGGAATAGACTCAATTACAGCATCTAATAAATCTAAAATATTTTCTTTTGGATCTTGCCAATCTGTTGACATCCAACCATTTTTAGCTGAACCATAAATTGTTGCAAAGTCCAATTGATCTTCTGTAGCTTCTAATGCAAACATTAAATCAAATACTTTTTCATGAACTAAGTCTGGTGTACAATTTTCTTTATCTACTTTATTTACAACCACAATTGGTGTTAAACCTAATTCTAAAGCTTTTCCAAGAACAAAACGAGTTTGTGGCATAGGCCCTTCAAATGCATCTACTAATAACAAAACTCCATCTGCCATTTTTAAAACACGCTCTACTTCACCACCAAAATCGGCGTGACCTGGAGTATCTATTACATTAATCTTTACTCCTTTGTAGTCAACTGATACGTTTTTAGAAAGAATAGTAATTCCTCTTTCACGTTCCAAATCATTATTATCCAATAATAAATCTTTACGCTCCTTACGATCGTCTAAGATTTTTGCTTGATCTATAATTTTGTCTACTAAAGTTGTTTTTCCGTGGTCAACGTGCGCAATGATTGCGATGTTTCTTATTGATTGCATTTATGCTTTCTTAAATTTCGGGCAAAAATAGATGTTTAAATGCGAATTACACTAATTCTAACAAGTTTTTTTAGAATATGAATCCTTTTGTTTCTTCTTTAAGGTGGTTGGTATATAGATTAATAAATTATAGTTTTATGAATCGTATATTAAAATGGATAAACAGTAGATCATATTTGGTCTGTTTACATACTAAATATTGTCTCTAAATGCTGAAGGTAAAATATCTGGAATTAATTTAATCAATATAGGTAATAATAATGCCCCACCGGGAAGCATAAATATAGTAAATGCAGGAATTGCTTTACATATATCTAGTAGTTGTTCTTTTACTTTCAACTTTTCTTCTTCTGAAAGATCGGTATTTATTGACTTTTTTATCAAAAAAACAATCTCTTTACTTTCTGAAATTTCTTTTAATAGACTTGCTTTATTTTTATTTACTAATGCTTTTATTTCATCTAAAGATGTCATAATAAATTTCTTCTATTACGCTCTGAAACTATAAGGTTTAACTCTCTACTTGTCTGTCCGGCTACAGATGTGTTTTCTTCAGCTCTTCTAATTAAATACGGCATAACATCTCTTACTGGTCCAAATGGAAGATATTTTGCAACATTATAACCTTCTTTAGCTAAATTATAGCTGATATGATCACTCATGCCGAATAATTGCCCAAACCATAAACGCTTATCATTTGAAGCTATTTTGTGTTTTTTAGCGAGTTCCATTAAGAGAATAGAACTTTCTTCATTATGTGTTCCAGCAAAGAGTGCCATTCTTTTATTTTCCATAATATAACGTATTGCATCATTATAATTATCATCAGTAGTTTTTTTATTTTCACAAATTGGTGATAAATAATTTTTTTCTTCTGCTCTTTTTCGCTCTTTTTCCATGTATGCTCCCCTGACGACTTTTATTCCAATATGAAAACTTTTTTTATCTGCTCTTTCATGTAAGGCTTTTAAGTAAGACATTCTATCGTGCCTATACATTTGTAATGTATTAAAAACTATTGGTTTTTCTTTATTATAAGTCTCCATTAATTCCTCAAGTAAATCATCTACTGCAGACTGCATCCAACTTTCTTCTGCATCTACTAATAATGGCATACTTTTTTGTGAAGCGATATTACATACCTTATGAAAACGTTCTTTTACTCTTAACCATTCCGTTTTTTCTGCAACTGTAAGATCTTTTTTTTCAGTTATTTTTTGATATAAAGAAAATCTTCCAAAGCCGGTTGGCTTAAAAACTGCGTAGGGAATTGATTCTCTTTCGTCTCCAAATTTTATGACATTTAGTATTTTCTCTACAGTTTGATCAAAAACATCTTCACCTTCTTTACCTTCAACAGAATAATCTAAAACACTATAAATGTTTCCCTTTCTAAACATCTTATCTATAACTGGTAGACAATCCTCTTCGTTAACTCCCCCACAAAAATGATCAAAAACTGTAGAACGAATTAAACCTTCAATTGGTAAATTGATTTTTAATGCGAAATTAGTAACAGCTGAACCAATTTTGACCATAGGCTGATTTTGGATCATTTTAAAAAGAAAATAAGCACGTTCTAACTCAGAATCAGATTTTAGAGAAAAAGCAACTTCAGTATTATCAAAAAATTTCATTTAGTTTGAATTATTGTAACAAAGATAGTTATAGACTACAAATAATTCAATAAATTCTACTTAATTTGCAATAACATTTATCATCATATGAAATCTATTCAAGCAGATACCTATCTAATTCATTTTCAAGAAGAAGCATACAAAGAACTTAATGATTTAATTGTTAAGAAAAAGTATTCAACTCTTTTTATTTTAGTAGATGAAAATACTTTTGAGCATTGTTACCCTAATTTTATGTCTAACTTAGAAACTGATAAAGCCATCGAAGTTATTGAAATTGAATCTGGAGAGATAAATAAAAATATTGATACTTGCGTTGGTGTTTGGAATGCAATTACAGAATTAGGCGCTGATCGTAAAAGTTTAATTATTACTCTTGGAGGTGGTGTTATTTCAGATTTAGGTGGGTTTGTTGCCTCTACATACAAGCGTGGAATAGATTTCGTTAATGTACCTACGACATTATTATCTATGGTTGATGCATCAGTTGGAGGAAAGACCGGCATAGATTTAGGTGTACTAAAAAATCAAATTGGATTATTTTCAAATCCAGAGTTGGTTTTAATAGACTCTAATTTTTTAACTACTTTAAGTGATAAAGAAATTAAATCTGGGGTGGCTGAAATCATTAAATATGGATTAACATGTGATATTAAACTATTTGATGATGTAATGTATGTTAAAGATCTTGTATACAGTGATTTAATTTATAAATCTATATGTATAAAAAATAAAATTGTTTTACAAGATCCTAAAGAAAATAGTCTACGTAAAGTTTTAAATTTTGGTCATACTATTGGGCATGCAATTGAGTCTTTTTATTTAGAATCTGATGATAAAAATAACTTAACACATGGAGAGGCAATTGCTATAGGAATGATCTGTGAAAGCTATATTTCATATAAATTATTAGAATTTCCTGAGCAAAATCTATCAAAAATAAAAGAAACTATTTTATCAATATATAATAAAATACATCTTTTAAAACAAGATTTCTCATCAATTCTTGACTTATTAAAACATGATAAGAAAAATATTAATGGTCAAATAAATTTTGTTCTATTAAAAGATATTGAAAGCCACAAATTAGATTGCGCAGTCGATACAGAACTTATTATAGAGAGTTTAAATTTTTATAATTCTTAAACATTTATATAGCAGGATTTATAAATTTCCTCATAAACTGGTAGGATATTCTCTAAAGCAAATTGTTTTGTATGTGCTTTCGCTTTTTTCTTAAACTCTAAAAGAATAGAGTCATCTTTTAAAATTGATATCGCATTCTTTGCCATGTCATCGACTGCACCTAAATCACTCAAATATCCAGTTTCACCATGTATATTCACTTCTGGCAAACCTCCTGTATTTGTTGAT
Source organism: uncultured Polaribacter sp. (assembly GCA_913047375.1). GTDB lineage: Bacteria > Bacteroidota > Bacteroidia > Flavobacteriales > Flavobacteriaceae > Polaribacter. Next base: position 61,652 of record CAJWTV010000001.1, read on the forward strand.
ATTACTGGAGTATTAGCAGCCATAGCCTCTAATGCAGCTAACCCAAAACTTTCCGTCTCTGAAGGTAATAAAAAGATGTCAGAATAACATAAAATTTTTGTTACCTCAGAACTATTTCCAAGAAAAATTACTTTTTCATTAAGACCTAACTGTCTGACTAATTCTTCTGTTTTGACTCTTTCTGGACCATCTCCAACCATTAATAATTTTGATGGTATTTCTTTTTGTACTAGATTGAAAATTCGAATTACATCTTCTGTCCTTTTTACAGGTCTAAAATTACTGACATGTGTTAAGATTCTCTCCTCAGGCTTTGCTATTGATATTCTTTTACATTCTTCATGATTTGCATGATCATATTTCTCAACATCTATAAAATTATATATTACTTGAATATCTTTTTTTATATTAAATAATCTATTGGTGGTGTTTTTTAAATTTGTTGACACTGAAGTTACAATATCAGAATTATTGATACTAAATTCAACAGCTGTTTTGTAGGTGGGATGACTACCAACTAGTGTAATATCTGTTCCATGAAGAGTTGTTACTACTTTTATATGAATGCCCTTTTCCTTTAACATTAACTTTGCCATATAAGCTGCATAAGCATGTGGAATAGCATAGTGAACATGCAAAACATCTAAATTATATTTCTCTACAACATCAACCATTTTAGTAGAAAGAGCTAATTCATAGGGTTGATAGTGAAACAAGGGATATTCTTCTAATAGTACTTCATGAAAATGCAAATTATCTGAAATGAAATCTAAACGGACAGGTTGGTTGTATGTAATAAAGTGTACCTGATGTCCTTTGTCCGCCAATGCCATTCCTAATTCAGTTGCTAATACTCCACTCCCTCCAAATGTTGGGTAGCAAACAATGCCTATTTTCATATAAATTTTTAATATAATTACAATGTAAAGATAATGGTATTCCCACGTTTTTATTCTAAATAAAAACATAAAAAAAACCTACAAATTGAATTGTAGGTTATTATAAGAACTATAAATTTACTTATTATTAGTAGTCTCCTAGTGTTACTGGATTTTGAGACAATGCATTCTCTAATTGTTCGTCACTAGGTGCTTTTCCATGCCAAGCATGTGTATGCATCATGAAGTCTACTCCATTACCCATTTCTGTGTGTAATAAAATACAAACAGGCTTTCCTTTTCCTGTTTTTTGCTTAGCTGCTGATAAGGCGAATAGAATAGCTTCAATATCATTTCCTTTTTCTACAACTATAACATCCCAATCAAAGGCTTCAAATTTAGCTTTAATACTACCCATAGCCAATACATCATCAGTAGCTCCGTCAATTTGTTTTCCGTTTAAATCAATAGTACAAATTATATTATCTACTTTTTTTGCAGAAGCATACATAATTGCTTCCCAATTTTGTCCTTCTTGTAATTCACCATCTCCGTGTAATGTATAAATTATTTTATCATCTTCATTTAATTTCTTTGCTTCGGCAGCACCTAAAGCAACTGACATTCCTTGACCTAAAGAACCTGAGGCTATTCTTATACCTGGTAATCCTTCATGAGTAGTAGGGTGTCCTTGCAAACGAGTATTTAATAGTCTAAAAGTAGCAAGTTCTGACACTGGAAAAAAACCACTATGTGCTAAAACACTATAAAATACTGGAGAGATATGCCCATTTGATAAAAAGAATAAATCCTCGTCTTTACCGTCCATATCAAAGGCTGTGGAATATTCCATAACTTCTTGATAAAGACATGTAATGAACTCTGCACAACCTAAAGAACCTCCAGGATGTCCTGAATTTACTTTGTGAACCATGCGTAAAATATCTCTACGAACTTGTTGAGTAAAATCTTGTAATTGTTGTGTATTTGACATTTTAAAATGATATTTGTTGAGGCAAAAATACAAAAGTGGATGGATTTGAATCTACTTTAAAATTTATTTATCTAAGATTTATTAACAGTTTTTTATTTATGCTTTTAAGTAGTTTTTTTGTCTTAAAAAGGAACATCGTCAGCTCCAAAAGCATCTTTTGGTTCAATTCTTTGATCTGGAAAAACATCATCTGAAAAGTCAGCATTCATAGAAGACTGAAATTCAGAACTAAATCCTTCTTCTAAATCTGAGAATTTTGCTAAATGTCCAGTAAACTTTAATCTTATATTATCCAAACCACCATTTCTGTGTTTTGCAATAATAAATTCTCCTTGCCCTTCACAAGGAGTATGTTCATCATCGTCCCATTCTGTCATTCCATAATATTCTGGGCGGAAAATAAAGCTTACAATATCTGCATCTTGTTCTATAGCTCCCGATTCACGTAAATCAGACAATAAAGGTCTTTTACTACCACCACGAGTCTCTACGGCACGAGATAATTGTGATAAAGCAATAACAGGAACTTCCAATTCTTTCGCTAAAGCTTTTAAGTTTCTTGAAATCATTGAAATTTCTTGTTCACGATTACCTCCAGCTTTACTTCCAGCTGTCATTAATTGTAAATAATCTATTACAATAATTTTTACACCATGTTGGGATACTAGTCTTCTAGCTTTTGCACGAAGATCAAAAATGGATAAAGATGGTGTATCATCAATAAATATTGGGGCATCAGAGAGCCTCTTAACTTTAACATTTAATTGCTCCCATTCATGAGGTTCTAAATTACCTTTTCTTAATTTTTCTGATGTCAAACCAGTTTCTGATGAAATCATACGGGTTATCAACTGAACGGAAGACATTTCTAGTGAAAATACAGCTACACCATGATTGAAATCGATTGCCATATTTTTTGCCATTGATATAACAAATGCAGTTTTACCCATACCAGGTCGCGCAGCAATAATTACTAAATCAGATGGCTGCCAACCAGAGGTCAAGGCATCTAATTTAGTAAACCCTGTAGCTAAACCTGACATACCTCCTTCATTGCCAATTTCTTGTATTTTCTTTAAAGCTTGTTTTACTAGTGAGCCAGCTTCTTCTGAACTCTTTTTTAAATTTCCTTGTGTAACCTCAAACAACTTTCCCTCTGCATCATCCAATAAATCAAATACATCTGTACTTTCATCATATGCATTTTCTATAATTTCACTTGAAATAGAAATTAATCTTCGTTGAATATATTTTTGTAAAATAATTCTTGCATGGAATTCAATATGTGCCGAAGATGCTACTTTTTGAGTTAATCTGATTAAAAAAAAATCACCACCAACATATTCTAGTTTTCCGTTCTTTTTCAACAAATTAGATACTGTCAATAAATCAATCGGTTCGGAATTTTGAAACAACTCAAATATAACAGCATAAATTTCATGATGTTTGGAATCATAAAAAGCGTCTGGACTTAAGATATCTATTACATCATCAATTCCTTTTTTATCAATCATCATCGCTCCCAATACAGCTTCTTCTAACTCAACAGCTTGAGGAGGGATCTTACCCTTCTCAAGACTTATGATTCTTGATTTATCTACTTTTTTACCAGCAATTACATTCGTTTTTTCCATACACACAAATATAATTTTTTACATTGGTTATCATTTATGAATTACTACTTTTATTTGTTGACAATTATTGTAAACTAAATTGTTATTATCATGTTAATAAACAGTCAACTTCTAATTTGATTTATTATTTTTACCTAAATGAAAAATAATAAAATACATATTATTCTTACTATTTTACTTCCTATACAAGTGATACTTGTTCAATTAGCTGGTAATCATTCGAATATTATTGAAAAATATTATTCAATGTGGTTATACCCATTAATTTCATCACTATTTAGAGTTTTGTTTGGTAGTATTCCTTTTTCTGTTGGTGATATTGTAATTGGATTTTTATTGTTGATTTTATTTCGATTTTTATTTAAATTGATAATCACAAGATTTAAAAATTTTAGAAATATTTTTTTAAACTTAACTGCTTTTTTATCAGTGATTTACTTTTGCTTTTACCTCTTCTGGGGGTTAAATTATTATAGAGAACCCTTAGCTAAAAACTTAGGCTACACAAAAACTAGCCATACAAATAAAGAATTGTTAAAGACGACTAACTATGTACTCAAAAAACTAAATTTTTATCAATTAGAAATTACGGATAATGATAGTTTAATGGTTGAAAATAAAGTTTCTAGAGAAAAAATTTATGAAATGGCTTTTGAGGGCCTCAGAAATTTAGAAAAAGATTACCCTCAACTAGAATATAAATATTCATCAGTTAAAAGTTCTCTAATAAGTACTTTTCAGTCTTATAATGGAACTTCCGGATATTTTAACCCGTTTACAGGAGAAGCACAAGTAAATAATCTTATTCCAAAAAATGGCTATCCTACAACAACTTATCATGAAATTGCTCATCAAATTGGGTATGCAGCAGAAGATGAAGCAAATTTTATTGGGTTTTTAGCTTCTAATAACCATGATGATATTTATTTTAAATATGCAAGTTATAGAATGGCTTTTATTTATTTAATTAAAGAGGTGAAAAAAAGAGATCAACATGCATTTAATAAAATTTGGGAAGACTTAAACATTGGTGTAATTAAAGATTTCAACAAAAGTAATGCTTTCTGGAAATCATATAAAAATCCTTTTGAACCAATAATAAAAAAAGGTTATGATATTTATTTAAAAGCGAATAATCAACCTAGAGGAATTAAATCCTATAATTATGTTGTTAATTTATTGATTTCTTATTTTAATATTAAATTTTCATTAAATTAGATGCTTTAAAAATTAACATCTGAATCAGGTTTTCATTTCTTATAAGTGTTATAATTTCTAAAAATTAAAAATAACAGTATTAAAAACTAAATTTATATTAGTAATTGCTTTATTAACATCGATAAAAAAAAACTCCACAATGAAAAAACTACTCTTATTATTATTATTATTCACAATTTCAACTACCAATTCACAAGATTATTTCCCAACTAATACGGGGGTGAAAACTGCAAAAAACACAACGATCGCTATAAAGAATGCTACTATATACGTAACTGCAAATAAGATTATTAAAAAAGGAGCTTTATTAATAAAAGATGGTAAAATTCTTGCTATCGGAAAATCTATAAAAATTCCTCTAGGGACTAAAACGATCGATTTAAATGGAAAAACAATATATCCTTCATTTATTGATTTGTATTCGAGTTTTGGAATTACAAAACCAAAAAGAAGTCAATCTAATAGTAGAGTACCTCAATATGATGCTTCAAGAAAAGGTTTTTATTGGAATGATCATATTAGACCAGAAACTGAATCTAAAAAGAATTTTATATTTGATTCAAAAAAAGCCAAAGAATTTTTAAATGCTGGTTTTGGGGTTGTAAATACACATTTACAAGATGGCATTATTAGAGGAAATGGAATGCTAGTTGCTCTAAATCTAGCTACATCTGATTCATATAGAATTTTAGATTATAAATCTGCTCAATATTTATCATTTGAAAAAAGCGTAAAGTCTCGTCAATCTTATCCAACATCTAGGATGGGTGCAATGGCTTTATTGCGACAAACTTATTTAGATGCAGATTGGTATGCTAGTGGAAATATGAAAAACAAAGATGCCTCTTTGGAAGCTCTAAATAATAATAAAAAATTAACACAAATATTTGAGAGTGGAAATCATTTAGATGTTTTAAGAGCAGACAAAGTAGGAGATGAATTTGGAATTCAATATACTATTGTTGGAGGTGGCGACGAATTTGAGCGTATTGAAGACATAAAGAAAACTAATGCTCGTTTTATAATCCCAATCAATTTCAGAAAAGCATATGATTTAAGCAATCCATTGGTGTCTAAAAATATTGCATTAAGTGATTTACGTAAGTGGAATCAGGAGCCTTCAAATTTATCTGTTTTGGATAAAAATGGAATTGAATTTGCATTAACTACACATAAATTAAAATCTATAGCTTTATTTCATAAAAATCTAAGAAAAGCAATAAAATACGGTTTCGACAAAGAGAAAGCATTAGAAGCTTTAACCTCAATTCCAGCTAGAATTCTAGGGAAAACAAATATTGGGAATTTAAAAGTTGATAGTTATGCTAATTTTATAATCACATCTGGAGATATATTTGATGCAAAAACAATTATTTATGAAAATTGGGTTCAAGGAGATAAAAATATTATTATCAATATGGATATAGAAGATATTAATGGTCAATATGACTTGACTGTAAATAATAATAATTATAAGCTAAATATTACAGGTAAAAAAACTAAACAAGTTGGTGTTTTAAAATTTAAAAATAAAATCGTTAAATCTAAATTTTCATTTAAAGACAGTTGGATTAATATTACTTTTAAAGATTCTATTGGATATAAACGATTAGTTGGTCAAGTTCAAAGTGATAAAAATTTAATTAGAGGTATTCTCTATGATGAGTCTAATAAAAAAACTTCATGGGAAGCTGTAAAGCAAAAAAACAAGGAAAAAGGAAAAAGGAAAAAGGAAAAAAAGAAGAAAGAATTAATACTCTTTCCTGTTAGTTTCCCTAATGTTGGATATGGTAATTATGACATCCCAAATAAAGAAACAATTTTAGTTAAAAACGCTACGGTATGGACTTCTGAAAAAGAAGGAGTATTAGAAAATACAGATGTTTTAATAAAAAATGGAAAAATTCATAAAATCGGAAAAAACTTAAATTACAGAGGAGCTAAAGTTATTAATGGATCTGGAAAATATTTAACAGCGGGAATTATTGATGAGCATTCACATATTGCTACATCTGCAGTAAATGAATCTGGCCATAATTCAACAGCAGAAGTAACAATTGAAGATGTTGTGAACCCTAATGACATGAACATTTACAGGAATTTAGCTGGTGGTGTTACTACTATTCAAATTCTACATGGTTCTGCAAACCCAATAGGTGGTCGTTCCGCGATTATAAAATTAAAATGGGGAGAAAATGCAAAGGGGATGCTAATAAACAACTCACCTAAGTATATAAAATTCGCTTTGGGAGAAAACGTAAAACAGTCTAATTGGGGAGAAAATAATAAAGTCCGTTTTCCACAAACTAGGATGGGTACTGAACAAGTTTTTATTGATTATTTCCAAAGAGCGAAAGAATATGATGCTTTAAAGAAAAGTGGAAAGCCTTTCAGAAAAGATATAGAATTAGAAACATTGGCAGAAATAATTAACAAAGAGCGTTTTATTTCCTGTCATTCATATATTCAGTCAGAAATTAATATGTTAATGAAAGTTGCAGAAAAATTCAATTTTAACATTAATACATTTACACATATTCTAGAAGGTTATAAAGTTGCAGATAAAATGAAAGCCCATGGCGTAGGAGCTTCAACCTTTTCAGATTGGTGGGCATATAAATATGAGGTTCTAGACGCTATTCCTTACAATGCTGCAATAATGGCAAACCAGGGTATTACAGTCGCTATCAATTCAGACGATAGAGAAATGTCCAGAAGATTGAATCAGGAAGCTGCAAAAAGTATTAAATACGGGGGTATGTCTGAGAAAGAGGCCTGGAAAATGGTAACAATTAATCCTGCTAAATTATTACATTTAGACAACAGAACTGGAAGTATAAAAGAAGGAAAAGATGCAGATTTAGTTCTATGGAACAATAATCCTTTATCTATTTATGCAAAAGCAGAAACTACTATTATAGATGGTACTATTTACTTTGATATAAATAAAGATTTAGAAAAAAGAAAAGCTATTCAATCTGAAAAAAGTAAATTAATTAAAATGATGTTGGATGAAAAAATGGCTGGTAGTGAAACTCAATTACCAAAGAAAAAAAGAAATAGAAACTTTCACTGTGATTCAGAATAACAACTAAAAAATAATAAAATGAAAAATAAATATATTTATAGCATAATTTGTTTCTTATTTATAGGGAATCTTTTAGCACAACAAACACCAGCACCAATACAAACTAAAGGTTATACTATAGAAGGTGCAACTGCTCATCTAGGAAACGGGAAAATAATCGAAGACTGTTTGATTATGTTTAAAAACGGTAAACTTACTTTTGTAGGAAATGCAATGACAAAAATTGCTAGAGAAGGAACAATTATTTATGCAAAAGGAAAGCATGTATACCCTGGATTTATTGCAGCAAATACTTCTTTAGGATTGGTTGAAATAGATGCTGTAAGAGCAACTAATGACGAAGATGAAGTAGGTTCAATGTTACCCCATATAAGAAGTCTAATCGCTTACAATGCAGAAAGTAAAGTAATAGAGTCTATGCGTCCTAATGGAGTGTTTATGGCTCAAATAACACCAAGAGGTGGTGTTATTTCTGGTACGTCTTCTGTAATGCAATTTGATGCCTGGAACTGGGAAGACGCAGTGATCAATATTGATGATGCTATTCATATGAACTGGCCAAAAAGTATAACTAGTGGTCGTTGGTGGTTAGGAGAAGATCCTGGTTTAAAACAAGATCCAAAATATATCGAAAATATAAATAAAATAACAAATTATTTTTCTGACGCTAAAAGGTATTTAATAAATGAACAAGTTATCGAGAATATACCTTTTGCCGCTACAAAGAGACTATTCAACGGCTCTCAAAAAATTTTTATACATGTAAATGGAGAAAAAGAAATAACAGATGCTATTAACAAAATGAAAACAGTAGGAATCAATAATATTGTTTTAGTTCACGCACAAGGAGCAGAAAATGTCTCAGATTTATTAATAAAAAATAATATACCTGTCATAATAGATCGTTCACACAGAATACCTAGTGGTGAAGATGACGACTATGATCTATCCTATAGAAACGCTAAAATATTAATTGATAAAGGGATTACAGTAGGTTTGGGTATGGAAGGAGATATGGAACGTATGAATACAAGAAATTTACCTTTTTATGCAGGAACATATGCTGCTTTTGGTATTGATAAAGAAGAAGCATTAAAAATGATTACTTCAAACAATGCAAAAATTTTAGGGATAGATAGCTTTGTAGGAACAATAGAGGAAGGTAAGGATGCTACATTATTTATTTCTGAAGGTGATGCTTTAGAGATGAAGGGTAATATACTAACTGCAGGATTTATTCAAGGTAGAAAAATTAGTTTAGAAACACACCAAACAAAACTTTGGAAACGCTACTCTAATAAGTATCAAAATAAAAATAATTAGTATCGACTTTAAGACGACTAATAATTATTAAAGATCATTTAATTTTTATCTTTGTGAAAGATTTACATTAATAATAATAAGTTTTTTGGCAATACATACAAATAGTTATATTTGCTAAGATGATAGCTATTTCAAGTACACAAAATCCTTATATAAAAAATATATTAAAACTTCAAGAAAAATCTCGTGAGCGTAAAAAACAAGGGTTATTTATTATAGAAGGAAAACGAGAGATTTCATTAGCAATAAAAGGAAAATATAAATTTGAGGCTATTCTTTATAATAAAGATTTAATTACTGAAAATGAGATATCACACCTTTTTGATGAAAATATAAAAAGAGTAGAAATCTCAAAGGAAGTATATCAAAAAATAGCTTACAGAGATTCTACTGAAGGTATTGTAGCTGTTGCAAAAACAAAAACATTCTCAATAGAGGATATCCATTTCAAAAATAATAAACCTGTAATACTAATAGCAGAAGCTCCAGAAAAACCAGGAAATATTGGCGCTATGTTAAGAACAGCAGATGCAGCTAATATAGACGCAGTTTTTATAGCAGAACCTAAAACAGACTTATATAATTCAAATATTATTAGATCTAGTATTGGGTGTGTATTTACAAATCAAATAGCAACAGGAACTTCTAAAGAAATCATTTCATATTTAAAAAAGAATAAAATTAAAATTTATTCTACTACGCTGCAGAACTCTAACGAATATCATAGAGAAGTTTATAAAGATGCAACAGCTATAGTTGTCGGAGCAGAAGCTAAAGGGTTGACAGAAATATGGAGAGAAAACTCTACACGAAATATTAACATACCAATGCTAGGACAAATAGATTCCATGAATGTTTCTGTTGCTGCTGCTATTGTTATTTTTGAAGTAAAAAGACAACAAAAATTTATTTAATATGAAAGTTTTAGGAATAGATATAGGAGGAACAGGAATTAAAGCTGCTATTGTTAATACAAAAACAGGAGAATTACTTTCTAAACGATTAAGAATAAATACCCCTAGACCTCCTACACCAGATGCGATTTCTAAAGTTATAAAAGAGATGGTAACTCATTTTAATTGGAAAGGTATCGTTGGCTGTTGTTTCCCGACAACTGTTGTCGAGGGTCAATGTAAACATAAAGGAAACCTTACCAAAGAATGGGTGGGTATAAAAATAGATGAGTTATTTAAAAAAAAATGTAATGATTTACCCTTCTATGTTAGTAACGATGCTGATTTAGCTGGTTTAGCTGAAGTTGTTTTAGGCAGTGGAAAAAAGGTTTCAGGAAAGATTTTAGTAATAACAATAGGGACAGGTATCGGTTCTGGTATGTATTATAATGGTAAATTAATTCCTAATGTAGAATTGGGTAGAATTTATCATACAAATGGTCAAATTATAGAAAAATTCATATCAGATTCTACTAGAAAAAGAGAGGAATTATCTATTCAAGAATGGGCAGAAAGGTTTGATGTTTTTTTAAATCATTTAAAGATAATTCATAGTCCAAAACTTATAATTATTGGAGGAGGTATTAGTAAGAAATTTGAGGAATTTAAAAAATATTTCACTGTAGAAACTTCAGTTAAAGTAGCAAAATTTAAAAATAATGCAGGTATAATTGGAGCTGCACTTTATGCTAAAAAAAAATATAAATGAAATCTAAAATATTTAAAATACTCCTACCCTATTCTTAAGGTAATAAATTTTTTAATTTACCCTAAAATTTAAAAAAGGAATTGTTGTTTATTTAATTTCTTTATTATAAATTCACTAAGGATTGATATATGTCCAAATATAATGAACTACAACGTTTCTATAGAAGAGGAAAATAAGGAAATTACTAATCGTTACAAAGATTTGTTAAAGGGAACTTATGAGGTATTGTCAAAAGATGACAAGGAATTAATCCGTCATGCATTTGACGTTGCAGTTGAGGCTCATTCTGGCCAAAGAAGAAAAACAGGTGAACCATATATTTATCACCCAATTGCAGTGGCAAAAATTGTTGCTTATGAAATTGGCTTAGGTGCAACATCTATAGCAGCAGCATTATTACATGATGTCATTGAAGACACACATTATAATATTGAAGATATAGAACAATTATTTGGAGAAACAATTGCTAGAATTGTAAATGGGCTAACAAAAATTTCTCGATTAAATAAAGAACAAGACGCTTCTATTCAAGCTGAGAATTTTAGAAAGATGCTTTTAACATTAAATGATGATGTTAGAGTTATTTTGATAAAAATTGCTGACAGGCTCCATAATATGCAAACGATGGATGCGATGCCCACAAATAAACAAATAAAGATTTCATCAGAAACATTATACATTTACGCTCCTTTAGCACATAGATTAGGTTTATACAATATTAAAACAGAATTAGAAGATTTAGGTTTAAAATATACTGAGCCAAATGTTTATAATGATATCAGAAATAAAATATTGGAGAGTAAAGAAGAACAACAAAATTATATTAACACTTTTTCAGATACAATTGGAAAAGGATTAGATAAAGAGAATTTTAAATATAATATTAGAGGACGTTTTAAATCTATTTTCTCCATTCGTATGAAAATGAGAAAACAAAATGTGACTTTTGAAGAAGTGTACGATAAATTTGCTATTAGAATTATATTTGAACCTAATACAAAAGATGAGAAATTTGAAGCTTGGAAAATTTATTCTATTGTAACAGATTACTTTAAACCTAATCCGTCACGGCTAAGAGATTGGATCTCACAACCTAAATCTACTGGTTACGAAGCTCTTCATATTACTGTTATTGGTCCAGACGCAAAATGGGTAGAAGTTCAAGTTCGTTCCAAAAGAATGGATGAAATTGCAGAAAAAGGATATGCGGCACATTTTAAATACAAACAAGAAAAAATTAATGAAAACGGTTTAGAAGGTTGGCTAAATAAATTAAAAGAAACATTAGAAAATCAAAGCTTAAATGCCGTTGATTTTGTGGAAGACTTTAAATTAAACCTGTATGCTAAAGAAATTTATGTTTTCACACCAAAGGGTGATATAAAATCTTTACCAAAAGGTGCTTGTGCATTAGATTTTGCTTTTTCCATTCATACAGATGTTGGGTTAAAATGTAGAGGAGCTAAAGTTAATGGAAAGTTAGTTCCTTTAAGTTATGAATTAAATAGTGGAGATCAGATAGAAATAATTACAACAGCTAATAATAAACCGAATTCTAGATGGTTGGATTTTGTGATAACAGCAAGAGCTCGAACAAAAATAAAAATTGCTCTTAAAGAAGAAGAGAAAAAAATTGCAGAGGAAGGTAAAACTATATTAAATAGAAAGTTACGTCATTTAAAAATCACAATTAATGACAAAATAATAAATGAATTGGTATCCTATTTTAAACTAAGAACAAGTCTAGATCTTTTCTTCAGAATTGGAAGTGGAGCTATAGATAATAGCCAGCTAAAAAGTTTTGTTTTACAAAGGAATACATCAATTATCAACTTTTTGAAAAATAAACTTAGAAGACTACCCTCAAAAGAATTTATAGAGAAAGAAGAAGTTACTTATAAATATGATGCATTAGTATTCGGTTCAGATGAAGAAAAGTTAGAATATAAAATTTCTAAATGTTGTAATCCTATTCCTGGGGACAGTGTTTTTGGATTTATTACGATAAATGAAGGTATAAAAGTTCACAAGAATAATTGCCCAAATTCTATTTCTTTACAATCAAATTATGCTTACAGGATTATTAAATCTAAATGGATAGATTCTACTAAACAGGATTTTAAAGTAATTTTACAAATAAATGGTATTGATAATTCTGGAATAGTAAATAATTTAACTAGAATAATATCAAACAACATAGGTGTTTTTATTCATAGCATTAATATTGCTGGAAATGAAGGAGTTTTTGAAGGAAAAATATCTATTAGTGTTAACAATGTAGCACAACTTAAAAAGCTCATTATCAGCATTAAAAAGATAGAAGGTGTCAAAAAAGTAGATCGTGTTAATACTTTGTAGATATCATTTATTTAAAAACATTAATTAATTCATAATTTACTGTAAATTTGTTTTAGAAAATTTTGATAGATGAATAATTCTGAAAATAATCAGGAAGTAGTGAAAAAAGTGTTTACGTCTTTTTTAGAAGATAATAAGCATAGAAAAACTCCTGAACGTTTTGCTATTCTTCAAGAAATTTATGCTGTAGATGATCATTTTGATATAGAATCTTTATACATCAAAATGAAAAATAAAAACTACCGTGTAAGTAGAGCTACTTTATACAATACAATAGATTTACTATTAGATTGTGGGTTGGTTAGAAAACACCAATTTGATGGACAATCTATGGCTAGATACGAGAAAAGCTATTTTGACAAGAATCATGACCACTTAATTTTTACAGATTCTGGTGAAGTAAAAGAATTTTGTGATCCAAGAATACAGGTTATAAAAAAAACTATAGAAGAGGTTTTTAATGTAGATATACATAATCACTCACTTTACTTCTATGGAACAAAGAAAAAATAAAAAAACACTACAAACACATTAATTAAACTAAAAATGGCAGTAGATTTATTACTCGGGTTACAATGGGGAGATGAAGGAAAAGGTAAAATTGTAGACGTTTTAACCTCAAAGTATGATATAATCGCACGTTTTCAAGGAGGTCCTAATGCTGGACATACACTGATTTTTGATGGTAGAAAACATGTGTTACATACAATACCTTCTGGTATATTCCATAAAACTGCATTGAATGTAGTAGGAAATGGTGTTGTAATAGATCCCGTTATTTTTAAAAAAGAATTAGAAAACTTAGATGAGCATGATATTGATTATACATCTAAGTTATTAATTTCTAGAAAAGCACATTTAATATTACCTACACATAGATTATTAGACGCTGCATCTGAAACATCTAAAGGGAAAGCAAAAATTGGTTCAACTCTAAAAGGGATAGGCCCAACTTATATGGACAAAACCGGTAGAAACGGTATGCGAGTGGGAGATTTAGAGTTAGATAATTGGAAAGAAAAGTATCATGCTTTGACTGCAAAGCACCTAGGATTGTTAGATTATTTTAATATTCAAATTGATTATGATTTAGATGAATTAGAGGCTGAATTTGACAAAGGAATTGATAAATTAAAAACATTACAATTTATTGACAGTGAAGAATTTTTAAATCAAGCAATAAAGGATAAAAAAACAATTTTAGCAGAAGGAGCACAAGGATCATTGTTGGATATCGATTTTGGAACATATCCTTTTGTAACTTCTTCAAATACAACTGCTGCTGGAGCTTGTACTGGATTGGGTGTTGCTCCTAATAGAATTGGAGAAGTTTTTGGTATTTTTAAAGCATATACAACAAGAGTTGGTTCTGGACCATTTCCTACAGAGTTATTTGACAAAGATGGTGAAACTATGGCAAGAATAGGCCACGAATTTGGAGCAACAACAGGAAGGCCCAGAAGATGTGGGTGGTTAGATTTAGTTGCTTTAAAATACGCTGTAGACGTTAATGGAGTAACTCAGTTAATGATGATGAAAGGAGATGTACTTTCTGGTTTTAAATCTTTAAAAATTTGTACATCCTATAATTACAAAGGAAAAAAAATATCTCATTTACCTTACAATATAGAACCAAAAAATGTATCTGTAAACTATTTAGAGTTTAAGGGTTGGGATGAGGATTTAACAAAAATGACATCTGCTGATCTATTACCTAAAAATTTATTAGATTATGTTGCTTTTATTGAAAAAGAAACAGGTGTTCCAGTTAAAATAGTTTCTGTCGGACCAGATAGAAAACAAACTATTGTAAGATAGATTTATCTAAATATTAAGACAATTGAGATATTCTTTTCTTTATTTTTGTGTAAAACATAAAATTTTGAAAAGGATATTTTTTTTATTTTTAATTCTAATACCTCTATTTGCAAATACGCAAATAAAAAAAATTATTTATAGTGCCAAAATTCAAGACACAAATGAAGAAAAATATCCTGGCGCAACCCTTTTAATTGGTAATGTTATAATGAATCATGAGGGTGCTATTCTAACATGTCAGCAAGCTCTTTATTATAAAAAAGAAAATTTCTTTAAAGCTATTGGAAATGTGCTTTTAAAACAAGGTGATACAATTACACAAACTAGTGATTACGTTGATTATGATGGTAATCTAAAACAAGCTTTGTCATGGGGTAATGTTGTTTTAAAAGATCCGACAATGATTTTAACTTCTGACACGCTACAATTTGATCGTTTAAACCAAAAATTATATTACAAAAGTTATGCAACAATTAAAGATCAAACTAATACACTAAGAAGTAAATACGGAAACTATTATTTAGAGAATAAAAAGTTTACGGCAACTACGCAAGTAAATGTATTAAATCCGGAACATAATTTACAATCAACTAATTTAGATTATTATACAGATACAGGATTAACATATTTTTACGGTGCTACTACAATAACAAATTCAAAGAATAAAAATAGAATTTATAGTGAAAAAGGATTTTATAACACAAAAACTGATATCTCTCATTTCGTTAAAAATGCAAAACTATTTTTAAAAGAAAGAACTATTCAAGGCGATAGCTTATACTATGATAAGAATAGAGGTTTTGCATCTGCTACAAATAATATAATAGTAAAGGATACCGTAGAGAATTTTTTGACTAAAGGTAATTATGCCGAATTATTTGAATTAAAAGATTCTCTATTTATAATAAAAAAAGCAGTAGCAATAACAATAATTGACAAAGACTCTATGTTTGTTCATGGTGATACATTGTTAGTTACCGGAAAACCTGATAGAAGAATAATCCGGATATTTAATAATGTTAAAATATTTAAGTCTGATCTTCAGGGTAAATGTGATTCAATTCATACGAATCAATCAACGGGACTTACTAGGATGTTTAAAACTCCTGTTTTATGGGCAGATGAGAATCAAATCACAGGGGATACAATTCATTTATTATCTAATATTGAAACTGAAAAATTAGATTCATTAAAGGTTTTAAATAATTCATTCATTAATTCTAAAGACTCTTTATCTGTTGATAACTTCAATCAGATAAAAGGAAGAAATATCTACGGAAAATTTAAAGATAATAGTATTAAAACCCTATTAGTGAAAGGGAATGCGGAATCATTATATTATAATAGAAACGAGAAAAATGTTTTAGAATCTATAACGAAAGAAATATCTAGTAATATAGAATTTACTCTTACTAAAGGAGCGATTGAGTCCATAAAATATTTAAAAACTACCGAGGGAAAAACCTATCCAGTATCTCAACTTCCAGAAGAGGTGAGAAAATTAAAGGGTTTTATTTGGCGTGAAAATGAACAGCCAAAGAGGATGATTGATATTTTTTCAAAAATGAATGTTAAAAAGAGTAATATAAAATCTAAAAAAATAATTGAACCAATAAAGTCTTTCAATACCAATAATTTACATCCAATTAAAGGAATGGTTAAGGTTAAGGAAAAAGTAAATTCTGGTTTAATAAAAAAATAATGAAAACTAATTTCTTTAAATATCAGGCACAAACTTCCCCTAACCCACTTGCTTTAGAAATATCTCATGCAAAGGGATCTTACATCTTTGACAGTAAAGGAAAAAAATATCTAGATTTTGTTGCTGGAGTTTCTGCAAATAGTTTGGGGCATAATCATCCAAAAGTATCACAAGCAATAAAAAATCAATTAGATAAGCATGCACATGTGATGGTTTATGGAGAGTTTATTCAAAAGGCACAAGTAGAATTATGTAAAGCTTTATCAGAATCATTTCCAAATAAAAAAATGGTAGTCTATCTAACAAATTCAGGAACAGAAGCTACTGAAGGCGCTTTAAAATTAGCTAAAAAAGTTACTGGAAGATCAGAAATTATATCTGCAAAGAATTCATACCATGGAAATACTCAAGGTGCTATGAGTGTATCAGGTTCAGAACACCAGAATCAAGCTTTTAGACCACTGGTTCCCGGTGCAAAATTTATTCGGTTTAATGATGAATCAGATATAGATAAAATTACTCATAAAACTGCTGCAGTAATATTAGAAACTATACAGGGAGGTGCAGGATTTATTATTCCAGAAAATGATTTTCTAAATAAAGTAAAACAAAAATGTGATTCTGTTTGTGCATTATTAATTTTAGATGAAATACAAACGGGTATTGGAAGAACGGGGAAGTTTTGGGGATTTGAAAATTATAATGTAATACCTGATATTGTAATTTCTGGAAAGGGTCTAGGTGGAGGAATGCCAATTGGTGCTTTTATCGCTCAAAAACATCTAATGGATTTATTAAAAGAACACCCCACCCTAGGACACATAACTACATTTGGTGGTCATCCAGTAATTGCTTCAGCCGCAGTAGCCACCGTAAATACAATTAAGAATTCATCATTAATTGAAGATACATTAGATAAAGAACAATTAATTCGTAAAATCCTAAAGCATCCGATGATTAAAGAGATTAGAGGAAAGGGATTGATGTTGGCAGCTATAGTAGAAACTCCAGAAATAGCTGCACAAATTATTCATCGATGTTTAGAAAAAGGATTGATTCTGTTTTTCTTACTTTTTGAAGGAAAGGCAATTAGAATTTCACCACCACTAACTATTTCAAAAAAAGAGATTATAAAAGGTTGTAAAATTTTAACTGATGTTATTGAAGAGCTTACATAAATAGACAAGGTTAGATTGTGTAAAAAAATACTATATCTCTAGAAACAAAAAAGCCCAAGTATAAAAACTTGAGCTTTTAATTCAATAAAATAATTTGCTTTATCTATATAACCATTTGCTTTTTAGATGGTTTAAATCTTGTTAATACTATACCGTCAACAGCTGCCTCATACTCTTTCATGGTAGGAGTTCTACCTAAAATAGTAGATAGTACTACCACTGGTGTTGATGATAATAAAGATTCTCCTTTTTTCTCGACAGAATCTTTAACAACTCTTCCTTGAAACAAACGTGTAGAAGTCGCTATTACTGTATCACCTGGTTCTGCTTTTTCTTGATTACCCATACATAAGTTACAACCTGGACGCTCCAGATATAACATGTTTTTATATTTTGTACGAGCTAAACCTTTTGGTGCATTATCGTCAAATTCAAATCCTGAATACTTCACTAAAACTTTCCAATCTCCTTCTTCTTTTAGTTCATCAACAATATTGTACGTAGGTGGAGCGACCACTAATGGTGCTTTAAACTCAACCTCACCAAATTGTGTCTCAATATTCTTCAACATTTGAGCTAGTATTTGCATATCACCTTTATGAACCATACAAGAACCTATAAAACCTAAATCTATTTTTTTTGTACCACCATAGTAAGATAATGGTCTAATTGTATCGTGAGTGTAACGTTTAGATACATCATCATTATTTACATCAGGATCAGCGATCATTGGCTCAGCAATTTCATCTAAATCAATTACAACCTCTGCAAAATAGTTAGCATTTGCATCTGGCACTAAAGCAGGTTTGGATCCAGTTTTAATCTCATTTATCCTCCTGTTTGCTATATGAATCAAACCTAGAAGAACCTTTTTATCATTATCCATCCCTTTGTCTATCATAATCTGAATTCTACCTTTTGAAATTTCTAAAGACTCTATAAGAGTATCGTCTTGAGATATACAGATAGAAGCCTTTGCTTTCATTTCAGCAGTCCAGTCAGTAAAGGTAAATGCCTGATCGGCAGTAAGTGTTCCAATATGAACCTCTATGATTCTACCTTGGAATACATTATCTCCACCAAACTGGGAAAGCATTTGAGATTGCGTAGCATGAACAACATCGCGGAAATCCATATAATTCTTCATTTCTCCTTTGAAGGTAACTTTAACTGATTCGGGAATTGGCATTGAAGCCTCACCTGTAGCAAGAGCCAAAGCAACTGTTCCTGAATCGGCACCAAAAGCAACACCTTTAGACATTCTAGTATGAGAATCTCCACCTATTATTATTGCCCAATCATCAATAGTAATATCATTTAAAACCTTATGAATTACATCAGTCATTGCATGATATTTACCCTTAGGGTCACGTGCAGTAATTAATCCAAAATCATTCATAAATTTCATAAGCCTAGGAATGTTTGCCTTTGACTTATCATCCCATACTGAAGCAGTATGACAACCCGATTGGTATGCACCGTCAACAATTGGAGAAATGACTGTAGCAGCCATCATCTCTAATTCTTGAGAAGTCATCAATCCTGTTGTATCTTGTGACCCTATAATATTTACTTCAACACGCACATCAGAACCAGCATGTAATATTACACCTGGGGAAGAACCAACTGCATTTTTATTAAATATTTTTTCAACAGCAGTAAGACCTTGTCCTTCAATAGAAATTTCTTTTGATGCAGCAAATACTGGTATTACGTCAATATCTAATGCTTTTGAAGCAAATGTTTGAAGTTTTTTACCGAATACAATGGCATATGACCCTCCAGCTTTTATAAATTCTGTCTTTTGAGGAGTTAATGATGCAGAAATATCCATCAGTTCTTGTTCACCATTATACAATATCTTTTTCTTTGTATTAACTGTTAGAACAGTCCCAGTAGCAACAGAATATTTTTCTTCTAAGATAGGGTCTCCTTTACTGTCTCTTAGAATGTTTCCTTCATTGTCTTTCTTTTTTACCCAATTTTTAAGATCTATACCAATACCTCCAGTAACACCAACTGTTGTTAAAAAAATAGGAGAAATACCATTTGTTCCTGCAATAACAGGAGCAATATTAATAAATGGAACATATGGGCTCGATTTTATACCAGTCCATAATGCTACATTGTTTACACCTGACATTCTAGATGAACCAACGCCCATTGTACCTTTTTCTGCAATTAACATAACCCTTTTATCAGGATGCTCTTTTTGCAGAGCTAATAATTCATTTTGTTGGTCCTTGTTATGCTCAAATAAACACTGGCCATGTAACTCTCTATCTGATCTTGAATGCGCATCACCTCCTGGAGAGAGTAGGTCTGTAGAAATATCTCCTACACCCGCAACAAAAGTAACTATCTCAATCTCTTCAGCGATTTCAGGAAGCTTTGTAAAAAATTCAGCCTTGGCATAGCTCTCTATAATTTCTTTTGCAATAGTATTTCCATTTTTTAATGCTTTTTCTAAACGGGCAGTATCACTTTCGTAAAGAAAGACTTGAGTTTTTAAAACAGTTGCAGCTTCTTCTGCGATTAAGGCATCAGCTCCTAAAGCTAAATCTAACAAAACTTTTACTGAAGGACCGCCCTTCATATGTGATAATTGCTCAAAGGCAAAAGAAGGTGATATTTCTTTTACTAATGACTTTTCTAAAATTATATCCTTTAAAAATTTAGCCTTTACGCCAGCGGCACTTGTCGTTCCTGGTAGAACATTGTATATGAAAAAATTAAGAGAATCTAGTCTATGCTCGTTATTTAAATCTTTTATTTGCTCAATTATTTGACTTAATAATTCGGCATTATCAATTGGTTGAGGATGAAGATCTTGACCTTTTCGTTCTCTTATTTGAAGAATGTAATCTTTATAAATGCTCATGAAAGAATCTTTAATTAGGTAAACTTTGTTGATGATATAAATTTCAAATACTTTGTGTGTGTTTTATTTTAATAATTTAGTATCACAAATTTACTATTTTTATAGTTATCTAAACAATAAATAATAAAATCCTTGAATATATAAAAACAATTTAAAAAGAAGTATTTTATGATTATAATAAATATTAAATATAGCAGATCAATAAGCCGAATTCTGTCCCTTTGAAGGTTCTTATCATTTATCTAGTTCTAAAATTACTCTTAGAATCTATCTGCCTACCCTTTAGAATTGAGCGAGTAGCTCTCGAGCTCTAATTTACATGGCATTGCATCGTATAGAGTTTACCTGGTTTCACTACAGCCGAACTGTACTTTCTTTCTGTTGCACTTGTCCTCAACTCTCGCTGGACGGACGTTATCCGCTATACTACTCTTTGATGTCCGGACTTTCCTTCACATTTTCACATGACGATAAGATAGATCTGCTATTTAATAATGTAAAAGTATAAAAATTATTTCATAAAAAACCCACTCACGAATGAGTGGGAAAATTGCTATGAAAAAGAAAAAGTGTAGATATAAATACCTACTTTACAAAGGTATCATTTTTTTCATATTGTATTGATATTTAATCAATCATTTATTTAATAAATTCACCTATTTAGAATAGTTTTAAATAAATGAAGAATTATGAAAACATATCTTTAACTTTTTCAAAAAAAGATTTGTCTGATGTATTTGGGTTAGGAATGAAATTCTCATCATTAGACATTTTTTCAAAAAACTGTCTTTGCTCTTTATTTAATTCTTGTGGTGTCCAAACATTAATATGAATAAGAAAATCTCCTTTTCCGTAACGTTCAATACTAGGTAAACCTTTTCCTTTTAACCTTAATATTTTACCTGAATGTGTGCCTCCTTCTATTTTTATTTTTACTTTTCCGTTTACAGTTTCAACCTCTTTACTAATACCTAGGACTGCATCAGAATAATTTATGTATAAATCGTAATGAATATTAGTTCCTTCTCGTTTTAAAGTTTCATGAGGAATTTCTTCAATTAAAACTAATAGATCTCCTGAAATAGAATTCTTTCCCGGTGCATCATTTCCTTTCCCACCTACCTTTAATTGAACCCCCTCAGTAACTCCTTCTGGGATATTTATTGATACCGTTTCTTCTTCTACTATTAGTCCTTGTGTATCAGCACCACTTGGTTTACTATTAATCATTTCTCCAGCTCCAGAACAAGAAGAACAACTTACTGCAGTTTGCATTCTCCCCAAAATTGTATTGGTTACGCGCATTTGTTGTCCTGAACCATTACATGTAGAACATGTTTTGTATGAAACACCAACAGCTTGTATTTTTCTTCTAACTTTAACCTTCTTTTCAACTCCTTGTGAAATTTCCTCTAAAGTAAGTTTAACTCGAATACGTAAATTACTACCCTTTACACGAGCTTGACGCTGTCCACCACCTCCGAAACCTCCGAAGCCGCCGCCGCCGCCGCCAAAAATATCTCCAAATTGACTAAAAATGTCATCCATATTCATTCCACCACCACCAAAACCTCCACCACCTTGGGGACCGTCGAATGCTTGATGCCCGTATTGATCATAACGCGATTTTTTGTTTTCGTCGCTTAAAACTTCATAAGCTTCTGCTGCTTTTTTGAAATTTTCTTCAGCGGGTTTATCATCCGGATTTTTATCAGGATGATATTTTATGGCCATTTTTCTATAACCTTTTTTTATCTCGGCCTGAGACGCGGATTTAGATATGCCTAGTACTTCGTAAAAATCTTGTTTTGCCATTATTTGCAATTAAAGAATTAAAAATTTTAATTCGTTATTTATATTTTTATTGTCCTATTACAACCTTTGGATATCTAATAATTTTATCTCCTAATTTGTAACCTTTTTCAATACAATCAATTACTTTTCCTTTTAGGTCATCTGTTGGTGATGGTATTTGTGTAATTGCTTCATGAATTTCTGCATCAAAAACGTCACCAGCTTTAGTTTCAACTTTTGATAAGCCTTTATTTTCTAATGTATTATATAATTTTTGATAAATTAATTCTACACCTTTTCTTAATTCTTCAGCTTCTTTATCTATTTTCTCTTCTTCTGTATGTGACATAGCTCGTTCAAAATCATCTATAACTGGCAGTAAAGATGTCATTACTTCCTGGCCTGCAGTCTTAAAAAGCTCTATCCTTTCTTTAGTTGTTCTTTTTTTATAGTTTTCAAATTCTGCAAAAAGACGTAAAAATTTATCTTTTTCAACTTGCAGTAACTCTTCTAAAGTTGGTTCTTCTTTTATAGTTTCTTCAGTAATCTCTTGATCTTCTTTAACTTGTTGAGATTCGTCAGTTTTAGTTATTTCTTCTTCTTTAATATCTTCTTTGTTACTCATTTTATTGTAATAATTAAATTGTATAATTGAATAAGGCAAAAACGTTGCCAACAAAAAAATAGTGTCAGTTTGACACTATTTTTAAATTTAAAATTGAGGCTTTATCAATCTTCAATACGTTCAATTTTCGCACCAATAGATTTCAATCTAGCTTCTATATTTTCATAACCTCTATCTATTTGTTCTATATTATTAATTATAGATGTTCCTTTTGCTGATAGTGCAGCAATTAATAATGAAATTCCAGCCCTGATATCTGGAGAGGTCATCTTAGTCGCTTTTAATTGACTCTGAAAATTATGACCAATAACAGTAGCTCTATGTGGGTCACAGAGTATAACTTTAGCCCCCATATCTATTAATTTATCTACAAAAAACAAGCGACTTTCAAACATTTTTTGATGTATTAGGACCGTTCCTTTTGCCTGTGTAGCAAGAACTAAAACGATACTTAACAAATCTGGAGTAAAACCTGGCCAAGGAGCATCTGCAACCGTCAAAACAGAGCCATCTATATAATTTTGTATCTCATAAGATTCTTGTTCTGGTATATAAATATCATCTCCTTTTTTTTCTAACTTTATACCTAATTTTCTGAAAACATTAGGAATTTGACCCAAATTTTCCCAACTAACATTTTTTATTGTTAATTCAGATTTTGTCATAACAGCTACACCTATCCAAGAACCTATTTCAATCATATCTGGTAAAACAGTATGCTCACAGCCATTTAAAGAATCTACTCCACTAATAGTTAATAAATTAGAACCTATACCTGAGATATTAGCTCCCATAGAATTTAACATTTTACTGAGCTGTTGAATATAAGGCTCACAGGCAGCATTATAAATTTTTGTAGTTCCTTTAGCTAAAACTGATGCCATTAAAATATTAGCAGTTCCAGTCACAGACGCTTCATCTAGTAACATATCGGTTCCTAATAGATTATCTGCTTCTACTCCATAAAAATATTCTTCTTTGTTATAACGAAATTTAGCACCTAGTCTAATAAATCCCTCAAAGTGAGTATCTAACCTTCTTCTTCCAATTTTATCTCCTCCTGGTCTAGGTATGTAGCCTTTTCCAAAACGAGCTAATAGTGGTCCAACTAGCATAATAGAACCTCTTAGAGAACTGCCGTCTCTTTTAAATTCTGCAGATTCTAGGTATGATAAATTAATTTCATTAGATTGAAAAACATAAGAATTCTTACTAGTCTTTTCTACTTTAACGCCTAGTTCTCCAAGTATAAAAATTAGTTTATTTACATCAATAATATCTGGCACATTATTTACTACTACTTTCTCTGATGTTAGTAATACTGCACAAAGTATTTGTAAAACTTCATTTTTAGCTCCTTGTGGAGTAATAGTTCCACCTAATTTGTGTCCTCCTTCTATTCTAAATGACGCCATTGAATATTATCTTTTTCTATTTTTATTTTGATTATTATGATGGGGCTTCTTATAGGCAGTTTTAGAATTATTCTGCCCTTGAGAATTTCGTTTTCTTAATAAGTTTTTACTTTCAGAAAGTTTCTCTTGTGTTTCTCTTAAATCTAGTTTACTATCTGATAAATCATACAAATGCTTGAATATGACGGCATCATCTACAGTATCTTTATTCCAATTTAAATAACACTTTTTCATGTGATTAGCAATTGTAAATACTAGTGCTTCTTTTTTGTCTCCATCTTCCCAACTTAAAGCAATATCAATCATTGTTTGAATATTATTACCATAATAACGATATCTAGAAGCTGATTTCGGATATGCTAATGCTTCTGGTTTTTGCTGAAGCTCTTCTTTTGAAGGTTGTGGATACGGAGACTCTGAATCAAGATTAAAATCAGACATAATATAGAGTTGATCCCATAACTTATGTTTAAAATCTGGAACATCACGTAAATGAGGTTGTAAGTTACCCATAACATCAACAATTGCTTTAGCCATTTTATCGCGTTCTTCTTTGGTCTTTAGGGCTACACAGTGATCTACTAATTTCTGGATGTGTCTTCCATATTCTGGAATAATCATTAACGGTCTTTCTGAATTGTATTCTAAATCGAATGTCATTTATTTATTTTTGTGAAGTATCTTATTTATAAAATATAATTAAGAAAATTATAATTATCGTCTTTTTAAGACCCAACAAACAAGTTTAATCTCTTTGTTTGTTATTCGTTGCAAAATAAGGTTTTATTTTTAAATTTTTTAATGATTTTAAAATAAACAAATTCTTTTAACCAATAATTTTTAAATTCACAAAACGTAATAAGAGATTTTTCTTTCCTGCAGTACCAAACTGAATCATAGCTTTTTTATCTGGACCATTTCCTTCCATTGAGATTACTTCTCCTCTACCAAAACGATCGTGCTCTATGATATTACCTATTATTATATTATTATCAAATAAATTTCCTTTTGATAATGTTTGAGAAATTTTCTTTAAATTTTTTGGAACTATAATTTCTGTCTTATTTTCTAACTCTCTTTCTATTTTTTTACGTTTGATAGGTTTTTGAAAACGAATACCTTTTGGGATATCATCAAATAAACTTTTATCAACAAATCTATTTACTGAAGGCTCAATTGTTTTTGGTGTTATATAATGTAAAAAGTTATCATCTATTTCCTCTAAAAACCTACTCGGTTCTGCATCAATGAGTTTACCCCACCTGTAACGCGTTTGTGCATAAGTTAAATAAGCTACTTTTTCTGCTCTAGTTAAGGCTACATAAAATAATCTACGTTCTTCTTCTAGCTCACTTCTTGTATTCATACTCATAGCTGATGGAAATAAATTCTCTTCCAAACCGACTACATAAACATGAGAATATTCTAGACCTTTAGACTGATGGATAGTCATTAACGATATACTAGGTTTATCATCATTCTTTTTTGAATCAAAATCTGTAGCTAAAGCAACATCTTCCAAAAAAGAGGTTAAAGAAGTGTCTTCACCTTGCTCAATTTTATCCGTAATAAAATCTTTAATTCCGTTTAATAATTCTTGAATATTTTCGACTTTACTTACGGCTTCTGGGGTACCTTCTTTTTCAATATCCTTTATTAACTGTGTCTGCTTAACAACTATTTCAGCAATTTCAAAAGCATTCTTTTTTTGTGATTCTATTTGTAAACTTAACATCATATTTAAAAAATTATGAAGTTTATTTTTAGTTCCAGAGTTTATTTTTAAATCAATTTTATCAATATATTTTAAAATATCAAATATTGATTTTTTATAATGATTTGCGGCTATTGTTAATTTGTCTATCGTTGTTGCCCCAATGCCACGCGCTGGATAGTTAATTATTCTTTTTAGGGCTTCTTCATCATTAGGATTAATAAGTATTCGCAGATAAGATAGAATATCTTTAATTTCTTTTCTTTGATAAAAAGAAATTCCGCCATAAATTTTATATTCAATACCCTTTTTACGTAAAGCATCTTCTATAGCTCTCGATTGTGAATTAGTCCTATATAAAACAGCAAACTGATCATTTTTTAATTGAAGGTTCATTTTATTATCCCAAATCGATTGAGCTACAAAGCGTCCCTCCTCTCCGTCAGAAATTGTACGCATGACTTGAATACATTCACCAGCATCATTTGAAGTCCAAACTTCTTTATCTAACTTTGTTTTATTTTTTGCTATTACAGAATTAGCTGCATTTACAATGTTACTTGTAGATCTATAATTCTGTTCTAATTTAAAAGTTTTTACTTCTGGGTAGTCTTTCTGAAAACTTAAAATATTCTGAATATTTGCACCTCTAAAACTATAGATACTTTGAGAGTCGTCTCCAACTACACAAATATTTTGAAATCGATCTGCCAAAGCTTTTACTATTAAATATTGTGAGTGATTAGTATCTTGATACTCATCAACCATAATATATCTAAATCGATTTTGATATTTAGCTAAAGACTCTGGAAAACGAGCCAATAACTCATTAGTTCTCAATAATAAATCATCAAAATCCATTGCACCGGCTTTAAAACACCTGTCAACATATTCTTTATAAATATCTCCAACCTTTGGCCTACTAGCATGTAAATCTGCTTCCTGTAGCTCTGAATTATTAAAATATGCTCTAACTGTTATTAAACTATTTTTAAAAGAAGAAATCCTGTTTAGAATCTGTTTTGGTTTATATCTTTCCTTATCTAAGTTCATTTCTTTTATGATAGAACTTATCAAACGAACTGAATCTTGTGTGTCGTAAATTGTGAAGTTTGAAGGAAAACCTAATTTATCTGCTTCAGATCGTAAAATTCTTGCAAAAACAGAATGAAATGTACCCATCCATAAATTTTTTGCTTCACTAACACCTACAACAGACGCTATCCTATCCTTCATTTCTCTCGCAGCTTTATTTGTAAACGTAAGCGACAAAATATTAAAAGCATCAACTCCTTGCTCCATTAGATGAGCAATTCGATAAGTTAACACACGTGTTTTACCAGAACCTGCTCCTGCAATGATTATCATTGGACCATCTTTTTGAAGGACGGCTTGTTTTTGAGCTTCGTTTAATGAATCTAAATAATTATTCAAGAGTTATATTTTATAGGTTTTAAAACGTGAAATTAAGTATTCTTTATTTCTAACAAGATATGTTTCATATTTTTTATTCACAATTTTTTACACTTAAAAAAAGTATATTTGTATCATGATAATAAAAAGAAATGGAATATAAAATTTTAGATAGCATAGGCTATATATTACCTTCAATAGTAACTGGACTTGTTGCCTATTATATGTTTAAAGGATTTATTAAAAATAAAGATTCTGAAAATAAATTAGAAATTTTATCACAAAAAATGAAAGAATCGTTACCTCTAAAGCTTAAAGCTTATGAGCGTATGTTATTATTCTCTGACAGAATTAACCCCGTAAAAATGTTACTAAGAATTAACCCATTATCAGATAACAAACAAGACTATTTACAACTTTTAGTGGCAAATGTAGAACAAGAATTTGAACATAATTTAGTTCAGCAAATCTATGTTTCTAATGAGGCATGGATAGCTGTATTAGGAGTGAAAAATACTGTCATAAATAAATTAATTCTAGAAGCGAAAAACTCTAGTGAGGCGAATGATTTAAGAGAAAACATTTTTAAATACTATTCTAATAAACTTCCACCCACAGATACAGCGATAGCTATAATTAAAAACGAAGTAAAAAAAATATTATAAAAAAAGGCTCCAAATATGAAGCCTTTTTTTATAATCTAAATTATTTATTTTTAAAATTGAAATCTTACTCCTACTTTGTAGTTTCTTCCTCTTGTAGAATAACCAAAAATGTCGTCATAATCTTCATTTAAAATATTAGTAACAGCTGCAAATAAGGTAACTGTTTCTCCTAATAATTTATAATTTGTCATAAAGTCTAAAACTTGATAATTTTCTAAAATCACGTCTTCCCCTGCTGATCCAAAAGAACCATACCTATCAAAAATTGTTCTTTCGCCTACGTTTCTATAGGTGAAATTTATAAAAGCATTATTATATAGTGTTATATCAATTCCTCCGACGAATTTATTAGCAGGTATGTAATCGTTAAAATCTTCTAATTTATTTCTGTTAATATGAGTATATGATGCATTCATAGATAAAAAAGATGTAATATCAACTTTAGTATTTACCTCTAAACCATTTGCATCAGAAGAACTATTACCATAACTATAGGAAGTATTATCATAAATAATGGCGTTTACTTCATTTCTGTTGAAATAAACTACATCTAATGATAACCAGTCTTGATAACGTAAGTCAAAACCAGCTTCAAATGTCTCATTAGTTTCTGGTTTCAAATCAATATTTCCTGAATATCCATCATATAATTGATATAAACTTGGTGCAATAAATGCAGTACTATAAGATGATAATATTTTTAAAGTAGTTGTATTATCTTTTAATACCGAATACGCTAAGTTTCCATCATAAACAAATTGATTGCCATATACATTGTGCATATTTAAACGACCACCAAAATTTACACTTACTCCGTAATTAGAAATATAAACAAGACTTGCGTATGGATCTAGTGTATTAAAATTAGCTATTTCCCTATCAATAGTGGCAAACGGTGTCACACTATTATTACTGTGATTTTGATAATTTATTCCTGTAATTAATTGGAATTGTTTCGAAAACTCATATTTATTTACCAAATCTAAGAAGATACTTTTTCCATCAAATTGATAGGTATCTAGTGTATTGGAAAAAGTGTTAAATTGATTTAAACTTCTTTTTATAGAATTAACAGAAGCTAATAAGTATAATTGACCCTTGCTGTAGGAAAGGTTTGGTTTTATACCTACTCTAAATTGTTTTTGATTTCCTGAATTTTGATTGCTATCGGAAAATGCTCCACCATCAAACTCATAATCAAATTCGTCAAAGTTTAAAAAGGTCTCTACAGTTATATTTTTATTAAAATTATACCCTAATTTTAATAATCCATTTTTACCATAATACGCATCATTTTCAAATTCTGAATTTGTACTACTTTTTGCAGATGACATTCCGTCTACACCAGTTAAACTAAAAGATCCTAAAAAGTTAAAAGATCCAAAAGATCCATTAATATTTATATTTTGATTTCTATCAGATAGCATACTTTCAGAATAACTTGCAGTATTATTAGAGCCTACACTTGTTTCAAAAGAACCTGAAATTTTATTTTTCGATGCTTTATTTAATATAATATTAATAACAGCTGTTGCTGCACCAGAGCCATATAAAGTTGAAGATGCACCTTTTAAAATCTCAATACTTTCTATTTGATTTAATGCAATTAAACGCAAATCAAATTCTTGATTTATAGCAGATTGATCAGTAACTGCTACCCCATCAATCAATATTAAAACCTGTCTACTTCTTCCCCCTCTAATATTGATACTTCTAGGTTCAGTTGGATTAGAGTTAACACCCCTAATATCAATACCTGAGATAGTGTTCAATATCTCAATAACTGTTTTACCTGCATTTTGTTGGAGTTCTTTTTTAGTAATCTTATGGATAACCTTTCCTGTATTTTCCTTTTTAAGATTAAATTTTGTTGCGGTAACTACTACTTCTTGTAAAGTTTCTACTTTATCTTTTTGCGAAGTTTTTTTTTGTGCAAAAAAAGTTGTGCTGACAAGATTAAATGCCATGACACCAATAATAAATTGTTTTTTCATTTTAATTAAATTTGATTTACAATAAATCAGGTAAATTTTGTGTACAAACATGCTAAGATTAATACATAAACTTCTATCCCGAAAGTTTTTATCTCGTGATTAACGGCAGGTCTCCTGACTTGTTTTTATGTTACTTTGCCTTCCCAATGTAAAACACCAGTGGCAAAAGTTTAAGTAACATCCTCTATAGAGGCACTGTTTAATTAAATTAATTAATACAGTATTAACTTACAGTTGCGGGAACAGCTCTGGAATTTAACCAGATTCCCTTTTAATTTGATAACAAAATGTTTTCTGTATCAAAACCAAAAATCTTGGCAAATCTAATTAAAAAATTGTGACTGAAGAAATTGTTTTGTAATCTTGTTCTTTAAAATAATTTAAATGAATTTTACTTTTTTTAAAACACTTGTTATTCTATTTTTAATCGTTTCTTTTTCATGTAAAGAAAAGCTAAATACAGAAGAATCATTAATTAGAACTTCTAATATTAAATATGCAAAAGGATTTGATATTGTGAGTGAAAATGGAAATAAGAAATTAATTATAAAGAACCCTTACAAAAACTCTAAAAAAGTTTTCTCTTATATTTTATATAAAAAATCAGCTATAAAATCGATTAATAAATCTATCAATGTTAAAATAGAGGTTCCTATTCAAGAACTAGTAGTTACCTCTACAACTCACATTCCAATGATTGAGTTATTAAATGAGGAATTATCTATTATTGGTTTTCCAAACACTAAATATATATCTTCTAAAAAGACAAGAAAATTAATTGATCAAGGTAAGATTATAGATATAGGAAAAGAAAATTCTTTAAATACCGAAATATTATTAGACATAGAACCACAATTAGTTATAGGTTATGGTGTTTCTAATGCAGATAAAACTCTAGCTACTGTTCAAAAAGCAGGTATTCCTGTTATTTATAATGGAGACTGGCTGGAAGAAACTCCCCTTGGAAAAGCAGAATGGATAAAATTTTTTGGTGTTTTATTTGATAAGGAAAAACAAGCTGATAGTATTTTTAAAAAGATTGAGAGTAATTATTTAGAAGCTAAAAATATCGCTCTAAAATCAAATAAAAAACTCACTGTATTATCTGGTGCTATTATGAGTAAAGATATTTGGAATTTACCTGCTGGTAATAGTTTTGTGTCAAAATTCTTGAAAGATGCAAATCTTGATTATCTATGGCGAAAAACTAAGGGAAATGGAAGCTTATCTCTAAGTTTTGAAAGTGTATTTGAAAAAGGTATAAATGCAGACTTTTGGATTGCACCAGGATATTTCACTTCTAAAAATCAACTTTTGAAAAGTAATAAGTTATATGCTAAATTTAAATCTTTTATAAATAATAATATATATACTTCATCTAATAGAAAAGGAGAAACTGGTGGGGTTCTATATTATGAATTAGCTACAACAAGACCCGATCTTGTTTTAAAAGATATTATTAAAATTACAAATCCTAAACTTTTACCAGATTACAAAACTACCTTTTTTGAAAAGATGAAATAAGGTACTATTGATTTGAAAATAAGAATGCTGCAGTAGCATGAATAGTTGTCGTATCGAAAACTGGTACAGTAACCTCTTTCTGTTTAACTAATAAAGGTATTTCAGTACAACCTAATATAATACCTTCCGCCCCTTGGTCAACTAACTTACTTATAATCTCTAAGTACTTTTTCTTTGCTATTTTAGTTATTTTACCCTTTGCTAGCTCATTATAAATTATTTCATTTATTATATATCTATCATCATTATTAGGAATTATAGTTTCTATACCAAAAGATGTCAAAATATTTTTAAAAAAATCTTTTTCCATTGTATATTTAGTTCCTAATAGAGCTACTTTTTTCAATTCTTTTTTAGTAATTTCTATGGAGGTTACTTCTGCTATATGAATTACAGGAATACTAACAGCATTCCTGACCGCATCTATACATAAATGCATTGTATTTGCACTAATTACAATACAAGTAGCTCCAGCTTTTTCAAGTTTTTCACCTGCATCTGCCATGATTGTATCTAACAAATCCCACCTTTCTAATTTTGTTAATTTAGAAATTTGACCAAAATCTAGTGTATGTATTACTAACTCAGCAGAATGAGATTCTCCTAATTTATTCGCATTTAATGAGTTTAAAATTTGGTAATATAATATTGTTGATTCTGGAGTGATCCCACCAATTAAACCTATTTTTTTCATACTAATACAGTTTTTGTGATTTTCTACTCTATTAAGATTTATATTTAAAAAAGAGAATGCTGAGTATCGTCTTCTTTATTATCTTTCTTCTTTTGAATTGCTTTTTTCAAAAGTTCTATCTTTTTATCTTCTTTAGAAGAATTATCTAGTACAGAAGCTTTATTAATAGTTGTTAAATCATCTAGTAATATATCCAAAACAACCTCTTCATCTACAACATCAATTTCTTCTGATGATGTTTCCTTTGGTATAGTATAGGGTAAAGGAGGTAATAAATTAACTTGCTTGATTTTGTTTAAAGTCAATTGATTTCCTTGAGCTTTTATACCTTTTATTGAAATAAATTCTTGGAAATTTATCTTCTGATTTTCTATATTACGTTTAGAAAAAAGAACTTCTGCCATGGGTCTATAATCTGTAGCTATAATTTCTAATTGAGATTTTGGGTTTTCTGTAATAAAAATCTCTTCTTTATCCGGTACCTCTACTAAAAAACGTTTTATATAATAACGCTCTTTTTCACCATCAAAATAAATTGCAGAAATTGGCTTTTTGGGATGCCATTTTTCTAAAATAATCATATCACTTTCAAAGTGCATCGCTAAATCTGGTTTTACAGCTTTAACTTTTCCGCTTTGAGAAATAATTAATATTTTATCCTCTGCTTTAAACTCTCCTAAAAGATCTCCTCTATTATCAACATTTAAACGTTGGACTGCTTCATCAAACCAAATTTTACGTGGTTTTAAAGTTGAAACACCTGCTGACTTAAAATCTACACTTTTTATTGAATATTTTGAAATTGTATTACCTCTAACCGCTCTTCCTTTTACTGCTAAATCAGCAAAATCTATATCCCATTTCAGTTTTTTTACGCTACCTACAGATCGTAAATTAATAGTAACTACTTCAGCTTCTCCGTTTGGGTTTGAAGAAAAGTAATGAACAATAGAACTTTTACTACCATTAGCTAAATCATATTCTTTATCTCGAGTAACAGAAGTTACATTAAAACGTTTCATATAAGATGCTCCTCTTAAGCCATCTCTATACATGAAATTATAAACAGTTCGTTTATCTTTCTTTTTAAAGACAGCTACATAGAGAATATCTTTACCTACAAATATTTTAGATTCAACTTTTGTAACCATCATTTTACTATCTTTCCTAAAGACGATAATATCATCAATATCAGAACAATCTGTTACAAATTCATCTCTTTTGAGTGAAGTTCCTATGAAACCTTCTTCTCTATTTACATATAATTTCGTATTGTTCATTGCGACTTTTGATGCCACTATATCATCAAAAATTCTAATTTCAGTTTTACGTTCTTTTCCTTTAGCAAAGGTCTCTTTTAAGCGTTTAAAGTAATCGATTGCAAATTCTATCAAATTTGCTAAATGTTTTTTAACAACTGAAATTTTATCTTCTAAGCCTTCAATAAATTGTTTAGCCTTATCTATATCAAATTTTGAGATTTTCTTAATTCTAATATCTGTTAAACGAACAATGTCTTCTTCTGTTATTTCTCGCTTTAAATCTTTAATAAAAGGTTTTAAACCTTTACCAATCGCTTTAATTACTCCTACCCAAGTATCTTCTTCTTCTATATCTCTATATATTCTATTCTCAATAAAAATTCTTTCTAAAGAAGAAAAATGCCATTGTTCCTCTAATTCATTTAATTGGATATGTAGCTCTTTCTTTAGTAAATTAACTGTTAAGTCAGTAGAGTGTTTTAGCATTTCTGAAACACCTATAAACACAGGTTTATTGTTTTCAATAGTACAACACAAAGGTGAAATAGAATTTTCACAATTTGTAAAAGCATAGAGCGCATCTATAGTTTTATCAGGAGAAACATTCGGAGGTAAATGCACCAATATTTCAACTTCTGCTGCTGTATTATCCTCAATTTTTTTTATTTTAATTTTCCCCTTTTCATTGGCTTTAATAATACTATCAATTAACGATGTAGTTGTTGTACCAAAAGGAATTTCATTTATTACTAACGTTTTCTTGTCTAATTGTGCGATTTTTGCTCTAACTCTTACTCTACCACCTCTAATTCCGTCATTATAGTTAGTGAAATCAGCAATTCCTCCAGTTAGGAAATCGGGTAAAATTTTAAAACTTCTTCCTTTTAAATACTTTATAGAAGCATCTATCAATTCAATAAAGTTGTGTGGTAGTATTTTAGTAGATAAGCCAACAGCTATTCCCTCCGCTCCTTGAGCTAACAGTAGAGGGAATTTTACAGGTAAATCTATTGGTTCTTTTCTTCTACCATCATAAGACATTTTCCAGTCTGTTGTTTTTGAATTAAAAACAACTTCTAATGCAAATTTAGACAAGCGAGCTTCAATATAACGAGAAGCTGCAGCACGATCTCCTGTTAAAATATTTCCCCAATTTCCTTGCATATCAATCAGTAATTCTTTCTGACCAATTTGAACCATTGCATCTGCAATAGAGGCATCTCCATGTGGATGATATTGCATCGTATGACCAACAATGTTTGCTACTTTACTGTAGCGACCATCATCTAAGTCTTTCATTGAATGCATAATTCTTCGCTGTACGGGTTTTAAACCATCTTCTAGGGATGGAACAGCTCTTTCTAATATAACATAAGAAGCATAATCTAAAAACCATTCTTTATACATACCTGTGACTTTGGTAATGGTTTCTTGTTGAGCTAAATCTGTTCGCTCATTTTGATTAGTTAATTCTTCCTCATGTTCATTTATTTCTTCGCTCATATGCTAAACTTCCTCTTCTATAGTGTCCAACTCAACTTTTAAATTTTCAATAATAAACTTCTGTCTATCTGGAGTATTTTTCCCCATATAAAACTGTAACATTTGTTCAATAGACATTTCTTTGTCCAACATTACAGGGTCTAATTTAATATCATCACCAATAAAATGGACAAACTCATTTGGTGATATTTCCCCCAAACCTTTAAATCGAGTTATTTCGGGTTTTCCTTTTAACTTTTCGATAGCAGTTCGTTTTTCATCATCCGAATAACAATAAAAAGTTTGTTTTTTGTTTCTGACTCTAAACAAAGGTGTTTCTAAAATATATAAATGCCCTTCTTTAATTAATTCAGGGAAAAACTGTAAAAAAAATGTAATTAATAATAAACGAATATGCATGCCATCCACATCTGCATCAGTTGCTATTACAATATTATTATAGCGTAAATCCTCTAAACCATCCTCTATATTTAATGCTGCTTGTAAAAGATTAAATTCTTCATTTTCATACACTATTTTCTTGCTTAACCCATAAGAGTTTAGTGGCTTTCCTTTTAAGCTAAAAACAGCTTGAGTATTAACATTTCTTGATTTTGTTATTGACCCTGAAGCAGAATCTCCTTCAGTAATAAAGAGGGTAGTTTCTAAATAATTTTCTTTTTTAATATCACCTAAGTGAATCCTACAATCTCTTAATTTCTTATTATGCAAACTTGATTTTTTTGCCCTATCTCTTGCTAGTTTCCGAATTCCAGAGAGTTCTTTACGCTCTTTTTCTGCTTGAACAATTTTTTTAAGAAGCTTATCCGCTACTTCTGCGTTTTTATGTAAATAGTTATCTAATTGAGTTTTTACAAAATCATTGATATAAGCTCTAACTGAAGACAATCCTCCTCCCATTTCTGTAGAGCCCAATTTTGTTTTTGTCTGACTCTCGAAAATAGGCTCCATTACTTTTATAGCTATTGCTGATATAATAGATTTACGAACATCAGAAGCTTCAAAATTCTTATTGTAAAATTCACGAATTGTTTTTACAACTGCTTCCCTAAATGCTGACTGGTGAGTTCCGCCTTGGGTAGTGTGTTGACCATTAACAAATGAATGGTATTCCTCTGAGTATTGTGTTTTGCTATGTGTAATTGCAACTTCTATATCATCTCCTTTTAAATGAATAATTGGATATAACATATCATCTTGATTATTGTTATCTTCCAATAAATCCTTTAATCCGTTTTCTGAAAAGAATTTCTCTCCATTAAATATAATTGTCAGTCCGGGGTTTAAATACACATAATATTTTAGCATTTTTGCTACATATTCATTCCTGTATTTGTATTTTTTGAAAATACTTTCATCTGGAATAAAAGAAACTTTAGTTCCTTTTCTGCGTGAAGTTTCCTCTAAGAACTCTTGATCTGTAAGATTACCTTGGCTAAACTCTGCTGAAGCAGATTTCCCATCTCTAGAAGACTCAACTCTGAAAAAAGACGAAAGTGCATTTACAGCTTTCGTTCCTACTCCATTTAAGCCAACAGATTTTTTAAATGCTTTAGAATCATATTTACCTCCAGTATTCATTTTAGAAACGACATCTACAACTTTTCCTAAAGGAATACCACGTCCATAATCCCGAACTGTAACTTTATTTACTTGTATTGAAATTTCTATAGTTTTACCTGCTCCCATTACATACTCATCTATAGAGTTGTCAAGAACTTCTTTTACCAATATGTAAATACCATCATCCGCAGAAGAGCCATCACCTAACTTACCAATGTACATTCCAGGTCGCATTCTAATATGCTCTTTCCAATCTAAAGACCTGATATTGTCTTCTGTATATTTAGTTTCTTGACTCATAAGATCTCTTACTACAATTAGGTTTGATGTTCATGCTAAATTAGGTTTTAACAAAGAAAAATAAAATGGCTTTGATAATTAGTTATCAACAGGATTTCAACTATTTATTTTAATTATTTGAATGTAAAAATGACAAAATAAAAAATATTTTATATTTTTAAACAAATCATATTTTATTGAACAAATTAAGTGCTTTTGATGAAAAATAAAATAGAGCAATCGTGGAAATAACGCAACTTTTAGGACTAGCAAATACATACGGAAGTCCCTTATATATCTATGATACCGATAAAATCGAATCACAATACAACAGGCTAACAGACGCTTTTGGCACTGAGAAAAACTTAAACTTAAACTATGTATTAAAAGCACTTTCGAATATTAATATTTTAAAGTTTTTTAAAAATATTGGTGTAGGTTTAGATACCGTTTCAATCCAAGAAGTGCAATTGGGTTTAACTACGGGAATTGACTCTAAAAAATAATATTTACACCTAACGGAGTCTCTTTAATTGAAATTGAAAAAGTAGCAAAACTTGGAGTTCAAATTAATATTGACAATCTTTCTATTTTAGAGTTATTTGTACAAAAGCATCCAGAAATTCCTTTTTGTATTCTTATAAATCCACATATTATGACCAGTGGAAATTCTAAAATTTCTTTAGATCATGTTGATTCTAAATTCGGAATTTCAATTCACCTAACAGAAGAATTCCAGAAATTTCGGAAGAATATATGTTGTGTTTTCACAATGCAGGTGCATATTGTTTTTCTATGGCTTCTAATTATAATTCTCATTGTTTACCTGCAGAAGTGATGGTTCATCAAGGAAAAGATTACTTAATTCGAAAAAAACAAACCATTCAAGACATTCTGGGCAATCAGGAAATTGTTGATTTTTCTGAAGTTACAAAAAACACCAAAGAAGCGATTCCTGCTTAAAAATAAAAAACTAAATTTAGCCACGAATTCACAAATCTTAATTTTGTGAGTTCGTGGCTTTTTTTATTTAAAATTTTACAATGAAGATTAGACTTTCTACTTCGGATGATATTTCGAATATTATGATAATTATTGAGGATGCAAAAGAATATTTAGCCTCTCAAAAGATTGATCAATGGCAAAAGGGATATCCAAATACTGAACAAGTTGAAAATGATATTAAAAATGGAGAAAGTTATGTAGTTGTTACTGATGAAAATCAGGTAATAGCAACTGCTATGTTTACCGTTAATAAGGAACCTACTTATAAAATTATCGATGGAAATTGGCGAGTTGATGAAAGCGACGTTTACGGAGTAGTTCATAGAATGGCTATCAAAAAAGCATTTCGAAAATTTGGATTGGCAACTTTTATGTTTCACGAATTTCATTTACAGTTATTGGAAAACAACATACAAAGCTTAAAGATTGATACGCACGAAAAAAATATCGGAATGCAATCTTTGATAAAAAAACTAGGCTATCATTATTGTGGTGTTATCTTCACCAATTATGGTGACAAAAGATTGGCCTTTGAAAAAGTAATTTAACTTATTAACTTTACAGTAAAAATATTAAATATTTCCTTACTTTTCTACCATAAAAAATAACCAATGAAAGTCTGTATTGCCGAAAAGCCAAGTGTCGCGAGAGAAATAGCATCTATTCTTGGAGCCAATACTAAACGTGATGGTTACTACGAAGGAAATGGTTATGCAGTAACCTATACTTTTGGCCATTTATGTACACTTTTAGAACCTAAGGATTATAAGCCACATTGGAAAAGTTGGGATTTAAACAACTTACCGATGCTTCCTGAACGCTTCGACACTAAAGTTACTGGAGATACCGGAATTAAAAAACAATTTAATATTGTAAAGTCTTTATTCGAAAAAGCAGAAGTGGTTATCAATTGTGGAGATGCAGGAACTGAAGGAGAACTTATTCAACGTTGGGTAATTAATCAATGCAATTACAAAGGAAAAGTATTACGCTTGTGGATTTCATCACTTACTGAAGAATCTATAAAAGAGGGGTTTAAGAATTTAAAGCCATCAGAACAGTATGATAACCTTTATTATGCAGGATATTCAAGAGCAATTGGAGATTGGTTACTAGGATTAAATGCAACACGTTTATATACTGTGAAATTTGGAGGTTTTAAACAAGTCTTATCCGTAGGAAGAGTTCAAACTCCAACCCTAGCAATGTTAGTAAATCGTTTTAAAGAAATTAAAGAATTTATACCCAAACCATATTGGGAGCTTCAAACTAAATATAGAAATATTCTTTTTAATCATGAAGATGGTCGATTTTTAAGAAAAGAAGATGGACTAATTTTAGCTAACAATATTAAAGATTCAAATTTCGAGATTATTTCCGTAACTAAAAAAGAAGGAAAAGAATACGCACCAAAATTGTTTGATTTGACTGGATTACAGGTCTATTGTAATAATAAATTTGGTTTCTCAGCAGATGAAACACTAAAAATGGTTCAAAAGTTATATGAAATGAAAGTAGTCACATATCCTAGAGTTGATACTACTTTTTTACCCAATGATATATACCCTAAAGTTAAAGGAATTTTATTGAAATTATCAAATTACAGTAAAATAATAAAACCGCTTTTGGAAAAAAAAATAAAAAAATCTAAGCGAGTTTTTGATGATGATAAAGTAACAGACCACCATGCGATAATACCTACAGGAATTCAAGAGAATTTACAGTATAATCAACAACAAGTTTATGATATAATTACTAGAAGATTTATTGGAGTTTTTTATCCAGATTCAAATATCTCTAATACTTCAGTTATTGGTAAGGCTTCAAATGTAAATTTTAAAACAAATGGAAAAGAAATTATTACTAGAGGATGGCGTTTAGCATTTGAAACCGAAGAAACAAAAATAAAAGAAGAAAATAGTGAACAACACACTCTACCTACTTTTATCAATGGTGAAAAAGGTAAACATGAACCTTCTTTTTTAGAAAAGGAAACTAAACCCCCAAGAAATTTTACAGAAGCGAGTTTATTACGTTCTATGGAAACTGCTGGGAGACATGTTGATGATGACGAAATGCGTGAGTTAATGAAAGAGAATGGAATTGGAAGACCTTCAACTCGTGCTAATATCATTGAGACTTTATTCCGAAGAAAATATATTGAAAGAAAAAAGAAATTGGTTGTCGCTACGCAAACTGGAATCGATTTAATTGATATAATTGATAATGATCTTTTA
The DNA here is from genome assembly GCA_913047375.1 of uncultured Polaribacter sp. Classification (GTDB taxonomy): domain Bacteria; phylum Bacteroidota; class Bacteroidia; order Flavobacteriales; family Flavobacteriaceae; genus Polaribacter. The sequence continues at coordinate 102,073 of CAJWTV010000001.1, forward strand.
AAGTCTGCTGAACTAACTGGAAGATGGGAAAAACGCTTAAAAGAAATTGAAAGAGGAGAGTTTAATGCTGGAACTTTTATTGATAATATGAAAAAAATGGTTGATGAACTCGTATATGAAGTTCGTGCTAACAAAACTATAAGAAGAATTTCCTCTAATAATATTATTCCAATAAAGAAAAATGAAACGAAAAAAACAAATAATCCTGGAAAGAAAGATATAATTGGGAAAACTTGCCCAAAATGTAATAAAGGTAAATTAATCAAGGGCTCTTCTGCTTATGGCTGCTCTGAATACAAAAACAATTGTAATTTAAAAATTCCTTTTAAAATTATTGGAAAAAAAGTTTCTGTTAATCAAATGATTCGTTTAATAGAAAAAGGATGTACAACTAACCTAAAAGGTTTTAAAAGTGAATATGGATTTGTAGAAGGGTTAATTCGTTTTGATAAGGATTTCAGCATACAATTAGAGCCAAAAAAAAAGATTGAAAAAAAATATGATTCTTCAGAAAAATTAGTGTGCCCAAAATGTAAGAAAGGTGAAATTTTAAAAGGTAAAATAGCTTACGGTTGCTCGAATTATAAAATTGGTTGTGATTTTATTTTTAGTTTTGAAAACATAAAAAAAATCGCCAATGGAAAACCGTTGACGAAAGAATTTGTAATAAATATTTTACTTAAATAAATCTATAGAATATAGTCTGTACTTATGAAGTTAGATGTTTTCTTGTCTAATAAATCTTGTAAAATAGCATTATTGTAAGGCGTATCCTTCATTGCTAAGAAGGTTCTAATAGAAAAAGAACGTAAGGCGTCATGGACACTTAATGTTGCAACTGCAGAGTCTTTTCTTCCTGTAAACGGATACACATCAGGACCCCTTTGACAAGAACTATTTAAATTAACTCTACAAACTAGATTTACAAGAGTATCTATTAACGGAGATATTGTTTTTGCATCACTACCAAATACACTTACTTGTTGCCCATAATTAGATTCCGCCATATCGTTCAAAGGCTCATTAATATTAGAAAATGAAACAATTGGAGTTATAGGGCCAAATTGTTCTTCATGAAAAACACGCATCTGTTTATTAACTGGATAAATTACAGATGGAAAAATATAATTTTCTGAACGCTCTCCTCCTTTTTTATTTATAATCTCTCCTCCTTTATTTAAAGCATCATCAATTAATTCTTGAATATAATCTGGTTTACCAACTTCAGGAAGTGGTGTTAACTTAACCCCTTCTTCCCATGGGTTTCCAAATTTTAATAAATCTACTTTTTCTGAAAAACGTTTATTAAACTCATCTACTATTGATTCATGAACATATAAAACTTTTAAAGCTGTACATCGTTGACCATTGAAAGACATTGCTCCAGCAATACATTCATTAATAGCTAAGTCTAAATCAGCATCTGGTAAAACTATCGCTGGATTGTTAGCCTCTAGACCTAAAACTAAGCGTAATCTATTTCCCCTTGGGTGAAGACTTTGTAATGCTTTTGCAGATGTACTATGGCCAATCAAAGCCAAAACATCTATTTTCCCTGTTCTCATGATAGGTGAAGCTAATAATCTTCCTCTACCATATATAATATTTACTACACCCTTTGGAAAACAATCTCTAAAGATCTCTACTAATGGAGATATTAATAAAACGCCATGTTTTGCAGGTTTAAAAACTACAGTATTTCCCATTATTAAAGCAGGAATTAACAAAGCAAAAGTTTCATTTAAGGGATAATTATAAGGACCTAAACACAAAACCACACCTAAAGGACCACGTCTAACATGTGCGTAAACTCCAGAATTTTTTTCAAACTTTGCAGAATTTCTATCCATTTTCTTGTAGTCTTCAATAGTATCATAAATATAATCTACAGTTCTATCAAATTCTTTTTCTGAATCTGGTAAAGTTTTACCTATTTCCCACATTAATAGTTTGACTATACCTTCTCTTTTAGTTTTCATTTTTGCAACGAAATTCTCCATCGCTGAAATTCTACCTTCTACTTTCATTGTTGGCCAAACTCCTTTACCCATATCATAGGCATTACAAGCAGAATCTAATGCTTCTAGTGCTTGTTTTTCACCTAATTGCGGTATAGTTCCTAAAACTGTTTGTTTGTATTCTTTAGTAGAAGAGATTGTTGATAAAACTGAAGAAGTATCTCCAGACCATTCTATTAATTCACCGTTAACTAAATAATGCTTTTGATGTAATAGAGAGTTTATTTTGTATTTTTCTGGTATTCCCATAGATATATTTTGTTATTGTAATATAAAGTACAAATTTACACCAAAAACTGAAATAAATCAGGTTTGTTGTTTAAGTAATCACCAAAAAAGTTTTTTTCTTTCATTTTAAAAATTAAAGGAGCTAAGTCATCAGATGATTTAAGTTCTAAACCAACAACTGCAGCACCATTTTCTCTATTCGTTTTTTTAGTATATTCAAAATGAGTTATATCGTCGTTTGGTCCCAAAATATCTATTAAAAATTCTTTTAAAGCTCCAGCTCTTTGTGGAAATTTTATAATAAAATAATGTTTTAAATTGGCATATAATAAAGCTCTTTCTTTAATTTCTGCTGTTCTAGTAATATCATTATTACTTCCACTTACAATACAAACTACATTTTTATTACGAATTTCACTAGAAAAGAAATCTAATGCAGAAACACTTAATGCACCTGCAGGCTCAACAACTATTGCATCTTTATTATATAAATCTAAGATTGTCTGACAAATCTTTCCTTCAGGAACTGTTATCATATCTGATAGATTTTGTTGACAAATCTCAAAGTTTAAATCACCAACCCTTTTTACTGCGGCACCATCTACAAATGAATCTATTTTATGTAAAGAAGTGTTTATTTTATTATTAATTGATGTTTTCATTGAAGGTGCTCCTTCTGGTTCTACACCAATTATTTTTGTTTCTGGTGACAAATACTTAAAGACTGATGATAAACCAGATGACAAACCTCCTCCTCCAACAGCAACGAAAACATAATCAATCTTTTGATCTGTTTGATTTAGTATTTCTAATCCAACTGTAGCCTGACCTTCAATTACCTTCTTATCATTAAATGGGTGAACAAATGTTTTAGATCTTGCTTTACATGCTATAGTTGCAGCATTATATGCATCATCAAAAGTATCTCCTTCTATAATAACTTCTATGAATTCTTCCCCAAACATTTTCACTTGTTCTATCTTCTGATTTGGGGTTGTCGAAGGCATATAAATAGTTCCTTTTATTTGCAATAACTTACAAGACAAGGCTACACCCTGAGCGTGGTTTCCTGCACTGGCACAAATAATACCTTTTTCTTTTTGTTCTTCTAATAATGAAAACATTTTATTGTATGCTCCTCTAATTTTATAAGATCTAACAACCTGAAGGTCTTCCCTTTTAAATAAAATATTTGCTCCAAATTTTTTAGAATATTGAAAATTCTTATTTAAAGGTGTAACAGAAGCTACTCCCTTTAAGTTTATAGAAGCAGCTTTAACGTCATCTAAACTTGGTATGTATATTTTTTTTAATTTCATTAATTAAACTTCTGATATAATTATTTTCATTGCAGTCATAGAAGCTCTTAATTTTGCACCTATTTTTTCTACTGGATGGCTTCTAATGGAACTGTTAACGAAAATTAATTCTTGATTATCTACCCCATTTTTACTTATAAAGTTTCTTCCAATAACATTAGTTTTAACTGATTTCATAAAATCAGCTAATAAAGGTTTACATGCTTGATCAAATAAATAACAACCATATTCTGCTGTGTCGGAAATAACACGATTCATTTCAAATAATTTTTTACGAGCTATAGTATTTGCTATTAATGGAGTTTCGTGTAAAGATTCGTAATAAGCAGATTCTTCAATAATTCCAGCAGCAGTCATCGATTCAAAGGATAATTCTACTCCTGCTCTAACGAAAGCAACTAAAAGTGTACCATGATCAAAATATTCTTGTTCTGAAATTTCTTGATCCGTAAGTTTTTGTTTCTCAAATGAAGTTTCCCCTGTATTAGCCCTCCAAGACAATAATTTTTCGTCATTATTAGACCAATCTATCATCATTTCTTTAGAAAAATCACCAGAGATGATATCATCCATGTGTTTATTAAACAAAGGACGCATGATATCTTTTAATTCTTGTGAAATCTTAAAAGCTTCTATTTTTGCTGGATTAGACAATCTATCCATCATATTAGTAATACCTCCATGTTTAAGAGCTTCTGTAGTAGTTTCCCATCCATATTGAATTAGTTTGGCTGCATAACCGGGATCAATTCCTTCTTCTACCATTTTATCAAAAGATAAAATGGCACCTGTTTGTAACAAACCACATAAAATAGTCTGTTCTCCCATTAAATCTGATTTTACCTCTGCTACAAAGGAAGATTCCAAAACTCCTGCTTTATTTCCTCCAGTTGCTACTGCGTAAGCTTTTGCTTGAGACCACCCTTTACTTTCTGGATCATTTTCAGGGTGAACTGCAATTAAAGTTGGTACGCCAAAACCTCTCTTAAATTCCTCTCTAACTTCACTACCTGGTGATTTTGGAGCGACCATAATTACAGTTAAATCTTTACGTACTTGCATACCCTCTTCTACAATATTAAAACCATGAGAGTAGCTTAATGTTGCTCCTTTTTTCATAAAAGGCATAATAGTATTTACTACATTAGTATGCTGTTTATCAGGAGTTAAGTTCAGTACTAAATCTGCAGAGGGAATTAATTCTTCATAGATTCCTACTTTAAATCCGTGTAAAGTTGCATTTTTAAAAGAATCACGTTTTTGATCGATTGCAACTTGCCTTAGTGTATAAGAAATATCTAGCCCAGAATCTCTCATATTTAACCCTTGATTTAAGCCTTGTGCACCACATCCAATTATTACAATTTTTTTATTCTTTAATGCATTTATTCCCTCTGAAAATTCTGAAGAATCCATAAATCTACATTTACCTAATTGCTCTAATTGATTTCTTAATGATAATGTGTTAAAGTAATTTGACATGTTTTAATTTTTATTTAGTTAAATGCTGATAACATTTGTGAAATTTCCATTGGCTTTTTAGATACAGATACTCTTCCAGAACGTGTAAATTGTAAAATTTTAAAAGGTTTTAATTCTCTATAAATTAAATCTACTTCTTCTTTTTTACCTGATTTTTCAATAACAAAAAACTCTTTATTTACAGTAACAATTCTTGCGTTACTATCCTTAATTATATTCTGAATCTGTCTTTCTTCAAATAATAAATCAGATTTCATTTTAAAAATACAAGATTCTTGATAAATTGTATCCTCATCTTTATGATGGTAGGCCTTTATTACCTCGACTTGCTTCTCAATCTGACCAATTATTCGTTTAATATTTTCTTCCGTCATATTTACTACAATAGTAAATTTAGAAACACCTTCAATTTCTGATGGTGAAGTATTTAAACTTTCTATGTTGATATGTCTGCGTTGGAAAATTGCTGATATTCTATTTAATAATCCAATATTGTTTTCAGTATAAATAGATACTGTAAATAGTTGCTTTTCTATATTCATATTATTCTAATCTAATTTCTGAAACACTAGCACCTGAAGGAATCATTGGAAAAACATTACCTTCTTTTTCAACACAAACTTCTAAAAAATAAGCATCTTTACTTTCCATCATCTCTTTAACTGCTGATGAAAGTTCTTCTCTTTTAGTTACTTTTTTAGCTTTCAAATAATAACCTTCTGCTATTGCTACGAAATTTGGATTTACCATTTCTGTAGACGCATAGCGTTTATCAAAGAATAACTGTTGCCACTGTCTTACCATTCCCAAAAAGTCATTGTTTAAAACAACAACTTTAACTGCTGCCTTTTGCTGGAAAATAGTTCCTAACTCTTGTATTGTCATTTGATATCCACCATCACCAGAAATAGATACAACTTCACGATCTGGGGCTGCCATTTTAGCACCAATAGCCGCAGGCAATCCAAAACCCATCGTTCCTAATCCACCAGAAGTTATATTACTTTTTGTTTTGTTAAACTGAGCGTATCTGCAAGCGATCATTTGATGTTGACCAACATCAGTTACTATAGCAGCTTCGCCTTTACTGTAAATATTTATTTCATTAATAACTTCACCCATTGTTAATCCCTCCTTTGTGGGATGAATATCATTTTTTATAACTTTTTCGTATTCAATGGCATATAAATCTTTGAATTTTTGATGCCATTCTTTGTGCTTATTTATTTCTAATAATGGTAACAATATTTCTAAACTTGCTTTTGCATCACCTAAAACTGCAACATTAGTCTTTACATTTTTATCAACTTCTGAAGGATCAATTTCAAAATGAATGATCTTAGCTTGTTTTGCATAGGTATTTAAACTACCTGTAACTCGATCATCAAAGCGCATACCAATAGCTATTAATAGATCACATTCATTTGTTAACATATTGGGTGCATAATTACCATGCATTCCGAGCATACCGACATTTAATGGATGAGAGGTAGGTAACGCTGAAGCGCCTAGAATTGTCCAAGCTGCAGGTATTCCTGATTTTTCTACAACAGCTTTAAGTACTTGTTCAGCTCCACCTAAAATAACCCCTTGACCCCATACTATTAGAGGTTTTTTTGCATAATTAATTAACTTTGCAGCATCTGCTACAGCTGTTAAATTTATTTTTGGAGAGGGATTATAACTTCTGACTTTCGTGCATATTTCGTAGGAAAAATCAAATTCCTCAAATTGTGCATCCTTAGTTATATCGATTAAAACAGGACCTGGTCTACCGCTTTTTGCGATATAAAAAGCTTTAGCTATTACTGAGGGTATTTCTGATGCTTTGGTTATTTGATGGTTCCACTTAGTAACAGGTGTAGAAATACCAACAATGTCAGTTTCCTGAAAAGCATCAGTTCCTAACAAGTGAGAAGCTACCTGTCCAGTAATACAAACCATAGGTGTAGAATCAATTTGTGCATCTGCAATACCAGTTATTAAATTAGTTGCACCCGGACCAGAAGTTGCAATAGCTACACCAACTTTACCAGATATCCTTGCAAATCCCTGAGCTGCATGAGTGGCTCCTTGTTCGTGTCTTGCTAAAACATGATGAATTTTGTGCTGGAACTTATATAACTCGTCATATACGGGCATAATCGCTCCACCAGGATAACCATACAATATTTTAACTCCCTCTTCAATTAAACACCTAACAATGGCTTCACTACCAGAAATTCTTTCTTTAACCTTAGATTTATTTTTTATATTTTTTATGGTTTCTATTTCCATGAAATTATATTTTACTTTTATTTCCTAACATATTTTTATTAAGCATCGGTAATACAACCTTTTGATGCTGAAGCAACTGTTTTTGCATATTTATATAATATTCCTTTTTTATGCTTTAGTTCTGGAGCAACCCAATTTATTTTTCTTTTGTTTAACTCTTCTTCAGTTAGTAATACATTAATTGAATTATCTTCTGCACTAATTCTAATAATATCTCCAGATTTTATTAGAGCTATAGTTCCTCCAGATTGAGCTTCTGGTGTAATATGACCAACAACAAAGCCGTGAGTACCTCCTGAAAATCGACCATCAGTAATTAAAGCTACTGACTTTCCTAAACCTGCTCCTGTTATTAGTGAGGTTGGTTTTAACATTTCTGGCATTCCTGGTCCTCCTTTAGGACCTACATATCTAATTACTACTACATCTCCTTTTTCAACATCTCCATTTGATATACCACTATTTGCAGATTGTTCACCGTCATACACAACAGCTTTACCTTCGAATAATAATCCTTCATTTCCTGAAATTTTTGCAACCGCTCCTTCGATTGCAAGATTTCCATACAAGATTTGAATATTACCAGATGATTTTAATGCTTTATCTTTTGGATAAATTACATCTTGAGAATCTTTATCAAAAGTTAAAGGATCAATGTTTGCTAGATTTTCGGTCAATGTTTTTCCTGTTACTGTTAAACAATCGCCATGTAAATAACCGTTATCTAATAAATATTTCATAACAGCTGGGGTACCACCAACACGATGTACATCCTCCATTAAGTATCTACCTGACGGTTTTAAATCAGCAATTAATGGAGTTCTATTACTTACTCTTTGAAAATCTTCTAATGAAAAATTTATATCTGCTGCATGGGCAATTGCTAAAAAATGTAGTACGGCATTAGTAGATCCTCCTAAAGCGTTTACTATAGCAATAGCATTTTCTATTGATTTTTTAGAAATTATATCTAATGGTTTTAAATCTAATTCTAATAAGTTCTTGATTGCTAGAGCTGTCCTTTCTGCTTCTGATAATTTATTTGGGTTTTCCGCTGGAATTGATGAATTGTATGGCAATGAAAATCCCATACATTCTATTGCAGAAGCCATTGTGTTTGCAGTATACATACCTCCACAGGCACCTGCTCCAGGAATAGCTCTTTTTATAATTTCTTTATATTCTTTTTCTTCAATTTCACCTGCTACTTTTTGCCCTAATGCTTCAAAAGCTGAAACAATATTTAGTTTTTTTCCTTTGTAACTTCCAGATGCGGTTGTCCCACCATACATCATTATAGATGGTCGGTTTAAACGTAGCATAGCCATAACAGCACCAGGCATATTCTTATCACATCCAACAACAGAGATTAAGCCATCATAACTTTGAGCATTCATAACTGTTTCTATAGAATCCGCAATAATATCCCTTGACACTAATGAATAATTCATACCAGAAGTACCCATTGAAATTCCGTCAGAAACACCGATCGTATTAAATCCTAGACCAATTAAACCAGCAATTTTAGTTTCAATTTTAACTTCTGCAGCTAAATTGTTTAAGTGCATATTACAAGGGTTTCCATCGTAACCTGTACTTGCAATTCCAATTTGTGCTTTTTGCATGTCGTCTTCAGATAACCCAACTGCATACAACATTGCCTGTGAAGCAGGTTGAGATTCATCTTGTGTTAACCTTTTACTATGTTTATTTAATTTCATCTATTGAATTGATCAGGCCTCAATTATATTGACACCTAATATGTCTAGACGTTCAGCTATCACTAACTTCTGTTTTGTATCTAATTTGCATCCTGGCACTTGCTCACCATCTCTTAAAGTAGTATCAAAAATCTGAACTTTATTATCCTGCATCTTTATAATTTGTGTTTCATATAAATCAAATGTATATCTTGGGCATTATTAATAGAGTATTTTTGAAGTATCTAATACGACTTCTATTTCTTTTTAATAACAATTAAAAAACTAGTAATCAGTAATTTATGACTAAAAGTATTACATCATTCAATCAACAAAAGGATTCTCTGTTTATTTTGGTAAAATCATTATCAAAATCAGAAAAGAGACAATTCAATCTTTATGTCAGTAGATTAGGTGGAAATATTGATGCTAAGTTCTTTTCACTATTTAAATTTTTAGAAAAAATAAAAATTTATAATGAAAAAGAAATTATCAAAAGTAATATTGTTACTAAACAGCAATTGTCAAATTTAAAAGCTCATTTATATAAACAGATATTAATAAGCTTACGCCTTAACCCCTCTCACCAAAATATTCGTTTACAAATCAGAGAGCAACTTGATTTTGCAACAATTTTATATCAGAAAGGGCTTTATAAACAAAGTTTAAAATTATTAGAAAAAGCAAAAGGAATAGCCATCACTAATGAAGAAAATAATGTGGCTTATGAAATTGTAGAGTTAGAAAAAGTCATAGAAACACAATATATTACCCGCAGCATTAGTACAAGAGCAAACGTTCTTTCTTTACAGGCAAAGAATCTAAGTAAATTGAATGTGGTTACTAGTAAACTATCTAATTTATCATTACAGTTATACAGTCATTTATTACAAAATGGATATGTAAAAAATAATGAAGAGCTGGAATATATAACTTCTTATTTCAATAGAAAATTACCAAAATATGATTTTTCAAATTTTGGTTTTAGAGAAAAGCTTTGGCTATATAAATCATATTTATGGTTTAGCCTTTTAACACAAGATTTCTTACAAAGTTACAAATATGCAAGTAAATGGGTAGACTTGTTTAAAGGTAATAAAGAACTTATTTCTTTACATCCTGTCTTTTATTTAAAAGGGAAAAACTATTTTCTTGAAGCTTCTTTCTTAGTTAAGAATAAAAATAAATTTAAAGAAGAATTATCTTATTTTGAAAAAGAGATAAATGAAAAAAGTATTCCTCTGAATAGTAACACAGAAATACTAATATTTTTATATTACTATACAAATAAATTACACTTACATTTCTTAGAATCAACTTTTAATGAGGGTGAGTACCTAGTTGACATAATTAATACTAAGATTGAAATTTACAAAAATAGATTAGATAATCATCATGTTGTTATTCTGTATTATAAAATTGCATGTCTTTACTTTGGAATGAATAAGAATGAAGAATGTATTATTTACTTAAGTAAAATAATTAACACTAAAGATTTAAAAGTTGCTGAAGATCTTCAATGCTTTGCTAGAATTTTAAACTTAATTGCACACTATGAGTGTGGTTTAGATTATGATTTAGAGAGGCAATTTGTAGATACTTATAAGTTCCTACTGAAAATGGAAAATCTACAAGAGGTTCAAAAAGAGTTTATAACCTCAATAAGAGATTTGAGTGATGTGTACCCTCATGAAATTAGAACTGAATTCAAAAAAATACATACAAGATTAAAGAAATATGAAAATCATAAATATGAAAAAAGAGCCTTCTTATATTTAGATATTTTGTCTTGGCTAGAAAGCAAAATCGAAAATAAACCTATCGCTGCGATCATTAAAAAAAAAGCAAGTAAACTATCTAAAAGATAGATTATTAATATTTTCACAAACCTCTTTTATTATTTGGTTGGATGTTATTGTTTCAACTATATTTGCCGATCTAATTAAATTTGGAAACATCTAAAAAATGAATGAAATAAGAATTTTTGTACCTGCCACTATTGCCAATATTTCCTGTGGATTTGATGTATTAGGATTATGTTTGGATTCAGTTGGTGATGAAATGATTATTAAAAAAACTATAAAAAAAGGGATTACTATTAGTAAAGTCATCGGACAAGAATTGCCCTTAGATCCAAATAAAAATGTTGCTGGAGTAGCAGCGAATGCTTTATTAAAAAATCTTACAGTAGATTTTGGCTTTGATATTGTTATAATTAAAAATATTAAACCTGGTAGTGGGATTGGTAGTAGTGCTGCAAGTTCTGCTGGAGCTGTCTTTGGAATTAATGAAATTCTTGGAAAACCTTTTTCATTAAAAGAATTAATACCATTTGCAATGGAAGGTGAAAAACTAGCAAGTGGTTCAGCACACGCAGATAATGTAGCCCCTGCAATTTTAGGTGGTTTTACATTAATAAGAAGTTATGAGCCATTAGAGGTTATAAAAATCCACACTCCAAAAGAATTATATGCAACAATTATTCATCCTCAAATAGAGATAAAAACAATAGATTCTAGATCTGTAGTTAAAAAAGAAGTGCCTTTACAAACTGCAGTTAAACAATTAGGAAATTTAGGCGGATTAATTAGCGGTTTATATACAGAAGACTACAACTTAATAGGTAATTCTCTTCACGATGAAATCGCAGAGCCGTATCGTTCCATATTAATTCCAGAATTTGAAAACATTAAGAAAGAATGCATTAAAAATGGTGCGTTGGGTAGTGGTATTTCAGGATCTGGTCCATCAATTTTTGCTTTGTGTAGAGGAAAGGAAAATGCAGAAAAGGTTAGTAGAGGTATGAAACAGGTATATAATAAAACAGCAATCGCTTTTGATATACATGTATCAAAAATAAACGAGAGAGGAATTAAAATTTTAGAAACAAAATAATTATGAACTATTATAGTTTACACAGAAAATCACCTAACACCACATTTAAAACAGCTGTTAAGGAAGGACTTGCAAAAGATAGAGGTATTTATTTTCCTGAAGAAATCAACCCACTTTCTGCTGATTTTTTTAAAAATATAGAAAAATATTCTAAAGAAGAAATCGCTTTTGAAGCAATTAAACAATTTGTTGGTGATGAAATTCCAAAAACAATTTTAAAGAAAATAATTAAAGAAACTGTTTCTTTTGATTTTCCTGTTGTAGAAATTGAAAATAATATTGGTACTTTAGAGTTGTTTCATGGACCCACAATGGCATTTAAAGATGTTGGTGCACGTTTTATGAGTTCTTGTTTAGAATACTTTAATCTAGAAAATAACGAAGAAATTACTGTTTTAGTAGCAACTTCTGGAGATACTGGCGGCGCTGTAGCTAATGGATTTTTAAACACAAAAGGTGTTAAAGTCGTTATCTTATACCCTAGCGGGAAAGTAAGTAATATTCAAGAAAAGCAACTGACAACTTTAGGTAATAATATTACAGCACTTGAAGTAGACGGGACTTTTGATGATTGTCAAGAGATGGTTAAAACTGCTTTTTTAGATGATAAAATTAAAAGAACCTTAACCTCTGCTAATTCTATAAATGTAGCACGCTGGTTACCACAAATGTTCTATTTTTTCTTTGCCTACAAACAATTAAAAAATCAAAACAAAGAATTAGTTTTTTCTGTTCCTAGTGGAAATTTTGGTAATATATGTGCAGCAGTAATAGCAAATAAATTAGGTTTACCTATAAAGCACTTCATTGCCTCAACGAACATAAATAATACAGTAGAAAATTATTTAGAAAACGGAGAATACGTCCCAAAACCTTCTAAAGCTACAATTTCAAATGCTATGGATGTTGGTAACCCAAGTAATTTCATTAGGATTCAAGAATTATTTAACAATGATTTGAATGCTATAAAAAATAAATTCTCTTCTTTTAGTTTTGATGATGAATCTACCAAGAAAGCTATGGTTTCTATATTTAAAGAAACAAAATATGTCGCGGAGCCACATGGAGCTATCGGTTATTTAGGTTTAAAAAAATATCAATTAACTGATAATGAATATGGTGTTTTCTTAGAAACAGCTCATCCTGTAAAATTTTTAGATATTGTGGAATCGACCTTGCCTGTAAAAATAGATATCCCTGAACAAATTAAAAAAGTAATAGATAAAAGAAAAGTAGCTATCAGAATCAGTACTTATACGGAGTTAAAAGAATATTTAAATTCTTAAAGCTATCAAAATTATATTGATCTTTTATGAAACTTAAGGAAACAACTACTTAAGAATCGTTTTTTCATATAATTTTTCAACCTTTTCTCTAGCCCAAGGTGTTGTTCTTAAAAATTTTAAACTCGATTTATAGGTTGGGTTATTCTTAAAAGCATTCATATTTAAAATATCTCCCAATTCTTCCCAACCATATTCTAAAAATAATTGTTCTAATATAGTTGCTAATTTAATTCCGTGTAGCGGATTATTTGGTTGTTCTTTACTCATTTTTTATCTAAATCTGGTAAGACAAAATCATCTAAAATAGATTTTCTAGCCATCATTTCTTCTATATCTTTTGTTGTTCTGGGTGCCTCTGATGATAAGTTTACAGGACCATTTTTAGTTACTAAAATGTCATCCTCAATACGAATTCCAATTGCCCACCATTTTTTATCACATGCACTTCCTTCAGGGATATAGATTCCCGGCTCCATAGTAACAACCATATTCTCTTCAAAATTACCATAATTTCCTGGATCATGAACATCTAAACCAATATGATGAGAGGTTCCATGAGGAAAATAAGGGTGTGGTTGGTTTATTGAATCAATGATGCCTAAATTAAATAACCCTTGATTAACAACTCTTCTTGCTATTTGATTTGGTTTAGCCATACTATTATTGATCACATAAGCAGCTATTCCTGCTTCTTGAGCATCATAAACTATATCATATATAGCTTTTTGTTCAGTTGTAAATTTTCCATTGGCAGGAATTGTTCGTGTAACATCAGCCGTATAACCTCTATATTCAGCTCCTAAATCCATTAAGACCAATTCATTTCCAACTTTAGTTTGATTGTTTTCAATATAATGTAGAATACAACCATTATTTCCTGCTCCAACTATAGATGGGTAGCCTTCATATTCTGCACCATATTTTTTATAAACAAATTCATGAATACCCTGTAACTCTGTTTCTGACATATGAGGCTTCATGGCTTTCATTACTTCAACTTGTCCAATCGCAGAGATACGAATTGCTTTTATTAGTAGTTTTAATTCTTCAGGACTTTTAATTTCTCTTAATGATGCTAATGTTGATGTTAAAAAAGAGATATCAATATTTGTTTTAATATCTAATTTTAGAGAAATTTTTTGTTTTAATTCAATCTTTAACTTTTGATCTGTGGCTTCTTTAAATTTCATTAAATCTTCATCATCCTTTAATGAAGAGTCATAGGATAACGCTCTTCCTATAATTTGGGCAACATTAGCACTGTTCTCAATTGGGGTTGCTTTAATTAATTCATAAACTTGTTTTTTTATCGGTGAAATAAAATTATTAGAATTATAACCTGAATTTTGTTTAAATGAAACTACTAAATCATAAACTTCAGAGGTGTTTTTTAATGAATTTCTATAATCGTCATTAAATTTTTCGATAAAAACTCTATTAAACTTTTTAAAATTAATGCTCGAGTTTATAAAATCTTCTGCATTAAAAACTGTTGAAAAATCTAATTCACTTTTAGCACCTTCGATTCCCAAGCGTTTACCGTTCCATTGCTCTGCCCTTGCATCACGTTTTTGGACGTATAAAATCTCGTTATATATAATACCTTTCTTATCAGTTTGATCCTCAGAAAATATTATAAGAACAGCGTTTGGCTCTCTGTATCCTGTTAAATAATAAAAATTTGGATCCTGATGAAAAACATAATCTACATCATTTGCTCGGTTTCTAACTGGATTTGAAAAGACTACAGCTATAGAGTTAACAGGCATTTTGGATCGTAAAGCACCTCTACGATTTTTATGAAAATCTTTTGATAAAAAATCTTTTGGTGTTTGAGAAAAACTATTTATTGAAAAAAATAAAAAAGCAAGAAAAATAAATTTAAAAACCTTCATATTTATTGAGTTTTGGGTTCATAATCAAATATAAATGAAAATTATTTCTGAGTGAAAAAATTAACAAAAAATTAGTGATTGTTTATTGTACGTTTTTCAATAATTTAGCGCAATAATTTTAGATATTTATAAATGAAAAATTTAGCATTAAACGATATACATATTTCTTTAGGGGCGAAAATGGTGCCATTTACAGGATTTAATATGCCTGTTCAATACGAAGGTGTTACCGCAGAACATATTACCGTAAGAGAATCTATTGGTGTTTTCGATGTAAGCCATATGGGGGAATTTTTAGTTTCAGGAAAAAATGCATTAGCTTTAATTCAGAAAGTAACATCCAATGACGCATCTAAGTTAGCGGTTGGAGACGCTCAATATAGTTGTTTACCAAATGAGAGTAACGGAATTGTAGATGATTTAATTTGTTATAAAATTGAAGAAAATAAATATTTACTAGTTGTAAATGCATCAAATATTGAAAAAGATTGGAATTGGATTTCTAAATATAATTTAATCTTTGGAGCAGAACTTAAAAATATTTCTGAAGAGTATTCATTATTAGCAATTCAAGGACCTAAAGCTATAGAAGCTATGCAAGAATTATCTTCTTTTGATTTAGCGGAAATTCCATTTTATAAATTTAAAATAGGCGATTTTGCAGGAATTGATGAGGTAATAATCTCTGCAACTGGTTATACTGGTTCTGGTGGATTTGAAATTTATTGTAAAAATAGTGAAGTTGAGCAAATTTGGAATAAAGTTTTTGAAGCAGGAGCTGATTATGGAATCAAACCAATTGGTTTGGCCGCAAGAGATACGTTACGTTTAGAAATGGGCTACTGTTTATATGGTAATGATATTGATGACAATACTTCACCAATAGAGGCTGGTCTAGGCTGGATAACAAAATTTACTAAAGATTTTGTAAATGCAAATGCTTTAGCCAAGGAAAAAGAAGAAAAACTAGGACGGAAGCTAGTCGCTTTTCAACTAGATGAAAGAGGAATACCAAGAAATGGATATAATATTGTAGATAATGGCGGCATCATCATCGGAAATGTAACATCAGGTACTATGAGTCCTTGTTTACAAAAAGGAATTGGTATGGGCTATGTTCCAATAGAATTATCCAAGTCTGGTAAAAAGATTTATATACAAGTGCGAAAAAAAGCAATCCCCGCAACTATAGTTAAGCTGCCTTTTTATAAAGGATAAAATATTTTAATTTATACTATAAACCCCTAATGAAAAATTCATTAGGGGTTTTATTTTGTCTTTATTATATTTCTTTAAACGTTAAATCTAAAATGCATTACATCCCCATCTTTTACAATGTATTCTTTTCCTTCTACTCTCATCTTTCCGGCGTCTTTGACTTTCGCTTCACTACCAAAAGAGACGTAATCATCATAAGCGATTGTTTCTGCACGAATAAACCCTTTTTCAAAATCGGTATGAATTACTCCAGCTGCTTGAGGTGCTGTAGATCCAATCGGTATAGTCCAAGCTCTAACTTCTTTTACTCCAGCTGTAAAATAAGTTTGTAAATTTAGTAGTTTATATGCGGAACGTATTAATCGAGAAGCTCCAGCTTCTTCTAATCCAATATCAGCTAAAAACATTTGTCTTTCTTCATAATCATCTAACTCTGTAATATCAGCTTCAGTTCCTATAGCCAAAACAATTACTTCTGCATTCTCATCTTTTACTGATTGTTTTACCCTTTCTACATAATCATTTCCAGAGACTGCTGAATTTTCGTCAACATTACAAACATATAAGACCGGTTTTGATGTTATAAATTGTAATGATTGGACAATTTCGTTTTCTTTTTCTGAGAATTCTAAAGCTCTCACAGAAATACCTTTCAATAATGTTTCTTCAACTTTTAATAAAACAATTAGTTCCGCTTGTGCTTCTTTATTTCCAGTCTTAGCAGTTCTTTTTACACGTTCTAAACGCTTTTGAACCGTTTCTAAATCCTTTAATTGTAATTCAATATCTATTGTTTCTTTATCCCTAACTGGATCTACAGAATTATCTACGTGAATAATATTATCATTATCAAAACAACGAACAACGTGAAGGATAGCGTCTGTTTCTCTAATATTTGCTAAAAACTGATTTCCTAAGCCTTCTCCCTTACTTGCTCCCTTAACCAATCCTGCTATGTCTACAATCTCAACAGTAGCTGTTAATACTCTTTCTGGATTTACTAATTCCTCTAATTTCTGTAAACGTGAATCTGGAACATTCACAACACCTATGTTTGGTTCTATTGTACAAAAGGGAAAGTTTGCACTTTGCGCTTTGGCATTAGATAAACAATTAAATAAAGTTGATTTTCCTACATTTGGTAATCCTACAATTCCAGCTTTCATTTCTATAAATTTTGCGTGAGCAAATATAAACGATAGTTTAATAAAACTATTAATAAAATCAATAAAGAAAAATTAAGAAATTAAAAAAATAAAATGTGTATATCATAAAATACCATCTCCTTCAGAAGTAGTAAACGATAAATTTAAGCGTTATGCATAAACTTTTGTTTCTCTAATAAGACTTCTTCAGTTTCTATGTGATCATCATCCAGGATACAACAGTCTACTGGACAAACAGCAGCACACTGAGGTTCTTCATGAAAACCTTTACACTCTGTACACTTATCTGCAACTATATAATATATCTCATCAGAGATAGCCTCTTGAGTTTCATCTGCGTTAGCTGATTTACCAGTTGGTAAAACAACATTACCTGATAAATTAGTACCATCTGAATGTTTCCAATCATCTGCCCCCTCATAAATTGCAGTATTTGGGCATTCTGGCTCACAAGCACCGCAGTTTATACATTCATCAGTAATTATAATTGCCATCGTTTTTTTCTTTGAGTTTGCGTAACTTTGCAATTGCAAAAATAAGTCCAAAAAAACAGACAACCAAAATATAATGAACAGTATTGAAAATAGAATCAGAGCTTTTGTAAACTTAGGAGAATTTTTAAGTCAGTTTTCGAATGATAAAATTGAAAAAAAAGAGAAGATTCTTAATAATGATTTATTTTTTGATGGTTTTAAACATCAAATAAAATTAGCACAAGAAAATAATTCTTGGTTTACTAAGGAAGCTATTTTAAGTTCGATAAATAATTGGTCTAAATCACTTTCTTTTAGCAATTTAAGTAAATTTACTTCAAGCTTTGATTTAAGTTATTTAAATCAAAAAAAAGTAGCTATAGTTATGGCAGGGAATATTCCTATGGTGGGTTTTCATGATTTTTTATCTGTCTTAATTTCTGGACATAGTGTTCTAGTAAAACAATCTTCTAATGATAAACACTTACTACCTTTTTTAGGGAAATATTTAGAACATATTGATACCAGCTTTAAGAATAAAATAACATTTACTGAAGGTAAATTATCAAATTTTGATGCCGTAATAGCTACAGGCAGCAATAATACTGCCCGTTATTTTGAATATTATTTTAAAAATAAACCAAGTATTATTAGAAAAAGCAGAAACTCTACAGCTATTTTAACAGGTAAAGAATCTGACATAGATTTAAAAAATCTTTCAAATGATATTTTTATGTATTTTGGATTAGGTTGCAGAAGCGTTTCTAAAATCTACATACCCAATGGATATAACTTTGATGCGTTTTTTAACGGTATGTTTAATCAAAGAGAAATTATTAATAATGCAAAGTATGCTAATAATTATGATTACAACAAGGCTGTATATTTAATGAGTGAATTCGATTTATTAGAAAATGGCTTTTTAATGATTAAAGAAGATGAAAGCTACTCATCCCCTATTGCAACTGTTTTTTATGAGTATTATGATAATGAAAAAGAATTGAAAATTAAATTACAAAACGACAATCATAAAATTCAATGTATTGTTTCAAAAGGTTTTATTGATACTGAAATTGACTTTGGTGAAACTCAGAATCCTAACTTATGGGATTTTGCAGACGGAATAAATACTTTAGACTTCTTATCCAAAATATAATAAAAATGAAAAAACATAACTTTAGTGCAGGGCCTTGTATATTACCACAAGAAGTTTTACAAAAGGCATCTGAAGCTATTATTAATTTTAATAATGACGACTTATCTTTAATAGAAATTTCTCATAGAAGTAAATCTTTTGTAAATGTAATGGAGACAGGTCGAGATTTAGCTTTAGAATTATTAGGACTTAATAATAAAGGCTACAAAGCTTTATTTTTACAAGGTGGTGCAAGTTTAGAGTTTTTAATGGTAGCTTATAATTTACTAAATAAAAAAGCCGCATACTTAAATACAGGTACCTGGTCAGATAAGGCTATAAAAGAAGCTAAAGCTTTTGGAGAAGTAATCGAAGTTGGTTCTTCTAAGGATAAAGGTTACTCTTATATACCAAAAGAGTTCTCAATACCTGATGATGTTGATTACTTCCATTGTACTAGCAACAATACAATTGTAGGAACTCAAATAAAAGAGTTTCCGAAAACAAAGGTCCCTGTAATTTGTGATATGAGTTCTGATATATTCTCAAGGCAATTGGATTTTGAAAAATTTGACTTAATCTATGCCGGTGCTCAAAAAAATATGGGCCCTGCTGGAGCTACATTAATAATTATTAAAGAAGATATTTTAGGGAAAGTAGAAAGACATATTCCTTCTATGTTAAATTATCAAACTCACATAGACAAGGACAGTATGTTTAATACCCCCTCTGTATTTGCTGTATATGTTTCTATGCTTACTCTTCAATGGCTTAAGGACCTGGGTGGAATTAAATTTATTGAAAGCGTAAATAATCAAAAAGCATCTCTATTGTATGGTGAAATAGATAGAAACCCTCTATTCAAAGGAATCGTTGCCAAAGAAGATAGAAGTGTCATGAATGCGACTTTTGACTTAACAGATCCATCTTTAAAAGATAAATTTGATGAAATGTGTATACATGCAGGCATAAACGGATTAAATGGACACAGGAGTGTTGGAGGATACAGAGCGAGCATGTATAATGCTCTGCCCTTATATAGTGTGCAAGTATTAGTTGACACTATGCAGGAGTTAGAGAAAAGATAAAAACGGAGCTAAGTGCCTGAATTAAGCACTATTGCTTTTTAATAATTTAATAATAGTAAGAATGAAAATATTAGCAAATGATGGAATTTCACAAAATGGAGTTGAAATTCTAGAAAAAGCAGGATTTGAAACTTTAACAACGAAAGTAGCTCAAAATCAATTAGAAAATTTCATCAATGAAAATCAGATTGATGGAATTTTAGTTAGAAGTTCGACAGAGGTTCGTCAAGAATTAATTGAAGCGTGTCCGAGTATTAAACTAATTGGTCGCGGTGGTGTTGGTATGGATAATATAGACGTTCAATTTGCTGAAGACCAAGGAATCCACGTAATAAATACTCCAGAAGCATCCTCAAACTCGGTAGCGGAATTAGTTTTTGCACATTTATTTGGAATGGCACGTTTTCTTCATCAATCTAACAGAGAAATGCCACTAGAGGGAGATTCTAGATTTAAAGAGTTGAAAAAAATGTATGGAAACGGAATAGAGTTAAGAGGAAAAACTTTAGGAATTATTGGATTTGGACGAATTGGAAAGGAAACTGCAAAAATTGCTCTTGGTATAGGGATGAATGTAATTGCATCAGATCCAGTTGTTCAAAGTTCAGTTATTACCTTAGATTTTTTTAACGGACAAAAAATCAGTATTGCTATAGATACCATTTCAAAACAAGAGGTACTTAAAGAAGCTGATTTTATAACCATTCATACACCTAGTCAAAATAAATACCTCATTGATGAATCGGATATTGAGATGATGAAAAATAATGTTGGTATTATAAATACCTCAAGAGGAAGTGTTCTGAATGAAGTTGCTTTAGTTAATGCTATTGAACAAGGGAAGGTTATTTTTGCTGGATTAGATGTATTTGAAAAAGAACCAACTCCTGAAATTCAATTATTAATGAATCCAGAATTATCACTAACACCACATATAGGTGCAGCAACAAAAGAAGCTCAAGAAAGAATTGGCGCAGAATTAGCATTACAAATCGTTCAGCTTCTTAGTTAATATTTTAATAAAAATGATTAAAGACAATTTACATAAAATTAAAAATTCTATTTCTAAAGAAATAACATTGGTCGCCGTTTCTAAAACAAAACCTATAATAGACTTACAAAATGCATATAATGCAGGTCAGAGAGTTTTTGGAGAAAATAAAATACAAGAGATGGTTGATAAATTTGATGCTTTACCAAAAGATATTGAATGGCATATGATTGGACATTTACAAAGCAATAAGGTGAAATATATGGCTCATTTTGTGAATTTAATTCATGGAGTTGATAAGTTTAAAACATTAAAAGAGATTAATAAACAAGCTAAAAAACATAATAGAATTATCAATTGTTTGTTACAAGCTAAAATAGCTAAAGAAGATTCTAAATTTGGGTTATCCTTTAATGAGATTGAAACAATCATTAATTCTGAAGAAATACTAGAGTTAAAAAACATTAATATTGTTGGTTTTATGGGGATGGCTACATTTACCGATAATCAAGAACAATTAGAAGAAGAGTTTATATCATTAAAAAAATTCTTCGATACTCAAAAAACGAAATCATTAAGTGATAATTGTCAACTAAATATTTTGTCAATGGGAATGAGTGGAGATTATCAATTAGCAATCAAAAATGGAAGTAATATGATTCGTGTGGGAAGTTCCATCTTTGGAAGTCGAAATTACACAACTTAATAATACATTAAAAGAAAAATAAATTTGTACGCAATTTTAGATATTGAAACCACTGGAGGTAAATTTAATGAAGAAGGGATGACTGAAATTGCTATCTACAAATTCGACGGTCATACTGTTGTTGATCAGTTTATTAGCCTAATAAATCCCGAGCGAGAAATTCAAGAATTTGTTGTAAAACTTACCGGAATAAATAGTAAAATGTTAAGAAATGCTCCTAAGTTTTTTGAAGTAGCTAAACGAATCATAGAAATCACTAAAGATTGTATCATAGTTGCTCATAACTCTTTGTTTGATTATAGAATTTTACAAATTGAATTTTCAAGGTTAGGATTTAATTTTGACAGAAATACAATTTGTACTGTAGAATTAAGTAAGCAACTTATTTTAGATGAACCTTCATATAGTCTAGGTAAACTTGTGAAATCTTTAGGAATCCCAATTACTGATAGACATCGTGCAAATGGTGATGCATTAGCAACAGTTCAATTATTTAAGCTACTATTACAAAAAGATACAGAGAAAAAAATATTACAAAAGACAATAAAATATTTTGACAAAAGAACTGAAAAAGAAAAAATTGAAAAAATATTAAATGAATTACCTACTTCTCAGGGTGTATTTTATATTCACAACCTAAAAGGATTAATAATTTATATGGGTAGAGGAATTAATATAAAATCTGAAGTAAATAAATTATTCACAAAACAAACCAAAAGAACTTTAAAGATCCAAGAAAAGACGGAAGCTATTAGTTTCAGTAAAACAGGTAACTATCTTTTTACTAAGTTAAAATATTATTCAGAATTAGATTCATTATCTCCCAAGTATAATTTTAAGAAAAACATAAAGTTATCGAAAGAAAATTTCAATAATGATGATTTTATAATTATTGAAAAAGGTCGAGAAATAGAAGAAAATGCTATTATTTTAATTGAGAATAACCAAGTTACTGGTTATGGGTATACTAACTTAGCCTATCAAGAGAATAATCTAGAAATTCTAAAGAAAGTATTAACTCCTTTTGATAATTCAGCAATATCTAAAACTATTATTAAAAACTATTTAAAGAAAAATAATGTTCAAAAAATTATTCGCTTATAAAATAAAAAGTATAATTTAGTTACTGATATAAAAATAGAAAATTGAGCAAGCAACCAAATAAAATCACATGGAAAGAACGTCTTCATGAAATTATCTATGAAGCAGATACAAAAGAAGGTAAACTTTTTGATGTAATCCTTTTAATTACCATTATTGCTAGTATAATATTAGTTATGCTCGAGAGTGTTGAAAGTATAGATCTTAAATATCATACTTATCTAGACATATCGGAGTGGATTATTACAATTCTTTTTTCTATTGAATATATTTTACGAACTATTTCAATAAAAAAGCCATTAAAATATATTTTTAGCTTGTATGGTTTAATAGATTTACTCTCTACAATCCCAAAATACTTATCTCTGATTTTTATTGGTTCTCATCATTTAGTTGCCTTAAGAGCATTGCGCTTATTAAGGGTCTTTAGGATACTAAAGCTCACTAGATATGTAGGTGCTTCAAATAATTTAATAATTGCGCTAAGAGCTAGCAAAGCCAAGATTGCTGTCTTTTTATTTTTTATGGTAATTGTCTGTATTATTTTAGGTACAGTGATGTATATGGTAGAAGGAGAAGAAAATGGCTTTACTAGTATTCCACGAAGTGTTTATTGGGCAATCGTAACGTTAACGACCGTTGGATTTGGAGATATTGCACCACAAACACCACTAGGACAATTAATTGCAAGTGTTATTATGATTCTAGGGTATGGAGTTATAGCTATTCCGACAGGAATTGTAAGTTCAGAAATCTCTAAAAGCTCAAAAAAAATAGATGATAACACACAATCGTGTCCAAATTGTTTAAAAGAAGAGCACAAAAATAATTCTGATTTTTGCTATAATTGTGGTCATCTTTTAAATTAATGGAAAACTCACAGAATATCCTAATCACTATAGTTGGACCAACAGCTATTGGTAAAACAAAGCTAAGTATTTTATTAGCAAGTCATTTTAAAAGTGATATTATCTCATGTGACTCTAGACAATTTTATAAAGAAATGAAAATTGGAACAGCTGTCCCAGAAGATTTTGAATTATCTGCTGCAAATCATCATTTTATTCAAAATAGGAGTGTTTTTGATGATTACAATGTTGGTCAATTTGAAAGAGATGGCATAAAAAAACTGAATAAACTATTTACAAAAAACGCTATTCAAATAATGGTAGGTGGGAGTGGTTTATATGTTAACGCTATTTTAAATGGGTTAGATCAATTTCCAGAGGTAGATCCATCGGTTAGAGAACAATTAAATTTAGAATTAGCAGAAAATGGATTATGCTCACTTCAGAAAAAACTAAAAGAATTAGATGCTGAAACTTATAAAGAAATAGCAATTGATAATCCACAACGAGTTATTAGAGCTCTAGAAATAACGATTGGTAGTGGGTTACCCTTCTCTACTTTTAAAAATAAACCAAAAGAAATAAGAAATTTCAAATCTATAAAAATAGGTTTAAAAGCAGATAGAGAAATATTATATAATCGAATTAATAAGCGGGTAGATATTATGATTAAAAATGGCTTATTAGATGAAGTAAAAAATCTTCACAAATACAAATATTTAAATGCACTGCAAACGGTAGGATATAGAGAGCTTTTTTCTTTTTTAGATGGCGATATTACAAAAGAATTTGCAATTTCAGAAATAAAAAAAAATTCAAGACGTTTTGCAAAAAGGCAACTAACTTGGTTTAAAAAGGATCAAGAAACTTTATGGTTTGATTATCAATTTGATGTAGACAAAATTACTTCCATAATATCTAATAAGATTAATTCTTTTAAACGTTAGTAATTTTATTAAGTCAATCCTTTTTTTTTATCTTTACCCAATAAATTTTAACTATGAAATTAAAAACATTCTTCTTAATTGCTATTTTAATTAGTAATATATCTATTGCACAATCTAAAGTTGGAACAGTTAATAGTGATTATGTATTAAGTATTATGCCTGAGGGTAAAAAAGTAGTAGAACTGACTAAAGTTTATGCAGAAAGATTAGACTCTCTTTTTTCGATAAAAGTTATTGCCTACCAAAAAAAATTAGAAGAATTCAAAAGCATTAATGACACAGTAAATCAAGACTTTAAGACTAAAAAATTTACCGAATTGCAAATATTAGAAACAGAAGTAAATAAATCTAAACAAAAAGGATCTCAACTAATGCGATTAAAGGAAAATGAATTGATGAAACCTTTGTATAAAAAATTAGGAGAAGCTATTTCTGAAGTTTCTAAAGAAAATAACTACACACAAATTTTAACTGTTCAAGGAAATGAATTTGCTTATATAGATAGGAATTTTGACATTACTGACTTAGTCATAGCAAAATTAAATATTAATAAATCCATATTGAACAAAAAAGAATAATCTTTTACTAAATTTTCTATTTAGTTAGACCTGTATTAAGCTGTTTTCTGTTGGTAAATATCAAAATAAATTAGAACAGTAGCAATTAATGTAATCGAATGTAATAAAAACTGTGCAGCACTTACTAAAACATTTAAAAAAATATAAATTGGATCAGAAAACATCGTTAACGAAATTGTTGAGTTTTCAGGATTAATTAGTGATAAACTTTCAGTCAATATTTGATTTGATTGATAAATTAATACTGGTGTTGAGATCATAAAACCTAGAATCGAGACTATAAAACTAATAACTATAAAAACTCCAAAGGTTTCCCACCAATGTCCTTTTACAAAATTAAAACTATCTCCTATAGCTTGTGAAACTGACTTGTTTTCAAATACTAAGAGACTTGAAGCTAGAGATAAAACTACACTGGTATATATCACTGGAAGAATAAACAAAAAAACACTAACAAAAGTGATAACAGCCGTTAGGATTCCTAGTCCAATAAAAGCCCAAAATTTCTCATCGGCTTGCCTCTTTATTTCTTCAAAGTTTACAATACCTTTATTTTCAATATAAGATTTTACATAATAAAGAGAACTTATATTAACAAAGACATAGGCTATTAAGTATAGAGTCGTCAGTAGAAAGGAAGAAAAAAATAATTCACTAGAATTTGAAAAAAAAATCTCAGAAGTAAATGTTGTTGGATTTAAAAAATCAATGGAGGAGAAAAATTTTGAAGATTCATATGTATAATAAATCATAGCAGCTACGGCCAATAAAATTGGAATAATAGCTATTTTGAATACATAACCAAAAAAAGGCTTCCATTCTAGTCTTAAGAATTTAAAAGTATCATTAATTATAGACCCTATATCTCTTTGCTTTTTAAAAATAATATAATTATTATTTTCCATATATTATCTTCTACTATAATTAGGTGCCTCTTTTGTAATAGCTACATCATGAGGGTGACTCTCGTTAATTCCACTTGATGTAATTCTTACAAACTTACCGATTTCCTTTAAAGTCTCAATATTTTTAGAGCCACAGTAACCCATACCTGCACGTAATCCTCCGATGAATTGATGTATACTTTCATCTAAATCTCCTTTGTAGGGAACTCTACCTACAATGCCCTCAGGAACTAATTTTTTAATATCTGCCTCTACGTCTTGAAAGTAACGATCTTTAGATCCTTGTTTCATAGCCTCAACAGACCCCATACCTCTATAAGATTTAAATTTTCTACCCTCATAGATAATAGTTTCTCCTGGTGATTCTTTCGTTCCAGCTAGAAGAGAACCTAGCATTACTGAATCTGCTCCAGCTGCAATTGCCTTAGGAATATCACCAGTATAACGAATACCTCCATCTGCGATTACAGGAACTCCACTTCCTTTTATAGCAGCTGCAACTTCTAGGACTGCAGAAAATTGAGGAAAACCTACTCCTGCAACTACTCTAGTTGTACAGATAGAACCTGGTCCAATACCTACTTTAACAGCATCAGCTCCAGCTTCAACTAAATATTTTGCTGCTTCAGCAGTTGCTATATTTCCAACTACAACATCTAAATTTGGAAATTTTGATTTAACTTGCTTTAAAACAGTTACTACTCCTTTTGTATGGCCGTGAGCAGTATCTATAATTACAGCATCTACTCCTGCTTTTACTAAAGCATCTGCTCTAAGAACGGCGTCGGAAGTAACACCTAGTGCAGCGGCAACTCTTAACCTTCCAAAAGAATCTTTATTTGCAAATGGCTTTTGTGTTACTTTAGTAATATCTCTAAAAGTTATTAATCCTTTTAGATTATTATTATTATCAACAATTAACAATTTCTCAATTTTATTTTTTTGAAGAATTTTTTCAGCATCTTTTAATGAAGTTCCAACTGAAGCAGTAATTAAGTTTTCACTTGTCATTACCTCAATAATTGGTCTTTTATTATCATGTTCAAAACGTAAATCTCTGTTAGTAACAATACCTTTTAGAATTCCATTTTCATCAACAATAGGAATACCACCAATACTATGTTCTTTCATGTTAGATTTTGCGTCTAACACTACTGCATTTAAAGGAAGAGTAACAGGATCTAAAATCATACCTGACTCTGCACGTTTTACTTTTCGAACTTCTTGGGCTTGCTGCTCAATAGTCATATTCTTGTGCAAAACACCAATCCCTCCCTCTCTAGCTATAGCAATTGCCATAGAGGACTCTGTAACAGTATCCATTGCTGCAGATATAATTGGAACATTAATAGTAATGTTTCTTGTAAATTTTGTTTGAATATTAACTTCTCTTGGAAGTATATCTGAAAAAGCTGGGACTAATAAGACATCGTCATATGTTAAGCCTTCTCCTATAATTTTATTGTTGTGTGCTATCATGATGCAATTAAAGTATAATTGCATGCAAATTTACAAATATTTATTGAGTTTTACTATAAAATAGAATAGAGCTTAATACTTTAATATAAATCTAATAAAATATTAATGATCAATTATCAATATTTTTTTTTGTGATAAATTTTAAATACTCTAATACAGCTAATCTAATATCAAAGGCTAATTCTTTTTCTTTTGGTTGATAGATAGAAAATACCTCTTTATTCTTATTTGATAAAAAAGGTATATCTAATCCTTTTAATAGATAATCTGAAAATGCTACTTTATAAATTTTGTCAAGATTTAATTCTTTGCCTTCAATCTGCCATTTATAGTCAACTTTTCTTGCATTAAAATACTGAAGATACGCTCCGGTTCCTTTTGCTAATAAACCATAATCTAAAACTCGTTTTAATAAAAAACCTTTAATCTCTACTCTTATTACTGAACCTCCAAAAGGCAAGACTCTAAAAATATCTATTGGAGAAATAGCTCCTTCTAATTCATCATCAATTCTTATCGATCCACCATTTACAATTGCACAATCTACTTCATCATTATATGAAAAGGACATAGATTTAGTAATAATTTGTCCTAAATTAGTTTGCTTGCTCCTAACAGATTTATCTCTTCCATCCAAAGGTTTTTTTGTGGTATAAATAATTTCTTCAGGATTAGATACAATTTCTTTAATTTTAGTCTTCAAAACTTGTTGCCATTTTTCAACAACTGCTCCTACTTGCTCATCTGCTTTGATAGAGTTATTTATTTCTCTTAATTCTGATTTTATTATAGTTTCCTTCGTTTGTTTATCAAAAGAAATTCTATGTATGTAAACTGTTTTCGCATTAGCATCTGCTTTAGTAATTACTGAATTACCTACAGGAATAGACATATTTTCGTGTTCATGACCTCCCATAATTAAAGGTATATTAGGTAATAACGCTGCAATTTTCTTATCATGTGTAATTTCTGCGTGAGTTAAACCGAAAACTACATCTACATTATTTTTTATAGAATTATAAGTAGTTTTTGCTTGATCAAACATATCTGAATATTCAACGTATTGCTTAGGGTTTGAAGGGATGCAAATACTAATAAAACCTATCTTAATTTTTGTACCATCAGTATCTTCTAAATGGAATATATAAGTTGGAGATATCGCTGATTTACCATAACTAGTTTCTTTGTAAAACGACATTACTTTTCCATTTGATCTTAACTTTGTATTTCCTGTAATCCAAGGAAAACTACTTTCATTTAAACGTTTTTGAAGAGATTCCTGTTTTAAATCAAATTCATGATTTCCAAAGGCTACTAAATCAAAATTCATAGAATTCATTACATCAATCATATGCTTTCCTGCTATACGCTCACCATCTACTTTTAATGCTCCTAGCAATGAAGGGTTTAAGAAATCTCCAGCCATGAATAAAAGCGTATTATTATTTTCTTTTAATAATTCCTTGTGAACGGTTTCAACTCGAGCCATACCCCCTAAAGTTCCACCTTGAATTGGCGCTATCTCATAAACATCATTTAGTTGTAAAAAAGTAAATTCTATTTTCCTATCATCAATTATATTAACTGTTGAAGATTTACAAGCTATAAAAATCACTATTAGTAATAAGTAAGGGAGATTCTTTAATATTTTCATTTATTAATTTTAAAATTTATACTTTTTTAAAAATAGAACTATTTATTCAAAAATATCTAGGGCTTTATTATAAGCACTTTCAAAACTCATTGGTTTTAGAAGTGTAGAAACTTTTTGAGTGGTGAAATAGGATAATAATTTTTCTGTTGGCATGTTTCCTGTTAATTCATCTTTTGCCATAGGACATCCTCCAAAGCCTTTTATTGCACCGTCAAAACGATTACAACCCGCTTTAAAAGCAGCATCGACTTTTTCATGCCACTTATCTGGTGTTGTATGTAAGTGTGCTCCAAACTCTATCTCTGGATAAAGTGGTATTAGATTAGAAAATAAGTAATCTATAACATCGGGAGTAGAACTACCTATTGTATCGGAAAGAGATAAAATTTTAATACCCAAATTAGAAAGTTTTTCTATCCATTGTCCAACAATTTCAATATTCCAAGGGTCTCCGTAAGGGTTTCCGAATCCCATCGATAAATAAACTACTACTTCTTTTTTTGACTTATCAGCAATGTTTAAAACAGCCTCTAAAGTTGAAATTGATTCAGTAATCGTTTTATGTGTATTTCGCATCTGGAAGTTTTCTGAAATAGAAAACGGATAACCAAGATAATTAATTTCTTCAAATTGAGATGCATCGTTTGCACCTCTTATATTAGCAATAATTGCCAATAATTTACTATTTGTATTAGAAAGTTCTAACCTGGATAAAACAGCCTCAGTATCTCGCATTTGCGGAATTGCTTTTGGTGACACAAAACTCCCAAAATCTATAGTATCAAAACCTACCTTTAGTAGAGAATTAATATATAATGCCTTTTTTTCTGTAGGAATAAAATGAGACTTTATACCCTGCATTGCATCACGAGGACATTCTATGATTTTGACTTTTCTCATCATAATCAAAGATAAACAAACATATTAATATCAGATAGATTAAAACTATTGAAAATTACAAAATAATAAATATAGATATTGAAACAAAAACAATAATTTGAGACCATTTTAGGTACAAACCTATATTTTTATTGGTTGCTAAATAATTGGAAATAGTACCACCAAGAAATGCTATTAATCCAAAAACAATAAAAGAAACTATAATAAATAATATACCTAAAACGTAAAACTGAAAAATTTCAGAAAGATCGTTTGAAAACAAAAACTGAGGGAAAAAGGCAAAAAAGAAAATTGTCACTTTAGGATTTAAAACATTCATTAAAAATCCTTTCCAAAATAATTCTAAAGATGATCTTTTTATTATATTTTTTGTAGAAAAAATAATTTGAGATTCTTTAGTATACACTTTGTATGACAAATACAATAAATAACTTGCTCCAAAGAGTTTAATTAAAAAAAATAAATTTTCATGCTGTTTAATAATTTCTGATACTCCAAAAGCAACTAGAGTTGTATGAAACAAGCACCCTAACATAAGACCAAATACAGTGGCCAAACCTGCTTTTGCACCATTTACAAGGCTTTGAGTAAGAACAAATATATTATCAGGGCCAGGAGAAATTGCTAAAATCGTTGTAGCTAAAACGAAAGAAATAAGTGTTTCTAAAACCATAAAATGAGTTTAACCATCTCGATTATAGATTTTTTAAAATGGCTTTGTTTATCTTTTTGATCAAACCTGGACCTTCATAAATAAAACCTGTATATATCTGTACTAAATTTGCTCCCGCTTTTATCTTTTCTAAAGCGTCTTTTGCTGAATGTATACCACCAACACCAATTATTGGAAATGATTTATTCGATTTATCTGATAAATACTGAATCACTTTTGTGCTTTGATTCTTTATTGGCTTTCCACTAACCCCTCCATTACCTATATGATCTAATCTTGATTTTGATGCTTTCAAATTATTTCTTGAAATAGATGTATTAGATGCTATAACACCATCAATTTTAGTTTCTGAAATCAATTCAATTATTTCATCTAACTGATAATTATTTAAATCTGGAGCGATTTTTAGTAGAATAGGTTTTTGTTTGTCTTCTTTGTTGTTTAACTCCTGACAAGCAGAAATTAATTCGATTAAATAATTCTTATCATTTAATTTAGCATGACTATCAACATTTGGACAACTAACATTTAAGACAAAATAGTCTACATAAGGATGTAATCCTTGAAAACAAATTTTATAATCACTAGTATAATTTTCTTCGGAAGTTTGAGTATTTTTTCCAATATTACCTCCAATTATGAGTTTTCCTTTATTTTTTTTTAATTTTAAAATAGCAGCTTCTAAACCTTCATTATTAAAACCCATTCTATTTATGATACCCTCATCATCTTTCAAACGGAATAATCTTTTTTTTGGATTTCCTGACTGACCTTTAGGGGTTACTGTACCAATTTCTATAAAACCAAAGCCAAAGTTTGCCAACTCATTATATAAAACAGCATTTTTATCAAATCCTGCCGCTAAACCTACTGGATTTTTAAAAGTTAATCCAAATAATTTTTGTTCTAACCTTTTGTCATTTACTTGATATAGATATTTAAAAACTGAAGGAACAAAAGGAATTTTACATAAAAATTTAATTAGCGAAAATGTAAAATAATGAATTTTTTCTGGATCAAATTGAAATAAAATTCTTCTAATTATTAATTTATACATGTTATTATCTTACTTTTTGAAATAAAAATTCACTTATAATTAAATATTTAAATTATCTTAATACTGCCTCTAGATTCTTTTCAAATATTTGTTGAAGCTTTTTCATTGTTTTGTCAATTTCTTTATCCGCTAATGTTTTTGATTCATCTTGTAACAAAAAACTAACTGCATAAGATTTTTTACCTTTAGGTAATTTATCACCTTCATATACATCAAAAAGATCTACTTCTTTCAAAAGATGTTTTTCAGACTGAAAAGCTAAATTATATATTTCCTTGAACTCAATTTTACTATCTAATAAAAGTGCTAAATCACGTTTTACGGGTGGAAATTTGGTTAGTTCTGTAACTTTCATATTCTTATTTCCAGTAATTTTTAAAAGATTATCCCAATTAAAATCTGCAAATAAAACTGATTGTTTAATTCCAAATTCTTTTAAAATACTTGATTTTATAACACCAAATTCTACTAATTTAATTTTACCTAAACTCATCGTTACCCCTTCAGAAAAAACATCTTGTTTAATTGGGGTTGTTTTTAATGCATCAACACCCAGTCTATTTAATATATTAGTAATCAAACCTTTAATATAAAAGAAATCTGATTTTTTATGTATTATATTCCAGTTTTCTTTAGACCTATTTCCTGTTACAAGTAGTGATAAGTGCTTATCTTCTTGATATTTATCATTATATTTATGATATGTTTTACCGAACTCATAAAACTTTAAAGAATTATTTTTTCTATTAATATTATAAGCAACAGATTCTAATCCACTAAATAATAGTGATTGACGCATAACCTTCAAGTCACTACTTAAAGGGTTTAACATTTCT
The DNA here is from genome assembly GCA_913047375.1 of uncultured Polaribacter sp. Classification (GTDB taxonomy): domain Bacteria; phylum Bacteroidota; class Bacteroidia; order Flavobacteriales; family Flavobacteriaceae; genus Polaribacter. The sequence continues at coordinate 134,928 of CAJWTV010000001.1, forward strand.
ACGTTTGCAGCTACATTAATATTTTCTGATAAATTAGTATAGTAGGGTTTTGTTAGAGAATTTGTCATGGTCTCATTAAAGCCTAATGAAGATAATTGATTTGCAATGATATTCTCAATCTTGACTTTTTTATTAGAATCGAAAGAAATTGAAGTATTTAGTTTATGGGAAAATTCAATATTGTTATAACCATAGACTCTCAAAATTTCTTCAATAATATCTGCTTCACGCTGAACATCTGTTCTATAAGAAGGTATTGTTAAGCCTAATCCTCCTTCTGTTTCACTGTTAATTTTAATTTCTAAAGAGGCTAAAATATTTTTTATAGTTTCTTTTGGAATTTCTTGTCCGATTAATCTATACGAGTTTTCATATGATAAAAAAACTTGAAACTCCTCAATTTTTTCTGGATAAAAATCAGAAATATCTGATCCCATTTTACCCCCTGCATATTCTTCAATTAATAAAGCAGCTCTTTTCAAAGCATACTTAGTCATATTGATATCAATACCTCTTTCAAAACGAAATGAAGCATCAGTATTCAAAGCATGTCGTTTAGCTGTTTTACGAACAGAAACCGGATTAAAATAAGCACTTTCAAGGAAAATAGAAGTTGTGTTTTCTGTAACTCCAGAATTTAATCCCCCAAAAACTCCTGCTATACAAAGAGGAGTGGAATCTGCATCACAAATCATAATATCTTCTGAGGATAGTTCTCTTTCAATTTTATCTAAAGTTGTGAACTTAGTACCCTTAGCTAAATTTTTAACTAAAATTTTATTTCCTTTGACTTTCTGGGCGTCAAAAGTATGTAAAGGTTGACCTAATTCATGCAATACATAATTAGTAATATCTACAATATTATTCTTAGGAGTTATACCTATAGATCTTAATCTATTCTGAATCCATTCTGGAGAATCTTTCACTATAACATCTGTAATGGAAATCCCACAATACCTTAAAGTTTGTTCCTTATCATCTACTTCTACATCTATTCTTAATGTTCTTTCATCTACATGAAAATCGCTAACAGATGGAGATATTAATTCTAACTTAATATTTTGCTGCATTAAGCCTGCTCTTATATCTCTAGCTACTCCAAAATGACTCATAGCATCAGACCTGTTCGGAGTTAAACCAATTTCAAAAATCTGATCTAATTCTATATTAAAAACATCTGAAGCTTGAGTTCCTACTTTTATTTTTTTGTCTAAAATTAAAATACCTTCATGGCTTTCACCCAGACCTAACTCATCTTCAGCGCAAATCATACCATAACTCTCTTCTCCTCTTATTTTACCTTTTTTTATTTTAAACTCCTCACCATTGTCATCATACAATATAGTTCCTATGGTAGCTACAGGTACTTTTTGACCTATGCCAACATTAGGGGCACCACAAACAATTTGCAATGGTTCAACTAGTCCTATATCTATAGTTGTAACTTTTAGTCTATCTGCATTCGGGTGCTGTATACATGTTAAAACTTCACCAACAATAATACCTTTTAAACTACCCTTTATTGATTCTTTAGTTTCAATACCTTCTACTTCCAATCCTAAGTCAGTTAACAATTCTCCAGTTTTGATTGCATCCCAATCTATTAGTAAAAATTGTTTAATCCAATTGTACGATATTTTCATAGTAATTTTCTGTTAACTAGTGCAAATTTAATGAAATTTCTACTTTTTATAACTGCTTTTCACCTAAAAAAAACGGAGTAATTACTCAATATTAAATTCTAGTAATTCTAACCCATTGATGCAGCAATCTTCTTATAAGTTCCATTTTCTAGTAATTTTCTAATTGCTATAAAAGCAGTTATAGTTTGATCTATATCTTTTTGCGTATGATTAGTAGTTGGTATCAATCTTAAAATTATTAATCCTTTAGGTATGACTGGATAAGCTACAATAGAACAAAATATTTGATAACTTTCACGTAAATCGTTAACCATCGCCATTGCCTCTAACATTTCACCTTTTAAAAATACAGGGGTAATACAAGTTTGTGTAGTTCCTAAATCAAATCCTGCATTTCGCAAACCAGATTGTAAAGCACGTGTATTCTCCCATAATTTATCTTTTAATTCCGGAGAATTTCGTATAATATCTAGGCGCTTAAGAGCACCTTTCACCATCGCCATTGGGAGTGATTTAGCAAAAGTTTGAGAACGTAAATTATATTGTAAAAATTTAATCACATCTTTATCTCCAGCTAAAAATGCACCAAAACCTGCCATAGACTTTGCAAATGTAGCAAAATAGACATCTATATCATCTTGAATACCTTGCTCGAATCCGGTACCTCTTCCGTTATCTCCAAGAGTTCCAAATCCGTGAGCGTCATCCACTAATAATCTAAAATTATATTCTTTTTTAAACGCCACAATTTCACGAAGACGACCTTGTTCTCCTCGCATTCCAAAGACACCCTCGGAAATCACCAAGATCCCTCCTCCTGTTTTTTTAGCCATCCTAGTAGCACGTTTAATGTTTTTTTCAAAACTTTCCATATCATTATGACGATATACGAAACGTTTACCTGGATGTAATCGAACTCCATCTATAATACAAGCATGGGTGTCCATATCGTAAACAATAATATCATTTTTGGAAACCAAAGCGTCTATTGCTGACATTATACCTTGGTAACCAAAATTTAATAAATATGCTTTTTCTTTGTCAACAAATTCTGCGCATTCACGTTCTAATTGTTCGTGAATTATTGTGTGTCCAGACATCATTCTTGCACCCATTGGATAAGCCATGCCAAATTCTAAAGCAGCTTCCCCGTCTACTTTTAAAACCTCTGGATGATTTGCCAACCCTAAGTAATCATTAATACTCCAAGTAATTACTTCTTTTCCATTAAAAACCATTCTATTAGAAATTGGACCTTCTAATTTGGGAAACACATAATAGCCTTCACCAATCTCTGCCCACTTTCCAAGCGGTCCTTTATCTTGAGTAAATCTTTCAAATAAATCTTTCGCCATTTTTTTTATTTTAAAACTAGCAATAAAATCAAAGTTAAGGAATATTAATAATAGTCTAAATATTCAAATATTATGACTCTTTTTTTTGATTTATTTAAAAAACTCCATGTTACATAAAATACTCACTATAAATATTATTCACATAAAGTGAACCATAATTTAGAAAAATTAAAATTACAAAACTATTCTTATTGAAAAATTCATTTTATTACACAGCGTAGACGCTTGCACAACTATTCCTGAGGTATATCAACAAAAAATAACTTCTTTTTTAGAATTAATTATTTAATTTGTTTTCTAAAGCTAAAAAAAAAGTATATTCTTTAGCTGTTTCTTTTAAAGCATCAAATCGACCAGAAGCACCACCGTGTCCAGCATCCATATTTGTATTTAGGAATAATAAATTATTATCAGTTTTTAAATCTCTAAGTTTAGCAACCCATTTTGCAGGCTCCCAATATTGTACTTGAGAATCAAAATAGCCAGTTGTTACTAACATATTAGGGTAACTTGCAGCTGATATTTGATCGTAAGGTGAATAAGATTTAATATAATCATAATATTCTTTAATATTCGGATTACCCCATTCATCATACTCACCAGTCGTTAAAGGAATACTTTCATCTAACATCGTAGTAATTACATCTACAAAAGGAACTGCTGCTATAACACCATTATATAGCTCTGGATTCATATTTACTATTACTCCCATTAATAAACCTCCTGCAGATCCTCCCATTGCATATAAATGCTCAGATGAAGTGTAGTTGTTTTCTATTAGATATTTAGAACAATCTATAAAATCGGTAAAAGTATTTTTCTTTTGCAACATTTTACCATCATCATACCATTCTCTTCCTAAATATTGACCACCTCTGACATGAGTTAATGCGAATACAAAACCTCTATCTAATAAACTCAAACGTGTAGTAGAAAATCCATCTGAAATTGTATAACCATATGAACCATAAGCATATTGCATTAGAGGAGTTTCGTTATTTAATTTAGTATCTTTATGATAAACTAAAGATATTGCAACTTTTTTGCCATCTCTAGTATTAGCCCATATACGTTTACTTACATAGTTTTCTTTTTGAAACTTACCCCCTAATACTTCCTGTTCTTTTTTAATATCTTTAGATTTATTAGTCAAGTTAAAGTCAATAACAGAAGCAGGAGTGGTCATAGAGTTGTATGAGTATCTAATAATATCTGTGTCAAATTCAGGGTTAGCATAAACTCCTACGGAATAAGTTTCTTCATCGAAAGGCAAATAATAGTCTTCTTTATTATCCCAACGTTTAATTCTTATTTTATTTAAGCCATTATTACGTTCTTCCAAAATTAAATAGTCTTTAAAAATTGAAAAATCTTCTAATAAAGTATCTTTTCTATGTGGTATAACATCTATCCAATTTTCTTTTCCGCTACTATTTATGGGCGTTTTCATCAATTTAAAATTAGTAGCACTATCTTTATTGGTTAATAGATAAAAGTCGTTTTCATAATGCGCAACACTATATTCTAAATCTCTAACTCTAGGCTGTAACATATTAAAATTACCAGTAGGATTATCTGCATCTAAAAATTGAGCTTCTGAAGAGACAGTATTGTAAGAACCAATAATAATAAATTTGTTTGATTTTGACTTTGTTACATAAGTCCCAAATGTCTCATCTTTTTCATGAAAAACTTCAACATCTTCAGATGCTGATGTTCCTAATAGATGCCTGAAAATTTTCTCACTCCTTAGAGTAACTGGATCTTTTTTTGTATAAAATATAGTTTTATTATCATTAGCCCAAACAGAACCACCAGTTGTATTCTCTATAATATCTTTATATATCTCACCCGTTTCAAGATTCTTAACTCTAAGAGTATATTGCCTTCTACTTATAGTGTCTGTTGCAAAAACAACTAATTTATTATTTTCAGATATATTTAGTCCACCCAATTGATAATAATCAAAACCTTTTGCCATTTGATTAACATCAAAAATTATTTCTTGATTAGCTTCTAAACTATCTTTTTTTCTACTATAAATTGGATATTGATTTCCTGTTTTATAACTTGTTATGTAATAATAACCGTTATCTTTATATGGAACAGAAGAATCGTCTTCTTTAATTCTTCCTTTCATTTCTTGAAACAATACTTCCTGAAAGTCTTTGGTATAAGCACTAACTTTTTCGTAATAAGTATTTTCTTCATTTAAATAATCAACAACATTTAATGTTTGTTCATCTTTTAATTCAGCTTTTTTTTGTTCATCAGACAACCTCATCCAAAAATAATCATCAATTCTTACATCTCCATGTTTCTCTAATTTAATGGATTTTTTGTCCGCTATAGGTGCGTTTGCATCAGTACTTTTCATAGTTTTATTTTGACAATATGACTTTCTATAAAAATAAAAAAGAGCGGTAATCACGCTCTTTTTATTTTATAAAATTATATATTTTCTTATTTCTTAAAATGAGAAATTGTGTTTTTAATAATATCTAAACAATCCATTAGTTGATCCTCAGTAATTACTAATGGTGGTGCAAAACGAATAATATTTCCATGTGTTGGTTTCGCTAATAAACCATTATCTCTTAATTTTAAGCAAATATCCCAAGCAGTTGAACTTTCTTCTGAATCATTAATAATTAGGGCGTTTAATAAACCTTTACCTCTTACAGAGGTTACTAAGTCATTTTCTTTTGAAAAAGCAGAAAGTTCAGCTCTAAAAATAATTCCTAATCTTTCTGCATTTTCAGCAAGATTTTCTTCTACAGCAACTTTTAATGCTGCCAAAGCAACTTTACAACCTAATGGATTTCCTCCGAAGGTTGATCCATGCTCTCCCGGTTTAATAGTCATCATTATTTCATTATCTGCTAATGCTGCTGAAACTGGAAATACTCCTCCAGATAATGCTTTACCTAGAATTAAAATATCTGGTTTAACTCCTTCATGTTGACAACAAAATAATTTCCCTGTTCTAGAAATTCCTGTTTGAACCTCATCTGCAATAAATAATACATTTTTTGACTTACATAAATCATAAGCCTTTTTCAGATAACCATCGTCAGGGACCATTACACCTGCTTCACCTTGAATAGGCTCTACCATATATCCAGCAACATTAGGATCATCTAATGCCTTTTCTAAAGCCTCTAAGTCATTGTATTTAACAATTTCAAATCCCGGTAAATAAGGGCCATAATCTTTATAGGCACTTGGATCAGTAGATGAGGACACAGCTGCTAAAGTTCTACCCCAAAAATTATTTTCTGCAAATAAAATTTTTGCTTTATTTTCTGGAATCCCCTTTACTTTATAAGCCCACTTCCTACACAATTTTATTGCTGTCTCACCACCTTCTACACCAGTATTCATTGGTAAAACCTTATCATAACCAAATAAATTAGTTACATATTTTTCATATTCACCTAAAACATTGTTATGAAATGCACGAGATGTCAAGGTTAAGATACTTGCTTGTTGCTTTAATGCTTCTATAATTTTAGGATGACAATGCCCCTGGTTTACTGCTGAATATGCAGATAAAAAATCATAATATTTTTTTCCTTCAACATCCCAGACATATACGCCTTCACCTCTACTTAACACCACAGGCAATGGATGATAATTGTGAGCTCCATACTTGTGTTCCAATTCAATCGCCTCATGCGATGTAAGTTCTTCTAAAACAGCCATTTTTATTATTTTATATTTATAACTAAAAATTCCTATTCTACCTTTATCTTTTCGAAAAAAAAGCGAAAATTCAGCGTGGGAGAGAAATCATCCCTAAAGTTTTACAAAAGTAATAAAAAAATTTGATGTTATTTTTTAATAGTTTGGATGACTCCCACAAGTTTTTCCTAATTTTGCAAAAGAATAAATAAAATAAAATGCCAAGTAGAGAAAGAAATAAATTTGTAAAAAAGAATCAAGTACTAGAATTAAAAATTGAAGATTATGCTTTTGGAGGGAAAGGAATTGCTAGAATACGAAATGAAGAAGGTGATTTTGTTGTGTTTGTACCAAACACATTGCCTGGTCAATTAGTTAAAGCTCAAATTAATAAATCAAGTAAAAAATACGCAGAAGCAAAATTAATTGATGTACTAGTACCGTCAGAAAATGAAGTTGATGTTCCTTTCCAAGATATACCAGGTGCACCATACATACAATTACCAATTGACTTACAACACAAATACAAAAAAGAAAGTACGCTCTCTTTATTTAAAAGAATTGGAAAAGTTGAAAATATTGACGATTTATTTGATGAGTTTGTTACTTCCCCTAACCTGTTCCACTATAGGAATAAAATGGAATACGGTTTTTCAGCTATTGGTTACGACAGAATTACTAAAACGGATAAAGACGAATTCACATTAGGTTTTAAAAGACGTGGTGTTTGGTGGATGGGAGACAACTTAGATAAAGATTCTGGTTTATTTGACAAACAAATGGAAGATAATCTTAAAAACATCCGTAAATACTGTTTTAATTCAGGTCTTGACCCCTGGCACGGTCCAAAAAAAACTGGTTTTTTCAGATACTTTGTAGTAAGAAAATCTTTCAAAACAGACGAGTTATTGTGTAATTTAGTTACGACTTCTGTTGATTTAAATAATTTTGATTTACAAAAGTTCGCTACATTTTTAAAAAATATTTTTGGAAAACGTTTAGCGGGATTAATACATACTATAAATGATGAAGTTGGTGACAGAACTATAGCAACATCTGGAAGTTTAAATTTAATTTATGGAAAAGATAAAATCGTTGAAAAACTTCTAGATTTAAACTTTGAAATCAGTATGAAAAGTTTCTTTCAAACTAACCCTAAATGTGCAGAAAAACTATATAATAAAGTTATAGAATACGTTTTAGAAGATAAAACAAAAGTCGATAATACAATAATTATGGACTTATTTTGCGGTACTGGTACAATAGGACAAATAGTCGCTTCAAAAAGTAATAATACTCAAATAGTTGGTGTAGATATTGTTGCTTCTGCAATTGAAGATGCAAAAGAAAATGCAAAAAGAAATAATGTTAATGGTTTAAAGTTTTATTGTTCTGATGTAGGAAAATTTTTAATTGCACATCCTGAATATCAAAATAAGATAAAGACTATAATTTTAGACCCAGCTAGGGCTGGAATAGCTCCTAAAACATTACAAAAAATAATAGCATTAAATGCAGATAGAATGGTATATGTATCTTGTAACCCAGCTACACAGGCAAGAGATACTGAAATATTGAGAGATGCTGGTTATTTAATTAAAAAAATTAGCTTAGTAGATCAGTTTCCTCATACATCACACATAGAAACTGTAGTGTTATTTGAGAAAAGTTAAACAAGTATTAAACTTTATGAATATTTAGTTTAATATTAGGAATGATTATATATTTATAGTGAAAAAACAAAATATGAAAAAATTAACAGATTTTGAAATAGAAAAAAAATTAGAAGCTCTTCATGATTGGGATTTCTATGACAATGCTTTACATACAGATTTTGAATTTGATAATTTTAAAGACTGTATGTCTGCAATGAATAGAATCGCTTTTGAATGCGAAGCATTAAATCATCATCCAGAATGGACAAATATCTATAATACTTTAGATATAAAGCTTACAACCCACGATGCTAATGGTGTCACATTACTAGATTTTAAATTAGCAAGTATTATAAATCAAATAGTAGAAGTTGAAGAATAAATTAATTATTCTTTAAACTTTTTATTTATAATTATTTTTTATGAAAAGAATAATAATCATTTTCACCTTATTTTTAAGTGTTTTTTATAGTTGCGAAAAAGATGATTTCTGCACTAAAAACCCTGTTACACCAATGTTAATTATTCGGTTTTATGATAATATAGAGAGAAGTAATTTAAAAAATGCCGAGCTATTATCTGTTTGGGCTGAAGGAAAAGATACTATCTCAGAATATAAAAGTATCACAAAAGATAGTATTGCAATACCTTTAAATTCGACTGCATTAGAAACTATATATCATTTAAAAATCAATAGTTTTGATGGTAATTTGGCGAGTAATCAAACTGAAACTTTTACAATACAATATACCCCAGAAGAAAAATTCGTATCTAGATCCTGTGGTTTTAAAGTTATTTTTAATGACGTTACTTTTACTACGAACAATAATTGGATAGACGACTTCACCCCTTTTAACCTGACGTCTATTGAAAATCAAAGCGCAGCACATGTCAAAATATATCACTAGCCTTTTTTTGTTCTTAGCTTTTACAGTTAGTTTTTCTCAAGAAAAAGAACTCGGAGATTCAGTTATTGAAAACGATTCTATAGTTTATAAAACTCCATATGGTTTGAGACTTGGAATAGATATTAGTAAACCGATAAAATCTAGTCTAAATAATTCTTTTTCAGGGTTTGAATTAGTTGCAGATTATAGAATATCTAAAAGGATATTTATTGCAACAGAAATAGGGTTTGAAAAAGAAAATACTATAGAGGATTTCACTAACTCAACTTCTAGAGGAAATTATATTCGAGTTGGTTTAAATTTTAATGCCTACGATAACTGGTTAGATATGAATAATGAAATATTTACTGGTTTTAGGTATGGACTAGGACTCTTCGATCAAACATTAAATAGCCATACGCCTAACGTAAATAACTTATATTTTCCATCAGAAGTAATAAATATATCTTTAACAGAAAGTGATTTAACTGCACACTGGACAGAGTTTGTCGTTGGCATAAAAGCAGAAACTCTCAAGAACTTATTTGTTGGTGCAAGTGTTTCTTATAAAATTCTTTTAAGTATAAATGATCCCACTAACTTTAAATCTCTTTTTGCTCCTGGTTTTAACAGAATTTTTGAAAGTGGAACTGGCTTTGGATTCAATTATACAATATCATACTTGATTCCATTCACTAAAAAATAAACCTTACATAATTATTTTTTGTAACTTTAAAACATCTTTTTATTAAAACTTTAATTTATGAATAAAATACCTAGTGTAAATTTAGCTGACTTTTTATCTGATGATAAATCGAGAAAAGAAAAATTCATTAATGAAATTGGTAATGCATATGAGAATATTGGGTTTGTCGCTTTAAAAGGACATTTTTTAGACGATACTTTAATAGACAATTTATACTCAGAAATTAAAAAATTTTTTGACTTACCTATAAATATAAAAGAGCAATATGAAATCCCTGGTATTGGAGGACAAAGAGGTTATGTTTCTTTTGGTAAAGAATCTGCAAAAGGAAAAAAAGAAGGAGATTTGAAAGAATTTTGGCATTTTGGACAATATGTATCTACAGATTCTAAATATGCTGATGAATATCCTAAAAATGTTAATGTAAATGAATTATCAAAATTTAATGAAATAGGTAAAGAAACCTATCAAATGTTAGAAAAAACTGCTAAATATGTATTGCGATCGTTAGCGCTTCATTTGAGTTTAGAAGAAACATATTTTGATGACTTTATCAAAAACGGAAATAGTATTCTTCGACCAATACATTACCCACCAATAGAAACAGAGCCGAGAGGAGCTGAAAGAGCTGCTGCACATGGAGATATTAATTTAATAACACTACTAATGGGAGCTCAAGGAAAAGGTCTACAAGTACAGAATCTTGAAGGAGATTGGATAGATGCTATTGCTGAACCAAATGAAATAATGATAAATGTTGGTGATATGCTATCTCGCCACAGTAATAATAAGTTAAAATCTACTGTTCATAGGGTTACTAATCCACCAAAAGAAATGTGGGGAACATCTCGTTATTCAATTCCCTTTTTTATGCATCCAATATCAGAAATGAAATTAGATGTTTTAGAAAACTGTATAGATGAGAATAATCCAAAGCAATTTGAAGATATAACAGCAGGTGAATATTTAAATCAACGTTTATTAGAATTAGGCTTAAAAAAATAATACATGGATTTTAAGGAGCAACTTAAAAATTTATTTCCAGATCATAAAGAAAGTCCTGAAACTATAGAAAAGAAAACTAATATATGTTTACAAGACGAACCAATTATTTGTAAATACGAAAAAAGAAAAGGAAAACCTATTACAATTATAGAAGGTTACTCTGGAACTACTCTAGATTTTAAGATTTTAGCAAAAGAAATAAAAACAAAACTGAGTGTTGGTGGAGGTTTTAAAGAAAATAAAATTATAATTCAAGGAGATTATCGAAATAAAATAATGATGATACTTTCTGAAAAAGGATTTAAAGTAAAACGTGTTGGAGGATAATAAAAATATATGGCAATAAAAGAGTCCGAATTAATATTAAATAAAGATGGAAGTATTTATCACCTGAATTTAAAACCAGAGAATGTTGCAAAAGATATCATTTTTGTTGGTGATCAAGATAGAGTTAATATGGTTACCAAGCTATTTGACTCTATTGAATTTACTACTCAAAAAAGGGAATTTAAAACGACTACCGGTTCCTATAAAGGTAAAAGAATTACGGTTATATCAACTGGGATTGGTCCAGATAATATAGACATAGTTTTAAATGAGTTAGATGCTGTAGTGAACATCAATTTAAAAACTAGAGAATTAAAAAAAGAATTAACTACTTTAAATATTATACGAATAGGAACGTCAGGTTCTCTCCAAAAAAATATTCCAGTAGATTCCTTTTTAATGAGTTCTTATGCAATAGATTTAAATGGTATGCTTCATTCTTATCAAATTGATGATGTTTCAAACCTGGAAATTGAAAATGCTTTTACAAAACAAACTAATTGGAGTGACAAAAAATCAGCTCCTATAGTTATTAGTAATAGTACTTATTTGGAAAAAAAATTAATCTCCGAAAAAATTCATAAGGGAATGACTGCAACTGCCGGTGGATTCTATGCACCTCAAGGTAGAGTTCTACGTTTAGGACTTCAAGATTCGGAAATAAACAGTAAGATTAATAAATTTAATTATAAGGGTATTAAAGTATCTAATTTAGAAATGGAGACTTCTGCAATTTATGGTTTATGTAAATTATTGGGACATAACGCATGTTCTATGAACGCTATTATTGCTAATCGAACAGACGGAACTTTTAGTAAAAATTACCAAAAAGTTGTGAATGATTTAATATTATATACTCTAAATAGATTAGTAGATTAAATAATTTCTATCAAAAAAAAAGGAATAATTTTATTAAATCATGTACATTGTAACCATAAAAAATTAATCATAATGAAAAGAGCACTTTATATAGTAATTTTAATTATTGGGATGGTAGGTTTATCTTCTTGTAGAAGTACTTCATCATCATGTGGTTTAGCAGAAAACTCTACAAATCAGTCAAATTATCAACAAATACAGTTAGTATAATTTTATATATTCAAATAGACTTTGAATAAGAAGTTTTACCAATTTATCTCTTTTTTACCTAAAGATTTTAAAATTTTATTTGTCTTAGAAAAATGTTTGTTACCAAACCAATAACCTCTATTAGCACTTAACGGAGAGGGATGTCCAGAGTTTAGTACAGAATGTTTTTTTATATCAATTAATTTTATTTTTTTCTTTGCATATCCACCCCAAAGTAAAAAAACAATATCCTCTTTTTTATCAGAAATTTGTTTAATAATTGCATCAGTAAAAGTTTCCCATCCTTTTTTTTGATGACTTCCCGCTATACTTTCTCTTACTGTTAAGGTGGCGTTTAGTAATAAAACTCCCTGTTTAGCCCATCTTTCTAAATTTCCATTTGAAGGATGATCTACTTCTAAATCTGTTACGACTTCTTTAAAAATATTAATTAATGAAGGTGGAATTTTAATTCCCTGTTTCACTGAAAAGCAAAGTCCGTTCGCTTGTCCTGTTCCATGATAAGGATCTTGACCAATTATTACTACTTTTAGATTATTGAAAGGACAGATATCAAACGCTGCAAAGACTTCGTTTTCTTTTGGAAAACATTTGTAATTGGAATATTCTGAATCTAAAAAAAAAGTTAAATCATTAAAGTAGTTTTTTTCAAATTCTATTTGAAGAATATTTTTCCAGCTATCGGGTATATTTACCTTCATTGTTTCTTATTTTTACAATTAAATTTAGATTAAAAATAATTATAAATCTTATTTTTGAGAATTAATTTTTTTCGTAAATAATATTACAATAACTAATAGAAATAGAAAATCAAAATTACAACATTGAATACTAACATTTCAAATAAAACATTACAAGATTTAGAGTTTACAACTGTTTTAAATCATATTGCAGATCATTGTATATCTAGCTTGGGAAAGGAGCGTGTTTTAGAAATAACTCCTATTAATTACAAAAAAGGGCTATTTAAAGAACTTAATTTAGTGAACGAATACCTTTCTTCCTTTCAAAGTGAAAATAGAATTCCTAATCATGGATTTGATAATGTCATCAATAATGTCAAGCATTTAAAAATTGAGAATAGTTTTATAGAAACAGAGGCGTTTTTAAGGTTAGCTTCGATGTCATTAACTGTAAATGAACATATTAAATTCTTTAAAAAGTTTAACATTCAATTTCCTACTTTTTTTGCTGTATCTCAAAAAATAGAATTCACGACATATATAGATGATGAAATTAAAAAAATTATCGAATTAAGTGGTGAAGTAAGAAATAATGCATCTCCAACATTAAAACAAATTAGAAAAGATATCAATCATGTAAGAGGGAAAATTGGTGCCAGTTTTACTAGTGCACTATCGAAATCGATTGGTGCTGGTTTTTTAGATGACATTAAAGAAACCGTTGTAGACAATCAAAGAGTTTTAGCTGTAAAGGCAATGTATAGAAAAAAGATTTCTGGGAGCTTATTGGGGTCCTCAAAATCTGGTGGAATTGTATATATCGCTCCTCAAGCTACCCTTTCTTATAGTAGAGAATATCAGAATCTAGTATATGAAGAAAAACAAGAAGTTGTTAAAATATTACGAGAGTTAGCGACAGTAATTAGACCTATGGCAACTCTTTTAGAGGAATACCTTGAATTCTTAATTCATATAGATTCAATAGGGGCTAAAGCAAAATATGCTAATGAAATAAATGCCATTTTACCTAAAATTTCATCAGAAAAAACTATCTACTTCAAAAATGCTATGCATCCTGTATTATGGAGAAAAAATAATATTCAAGAAATAGCTACTATTCCACAAACTATAGAATTAAATGAAAATCAACAAATTATTGTAATATCTGGACCAAATGCTGGAGGAAAAAGTATTACTCTAAAAACGATTGGCTTATTACAAATAATGATACAAAGTGGTATTTTGATTCCTGTTGGCGAAAAGAGCAAAACGTATATTTTTGAAAATATACTTACAGATATTGGAGACAATCAATCCATAGAGAATCAATTGAGTACATACAGCTATCGTTTGAAAAATATGCGTTCGTTCTTAAAAAAATGTAATTCAGAAACGTTATTTTTAATTGATGAATTTGGTACAGGCTCTGATCCTGAATTAGGGGGAGCTTTAGCAGAGATTTTCTTAGAGGAATTTTACAATAAGGAGGCTTTTGGTATAATTACTACCCATTATTCAAATTTGAAAGTATTGGCTAATGAATTAGATAACGTTACTAATGCTAATATGCAATTTGATGAACGTTCTTTAGAGCCTTTATATAAATTATTTATTGGGCAAGCTGGTAGCTCATTTACATTTGAAGTAGCTCAGAAAAACGGTATACCTTTTAGTATTATAAACAAAGCTAAAAAGCGAGTTGAAACAGAAAAAATCCGACTAGACAAAACCATTTCTAAATTGCAGAAAGAAAGAAATAGACTACATAAGAATTCTGAAAACCTCGAGAAACAAAAAGTTAAGGAACAAGAACATTTAGTCAGTCTAGAAGAAAAGGAAATTAAAATACAGGCTAAATTAGCTGGTTTTCAGGAATTATATGATAACAATCAGAAAATGTTATCTTTAGGAAGAAAAATAAATGAATTATTAAATAAATACTTTCAAACCAATAATAAAAAAGAACTTACAACGAATTTTAATAAGTGGATCGCAGATGAAAAAGTTAAACGAGCTAAAAAAAATCCAATAGGCCCTAAAACAAAAACTCAAAAACAGAAAGCTAAGGTTGTAGAAAAACAAATACAGCAAATCATTGAGAAAGTAGAAAAAGAAGTTTTAGAAAAAGTTGTAGAAGTTAGAAAAGAGAAAAAAGTCGCTAAAGAAAAAGTTGCTAAAGAAAAATCTGAATATGACTATAAGACAAATGATAAAGTTCGAGTCATAGGTTCAAATTCAGTGGGAACTATCGATAAGATAAATAAGAAAAAAGTTGATATTAATTATGGTTTCTTTACAACGAAAACTACTTTGGATAAATTAGAATTAGTAGAAAAATTCAAAAAATAATTAGAAATTCAAAAAACCCAAAAAATGATTACAAAAATTTTCATACTCGCCATTTATGTTTCTATATTATTTTTAATAGGAATTATTGCCTCACGAAGAGTAAATAGTATGAGTGATTATTATGTAGGTGGTAAAAAAATGGGTTTTTGGGCAGTTGCTTTTTCTGCAAGAGCAACTGGCGAATCTGGATGGCTTCTAATTGGTTTAACAGGAATGGGAGCTATGGCTGGTTATTCGGCATATTGGGTTGTTCTTGGAGAATTACTTGGAGTTTTTATTTCGTGGCAATTTATGGCCAAATTATTTAAAAATCGTTCAGATCAATATAAAGCGATCACTATACCTGATTACCTTCAGAGTCACTTTAAATCATCCACAAATAGTCTTCGAATAATCTCTGCAACCACACTAGTTATTTTTGTAGTTATTTATGTGGCATCTCAAATGGATGTAACTGGTATTGCTTTTGAATCGATGCTTAATATTGATTATAAAATTGGTGCGCTTGTTGGTTTTATTATTGTTCTGATCTACATTTTTATTGGTGGATTTGTTGCTGCCGTTTGGTCTGATATGTTCCAAGGTATTTTAATGTTTTTTGGATTAGTTTTATTACCTATTGTTGTCTGGTTTTCTATGGATCATGGAAGTGGTGTTACAGATAGCTTGAATGCTATTGATCCGACACTAACACAAATAATGGGAAGAAGTAATGATTGGTTAATGAATCTATTTACAATTCTAGGTTTTTCTATGATTGGATTAGGGTTCTTGGGATCTCCTCAGGTTTATGTTAGATTTATGTCTATTAAAAGTGAACGAGAAATTGATAAAGGAAAATGGGTTGCACTTCTTTTTACACTTTTAACAGACGCTGCTGCTGTTACTATTGGAATTCTCGCACGAATTTATTTCACAAGTGAAGGACAAGATCCTGAGCTAGTTTTAGGTAATGGTGGAGAGAACGTTTTAAGTATGATTACAAATGAATTTTTGCCAACAATTCTAGTGGCAATTTTTATAGCTATCGTTCTTTCAGCAATTATGTCAACAATTGATTCGCTTCTAATACTTGCTTCTAGTGCTATTACTCGTGACTTTTATCAAAAAATATTCAGACCTGATTTAAAAGATGAAGATCTTACAAATTTTTCAAGATTAGTTACAGTTGCTATGGCGATAATTGCTCTTGGAATTGCTATTCTCTTATATAATTTATATCCTGATAGACAAGTCTTTTGGATTATGATTTTTGGTTGGTCCGGAATTGCTGCTACCTTTTGTCCAGTAATAATTCTTTCACTATTCTGGAAAGGCTATTCTGAAAAAGGAGCTATAGCATCAATGATTACAGGTTTTGCTTCAGTAATATTTTTTAAATTTGTAGTGATTAATATTGAAGGTATAGGTCCCTATTTTAAAGAACTTGACGTTTTAGCACCGTCTTTTTTGATGGCTATTATAATTGGTTATTTAGTGTCGAAAATATACCCACCAGATAATTCTGAAAAAGATCAATTGAATAAAATTGAATAAAACATCTGTTTTAAATTATTCGTATTGTCCAATCTCTTTATCATAAAAAGCGCCAGCTTTATCCATTAAACTAGCTAATTCTGTCGCTATGTCTTCCTCATTTTCTCCTGTTAGATCTTCAAACCATTCTATTTGATCGTCTTTTAAATTAATTAAAAAGCGAGGATAATTTGTATGTAGGATGAAGATGTCATCTGGATAATTACTGTTATCTGCTAATAAAAATTCAGGAAGTTCCATGTATTAATTTTTTTTGTGATATTATAAGAATCAAATGTAGGGTTAATTATGTTGCTCTCTAATTAGTTTTAACGTTAAATAATTAAAACGTAAGAATAATAAGATAGCAGCTGTAGATAAACCTGCCAGTAACCCTAGCCAAATACCAAAACTACCATAAACGTCCTCTTTTCCTAAAAAATAACTAACGGGAAATCCTATTACCCAATAAGAAATAAATGTAATTATAGTAGGTATTTTTACGTCTTGTAAGCCACGTAAGGCACCCAAGACTAAAACTTGAATAGTATCTGATATTTGAAAAATAGCCGCTGCAAATAATAATTGAGATGCGATTTCAATTACTTCTAGATTGTCTGAATAATTTTTAACATCATTAAGATCAACATATATTTTAGGTAAACTTTTATGAAATAGAAAGAAAATGGCACCGAAGAAAATCGCCAATAAAAGCCCAAGTAAAAAAATTGAAAAGGCAATTCTCCTCAACTCTTTAAAATTTTGTAATCCTTTTTGATTACCTACTCTTACCATTGAAGCCACACTTAATCCCATTGCTACCATAAAAGTCATAGAAGATAAATTTAATGCAATTTGATTTGCAGCTTGAGGATTTTTACCCAAGAGTCCACTAAGCCAAATCGCAGAAGTAAAAATAGCCACTTCAAAAAACATTTGCATTGCACTGGGAGTTCCAAGATTAATTAGCTTTTTCAACATTAATTTATCTAATACAAAGAGTTTAATATTGGTAACTAAGGCTCTTGATCGCTCTTTATTAGCTAATAACCACCATAAATAAATAAGCATTATAATTCGTGAGAGCAGAGTACCATAAGCAGCACCCACAATTCCTAATTCTGGAAAACCAAATTTTCCAAAAATTAATAAATAATTTAAAATTACATTAGAAATATTTGCTAATAGAGTTGCATACATTGGATATCTAGTCATGGACATACCATCACTAAATTGCTTTAAAGCTTGAAAAATAACCAAAGGAATTAGAGAGAATGCTACAAGATCTAAATAAGGAATTGCTAATTCTACAACCTGCTCTGGTTGTTTCATTAGATACATTAAAGGTTTTGCGAAAAATACAAATAGGTATAATAAAATACCAAGAACTGTACATAAGAATAATCCGTGTTTAAAAGTAGACTTAGCACTATTAAAATTATTTGCACTGTCAGCCTCAGCTATTAATGGTGTAATAGCGGTAGAAAAGCCAATACCGATAGACATTGCTATAAACATAAAACTATTTCCTAATGAAACAGCCGCTAGCTCTGCTGTTCCTATTTGACCAACCATTATGTTATCAACAAAACTAACAAAAGTATGCCCTAGCATACCAAGCATAACGGGGGCAGCTAGTTTCCAATTATATTTAAATTCTGAAGTATATTGAGTAATATTCACTTTGTATATCTAGTTTTCTGAACGCGAAGATATTTATAATAATTGAAAATATTAACAAAATAGAAACAGTTTAAATTCATCAAAAAAATGTATTTTTGAATGTATTAAAAAAATAAAAATGGCAAAAATTACATTAGGGGGAAATCCAATAGAAACAATAGGAAATTTACCAAACATAAATGAAAAAGCACCAGATTTCAAACTAACTTCACTGGATTTATCTCATAAAAGTTTATCTGATTTTGCTGGTAAAAATATTATTTTAAATATTTTCCCAAGCATAGATACTGGTACATGTGCAAAATCTGTAAGAGAATTTAATAAAAAATGTTCAACGATAGAGAATACTATAGTAATCTGTATTTCTAGAGATTTACCATTTGCTCAAGCTCGATTTTGTGGTGCAGAAGGGATAGATAATGTAGAAATGTTGTCAGATTTTGCTTCAGGTAGTTTTGGTAAATTATACCAATTAGAAATTATAAATGGCCCACTTGTAAATTTACATTCTAGAGTAATTATAGTAATAAATACTAAAGGAGAAGTAGTTTACACGGAACAAGTTTCCGAAATTGCAAATGAGCCTAATTATGAAGCTGCATTAAAGTCACTATAAATCTATGAAAAATCATAATGACAGTTTTTTAAAAGGTAGAATACGTGGGGTTAAATTTGCTCTTAAGGGGATGTGGCTTTTAATTACAACAGAGGATAGCATTAAGATTCAATTATTTTTTGCATTTGCAATAACTAGTTTAGGGTTATATTTTAATATCTCTACCTTAGAATGGATGATACAGTTTATTGTTATTGGGATGGTATTAGTCGCTGAAGGTTTAAATACTGCTGTTGAAAAATTAGCAGATTTTATACATCCCGATTTTAATAAAAAAATAGGATTTATTAAAGATGTTGCTGCTGGTGCTACAAGTTTTGCAGCTTTTACTTCAATGATTATAGCTTTTTTTATTTATGGTAGTAGAATTATTAAATTATTTTAATAATATGTATATTTAATCTTCAAAATTTTAACATTTATTAATGGTTAAGAAAGTATCTAAAAGTTCAAGTGATATGGATAAGAAAACACCATTTTTCTCATTTCTAAAAACAAGACAGGCGCAAACTGTTATTGCTACATTCTTAATTCTATTTGCCTCATTTTTAGCAATAGCTTTTGTGTCGTTTTTTTTCAATTGGCAAGAAGACCAAAGTTCCCTTTTAAAATTTACGGATAAAAATGTTTTAAGTGAGAACTTATTAGGCAAAATTGGAGCAAAATTAAGTCATTTTTTCATCTTTGAAGGGTTTGGTATTGCTGCATTTATCATTGTATTTCAAGTTTTTATTACTGGTATATATTGGCTTTTTAAAAAGAAAATAGCTAAAATTATTATTTCATGGAATTGGGGACTATCTATTATGCTTTGGCTCTCGATCGTATTTGGTTTTTTAAATTACGAGTCTGCTATATTATCCGGAACTATTGGTTATGAATTAAATGATTACCTCCAACGCTTTTTAGGAAAAACTGGTTTAGCCTTAGTATTATTATTCTTCTTAATTTCATATTTAGCTATTCGTTATAAGCTTACTGCAGATAAAATTATTGAAAAGTTAAAAAGGAGAGAAGTTAAAGAAATTGAGGTAGTCTTAGATAAAGAAGATAATGAGTTTTCTCAAGAGGTAATTCATAAAAAAGAAGACTTTATTATTGGAAATAAAGATAAATCTGAATTTGAATTATCATTAGAAAATTTACAACCTACAATTTCTAAATATTCTGGGGTAGCTCTAAATAAGGAAGAGATTCCTCTTAAAAAGGAAACAAATGAAAAAACTATTTTAAAAAACGATAATGACAATACTGTAGAGATAGAGGTTGAAAAAATTGAAGAAGAGAAAAGTGTTACCGAAAATCTATCTGATAAAATTTTAAAAGATTTCGGAGAATTTGATCCAACTTTAGAGTTATCTAACTTTAAGTTCCCAACATTTAATCTACTCAAGCAATACAATGAGACTATTTCTATTGATCCAGAGGAATTGGAGGCTAATAAAAATAAAATTGTAGAAACTTTAAAAAATTATAAAATTGGTATTGCCGAAATTAAAGCTACTGTTGGACCAACAATCACCTTATATGAAATAGTGCCAGATGCTGGAATTAGAATTTCAAAAATTAAAAACTTAGAAGATGATATCGCATTATCTTTATCTGCGTTAGGTATTCGTATTATTGCCCCAATTCCTGGTAAAGGAACCATTGGTATTGAAGTTCCTAACAAGAAATCTACAATTGTTTCTATGCATTCTGTGATTGCTTCTAAGAAATTTCAAGAATCACCAATGGAATTACCAATTGCTCTTGGAAAAACAATTTCTAATGAAACTTTTGTTATTGATTTAGCAAAAATGCCACATTTATTAATGGCAGGTGCTACTGGACAAGGAAAATCTGTTGGTTTAAATGCCGTTTTAACTTCCTTGTTATATAAGAAACATCCTGCAGAGGTAAAGTTTGTTTTAGTCGATCCTAAAAAAGTAGAATTAACTTTATTTAATAAAATTGAACGTCACTATTTAGCAAAACTTCCTGATACAGATGAAGCTATTATTACAGATACTACTAAAGTAGTTCATACATTAAATTCTCTTTGTATTGAAATGGATAATCGTTATGATCTTCTTAAAAATGCAATGGTTCGTAATATCAAGGAATATAATATAAAGTTTAAAGCACGTAAATTAAATCCCAATGAAGGACATCAATTTCTGCCATATATTATTTTGGTGATTGATGAATTTGCTGATTTAATTATGACAGCTGGTAAAGAAGTAGAAACACCAATTGCCCGTCTAGCTCAGCTTGCTAGAGCAATTGGTATTCATTTGATTGTTGCAACACAAAGACCCTCAGTTAACGTAATTACAGGTATTATTAAAGCTAATTTCCCTGCTAGAATTGCTTTTAGAGTAACATCTAAAATAGATTCAAGGACAATTTTAGATGCTGGAGGTGCAGATCAGTTAATTGGTCGTGGTGATTTGTTATACACTAACGGAAATGAAATTAATAGAATTCAATGTGCTTTTGTAGATACCCCTGAGATTGAAAAAATCACTGATTTTATTGGTTCACAAAGAGCTTATGCCGAAGCATATTTATTGCCAGAATATGTAGATGACGAAAGTGGAGTAACTATTGACATGGATATTTCAGATAGAGATAAACTGTTTAAGGATGCAGCAGAGATTATTGTTGTTGCTCAACAAGGATCAGCTTCATTATTACAAAGAAAATTGAAATTAGGCTATAATAGAGCAGGTAGACTTATAGATCAATTAGAAGCTGCGGGTATTGTTGGTGGTTTCGAAGGAAGTAAAGCTAGAAAGGTTTTAGTGACAGATCTTGTGGCTTTAGATCAATTATTAGAAGATGAAAAGAAATTATAATTCTCTTTAAAAAGAGAAACTAATTAATGAAAAAATGAAAAAATTAGGAACACTTTTGTTAACCTTTTTAATAACATTGAATATTTTAAGTCAAAGCTCTAAAAAAGCAAAAATAATATTAGATGACGTTTCAATAAAAATGGGAGCCTATGACAATATGGTCCTAGAATTTAGTCAAACTTTAATAAATGAAGATGCAGGGATTAAAGAAGGTGATGAGTTACCTATAATAGGAAGTATTGCACTACAAAAAGAAAAATACAATCTTGATTATCAAGGAAATAAGTTGATTTTTGATGGGCAAAAGATGTATGTCATAAATAATGATGAAAAAGAAGTAACTGTATCTGATGATGACATGGATGGTGATGATGGTTTTATTTATCCATCAAAATTATTAACTTTTTATAAAGAAGGATATACTTATGAGCTGGGAGAGATCAAAGTATTTAATGGTCGAAAAACACAATTCATTAATTTATACCCAATGGATAGTGAATCTAACATCAGTAAAGTACAATTAGTGATTGAAATTAGAACAAAACATATTTACCAATTGATTCAAATTGGAAAAAATACTTCAAAAACAACTTTTACAATAACAAGCTTTAAGAGTAATCAAAAATTATCAAACAAATTATTTTCTTTCGATCCAGAAATATATTCTGAAAGGAATGGATATATTATAGACTAATAGTTCAATTAACAGAAATTAATAGCATCTTATACAATAAGAAACTACTTTTGCAACAATGAAAATTCTTGATAAATACATACTCAAAAGTTTTTTAATACCTTTTTTCGCGACATTTCTTGTAGTCTTATTTGTCCTTGTAATGCAAGCTTTATGGCAGACTTTCGAAAATATTGCAGGTAAGGGAATAAGTTTGGCTTTTATCTTTAAGTTTTTGTATTACACAACCCTAGCTATTATTCCACAAGCATTACCTATCGGTGTTCTTCTTTCATCTATAATGGCTCTTGGAAGTCTGGGTGAAAATTATGAATTTGCTGCTGCTAAATCTGCAGGGGTTTCTTTACAAAGATTAGTAAGGCCACTTGCTATATTAGCTATTTTTTTAAGCGGTATTAATTTCTTATTTCTTAATAATGTATACCCTTATGCAATATTTAAACAATTAAACTTAAAACAAAATATAAAAAAGAAGCAACCAGCAATGGCATTGATTCCCGGTAGCTTTAATACAGAGATTCCTAATTATCAAATAAAATTTGAAGAAAAATACGGAGAAGAAGAAAATCTTTTAAAAAACGTATTAATTTATGACTTGAAAAGCAGAAAAGGAAATCAAAAAGTAATCACGGCAAAAAATGGTAAAATTATTTCAGAAGAAGGAAGTAAGTATATGACATTCATTTTATATGATGGAAATTATTATGAAGAACATATTAAATCGGGGTCATCATTATCAAGAAGAAAACGAATGCCCTCTTCAAGTGCTACTTTTAAAGAATATGAATTGAATATTGATATTTCTTCTTTATCTGATCAAGATCTAGATGATGAAAAATACAAAGGATATCATAATATGTTAAGTATTCGTCAAATAAAAGATACATTACCCGATTTAAAAACTAGTTATGACGAATATGTTGGTTTGAGAGCAAAAAGCTTAAATTCTATTATAAAAGTGGCTAAATTATATGAATATCCAGATTCAATAAAAGTAAAAAATACTTCTACAAATCTTTTAGATAACTTTAATTTAAATAATAAAATTAATATTATTAATAATTCTATTTCAGTAATTGGAAGGGCGAAAAATAATGTAATATCTAATAAGAAAACATTTAAATTTAGAAGGAAAACTTTGAACCTATATGATACAGAATATTACAACAGAATTGCATTTTCTCTATCCTGCCTATTATTATTTTTTATTGGAGCTCCACTAGGATCTATTATTAGAAAAGGTGGTTTTGGTTTACCTATGATTTTAGCAATCTCTATTTATGTTATTTATTTTTTCACCAATACTTTTGGTAAAAACTTAGCTGAAGAAAGTTCTGTTTCTGCATTATTAGGCGGTTGGATTTCCGTTTTAATGATGTTGCCAATAGCTATTTTATTAACACGAAGAGCAACAAAAGACAAAGGGCTATTTAACATAGATACATTTATACAACCCATTATCGTTATTTTTAAAAGACTTTTATCAAAAAAAACAAATTAGTTATATGACACTTATAAGAAATAAAAATATTGAACTCAATAGTATAGAAGATGCCATAGAGGATATAAGAAATGGGAAAATAATAATAGTCGTTGATGATGAAAATAGAGAAAATGAAGGTGATTTTTTAGCAGCAGCAGAAATGGCTACACCAGAGATGGTGAATTTTATGGCAACACACGGTCGAGGTTTAATTTGTACTCCTTTAACTGAAAATCGTTGTAGAGAATTATCTTTAGGAATGATGGTTCAAAATAATACAGACCCTATGGAAACAGCATTCACTGTTTCAGTTGATTTAAGAGGAAAGGGAGTTACTACTGGAATTTCAGCTTCAGACAGAGCATTAACTATTAAATCATTAGTTGATAAAGAAACCAAATCATTCGATTTAGCAAGACCTGGCCATATATTTCCTTTAAAAGCTAAAGAAGGTGGTGTTTTAAGAAGAACAGGGCATACCGAGGCTGCTATAGATTTTGCTAGATTAGCTGGCTTACAACCAGCCGGAGTGATTGTCGAGATAATGAATGAAGATGGCACCATGGCTCGTTTACCTCAACTTATAGAAGTAGCTGAAAAATTCGATATTAAAATTGTTTCTATAGAAGATCTAGTAGCTTATAGAATGGAGCACGATTCTTTAATAAAAAAGAAAGAAGATTTTATGTTACAAACTCGTTTCGGTGAATTTCGAGTAAGAGCATATCAGCAAACTACAAATAATCAAGTTCACTTAGCATTAACTAAAGGAACTTGGTCAAAAGAAGAGACTGTATTAACAAGGGTAAATTCAACACTTGTCAACAATGATATTTTAGGAACATTAACTAACAATGCAGATAAAAAATTAGATCGAATGTTTCAAGTAATAAATGATGATGGAAAGGGAGCTATTTTATTTATCAATCAGCAAAATCAATCTCAAAATTTATTAGGCAGATTAGAAATCTTAAAAGAGAATCAATCAAACGGAAAATTAAAAGCTCCTGTTATCGCTATGGATAATAGAGATTTTGGAATTGGCGCTCAGATCCTTCATGATATAAACGTTAATAAATTAAAGTTAATTACTAATACAAAGCAAACTAAGCGGGTTGGAATGATTGGCTATGGT
Source organism: uncultured Polaribacter sp. (assembly GCA_913047375.1). GTDB lineage: Bacteria > Bacteroidota > Bacteroidia > Flavobacteriales > Flavobacteriaceae > Polaribacter. The sequence continues at coordinate 160,277 of CAJWTV010000001.1, forward strand.
TTAGAAATAATAGATTATGTAAGATATTAATCTGATAATAAATTAACTACCCTAACTTGGGTTGCTTAAAATATTTAAAAGGGACAAATAGCATTCCAAAACATTGACTTTCTTCCTTAGCCATATTCTTATGATGTATTTTATGTGCTTTTCTTAATCCTCTTAAATAGGGATTATTCGTGTTTTTAAACCATTTAAACCTTTGATGTATTAGAACATCATGAACTAAGAAATATGCTAGTCCATAAAATAAAATACCTAAACCTATAAAGAATAAATATGTTTGAGGGGTATAACTTCCAAAATAGAACAAAGCGATACTAGGAATAGCAAATACAACAAAGAATGCATCATTTTTCTCAAAACCATTATATTTTGGTTGATGATGATCTTCATGAAGATACCAACCAAAACCATGCATAATATACTTGTGTGTACACCAGGTTACACCTTCCATTATTATAAAAACTCCTAAAGTAATTAATACGTACATCATTATATTATATTCAATTTGTATTTCACGTAGCTCCTAGCTAGAAGATTAATTTTCATTGGATCAGAAATACGAATTCTTGTATCCATAATTTTTTCGGAAGGAACTTTATTTAATTTTTTTAATAATCTTCTATAATATCTATAAGCCATATATACTCCAAACTTTGCTTCTACAGGTAATTTCAATATACCATTAGAGAATGCATACTCAAAATCTGCTTCTATTTCATCAATAATTAAATCTTTTGAAGCTTTATCTAATTTACCTAAATCTATATTTGGAAAATAAGAACGATTTAAGACCTCAAAATCATCTTTCAGATCTCTTAAGAAATTTACCTTCTGAAATGCAGAACCTAATCGCATAGCTGCATCTTTTAAGTCATCAAACATTTTATCATTACCGTTTACAAAAACCTTTAAACACATTAAACCAACAACGTCAGCGGAACCATAAATGTATTCATCATACTCTTGTTTAGTAGTATATTCTGTTTTATGTAAATCTGCCTTCATACTCTTTAAAAAGGCTTGCACCATTTCATCAGGTATATTATATCTACTTACAGTTTGTTGAAAAGAATTTAAAATAGGGTTTAAACTGATTCCCTGTTCTTTAGATGTATAATAATCTTTCTCAAAGTGAGCCATTAACTCTTCTTTGTTATATTCATGAAATGTATCTACAATCTCATCCGCAAAACGAACAAAAGCATATATATTATAAATATCTGTTCTAATTTTTGTTGACAGCATATTTACGGCAAGAGAGAATGATGTACTATATTTTTTAGTAACTAATTTGCTACAATCATTAGAAACATCATCAAATAATTCTTTCATACTTATAACTGTTTTTTTATAATTAATTCTGATGCAATCTTTCCCGAGATTAATGCAGGAGGTACTCCAGGACCAGGAACTGTTAATTGACCTGTAAAATACAAATTATTAACTTTACCACTTCTAATTTTTGGTCTTAAAAAAGCAGTTTGTAAAAGTGTACTAGCCATACCATAAGCATTTCCCTTGTAAGAGTTATATTCTTCTTTAAAATCTTTTACACAAAAGGATTTTTTGAATATAACACTTTTTTTAACTTCTTGATTTGTTAATTTTTCAAACCTATCTATTATTTTATGGAAGTATTCCTCTCTTAATTCTTCTGTATCTTCAATTCCTGGTGCCAAAGGAATTAAGAAAAAACCAGCTTCTTTGCCCTCTGGAGCGGAGGTTACGTCTGTCATGGAAGTGAAATTAGCATAAAATAACGGCTCTGTTGGCCATTTGGGGTTATCATAAATTTCCTTTGCATGCAAATCAAAATCAGTATCAAAAAATAACGTGTGATGACTTGCATTAATAATTTTTTTATCAAAACCCACCCAAAACAATAAAGAAGAGGGTGCTAATATTTTTTTATCCCAATATTTTTCAGAATATTGTCTAGAACTTTTATCTAACAATGTTTCTGTGTGATGATAATCTGCTCCACTTAAGACCAAATTAGTGTCAATATTTTTGCCATTTACAAGCAAACCAGAAACATTATTTTGTGGGTCTGTTAGAATTTTCTCTACGTTCGCATTTACCTCAAAATTCACTCCTAAAGAGCTCGCCAATGAAACCATCCCTTCGATGACTTTATACATTCCTCCTCTAGGATGCCAAGTACCTAATCCAAAGTCTGCATAATTCATAAAATTATAAAAACCTGGAGTATTATCGGGTTTTGCGCCTAAAAATAATACAGGAAATTCTAAAATTTTAATTAGCTTAGGACTCTTAATATTTTTTCGAACCTGTTTTCTAATAGTAGTAAAGAACTGATTAACTCTAGCGACTGTTTTGGTTGTAACTAATTCTAATGGAGAAATTCCTGGCATTTTATATACTACATCTACAACGGCTATTTCATAATTTGCCTTTGCAGAATCTAAGAAAGATTTTAGGTGCTTTGCACTACCCTTTTCTTCTTTTTCAAACATTTTATAGATATCTTCTAAGTTTTCAGAAACTTTTAAAGAAGAATTTTCACCAAAATACACTTCATAACCCGGACTTAATTTATCTAGTATATAGTAATCTGAGGGCTTCTTCCCAAAATCTGCAAAAAAGCGTTCAAAAACATCTGGCATCCAATACCAAGATGGTCCAATATCAAATGTAAAACCATCTTTTTTATATTGTCTTGCTCTTCCTCCTAAAGTATCATTTTTCTCAAGCACAGTTACATTGTAACCTGCTTTTGCAAGATAACAAGATGCAGAAAGGGAGGAGAAACCAGATCCTATAATATAAATATGTTTTTTCATGGAATTAATTGTTTAACAAATATACTTATATATTAAACAATTTTTGATATTTGAACAGAGGTTTATAGAACGTTTAGTAAATCTTTAACAGATTCGTATAAGTAAATATTGGATTTAAAATCTAACTCTTTTACATCAGCAGTTTTTTTACCTATTGCAATTAAATTATGTTTAGATTGTTTTAAGATATCGTCTATTTCATTAAAATAATCAACAATTTTGTCATTATAGGGTCTTATAGTCATAGATGTTACAAAAGATAATTCTCTTTCAGTTTCGAAAAAATAACTCAAATTATATAGTGGCAGACTCTGTCCCAAATATATTGTATGATTTCCTCTTAAAACTAATTCATAATTTAAATATAAAAGTCCTAGCTCATGGATCTCATTTTCGGGCAGAAATAAAACATAGGTTTTTTTAGGGTTAGTAACAGTATATTGTAATTTCTCTGTGTTTATTTGAATTTTCTGAGCTATTAAATTTGATATAAAATGCTCGTGTGCTGGAAGCAGTGTATCTGTGTGCCACAACATTCCAATTTGCTCTAAAAATGGGATAAATACATCTTTAAAGATGTCTCTAAATGTTATTTTATGAAGTAACTTGTTATAAGTCTCATTAAATAATGATTTATCAAATTGGAACATTGACAATTTAAAAGAATTAATGGCTTCATCATTTACCGCATGGCTAAAAGCAAGATCTCTAGAAGCATCTGTAATAGCTTCATCAGACATTTCAGCAATTTTAGAAATTTTAATATTGTTATTATTTAATAAAACAATATTTAATAACTTAGTTAAATTTTGATGCGAATAATATCTAATATTCGTTTCCGTTCTTTTGGGCTTTAATAAGTTATATCTTTTTTCCCAAATCCTAATAGTGTGGGATTTGATACCGGATATGTTTTCTAAATCTCTGATCGTGAAATTTTGCTTAATATTGTTCAAACTTTTTCAATTTTTTTTAAACAAAGATAATTGTTTTTAATAAAAAATAAAATTTTGTTTAGAAAGTTGTAACATTATGGACAGTTTTACATCTAATAATTAAAAAGAATTAAATAGGTATTGAAAAATTTAGAAACTAAATTTTTATTAGATTTTGAAAATAATCAAAATATTGTTCACAAGGTTTGTAGAATATATACGACTGACAGTGATGCTCACAAAGATTTATTTCAAGAAATTACCATTCAACTTTGGAAAAACTATTCTAAATTTCGTGGCGATTCAAAATTTAGTACCTGGATGTATAGAGTTGCATTAAATACTGCAATTTCATTATATCGTAAATCTTCCAAAAGAATTAAGACGGAAGACTATAGCGATATAGAATATAAAATTCAATCCGTTGAATATGATGATAATCAGGAGCTACAATTAAAGGCTCTTTATGCTGCAATTCATCAATTAAATGATATAGACAAAGCATTAATATTTTTATACTTAGAAGACAAACCGTTCAAAGAAATATCTATAACATTAGGTATTTCTGATATAAACGCAAGAGTAAAAATGAACAGAGCAAAGGAAAAATTAAGAACTATTTTATTATCATAATTATGGATTTATTAGACAAATACAAAAAAACTTGGGGTCTTCAACCTAAGAATATTGATAAAATTTCTTCAGAAGAAATTTATAAAATGGCGCGTTCTAAATCTATATCTATTGTAAAATGGATTTTTATTTTAGGCCTTATAGAGTTTTCAATTGGAATTATTTTTATGCTTTTTAACACCTATCAAAACCAAAATTATGATATGTTAGCCACGGATTTGTTAACCAGAAAATATTTATTATATCTATCATTTTTAACAGTTCCATTTTTATTATATTTTCTAAATATGTTTTATAATAACTACAAAAACATATCTGTTACAGATAATACTAGGGTATTAATGGAAATGATTAAAAAAACCAGAAGATCTGTTCGCAACTATATATTATTTAATTTAGCTGTAATAGTATTAGGTTCAATTATTATAACTTTTATTTCGTTAAAAAACTCTACTAGAGATATTATTCTTCGAAATCAAATCATTAATTTTAAATTAAATTTTGATGATGATGAATCGATAATTATAATAATGGTAATTATCACAGTAATCATCTTAACAGTAATTTCGAGTTTTTACCAGCTTATTTATGGTAATTTATTAAAAAAAATAAATAGAAATTATAAAGAATTGAAAAAATTAGATAACGATTTATAAATCTAGAAAAAAGTTAACTCATTTAAAAGGATCTCATGCATTTCCTTTGTATAATCTAAATGAGTTACTATTCTAATTCTTCCTTCACCCATAGGAATTAAAAGGATATTCTTAGCTTTCATTTTTGCAATAAAGTTATCAGCACCTATCTTTTTATCTACATAAAAAATAATGATATTGGTTTCTATTGGTTCTACTTTAGTTACATAAGATACCTTTTGTAAAACTTCCCCTATCTCTTTAGCCCTAGAGTGATCTTCTGCTAATCTTTCTATATGATTATCTAATGCATAAATAGCTGCTGCTGCTAAAAAACCTGTTTGTCTCATAGCACCACCAAATAATTTACGTATCCTTAAAGCTTTTGCTATATGTTCTTTGGATCCTAATAAGATAGAACCAATTGGTGCCCCCAACCCTTTTGACAAACAAATAGAAATAGTATCAAATAATTTTCCGTACTGATGGGGGGTTTCATTTTTTGCCACCAAGGCATTAAACAATCTTGCACCGTCTAAGTGAAATGCTAAATTGTTCTCTTTAGTGATTTTTTGTATTTTTTCTAACTCAGAGAAATCCCAACAAGCTCCACCTCCCTTGTTTGTAGTATTTTCAACACAGACTAAACTTGAATACGGAACATGAATATCTGATCTTCCAGCAACAGCTTCTTTTAATTGTTCTGCTGAAAACATGCCTCTATCTCCATCAATTAATTTACAGGTAACACCAGAATTAAATGCAGCTCCTCCTCCTTCATAATTATAAACGTGAGCATATTTATCACAAATTAATTTGTCTCCAGGATTAGTATGTAATTTAATAGCTGTTTGATTTGCCATTGTTCCGGAAGGAAAAAATAAGGCATCATCCATCCCAAACATTTTTGCAGCTTTCTCTTGTAATGCATTTACTGTCGGATCCATTTTAAAAACATCATCACCAACTTTTGCTTTGACCATTGCATCCATCATTTTTGACGTAGGCCTTGTAACTGTATCTGAAATTAAATCTATAATCATCTTATTTTTTATTAATGGATTCTACCTAAAAACTTATATTTAGGTAATTAGAACTGATTAATGATTTCCAATAGGAGAACCATCTGGTATTTTTGGTGATAAAAATTTCTTAAACGATTTTGGATTTTTCTCAAAATTATCAATCTTTTTAATCATTAACAAATCATATATTTTTTGAGTGCCTAAAGATTTTCTATTGATTAGATGTTGCTTAATTTCCTCTAATTTAAAATCAATAATTGCATTTACTTGAATGTATTGATTTTTAACTCTTGAAAGATAGAACAATTGTTCTATTACTGTATAATTAATCGTGTTTTGTAATTCTTGATAATAGCTATCTTTATGTGACTTTTTAATAGTTTTAAAAATCAATTCATCTAACAACTCATCTAACCCTAGTTGCCCTTTATTTAAACTCTTATACGCAATTAATCTTGATGCTCGTTCAGGGTGTAATAATAGACTTAGAGTCATTTCTGAGGCTGTTTCTACTGCAGAAAAAGCATCAAAAGCAACACCTAATTTAGTGCTAAAAGATTCTCTAGTCCTATCGTATCCCATCGCCCTTGGTGGAAATAATTTTAATTTCTCTTTCGGAATTGCAATTTCATCAACACTTAGAGTTTGTAAAACTGCTTGTAATGCAATTCTTTCAGAGATACCAGATACTTGCTTAACAATAGTTTGATTATCTCCTTTAACAGCATAATTATACTCTAATCCTCCAATGAGTTTTACTGTTGCTTCTGTCTGATATCTATGAAAGAAATATAAAGGCACAAAGAGGTCTTCTAAAACCGAATAGGGTTCGTCCAATTTAATATTATCTACGGAAAAATTTTCAATTGCCGTTTTTCTTATTTTTAAAACATTATATAATTCATCATAAATACTACCTCCGTTATCCCATAAGTGAGCAGATATACTGGCACTTCCTTTGGGTCTAGCATCTGAGTCAGATAAATATTTCAATCCATCTAAAGTAGCCTTTTCTAAGATTGACTTCAATCCTTCATCTTCCTCTTTTTTTGATGGAAAATCTTGATAGAAATAAGCTACAGTCACTTTGTCCCATGCTCCTATTTTTGTATCATATACATTTGAAAAATCTATTTCACCCTCTTTCAAAGAAAATTTAGGGTGCGGGTAATCCATCACAGAGGATCTACCATTAGTACTTGCCGCAAAATTATGAGCAAATCCTAATGTATGGCCAATCTCGTGAGCTGATAATTGTCTTATTCGTGCAATCGCCATTTTTAAGGCAAAGTCATCATTAATTGAATCATTTTTATAAGATGCTTTTAAGGCTTGAGCTATTAAAAAGTCTTGACGTATTCTTAAACTTCCTAAACTCACATGTCCTTTAATAATTTCACCAGTCCTGGGGTCAGATATACTTGCACCGTAACTCCAACCTCGTGTAGAACGATGAACCCATTGTACCATATTATACCTTATATCTAAAGGATCTACGCCTTGAGGAAGCATTTTCATTTGAAATGCATTTTTATAACCAATAGACTCAAATGCTTGATTCCACCATCGACCACCATCAAGTAAAGCAGAACGAACGGGCTCTGGAGTTCCTCTATCTAAATAATAAATAATTGGTTCTTTAGCTTCCGAAATAATGGAATTAGGATCCTTCTTTTCTAAACGATGTCTATAAATATATCTTTTTTTAATCGATTTGTTAATGGGTGTCGCATAGTCTAAATAAGACATTGAATAACCTCCTGAGCGTGTATCAAATTTCCTAGGTTGATAACCCTTATCTGGCAATTCGATGAAAGAGTGGTGTTGATTTACAGAAACTAAACTAGCATTTGGTGACACACTTCGAATGTCATAACTCTTTGGCGTACCCTTAAAAGTCAGTAAAACATCGAATTCTACATTCTTAGGAAATGCCTTAGTCCTATCTATATTGAAGGCGCTTTTACTTATATCTAAACTATAGCTACCCTGCTTTTTTGTAGCTAATATTTTAGAAACTCCATGAGCATCTTGCATAAAAAAATTAGTGGCATCAACTAAATAAAAGCCGTTTTTTTGTTCTTTAATAATAAAACCGTGTAATACTGACTTAGCGAATGCTTCTTTTACAGATTTTTTTTCTTCTATATTATCCGTAATCGCTCTATAATCCTGATTGGGTTGAATCAATAAGATTTTATTTCCAGTTTTTTTAAAATAAACAACTACTCCTCCACCTAATTGACCTCGATCTAAGCCAATGTCATTTGAACCTATGCCTTCAGAGAGTGATCGCATATATAAAAATTCATTTTCTAATTTATTTATCTGTAAAAAAATTTTATCAATATTTTCATCATAGTAAAAGTCTAAATAACCTTCATATTTGGTTATTCCTTTTTGTAATTTATTATTTAATTTATCAGTAAAAAACTGTGAAAAACCATCAAAAGAGATTGAAATAAATAATAAAATTAATAATGTTTTTTTCATAATAAATATATTTTTTATAAATCTATAAAATAACTCTCACCTTTTAAAAGAAGAAATCATAAAAATTCATTTATTTTTGTAATGCTTATGATTACACAAGACCAACTTAAAGATATATCAATAAGAATAGATAAGTTAAAATCTTACTTAGAGATTGATAAAAAACTTATTGAAATCACAAATGAGGAAGAAAAAATAACAAATCCAGATTTTTGGAATGATCCAAAGAAAGCTGAATTGGTAATGAAAGATCTTAGATTCAAAAAAAAATGGGTTGAAGATTACAAAAAGGTGATTTCTTTAAATGAAGATGTTAATGTATTGTATGATTTTTTTAAAGAAGGTGAGGTTGACGAGAATGAAGTTATTGAACAATTTGAAAAAACAAGTGTTTTTTTAGAGGATATTGAATTTAAAAATATGCTCTCTGAGGAAGGTGATTCTTTATCTGCCACAATACAAATATCTGCTGGTGCCGGTGGAACAGAAAGTTGTGACTGGGTAGAAATGTTATCTAGAATGTATAGTATGTGGGCAGATAAACAAGGCTTTAAGCTAAAGACTCTTAATTATCAAGCAGGAGATGTCGTTGGAATAAAAACAATAACTATAGAGATTGAGGGAGATTATGCCTTTGGTTGGTTAAAAGGAGAAAATGGAGTTCATAGATTAGTAAGAATTTCACCTTTTGATAGCAATGCAAAAAGACATACAACATTTGGTTCTGTATATGTTTTTCCTGTAGTAGATGATTCAATCGAGATTGATGTAAACCCTGCAGATATAGAAATTGTAACCGCTAGGTCTAGTGGAGCTGGAGGCCAAAATGTAAATAAAGTAGAAACTAAAGTTCAGTTAACCCATAAACCATCAGGAATACAAATATCTTGTTCTAATTCTCGCTCTCAGCATGATAATAGAGCAACTGCAATTAAAATGTTAAAATCTCAGTTGTACGAAATTGAATTACAAAAACAACAAGCAGCAAGAAACGATATTGAATCTAATAAAATGAAAAATGAATGGGGAAGTCAGATTCGCAATTATGTAATGCATCCTTATAAGTTAATAAAAGACGTAAGAACTGCTCATGAAACAGGAAATGTAGATTCAGTCATGGATGGAAACATTAATGCTTTTTTGAAGTCTTATTTAATGTTAAATGGACAAAAGAAATAGTTTAAATAAATGATAAAAATATACCATAATCCACGTTGTTCAAAATCTAGAGAGGCTTTAACTCTTCTAGAGAATTCTAATGTAGCGTTTGAAACGATAAAATATTTAACCGATCCTTTATCAGTAAAAGAATTGACAGAAATAATCAAACTTTTAAAAATTGATCCAATTGATTTGTTAAGGAAAAATGAAAAAATTTGGAAAGAAAATTTTAAAGGAAAAAAATTATCTGACAAAGAAATTATTTCTATTATGGTCGATAATCCTAAATTAATTGAACGCCCTATTATTATAAATAAAAATAAAGCAATTATTGGTCGACCTTCAACTAAAGTAGATTCAATAATCTAAAGGAATAATATTTTCTTTAACTTTTCTTTAACTAGGTGAAATCAAACTTAAGATAACTTTGCCTGGTAAATTAAATAGTAAATAACATTTTGAATAAAACAGCATTATTACTCATTTTTTTCTTTTTTTCCATAACCTTTTTATTTGCACAAAAAACAAATAATGAAAATACGATTAACATAACTGGTAAGGTTATAGATAAGCAAACCAATGTCCCCTTAGAATATGCTACGATTATTTTAAAGGAAGCTAAAACTAAAAATATTTATGGTGGAATTACAAATGACAAAGGGATATTTGATATCAAAATTCCAAAAGGAAACTACAATATAAATATTGAATATATTTCTTTTAAAACTATAAAACTACCAAGACAAAGTTTGTCCTCGAGTAAAGACTTTGGAACCATTAAACTTTCAGAGGATACCAATAGCTTAAACGAAGTAGTTATAATTGCAGAGAAATCAACTGTAGATATACGATTAGACAAACGTATCTATAATGTTGGAAAAGATATGACGGTAAAAGGAGGAACTGCTTCGGACGTTTTGGATAACGTTCCATCTGTAAATGTAGATGTTGAAGGAAATGTAAGTCTAAGAGGAAACGAAAATGTACGTATATTAATTGATGGGAAACCCTCTGCTTTAGTAGGCTTAAGTGGAGCTGATGCGTTAAGACAATTACCTTCTGACGCAATAGAAAGAGTTGAAGTTATTACCTCCCCTTCTGCAAGGTATGATGCGGAAGGAACAGCAGGGATTTTAAATATAATTTTAAGAAAAGGTAAAGCTTTAGGTTTTAATGGCTCTACAAATACAACTATTGGAAGCCCTGATCAATTTCAATTAGCTACGAACTTAAATCAAAGAGGTGAAAAAACGAATCTATTTTCTAATATCGGATATAGCTTAAGTGATGGTCCAGGAAACTCTTTTACAAATTTAAGAAACCTTACAAACGGAATAATTACTAATTCGAGAGTTGAGGATGTAAATTGGTCACGTAAAAGAAAAAGTTTTAATGCTAATGTAGGTCTAGAATATTTTTTAACTAAAGAAAGTTCATTAATAGGAACTGTTTTTTATAAAACGACTAAAGGAAAAACTTTTTCAGAAAATAAGATTAATGAATTTGATGAAAATATAAATCTTACCGATAGTGCTACTAGGCTACAAGATGAAAACTCCAATGATCAAACAGTTCAATATTCTTTAAACTACACAAATAACTTCAATAAAGAAGGTCACAAATTAACAATAGACCTTCAGTATAGTGACAGTAAAGAAAATGAAGAAGCAATTAATATAGAGACAGGTTTTAATAATGAGAATAACACAACAGACGAATCCTCAACAAGATCATTAGTTCAGGCTGATTATGTTTTACCAATTGGAGAGAATTCTCAATTTGAAGCTGGGTATCGTGGTGATTTTCAAAATTTAAACTCAGCATTTTTAGTGACACCAATTACTGACCCTGATTTTAATCCTTCTAACAGCCTAAATTTCGAACAGAACGTCAATGCGTTTTATACACAATATGGTAATAAATTTAATAAATTTTCAATTCTTTTAGGTCTACGTTTAGAAACGACAAATGTAAAAGTTAGATTATTAGATACTAATGAAAATAATGATTTTTACTATGCTGAATTATTTCCAACTTTAAATATTGGTTATGAAGCTACCGAAAAACAAAGTTTTACATTGGGGTATAGCAGACGTTTAAGAAGACCTAGATATTGGTATTTAAACCCTTTTGAATCAAGAAATAGTCAAAATATTATCTATAAAGGAAATCCAGCCTTAATTCCAACCTTCACAAATTCATTCGATTTAGGGTACTTAAACAGAATAGGAAAATTGACTTTAAACTCATCAATTTACTATCAACATTCTATTAATAATATAAGTAGAGTTAAAAGGCAAGAAATAAGAGAAATTAATGGTAATGATGAATCAGTATTAATCTTAGAACCAATTAATTTAGCTTCAGAGGATCGCTATGGATTTGAATTTACGGGTAATTATAATACCTCTAAAACAATCCGTTTTGATGGTAGCTTTAATTTCTATAATTCAAAAACAGAAGGTAGCTATAGCTACAGTTTTTTAGATCCAATTACTAATATTTCGTCAATAATTACTAATAACTTAAGTAATAGTAATACAAGTTGGAGGGCTCGTTTTAATTCTAGAATAACATTACCATATAAAATAGAATGGCAAACTAGACTGTCTTACAGGGGACCAAGTGAAAGTGCACAGAGTATTTCTAAAGGAATTTTCTCAGCAAATTTAGCTTTCAGCAAAGATATTTTAAAAGAAAAAGCGACTTTAGTCTTAAATATAAGTGATGTGTTTAATTCTAGAAAAAGGAACTCATTGAGTTATGTTCCAAATAGAGATAATCCAACTAATATTTCTGATCAAACTTTTCAATGGAGGATGCGTCAAATATCTCTAAATTTCACTTATAGATTTAACCAACAAAAAAAAGAGCAAAGGAACGATAGAAATAATGGTGATGGAGAAAGTTATGGAGGATAAATTTTATTTTGTTTAGATTAAAAAATTAACACATAAAAATCCTTATTCAATAATAATGAACAAGGATTTTTTATTTTATGTAATTTTAATAAAATTATTTCTTCTTTCTAAGCATTAACCAGATTCCCAATAATACTAATGGAATACTCAATACTTGTCCAGTATTTAAAGGACTAAACAACCATTCCTCTCCTCTTTTTTGGACTTGAGGTTCCTTTATAAACTCTATCATAAAACGTAAAGACCATAAAACTGCTGTAAACAAGCCAAAGAGATACCCTACTTTTTGTTTCTTATCTGTTTTCCAATATAAATACCACATTACTAAAAACAAGGCTAGGTAGCTAAATGCCTCATATAATTGTGTTGGGTGTCTTGGAGTTGTTTCTCCTGCTGCCTTAAAAATAACTCCAAAATTAGAACCTGTCTCTTTACCGTAAATTTCTGAATTAAAGAAATTACCAAACCGAATAAAGAAACCAGCTAAAGCAACCATAATTGCTAACCTATCTAAAATAAAAAGCCAGGGTTTTTGCAAATGCTTTTTAGCATAAAAATATAATGCGATTGGTATTCCTATTGCTGCACCATGACTAGCAAAACCAGTATAACCAGTGAACTTCCAGCCACCGATAGATTTTTTAAAAGGCAAGATAATTTCTAATAAATGGTTCTGATAATAATCCCAACTGTAAAAAAATACATCTCCTAAACGCATACCAATTAACATAGATAAAAAGGTGTACATAAAAAGTGGATCTACCTTTTCAACAGGTATTTTGTCTTCAATATAGATTTTTTTCATGAATCGTATCCCTAACAAAAAAGCTGTTACAAACATTAAACTATACCAACGAATTGTAAAATAACCAAATAAATCTATTCCTAGGGATGGGTCCCAGTCAATTGCTAAAAAGTTCATATGTGTATTAAAATTTAATTATTTAAATTATTTATTATTCTTTATTTCTGGAACGGGATCATAACCACTTCCTCCCCATGGATTACAACTGAAAATTCTTTTCAAAGCTAATAGTCCGCCAAAAAATAGACCATGTTTCTTAAGTGATTCTATCGTATAATGAGAACATGTTGGACTATATCTGCAAGTTGAAGATGTGAATGGAGATATTGCTGTTTGGTAAAACCGAACTAGTAATATAAATGGATATGAAAATATATTTTTCAAATTAATTTATTGAAAATGTTGTTCCTTCTCTACCGTCTTTTAATTGAATTCCCAAAGCTATTAATTCATCTCTTATTTGATCTGATAACGCCCAGTCCTTATTTTCTCTTGCTTGTTTTCTTAATTTTATTAACAACTCTACAACACCGTTTACTTTCTCTACATTGTCTTGAGTAGATTCATTTAATAAACCTAAAATATCAAATACAAATGCATTCATTGTCTTTTTTAATTCGGATAAATCATCAATTGTTAAAGTTGCATTTTGTTCTTTTATTTGATTAATAATTTTAACTGCTTCAAATAAATGTGATATTAAAATTGGAGTATTAAAGTCGTCATTCATTGCAGAATAGCAATCGCTTTTCCATTTTTGAACATTAAAAGTGGACACTTTTCCTGGCTCTAATTTATCTAAAAATGAAACAGCTCCCATTAATTTTGAGTGTCCTTTCTCTGATGCTTCTAATGCTTCACCGGAAAAGTCTAAAATACTTCTATAATTAGCTTGCATATTAAAAAAGCGAACTACACTTGCTTTAAATGGTTTGGGTAAAATATCATTTTCTCCACTTAAAATCTCATTTGGTAAAATGAAATTTCCTGTAGATTTTGCCATTTTTTGACTATTTAATAATAGCATATTAGTATGCATCCAATAATTTACAGGTTTCAAACCGCTACAAGTTTTTGATTGAGCAATTTCACATTCGTGGTGTGGGAATTTTAAATCCATTCCTCCTCCATGAATATCAAACTGATTACCCAAATATTTTGTACTCATTACAGAACATTCTAAATGCCAACCCGGAAAACCATCAGACCAAGGAGATGGCCAACGCATAATATGCCTTTCATCTGCTTTCTTCCATAGGGCGAAATCTTGAGGATTCTTCTTATCAGATTGTCCATCTAAAGCTCTCGTATTATGAATTAAGTCTTCTACTTTCCTTCCTGATAAAATTCCATAATGACTATTTTTATTATATTCTAAAACATCAAAATAAACAGATCCGTTGACCTCATAAGCAAAGCCTTTTTCCAAGATTTCTTTAATCATTTCAATTTGCTCTACGATATGACCTGTAGCAGTTGGTTCTATGCTTGGTGGTAGAAAATTATAATTTTTTAAGACATCATGAAAATCTACAGTATATCGCTGAACGACTTCCATCGGTTCTATTTGTTCTAAACGTGCTTTTTTAGCTATTCTGTCTTCTCCTTCATCTGCATCATTCTCTAAATGTCCTGCATCAGTAATATTACGGACGTAACGAACTTTATAGCCCAGATGTAATAAATATCTATATACAACATCAAAAAACATAAAGGTTCTAACATTACCCAAATGTGCATTGCTATAAACAGTTGGACCACATACGTACATGCCTACATATCCATCTGTTATAGTTTTAAAATCCTCTTTGTTTTTAGTGAGAGAATTATATACTTTTAATTGATTATTCTTATAGAGCTCCATTAAAAAATTGAGTTTTTATAGTTGATAAATATAGGTACTTTATTAACAATAACGAAATAGAATTTATAGTAGATATTATTATAATTTTTTTTTAAAATTGGAGAAGTATTACAATAATAACAAACTAAATGAATCTTTGTTATTACAGAACTCATAAAGTTTTAATTTTTTATACTTAAATTTACTCATTATAATGAAGAATGAAAAAACAGCATTAAAGGAAAATCAAGGTGTTTCTAAACCAGGGACAACCAGTAAAAGTGCTGCAGAAAAAATAAAAAAAAATAGAGTTAAACAAAATTCTGTTGATGAATTTGTTTCAAGAATATTAGATGGAGATATTACTTTTTTAAGTCGCGCTATTACACTGGTTGAAAGCACCAATAATAAACATCAACAAAAAGCAAATGAAATTCTAGAGCGTTGTCTACCATTTGCAAATAAATCTATTAGAATTGGTATTACTGGTGTACCTGGGGTTGGTAAAAGTACTTTTATTGAAGCTTTTGGAAAGTATTTAACCTCTAAAAAAAGCAAAGTAGCTGTATTAGCCGTTGACCCTAGTAGCACTATAAACAAAGGAAGTATCTTAGGAGACAAAACTCGAATGGATCAGTTAGTAACAGATCAAAATGCATTTATTAGACCCTCTCCTTCTGGAAAATCTTTAGGAGGTGTTGCTCAAAAGACTAGAGAAAGCATTATCCTTTGTGAAGCAGCTGGGTTCAACACTATTATAATAGAAACTGTTGGTGTTGGACAATCTGAAACAGTGGTTCACTCAATGGTAGACTTTTTTTTATTATTAAAATTAGCTGGGGCTGGTGACGAATTACAAGGCATTAAACGTGGAATTATAGAAATGGCTGATGCAATCGTAATTAATAAAGCAGATGGTGAGAATAAACAAAATGCCCAAATTGCAAAAGTTGAGTTTAATAGAGCACTACATTTATATCCTTTAAAGGAAAGTAAATGGCAGCCAAAAGTTTTAACCGCTAGTGCTATAAATAATATTGGGATTTCTGAAATAGATCAAATGATTTCCGACTACATAATTCAAACAAAAGAAAATACTTATTTTGACTTTAAAAGAAATCAACAGAATGAGTTCTGGCTTTTGTCTACAATTGAACAGCAATTAAAAAATAACTTCTATAATAATTCAAAAATAAAAGATAGATTATCTATAGAAGTTAGTAATTTAAAAAAAGGGAAAACAACTCCATTTAATGCTGCAAAAAGACTTCTGAATCTTTAAAAAATAGTTAGTTATTCCTTAATAAATTTGATAGTTCCAACTGCTTTATTTATTGTATATTTTAAAATATAAATACCTGAATTTAAATTAGATATATCTATAACTTCTTCCTTTTTATTGATATTAGTTTTAAAGACTTTTTTACCCAATAAGTTATAAATAATTATATCATCTATGATCTCTTGAGCACTTATTTTTAAATCATTTAGCGCTGGACTTGGAGATAAACTTATATTAAATAAGTTATGAGTATCTAAACTAGCAGTAGCATCTCTGTAAACATAAATATTATCTAAGTATACTATTCCTAAATCAGAAGTAATTATAAATTCTTTTATAGCTTCTCTATCAATTACACCGTTTGCTGCTGCTGCTGTAAAACTTGAAAAAGGAATATCATAAGACATCCAGTTTCCTGGGTTAGACTCAGGTAATACAGGGGTAGATGCATTATTTGTAACAAACTGAATAGCACTGGTTTCTCCAGCTGAAGCTGCATGATTTGAAAATTTATGAATAAAGCTTTTATTTGCAGTTGCAGTTGCAGTCCAAACATCTATATGTAGATATGTAAAATTTGTAAGGTCATAGTAATCAGATAAAATAACACCTAAAAAATTAACAAACTGGACTTTTTTAACATTATCACCAACGATTTCTAGATCACTAATATCTGAATCATCCCAAGTGGCACTCCATTCAGTATCAGTAATATCAGTATAAACATCACTAAATAGAGAAATCACATCCCATGAATTTCTCTCTGGTGGTGAAGGAGCTGCAACAGTTGGTGCTTCATCTACTGGTGGTGATGAGTTTGTAGCACCTGCTATATCATCAATTAAATATACATCTGTGGCTGCACTATTAGCATCAGTAAATATTACCAAATCAGAGTAGTTTCCAAGACTTGAAGGGAAATCTAAACTAATATCTTGCCAATCTGTACCAGTGGTAGTAAATGCTAATTCCTGGTTAGGACCTGTATCTGCTTCACCTTCAAATTTTAATAAATGATTTCCAGATCCAGTACCATTTATAGGCTTTATTCTAAAAGTTATTGTATTATTATTATTATCGCTTAAATTAACATTCAACTCTAAGTATGCAATTATATTATCCCACGTACCTGATTGACCTTCAACTTGTAAAACTTTATTAGATGCGTCGGTTGGGTCTTCAATTACAGTTCCAACACTATTATTTGATGTAAATGGATTCTCTCCGTCTTCAAAATCAAAAGGAAGTGCGACTTGAGCATTGATTAATGATGATAAGATTAAAACTAAAATTAAAGTATACTTTTTCATGAGCATTTGTTTTTCGTAATTAAATTATTATCTGCGTTTATTTTTACTCTTTGATTAAAAAAAAGGGATTAATTATTTTTTTTATTTTTTAATAATGCTGTTACCTCTGAAGCTTTTTCTTCAGATAAGTCATAATCTCTCATTACATACATCGCGATTAATGTTCCTAAAATCGGTAAACCTGAAAAAGAAAATCGTAACCAAGTCATTGTTTCTTCTGGCTGAGTCAGTGCGCCAGATTTGAAACCTATTACTGATAAGATCAAACCACTTAATCCCCCTGCTATACCAAAACCAAATTTCACCATCCACCAATAAATAGCTCCAAAAACACCTTCTCTTCGTTCTCCCGTATTTAGTTCATCTAAATCTATCACATCTGCAGTCATAGACATCATAAGTGTAAATAAACTTCCAATACCAAAGGAAAAGAATGGTAAAGCAAAAAGGAACATATAAGGTTTACCAGGAATAAATAAGAACCATAATAAGACATAACCAATAATAGAAATTCCTTGTGACAAAAGAAAAGCTCTTTTTTTACCCATTTGCTTTGCCATATAAGCTACAATTGGAATCACAATAAATGATGTTATAGTAGCCCCAACACATCCGAAAAGTGTAGGCCATATCCAAGCACCATCATCACCAGTAACCCCATCAAACAAATAATATAAAATTATAAAAAAAGTAAAACTAGCCACAGTGTTAAAAGCGTTAAAAACTAAAAAAGTAGCAACACATAGTTTTCTAAATGGTTTAATTTTAAATGCTTCACCAAAATTTACTATAAATATTTTATGCAAAGAACTTAATATGTTTTTACTAGTTATAGATTCATAATTTTCGTTTAAAGTTGACTTATCTTTTATGAAAATAGCGGGTACCATTGCAAAAATCATACATACCAACCCAACCCAAATAGCGAGCTCCCTAACTGCTTCATCTGCAGATTCAAACCAACCTTGGTCATACATTATAACCCAAAACCAAGGTGCAATTATCCATGCCCATTGTCCAATAAATTGAGCTACAGCCATAATATTAGTTCTTTCGTGAAAATCATTACTCATTTCATAACCCATAGCTACATAAGGAACACTAAAAATCGTTAGGCCTAAATAAAAAGCAAATGACCAGAGTAGAAAATACATAAAATTATAATCGAGACCACTTACTTCATAAAGTTGCCACATCATTATAAAAGATATAGCCATAATAATGGCTCCAATAAAAACATACTGCCTGCGTCTTCCCCATTTAGACTTAGTATTATCAGAAATAAAACCCATTATTGGATCAGTAATAGCATCGAAAAGTCTTGGTACTAAGGATAAAACTCCCCACATCCATCCTGGAAATCCTAAATCTTGAACTAAAACTACGATAAAAATACCAAGAACAGCAGGGAACATTTGATTAGCAAGCATCCCAATACCAAAGGCTATTTTCTTACCCATAGGTACTTTAATTGCAATATTTAAATTTGACATATATTTTATTTATTTGATATAATAATCGTTTGTAATGCTTGCGCATTAATTTTAATTGAAGTTTGTTTTTCTCCTAGGCGTAATTTAAAATTTTTCACTTGTTTTCCTTCATTAAAAACAACTACCGCTATTGAACCATCAGTATTCTGAGCAGCAGTTACTAATAGCTCTTTGTCAGTATTATTAAGATCTATAACTTTTGCTTTTGGTCTAATGAATTTACTAAAGTGTGCCATCGTATAATATAATGGTGTGAAATATACTTCATCCTTTTCTAAGTCAACAATTACCGGTGCTACACACCAATTTTTAAACCAATTTGGACCACCCTGCCTATCTAAAACCATATTCCAATCTATCCAACCATCTACCCAATTATTTAGACATCCTATAATATCTCTTGCATATCTATTTACCGGAGCATATTTTGGATGTAAATATTTATTTTTTTCTTGTGCCCAATCCCATCCCCAGTCAGTTGAGTTTTTAGACCAATACCAAGCATCATTTTTCCATTCTGGAATTTGAGAATCTATACACCCTTCTGTTTCTATTAAATATTTATTTGGAGCTTTGTTATGAGCATATTGTAATTCATCTGGAAACACCTCGTAAGTACTTTCATACCAATGAATTGCAGTTCCATCATAATATTTTGATGAACTTTCAGAAGCATACATGACATCTACCCATTCTTTTATACCTGCTCTATTTTGGTCGTAGCCTAGGATAATTTTATCTCCATAGCCATCTGCTTCTAATTTAGGTCCTAAATGATTTTGAACAAAAGTTGTCATTTCTTCTGGTGAATAAAGCATACTTTCCCAACTATTACCATTTCCGTGAGGTTCATTCTCTACCGTAAATCCCCATAAATCGATACCTTCTTCTTTGTAAGCGGTTAAATACTTAGAAAAGAATAATGCCCAAGTATCATAGTATTTTGGTGATAATTTTCCACCAACCCATTTTTTGTTATCCTTCATCCAAGGGGGGGCTGTCCAGGGAGATGCTAAAATTTTAAATCCATTTTCAGATACTTTGAGTGCATCTTTTATCATAGGAATAAGATCATCTTTATCTTCTTTAATTGTAAAATTATCTAAATCCATATCATCTTCAACCGGGGAGTAAGAGTATTGAGATAAAGAAAAATCACATGAATTCATATGTGTTCTTGTTAAAGAATAATTAGCACCCCCTTTAGCAAAATATGCTTGGATTATAGTATCTCTACTTTTCTTACTAAGATTATTTAATAAATATGCTGATGATTCTGTAAAAGCTCCGCCAAAACCCGTAATAGTTTGAAAAATTTTTGAGGGGTTTAAAGTAATTTTTGACATACTTTCTACTGAAGGAATTTCAGTTATTTTTGTAAGTTTATTTCCAGATGAAGAGGTTTCATAAATAGTAACTTTAAGGTTTTTTTCTTTTTGAACACAACACATCATAGATGTTGAAATTAATAGGAAAAAGAAGTATTTTATTATTTTATTCATATTTATATTTTACTTAATATATTCTGTATTTGGGACTAAAGTGGTTTGCATTAAAGCTTCTTTATCACCTTTAAAGGTTTTAATTATAGAATTACCATTTCTGGTTAAACCTATGAAATTTTTATTATCCACTAAATTCCAAATAGAAAATTTAGCCTCCCCATCAAGGTTAATCAAACCAAAATTATTTTCTGACCCTTTTGGGTTATTAGAATCTTTCCATTGCTCATCAAAAGCTTCAAAATAAAAACAAGTTATATTATTCTTATTACTCCAATTACGAACTGATTTATAATATAAACCTTGTTTATATTCGTCTGTTGCTCTTGATCCATTTGCTCCATAATGGCCATTTGAAATGGTAGCCCAACCAGTCTCTCCTATATGAATAGGCTTCTTTACCCCTATACTTTTAACATAATCTGAAACTGCTTTATATTGATTTTTAGTAAAATTTAAAGCTCGCAACATAGCCTGATCAATTTTCTCTTTATCAGTATCATTTTTTATATCATTTGGAGTTTTCCAAAAAGCTGGATTATAATGAGTATTATGGTATGGATAAGTATGCATAGAAATATAATCAACTGCTTTTATCAAATCTTCTAGATCTTCAGTATGATATATTGAATCTCCTCCTCCCCAAGAAGAAAAATCGTCTGAACTTGTAATCCATAAATCTTTGGAAAGCTCTCCTCTAACCTTTAAGTCCTGTAGATGATTTACCCATTTTAATATAACTTTGGGTTGTACAAAGTAACTACTAGCCCATTTTACCATGGCCTCATTACCAACAGCTATTACTTTAACAATATCTGGATATTGTTTCGCTAACATTACTGCTCGCTCAATCTCGTTTGAATTCTGTAAACTTTCAAGTTCATGATTTGGTTTCTTATTTGTCCATGCGTTTAAACAATCAATCCAAGCACCTAGCATCACATACATCTCAAAGCCTGAGTCTTCTTTTTTAAGTTCACTTATCGCTTTTAGAACATTTGATGCATGCGGTAATTTTGCTTGAACATTATAGGTTCTTATAATTTTAATCCCCATAGCAGAAAGAATTCTCATATCTTCTTTGAGTTGACTTATAGTGGGTTGAACATCTCTTGATATTTCTCTGTAACCGCCATAAGATATAGCTAGAAAATTAGGATTACCTAAAATTTGTGCCGCTGTTAATATTGCCTTTGGCTTAGACATCTCTACTTTCTTAATTTTATTGCATGCAAGATTAAAAATCATTGAGAAAAGAGCGGAAATAATTATAAAATTTGCTTTCATTTTTTTGATTCTTAAATCTTACTTGTTATATATTATTTATATAAACAATAATTTTTTCTACCTCACTTGTTCTTTCAAATATTTTTTTACTTGTTTTAAAATCTATTTTTAAAAAATCAAATTCTTTATTTGAATCATCATTATAAAATAGTTTGACACCCGTTTTTTTAGATATCTGATAAACAACTGGAATTTGACAATAGGTAAAACAAAAAGTACCTGAATCTAGAACTAATGTTTTTTTGACTCCATCAACATCTATGTATTTAAAGTCTTTTGAGTCAGTTAAGAACTCTTCTTTTCTTAATAATCTTGGGTTAAACTGTAACTCTCCTTTTTTAACAGAAACGCCAATCTCACCAAATCTAGCTAGAATATCTTCTTTAACTTGACCTGTCATGCCTGGTTGTTGAGCTCCCTTTCCAGCAGGGGTATGCGAGTATGGATCTGTTGGGAATGCTCCATATAATTCTGGAGACTTATGCGCTCCTATCCCTTCATTTATCTCATAATAATGCTCAAATAATCTACCTATTACTTCTTCGCTTTCATTAGATTTTATTGCTAATAAGCAATTTTCTTGAGTCGCTACAAGAAGCTTAGAAACCATGTGCCAATAAATAGAGCCTAAACCTTCATATCCGAAAAAAGTTCCAGATCTTCCTGTAAAGGACTTATGATCAAACATTTCTTCGTATATATCTAAAATAAGTTTCTCCTCTTTCTTTATTAATAATTGATAATTATCGGGAAGTCTATGTAATGCTTCTTTTAAGGGATTTGCATTATTGAAACCTGCGTTAAAATGGTATTTACCTATAATATCTTTTTGGATTATTTGAGTATTTCCATCAGCTAGTAGTTGTAGCAATAATTTAGATTTTTTTACAGAAATAGAAGGAATTATATTCTTATTTGTAAATCTTGGTAAATTTTTATTTGGATATAAAATATAACTGTACTGATCTTCTCTAAATAGTGGACTAGATTTTAATGCATCCAAAACAGATAATGCTTCTTTTGCTGATAAATAACCAGAACTTAAGACGGCAACTTGACCTTCTAACATTTCTGGTAAATAAGAAACTGACACCTCGCTGTTACTCCCTACTGACATTAAGTTATATGCATGATAAAGATTATCTAAACGCTTATTGGCATCGATGGTATGTTCAACATATTTTTTTGTGATTTCAAAAAAGTTTAGCAAGTCAATTTTTGTAATTGCTACTTTTTTATTTTTAAAGCCATCTTTATAGATTGACATTCTAAACTTACTTCCAGCTTCTCCAACACCATCTAAAAATATTTTTCTTTCTAAGTTTGATACTTTTCCAGATATAATTGCTTTATTATCATTTAAAGTAGCTAATGTTTTATTGAAAAATTCTGCTAATTCATCTGAAATTAGAATAGTATCTATTTCTGATTTTTCTACTACAGATTCAAAGAAATTAATAAACCTTTGAAGATAGCAAAGTGTAACCATAGAAACTCCGTTTCCAACTAGAGCATTATTTGCATCATTCCATTCTGGTCTTTGTGTATTTAGCCAAATTCCCCCTTCTGGAATAAAGTTAGAAACTTTAGCCAAAACGGTAGCCAATAATTTCTCTATTAAATTAACTCTGTAAATAGAATTATTTTGATCTCTAAGCAAGGCACCATCTGCACCTAATTCGGATCTTTGTTTATCAATCTGATCATTTAATTTATAATCAAAATCTATAGTATCTTTAGGATTAATTAGTGTTTCCTGGTAACTTTTTATTTTATAAGGTACATTAGCATAGACAAAAATGTCTTGATCGAAATTTTTAGCCAATTTACCAGGATAATAGTTTTCTATAAATTCTAAAAACTTTAATAAATAAATGATTTGGTGATCTCCCCAGTAACCAATATAAGACCATGGATCATTCTCTTCAATTATTTCCCAGTCAAATCCACCTTTAGTAACTCTATATGGGTTATAACCATCGAAAGTAGTAGCATTTAAAAACTTATAAATCATTCCTTCTATAAACTCAGGATAAGAATGTGCTAATGCTTCCCAGTTTTGAAAAATATCCCTCCAGTTCCCTTCATAGTCTAATATTTTAGAACCATCAATTTCACTTCTTGTATTAATAGAGAACTTATTCCAAGGTCTACTTGGGTCTCCGTGTCTTCTACTAAATTTTAATGGTAAATATTCTAAACAGAGTCTTTTAAAATCTTCATTATTATCTAAGTCTGCTAAATGCTTAATCGTATTTACTGAGAAGATTTCAGGTAAACTATTAAGTAAATCTAGTTTTTCGGAAAAAATATTTTTATTAGCTGTAGAAAAATATTTTATAAAATCAATTTTTTCAATTTGATAGTTATTATCAAAAATACCTCCTCGCATAATGTTGAAAAGTGTATTTGCAAAATGTCTTGTGTTTCTTGTTTGATCATCCCCAAGCTGTAATCCATCTGATGCAGCGACTAAATGGACTAATTTTTCTGTCCCAGCTTCAATAGAAAAATTAATTACCGTAGAGAGCTCTGAATTATTTTTTACTTTTTCTTGGATTTCTTGTATAGAATTTATGTCTTGATTTACATTTGCAATCAACATCCAAGAGTCTTTGTTATTAGATTCTAAAGTGAGGTTTTGAACTGTAAAATAAGCTCCTTTTTCAGCCTTTACATCCTCTTCTTGGTGAATCTGCTCCCCTTTTCTGAATGCATTTAACTGCAAAGAAGAAATTAAATAAGTAGGATTTGTAACTCCTAAAGACCATACAGTATTTGCTTTCAAAGCTTCACTTGGTTCTGCTTTATCAACTATAACTGCACTTAAAGCGAAAATCCCGAAACCTGTTTCTTTCTCTAATTCACATTTCTTATATGCGTCAACTAAATTACTAGTACTGTTCTGGAAATCTGCCGCAATACCATAAGGAAGTATATTTTGAATTCCATCTAAAATAGTAACATCTACTTTTGTTGAAGTGTTATTTAATAAAGTTGATTTTTTTACAAAACCGAATTGATTACTAGTATTCCATTGGTACTGAAAAGTAAGTCCTAAATCTTCATTAATTTCTTCAAAAATTATTTTATTCCCATAATTATTTTTGTATAAATTTCTTTTAATAGCATAAACTCCTTCATATCTATCTGAAAAAGGTTCCCAAAGAAATGTTTTATCATCTTTATGAACTTGAACGATAGTCTTACTTCCTGTTATTTCAGATGATTCTGTTATTTTGTCATCTGTATAATATGGAAAAAATGAGTTTTCAGAATTTTTTCTACCAGCAGATAACCCACCATTACTAGAAATAAACATCCAATGATTAGAATTACTAACAAGACTTATGAAGAAAGGTCTCATTTTATTACTGTTAGTTATCTTGTAATATACTTCGTCATTAATATTCACCTGTTCTCCTTTAACTTCTAAACTAGGATTGTAGGCTTTATTTTTACCTAAAAAAATGGTATTTTTTGTCATAAAATTAATATTAAAACACTTTAAATTATTGTGTTTTCTTGTTTAATTGGGTTACTATTAAATTAAAATTGAACTAATTAATTCTTAATCAAAATATTGTTTTTTTTTGCTCTTAAAACTCCGTCTTTTAGGCTGATGTTAGAAAAATATTTAACTAAAGAGTTCTTTGCGTCAGATTCAAAAGGATTAAAACTATGAACTTGCTTTAACGAATAATATGCAGCTCTTGGATATAATGTATATGAACCCGAAGGGTTAGTTGGTCCTTTAGCACATATACCAAACCATTCTTCATTCATGTTGTTGTTATTCTTTTCTTTATTAATATCAAGATAATAGCCTCCATTATACCAAGAAGCATTATTATCATGGATATCTAAGTTTTTAATTTGAGCATATTTCCACCAACCATCACTAAACTGAAATGTAAAACCACCTAATGAATTTTCATACTTACCTAGTCCATAAACATTTAAATAAATTTCTTTCCAGTTTTCAACCATAAAAAAAGATTGCATTTTTTGGTCTTCAGTATTTGTAACAGCATTGTAGGCATCAGAACCAAATTCTGTAAATAAAATTGGCATATTCAATAAATTTTTCACTCTTTTAAAAGCATCTCCAAAAGATTTTCCTCTATACATATTGGTGCCAAAAATATCAACATCTTTACATTCTTTAGCTATAAGATTTAAGAAACCTAAATCTCCATTACACATAGCTATTGGATGGGATTTATCAATACTTTTCATTTCTAAAGCAGCTTTATTAAACATTTTATATAAATATTTAGCCGCAACAGAATAATCACCTTCGTTTACTGGAATATCTTCGGTTTCTGCACCTTTCCAAACTAAACCATAATTATTTTCATTTCCCAGTAAATAAAGAAGTAGACCTGGAGTGTTTTTATATTTATTAGCTAAATCAGTTACTTCCTTTAGTAATATTTTTTGAGTTTCAGAATTAGCATAATTAGTTTTTGCTATCCAAGTTCCATTAACCATAATCCCATACCTTCCAAAAGAATGATTCAACATGGTGTAAATACCAAATGTTTCGTAGATGTAAGTTATCCATTTAGGTTGTATACCGGTATAAACTCTAATTGTATTCACCCCCATATTCTTAAGTAATCCCATTTCTTTATCTAAAGCTTGTATTATAAAATCTTCAGATTGGGTCCATAAACTATAAGAATAATTAGTACCTATCGGAAAGTAATCCCAATTCATACCATTAATAATAAAATCATTTCCATTAACTACTAATTTCATTCCTTGCTCATTTTTCACGACAATAACATGATCGGTTTGAGCAAAAAAACTTATAGAGAGTAGTAGGAAAAATAACCTTAAAAACTTGTTTCTCATTCTTTATTCATTTTCAATTATAAATGAAATTCAACACTAATTTGAATAGCATAATAAAATTTTACTTGGATATAAGTGCTAATTTTTGTTTTTTATAAATTTATGTTTATTTTATTATTATATATAAAAAAAGACCTTTATAAAAAACATACAAAATAAAAAATTATTTTTTTCTTAGCTATATATATATTAGGCGCTAATATATAATTTTTAAAAAAAAAACAAATGATTAATGTTGTGGTTTTGTTGTGATAATTTTTACACTGATGTGGTAATTAAAGTCAACTAAAAAAATAGCGCGGAAGTGAAAACTAATTATCAGGTATTTGCTGTAGAACTAAATAGAAAATTTTTAAGTAATTTTTATAAACTGAAAATATAATCTGTATGGTATGTTTTTAAATAAAAAAATTCAACTTTAAGTCTAGTGTTTATGTTATTAAATGAAAAAAGCAGTAATCATATGATTACTGCTTTTTTTATTATTTAGTGAATGAGAGTAATTATTTACCCTCTGATGCTTTCTTTGCTTCTCTTTTTAGCTTGAAATTTTCCCAAATAGTTCCACCTATCCAATATGGTACAACAAATGTTAACAAGAATATCAACAACCAAAATCCAGCTGTTAAAATAAACATGAATAAAACTAATCCTGAAAATTGAGAAAAATCTAACATTTGTATCTATTTAAAAATTTATTAAAGCAAAAATAATACATATTTTCATATTCTATCGAGTAAAATGAAAATTTTTAAATAGTTTTAAAAGCAATTGTTAATTTCTTTTATCTTAGTTTTTGTAAATTTGTATCTTTAAAATTACATTCATACAATCATGACATACAGAATCGAAAAAGATACCATGGGGCAAGTTAATGTTCCTGCAGATAAATATTGGGGAGCACAAACTGAACGCTCGCGCAATAATTTTAAAATTGGAGCTTCAGGATCTATGCCTTTAGAGATTGTTTATGGTTTTGCCTACCTTAAAAAAGCAGCCGCATTTACTAATTGCGAGTTAGGAGTATTAACGGAATCAAAAAGAGATTTAATTGCTCAGGTTTGTGATGAAATTCTTGAAGGAAAACTCGATGACCAATTTCCGTTAGTAATCTGGCAAACAGGATCGGGTACGCAGTCTAATATGAATGTAAATGAAGTAATTGCTAATAGAGCTCATGAAATTGCAGGAAATATTATTGGAGAAGGGGAAAAAACTATTCAACCTAATGATGATGTTAATAAATCACAGTCATCAAATGATACTTTTCCCACAGGGATGCATATAGCAGCTTATAAAAAAATTATAGAGAAGACTATTCCAGGTATAAAACAATTAAGAAATACCTTAAAATCAAAATCAGACACATTTAAAGATGTTGTCAAAATTGGAAGAACTCATTTAATGGACGCTACTCCCTTAACTCTTGGGCAAGAATTCTCTGGTTATGTAGCACAATTAAACTTTGGTTTAAAAGCATTGAATAACACATTAGAGCATTTAAGTCAATTAGCTCTTGGAGGAACTGCAGTTGGAACAGGGTTAAATACTCCGGCTGGTTATGACGTATTAGTTGCTAAATATATTGCTGATTTTACTGGACTACCCTTTATAACAGCGGAAAACAAGTTTGAAGCTTTAGCTGCACACGATGCATTAGTTGAAACACATGGATCTTTAAAACAGATAGCTGTTTCTTTAAATAAAATTGCAAATGACATTCGTATGATGGCCTCAGGTCCTCGTTCTGGAATTGGAGAATTAATGATCCCCGCCAATGAGCCCGGTTCGTCAATTATGCCAGGAAAAGTCAACCCAACTCAGGCAGAAGCTATTACTATGGTTTGTGCTCAAGTAATGGGTAATGACGTTGCCGTTACGGTTGGTGGAACACAAGGGCATTATGAATTAAATGTTTTCAAACCAATGATGGCCGCAAATGTTTTACAATCTGCCCAATTAATTGGCGATGCATGTATCTCTTTTGATGAAAATTGCGCTGCTGGTATTCAACCAAATCATACAAGAATTAAGGAGTTAGTAGATAACTCTTTAATGCTCGTTACTGCTTTAAATACAAAAATTGGATATTATAAAGCGGCAGAAATTGCGAATACAGCTCATCAAAATGGAACTACCTTAAAGGAAGAAGCAGTAAGGTTGGGTTATGTAACGCCTGAAGAATACGATAATTGGGTGAAACCCGAACAAATGACAGAAGGTTTAAAATAAGAGATATTATACTTCAAAAATCTGTAATTAACTTTACAGATTTTTTTTTAAAATTTAAAACAAAACTTTATTATCGCTGACTAATTCTATGGGTAGTTTATCTTTTTGAAATAACCTAGCTTTTAATTTACCTTTTAAAATAATTTGATCTCCCGTAACCTCTAACCAACTTCCTTCTCGCAAACCTAAAACACTAGTATCGTTATAGATATGATATTCCTTTATTCTAGTTTCGCGAGTTTCACCCATATGAGTAGACCCCATAACTGGATCTAAATAATGAGCGTTTATATTGAATGGAATTATAGATAATGTCATAAAACTTGGTGGATATACAACTGGCATATCGTTAGTATTCATCATCGAAACTCCACAAATATTACTCCCCGCACTAGTACCTAAATAAGGTGTCCCTTTCTCTAAAGTATTTTTTAAAGTAATTAATATGTCTTTATCATACAATTGATTAACCAACTCAAAAGTATTTCCTCCACCAGTAAAAATAGCCTCTGCTCCTTCTATAGCTCTTACTGGGTTTTTAAATTGATGAATCCCTTTTACATCAATATTTATTTTAGCAAATGATTCTTTTACTTTTTCAGTATAATCATCATAAGAAATTCCACCTGGTCTGGCATAAGGTATAAATAGTACCGTTGAAACCCCAGAAAAAAAAGTAGCTAATCGAGGAAATAAATATTCTAAAAAATCACTACCGTAAATAGTTGATGTACTCGCAATTATTAATTTTTTCAAGATAAAAGAATTTATAGTTAGCTAATTTAAAAAATATAATTAGTGATTCACCAACAAACTGTCCAAATATGTTAATATATTAATTGCATTAAACAATTAATAAGGTAGATTTGTAAAACAAAATTAAATCTAAAATATTAATATATTCCGCTATATAATTTAGTTTTCATAGTTTTGTTCTATAAAAATCATATAAAATCCTATGAGTAAAAAATTACTTGTTTTTATATTATATTTCTTGACAACGACTGCATTTGTAGCACAGGAGAAAAAAACAATAATTACAGGTAAAATTATTGATTCTATTGGTGCTGTAAAAAATGTAAATATTTTAAACTTAAATACTAGCATTGGTAATTCATCAAACGATAATGGTTTATTTGACATGAAAGTTCGTGTAGGAGACTCATTAAGAATTTCATCAGTACAACATTTAACAAAAATAATATTTATTAATAAAACCATTTTTAAGAATAGAAAAATAACAATTCAGCTAAATTTAGAAACTACCGTTTTAGATGAATTTGAATTGAAAAGGCATGATTTATCGGGTATCTTAGGTATTGACACAAAAAATGCCCCGATTAACAAAAAAGACTCGCTTCTATTCAATACTATGAATTTTTCAAATGTAGATTGGAACGCATCAGTTGGTGACGATTATGTAGATAAAATGGTTAGGCCTCACCAAGTAATGTTACCTGGTATGGGCGGAATTGGTAGTGGAATTTCTATTCCTTGGAAATACTCCGAGAAAATGTGGGCATTAAGAAGAGAAATGGAAATAAAAAAAGCCTTCCCATCAAAAATATTTAGTGAATTTGGGGAAGAATTTTTCTTTAAAAAATTAAAAATCCCTGAAGAAAGATATTATCATTTTTTAGAATATTGTAACCCCTTAGGCATAGAAAGACTATACAATCAAGGGAATGTCTTAGCCGTTTTAAAAATATTACAAGAACAAAGTAAAAGCTATTTAGAAATCATTAAAAAAGAGTAATTTGGCGCATCAATTGATTGTTAATTATGACGCTAAAAAAAAGTTTTTTATTTTTTCTTATAATTCCATTATTATCTTTCTCAGTTCATAAGTATTATTTAAGCTTGACTCAAATTAATTTTAATAGTGAGACTAAATCGATACAAGTGATTATTAATGTCTTTATGGATGACATTGAGGATGCTTTAAATAAAGAATACAATATTGACCTTCAATTAACTTCTGAAAAGGAATTAAAAGATAATGACATTTATTTTGAAAGATATCTAAACGAACAATTGAGTTTTAAAGTAAACAGTATCAGTAAAGAATATAAATATATAGGTAAAGAATATGACGGTGAATTAGTATATTTTTATCTAGAGATTGAAAATATAAGTGTTGTTACTCAAATAGAGATTGTTAATAAAATACTTACTAAGTACTTCCCAAAACAAGAGAATTTAATAAAATCTAAGGTTGGTAGCACTAACAAAAGTGTCTTACTTGATGCCGAAAATTATTCAGAAATATTAAATTATTAATAAATTTTCTTAATATCTTAACTGTTATTCATAATTTAGAGAAAATTTAAACTTCAAAAATTATAACATGAAAAAATTAAGTACCCTAATATGTGCGTTTGTTTTTATAGCTACCGCTAGTTTTGGTCAACAAAAAACGAAACAAGGACATACTAACCAAAATAAATTTAAACAATTAAAAGATGAGTTGGCTACACCCAATAGTCAGCATACAGCCTCTGGAGCACCAGGTGTAAAGTATACTCAGCAGAAGGTTGATTATAATATGGATATTATTTTAGATGATGATAATCAAAAGATCTATGGTAATGAAACAATTACATATCATAATAATTCTGTGGATAATCTATCTTATTTATGGATACAATTGGATCAAAATATGCGAGCTGCAGATTCAAAAACGCCAGATATTCAACCCAATAAAATTCCAAATAAATTAAGCAAAAGTAGATTTGAAAGAAGTTTCGCAGAAAATTCATTTGATGGTGGTTTTAAAATTGAAAGTGTAACAAACCTTGATAACTCCAATTTATCTTATACCATAAATCAAACAATGATGCGTATCGATTTAAATACGGCTTTGGCTTCTGGTGAAATATTTGAATTCAAAATTAAGTGGTGGTACAATATAAACAATCACAGAACTCAAGGAGGTCGATCTGGTTACGAACATTTTCCTGACGGTAATAATAACTATGTAATTGCACAATTCTATCCAAGAATGTGTGTTTATGATAATGTAGAAGGATGGCAAAATGATCAATTTTGGGGAAGAAGTGAATTTGCTCTAGAATTTGGAGATTTTACTGTAAATATTACAACTCCTGAAGATCATATGTTAGGAGCTACTGGTGTCTTACTGAATGAGAAAGAGGTATTAACTAAAAAACAATTAAAAAAATTAAATGAGGCTAAAAATTCTTTTGATAAAATTGTAGTAATTCAAACACAGAAAGAAGCAGAAAAAGTTGAGAAGAAAAGAGCTAAAAAAACCAAAACATGGCGATTTAAAGCAACAAATGTTAGAGATTATGCCTTTGCAAGTTCAAGGAAATTTATTTGGGATGGAATGGCAGTAGATATTAATGGTAAAACTGTAATGGCTTACTCTTACTACTCTAGAGAAGCAAATCCTTTGTATGGTGACCACTCTACTAAAGCAGTAGCTCAAACTTTAAAAACTTATTCAGAATATACTTTTGACTATCCGTACCATAAAGCAATCTCTGTTGATGGACAAATGGGAATGGAATATCCACAAATTTGTTTCAACCCAGGAAGACCCGATGCAGATGGAACTTATTCTGATAGAATAAAATACAGAATGATTAAAGTGACTATTCATGAGGTAGGTCACAACTTCTTTCCAATGATTGTTAATTCTGATGAAAGACAATGGACTTGGATGGATGAAGGTTTAAACTCTTATATGGAAATGTTAGCAGAATTAGCTTATGATAAAGATTTTCCTATCACTAGAGGATATCCTAAAAATATTGTAAAATATATGAATGGAGATCAATCTAAAATTGCACCAATTATGTCTAAAGGAGATAATGTATATAGCTTTGGAAGTAATGCCTATGGGAAACCAGCAACAGCTCTATGGATACTTCGTGAAACAATTATGGGTAAAGAATTATTTGACCATGCCTTTAAAACCTATTCAAAACGTTGGAAATTTAAACACCCAACACCAGCAGATTTTTTTAGATCTATGGAAGATGCATCTGCAATGGATTTAGATTGGTTTTGGAGAGGTTGGTTTTATACAACAGATGTAACAGATATTGGAATTAAAGGAGTTAAAAAATACCAAACTAAAAGTAAACGTAATAGCATTAAGTTTATAGAAGACAAAACAAAAGGTTTAGAGTTTGAGAAAAAAGATGATAAATCTAAGTATCATTACGAAATCACTTACAATAAACCAGGTGGATTAGTGATGCCTATTATTGTAGAGTTTACATTTAAAGATGGAACGAGAGAAAGAAAAACATACCCAGCTCAAATTTGGAGATATAATGACAAAGAGATTACAAAAGTATTTTCCTCTAATAAAGAAGTTACAAATATTGCATTAGATCCAGATTTAGAAACTGCTGATGTTGATATTACCAATAATAATTTTCCAAAAAAGGATAATTCAAAGTTTAAATTACTTAGAAAGAAAATGAAAAATTAAAGTATATTTTTCTAACTAAAAAAGCGAAATCAAATTGATTTCGCTTTTTTTTTGTGATAATTTTTTAAATCTTATAAACCTATGTTAAAATTTGAAATTTAGCAATTCATTTAAATTGTAATTATTAAATTTATCAAAAATATAAAACAAACAAAATGAGAAAATTTTCTTTATTAGTGTTTTCATTACTCTTTGTACTTTCTGCTTCTTTCGCGCAAGAAACGGTAAAAAAAGAAAAGAAGACACAACTAGGACACACAGACCAAAACAAGTTCAGACAAATGAAAGATGTTTTGGCAACTCCTAATGATCAACATGCAGCATCTGGAGCTCCTGGAAATCAATATACACAGCAAAAAGTTGATTATGTGATGAATATTCGTTTAGACGAAAAAACAAATTATATCTATGGTGATGAACAAATCACTTATCATAACAACTCTAAAGATGATTTAGAATATTTATGGGTACAATTAGATCAAAATATGAGAGCTGATGATTCAAAAACTCCATTAGCTAAATCTGAAGGAGCATCTGCCTTTATTACTCCAGATAACTTTCAGAGTACCTACATGAAGCAAAAGAAAGGTTTTGGTTTTAATATTACTAGTGTAGAGAGTGGCGGAAAGTCTTTATCTCACTTCATCAACAGAACAATGATGAGAGTAAATTTACCAAAATCACTAAAACCAGGAGAAGTATTTTACTTCAATATTTGTTGGAATTATAAAGTAAATAACTCTGTAAGAGATGGTGGTCGTTCTGGTTTTGAAGATTTTCCTGATGGAAATAATAACTATACAATTGCGCAGTTTTTCCCAAGATTAGCTGTTTATAATAATGTCGAAGGATGGCAAAATATGCAATTTTGGGGACGTAGTGAATGGGCCTTAGAATTTGGAGATTATGATGTAAAAATTACAGTTCCAGCAGACCATATCGTAGATGCTACTGGAGACTTACAAAATGAGAAAAAAGTACTAACAAAAAAACAACGTCAACGATTTGAAAAGGCAAGAAATACTTTTGATAATCCTGTCATGATTGTTACTCAAGCTGAGGCAGAATTAGCAGAAAAAGGACGTTCTACAAAAACAAAAACTTGGCATTTTAAAGCAAAGCGAGTTAGAGATTTTGCCTTTGCATCGTCAAGAAAATATATTTGGGATGCTATGGCTGTTAATATTAACGGTAAAAACATAATGGCAGTTTCTTTGTATCCAAAAGAAGGAAATCCTCTATGGGAAGAGCATTCTACTAGAGTTGTTGCAAATACTTTAGAGGAATATTCTAAACTAACATTTGATTATCCTTACTCTAAAGCGATTTCTGTACATGCTAAAAATCAAGGAATGGAATACCCAATGATCTGTTTTAATTATGGTAGACCAAAAGCAGACGGTACCTATTCAGATAGAGTTAAAAGTGGAATGATTGGTGTAATTACTCATGAAGTTGGACATAACTTTTTCCCGATGATTGTTAATTCTGATGAAAGACAATGGACTTGGATGGATGAAGGTTTAAACTCTTTTGTTGAGATATTAGCGGAATTAGATTATGACCCTAACTTTAATACTGGAAATTTACCAAAAGATATTGTACGCTATATGGGTGGAGATCAAAGTAACATCTCTCCTATTATGTCACAAGGGGATTATGTGAAACAATTTGGACCAAATGCATATACTAAGCCCGCAGCTGGTTTATATATGTTAAGACAAACTATAATGGGACCAGAATTATTTGATCATGCATTTAGAACATATTCTAAAAGATGGATGTTTAAACACCCTACTCCTGCTGATTTCTTTAGATCTATGGAAGATGCCTCTGGTATGGATTTAGATTGGTTTTGGAGAGGATGGTTCTATACAACAGGTGTAAGTGATATTGGTATTAAAACTGTTAAACCGTTGTACCTAACTGATAAACCAAGTCAAAGAATTACAGACATCATCAAAAGCAACCCAAGAGCAAAAGCTTATTTTGATGGAATGGGTGATTTAGTCTATTTTACAGACAAAAAAGAAGATGCTAATTCTAAAGTCATGGACATCCATGTAGAGGACGCAACTAAAATACCTACATATATTTATTCTGTTGAATTTAATAAACCAGGTGAGTTAGTAATCCCTCTTATAGTTGAACTTACTTATGCTGATGGTAGTAAAGAAAAAATTTCATACCCCGCACAAGTGTGGATGAAAAATGATAATAAAGTTACAAAAGTATTTTCATCAACTATGGAGATTACGAATATTAAATTAGACCCAGATCTAGAAACTGCAGATGTAGATACTTCTAACAATAGCTGGCCTAAAAAAGAAGAAACTAAATTTGATGAATTCAAAAAACAAATTAAAGGATAATACCTGATTTATTTTTATTTTAAAAACTCCAACGATAATCGTTGGAGTTTTTTGCTTTAAATAGTTAAAAAGTAAAGCATTATTAATTGCATTAAGCAATTCATTTGTGTATTTTTACAACTAATCTTAAATTTAAATTATGAAAAAATTATTTTATATGATGTTTTTAATAACATCTATGACTTATGCTCAAAGTGAAAATGCTTTTATGGAATATCAATTTAAAGCTAAAAAAGGTACTGCAACTGCTATATTAGCTTTAACGGATGAGTTCTGGGGAGATGCAGAGTTTAAATCTGGAGGTATAAACATCGAAGCATTCAATATCGGTAATGAAGGTTCTACCCATAGAATTGTTCTTTATGGAGATCCCGCTAATTGGGGAAGAGCTGATTCTATATCTAATGCAGACAAATGGAAAGTATTTTCTCACAAATTAAATAACCATATTGATAAATGGACACATAGTTCATCTGGAAATGTAGTTAGTTGGTCTGGTGATAATGAGGACTATAATTATGTTCAGATTTTTGATTTTAAAGCTAGTGATCCAAGAGCGTTTAAGGCAGCTCACGATCAAATTGTTAGTGAAATGTCTTCTTTATTCAAAGGAGAAATTGGATTTGGAAGTTATGAAATAGGAGGATTTAATGCAGCTACACATTGGGTCCATATAAGTGCAAAAAACTGGAGTGATTTAATAGTAACTAGAAGAAAGATGAAGGAAATGACTAAATCTTGGGATCAATACTATAAAAAAAGAGGAAAAGTAGAGCATGTTAGAAACTATACTGCTAAAATTGTTAAAAGATATTAATATACTTAAATAAAATTAAAAATATTATGAAAAAAATTACAACATTATTATTATTATTATTATTTGTCTTAGGGATTTATTCTCAAGAAAGAACGCATTGGCAAGCCTATTCATTTTCAATAGATGGATCAGATCAAGAAACAGTTGTTTCTTTACTTGATAAACAATTCTCATCAAACAAATCGGAGGGAATAACAGCTTATTTATACAGTGTGATGTTTTCGGATAATGAATTTGATGTAACTCACCAAGTAATTTTTACTGGAAATGCTGATGCATTAAATAAAATGTGGTCCTCTAGTCCAAATTTAGAAACTCAACTTTTTTTCAGTAAAATGAATAATTATTTTAAAGAAGGTGGAAGTTCTGGTAATGGAACGACAATATTAAATTTCAATTCTGAAACTGTTTTCCCTTTTCAAGTTGTTAACATAATCAATTCAAGTTCTATGTCAAGTCTCAGAATAATGAGAAATTCTATGAAGGAAATAAATAGTAAATACCCTAGAAAAGATAAAGGAACTATTTTTGGCTCGATTAAAAGTGGAGTTCACCCAAATGCAACCCATTATTTTGTTTCAGGCTACTTATCATATGGTGATTTGTTAGAAGCTGACAGAAAATATAGATTAGAAAATCCAGAAATGATTGAAGACGCAATGAAATTGTGGAAAGATATAGACTGGAGTACTAGTAAAAGTTTAAGAAAGTTCACTAGAGTTCTTGTGAAAAAATGGTAACTAATTAAATTATAATAAATAATTAACCCAGAATTTATTCTGGGTTTTTTTTTACATACATTTTCAAATCCATTACAAAATACACATTCCCTCCTTGTCAATATATTAATTAGTTTCACTCTAAAACTAAAGTGAAAAGTATTTACTATTTTTGGTAACTAACAATTAAATATAAA
>CAJWTV010000002.1 GCA_913047375.1 uncultured Polaribacter sp.
AAGATTTATTAATATTTAAGAGTTTCCCTGTAAAACCTTTTTTAACTTCAGGGGTTAAGCAGCTGTGATATTAATTACTTCAATTATAACTGATTTATAAAACCTTCAATAGAGTCCGCATTCTTAACTGAAAACTCTCCAATTTTAGTTCTTCTTAGTGCTGATAAATGTGCTCCGGTATTCATAGCTTTTCCGAAGTCAAAAGCTAAAGAGCGAATGTATGTCCCTTTGCTACAAACTACTCTAAATTCTATTTCAGGTAAGTTTATGGTTGTAATTTCAAACTCTGAAATAGTAACTTTTCTAGACTTTATTTCTGTAGTCTCTCCTTTTCTAGCTAACTCATATAGCCTTCTTCCTTCTTTTTTAATTGCTGAAAAAATAGGTGGCTTTTGGTCAATTTCGCCTAAAAATTGATGAGTAGTTTTTTTTATAAATTCCTCAGTTATATGTGATATTGGAAAAGTCTCATTGATTTCTGTTTCTAAATCATAACTTGGAGTAGTAGCACCAATTGTAAAGATTCCTGTATATTCCTTGTTTTGACCTTGATAAATATTTATCTCTTTAGTCTGTTTACCAGTACAAATGATTAATAAGCCAGTAGCTAAAGGATCTAAAGTACCAGCATGTCCTACTTTTATTTTTTTAATATTAAAACGTTGTTTTATGTGCCAACGAAGTTTGTTAACAGCCTGAAAAGAAGTCCATTCTAAAGGTTTGTCAATTAATAATACTTGACCATTTTTATAATCGTCTTCTGTCATTTTATTTTAATAATTCGTATGAAATTGCAATAACACCAATAATTGCACAGTATAAAGAAAAATAAGAAAGCTTACTTTTTTTAACCAAAGAAATCATCCAGTTGCATGCGATTAATCCTGAAATAAAAGCAGCAATAAATCCAGCCGTAATAGGAATTATTTCTGAAGATTGAAAGTTTAGATTACCACTTAATAAATCTTTACTGATTTTACCAAATATTAATGGTACTACCATTAAAAAAGAAAAACGAGCAGCTTTTGTTCTATCAACACCTAATAATACCGATGTAGATATAGTAGCTCCAGATCTAGAAATACCTGGTAACATAGCAATTGCTTGTGAAACCCCTATAATTAAAGCATTTGAAAGGGATACTTTTTTATTTGTTTGTTTAGCTTTATCTGCTAATAAAAGTAAAATTGCAGTTAATAATAACATCACTCCAACTAATAATATTTTTCCACCAAAAAATGATTCTAATTGTTTTTCAAATAATAATCCAACAAAAACTGCAGGTATCATCGAAATAATAATTTTTAATGAAAATTTTGATTCCTCATTCCATTTAAATTGAAATAATCCTTTAAAAATTTCAAAAACTTCTCTTCTGAAAATCACGAGTGTGCTTAACGCCGTAGCAAAGTGAAGTACTACTGTAAAAGCTAAGCTTTCTTCAGGTATCGAGGTATCCCCTAAAATTACTTTTGTCAATTCTAAATGACCACTAGAGGAAACTGGTAAAAACTCTGTTAAACCCTGTATAACTCCGAGGACTATTGATTCTATAATCGTCATGGCTATTTTCTAGGGTTTGCTAAAATTGCATAGATTTCAATTCCTAGACCAATAATGATTAATGTTGGTGCTAAACGTATTCTTTGCCAATTATAAATTTCTTTATTAAAAACGGCAGGATTCTCGCTACCTCCCCCAGACATGAAAATAAATCCAATGGCTATAACAAATAAACCAACTAGCATAATAATATAGTTTCTCTTACCAAATAAAAATTCTTGTTTTCTTTCTTTCTTATTGCTCATCATTAATAGTATAATTCGTCTGTTCGTAAATTTAAAAAACGTTTTGTAGCAAAAAACGTACTTAACCATGTGATTATAAATGCAGAAAAAAGAACGCCACTAGCTAAATATATTAAAGAAATATAATCTTCTAGAAGCTCTAAAGCTGGAATGAATTTATCTAGATAATAAATAATTACAGCTAGTCCTATTAAAGATAGAAATGAACCAAACATGGCTAATTTAACACTTCTCCATAAAAAAGGTTTTCTAATAAATGATTTGGTTGCCCCTACCATTTGCATAGTTTTAATATTAAATCGTTTTGAATAGATAGTTAATCTAATAGAACTATTAATAAGAAGAATTGCTATAAGCGTAAAAAAACCACAGATAATTAACAACCAAAAACTAATTATTTTAATGTTTTTCGTAAGTAATTCTATTAGCGGTTTATCATAAGAAACATCAGCTATAAAGGCATTTTTATTAAATTTCTGTTCTAATGAAAGCATTCTAGTTGAAGTAACATAATCGGCTTTCAAATAAAGATCTATCCCATTTTTTAGTGGGTTTTTACCCAAAAATTTTAGAAAATCTTCTCCAATCTCTCTGCTGTAATCTTTCGCAGCTTGTTTTTTAGAAATGTAAATAACCTTTTTAGTAAATTCTTCTTTTTGTAATGATTCTTTAAATTTTACGATCTGTTTATTAGTTACTTCATTTTTTAAGAAAAGATTAATCGCTACCTTTTCTTTAAAGTGATCTGCAACTTTGTTAGATTTTAACAATATTAACCCAAGAATACCTATCATAAATAGTACTAGAGAAATACTAACTATCACAGAAAAGTAAGAAGATTTTAGTCGTCTTTGTTGGTATGAATCAAACTTAGAAGGCATATTTTTTATTAGCTTTTAATAACGGGCAATATACAAAGAAGCATTTAGAAATATAAAAGGATATAAGCGAATTAACTTAATTTGCTATTTCTTGACACAGCTCTATTAAAACTCCATTTGTAGATTTTGGATGTAAAAAAGCAACTAGTTTATTATCGGCACCTTTTTTTGGAATCTCATTTAAAATAATAAACCCTTCTTCTTTTAATCGGCTGATTTCAGAAACAATATCATCAACAGCGAATGCAATATGATGAATGCCTTCCCCCTTTTTTTCTATAAACTTTGCTATAGGTCCTTCAGGTTCTGTGGACTCTAATAGTTCAATTTTATTTTGTCCAGATTTAAAGAACGAAGTCCTTACATTTTCACTTTTAACCTCTTCGGTTTTATAATGAGATGTACCTAATAGTGCTGCAAATATTTTATTAGATTTATCCAAACTCTTTACTGCAATACCGACATGTTCTATATTATTCATATTGTAAAAGTAAAAAAAAACGGTTCAATCAAAATACTTAAGTTAATATAAAGATAATTATTATGTCTAAAATATCAAAAACCTTCTTTAATTACCAGTGTTCATAGCAAAAAATAAAATTTATACTTCATATATTTATCGTAAATTTGCTGCATGGAAGAAACAAATAGACAGAGGAAGATTGCAGGAGTACTACAAAAAGATTTGGTAGATGTTTTGCAAAAAGCGGCGCAAGATGGAATGAAAGGAATACTTATTTCAGTTTCTAAAGTTCATGTGACTTCAGATTTGGGTGTTGCAAAAGTTTATCTTAGTATTTTTCCTTCAGAAAATAGAGCAGAAATTGTAAAAGGTATTCAATCGAATACGCCATTAATTCGTCACGAAATGGCAAGAAGAACAAGAAATCAATTACGAAGAATGCCCGAATTATTGTTTTTTGGTGACGATACTTTAGATTATATTGAAGAAATTGATAAGTCTCTTAGTGGTAGAGATGAAGACCCAATTAAAAATCCATCGATTCTTCCAAAACGTAAAAGAGGTTAAAAAGTCAATTTTAATTGTTATATTTCAACATTATCAAATTTAAAAATTGAACTTTTCCTATTACATAGCCAAACGTTATTTATTTTCCAAAACTGGTAATAATGCGATAAATATTATTACAATCATTGCATCCTTTGGAGTGATAGTTGGTTCATTAGCATTGTTTATTATACTTTCTGGTTTTTCTGGATTACGAACTTTTAGTTACTCTATGTTGGATTCGTCAGATCCACATATTAAAATAACAGCATCAAAAGGAAAATCATTTTTACTTACCGATAAATTTATAAATACGATAAGAGATAATTCTCTAGTAGCTAACAATTCTAAAGTTATTGAAGAACGTGTTTTTTTAAAATATAACAATAAAGAGGTTATTGCTTATATTAAGGGGGTCGATAAAAATTATAATCAAATAATACAAATAGATTCCATATTAGATGTTGGCACTTGGCTAAACCCTAATTTTATTAATACAGCTGTTATTGGTAATGGAATTTCTTATAAACTTTCTTTAGGTATTCTTAATTATGGAAATCCTTTGGAGATTTATGTACCAAAACCTGGTGTGAAGTTTATGACAGCAAATAATGCTTTCTCAAAAGTAAATACCCAAATTATTGGCACATATTCGGGTACTGAAGACTTTACAAATAAATATGTATTTGTAAATATTTCACTAGCAAGAAAACTACTAAATTTTGACAAAAAAAGAATTACAGCAATTGAATTGAGGCTGATTAAGGATGCAAACGCTGATCTTGTAGCGTCACAATTGCAAAAACAACTAGGTATTGGATTCAAGGTTCAAACTAAAGAACAATTAAATGAACTTTACTATAAAGTAATCAATACTGAAAATTTTATTTCCTATCTTATTTTTACTTTAATAGTAATTATTGCCTTGTTTAATGTAATTGGAGCTATAATTATGATGATCATAGAAAAGAAAAATAATTTAAAAACTCTTTTTAATTTAGGAGTTTCAATTAACAGAATAAAAAAAATATTTCTTTTACAGGGTTTTTTGCTAACACTTTTTGGAATGCTAGCAGGGCTTTTAATAGGTGTTATTTTAGTATTACTTCAACAAAAGTTCGGATGGTTTATGATCACTCAAAATTTAGCTTATCCAGTAGAATTAAGAGTATCTAATCTCATTATTGTTATTTCTACCATTACTATCCTAGGATTTTTAGCATCTAAAATTGCTGGAAGCAGTATTAATAAAGAATTTCTAGAAAAATAATCTTAACCAATCTCAGAAATTTGCATGTGACCAAATTTATCCTGAACTTCATTAAAAGCGGCAAAAACATCTTTAGAATGGTCAGAAGTTACCATCTTCATTCTGTGTTCTTTGAAATGTGGAATTCCTTTAAAATAATTAGTATAATGTCTTCTAGTTTCAAAAACTCCTAAAGTTTCACCTTTCCAGTCGATTGCCATTTGTAAATGTCTACGAGCCATTTCTGTGCGCTCTGCAATACTTGGTTTTTTTAAATGCTTACCTGTTTTGAAATAGTGTTTTACTTCCCTGAAAAACCAAGGATAACCAATTGAAGATCTACCAATCATAGCTCCGTCTAAACCAAACTTATCTCGCATTTCCATAGCTTTTTCAGGTGAATTTACATCACCATTTCCAAAGACAGGAATATGCATTCTCTGATTGTTTTTTACAGCAGCTATTGGCTCCCAGTCAGCTTCACCTTTATACATTTGAGCTCTTGTTCTACCA
Source organism: uncultured Polaribacter sp. (assembly GCA_913047375.1). Classification (GTDB taxonomy): domain Bacteria; phylum Bacteroidota; class Bacteroidia; order Flavobacteriales; family Flavobacteriaceae; genus Polaribacter. The sequence goes on from CAJWTV010000002.1 coordinate 5,461, forward strand.
TGAATAGAAATCGCTTTGCATCCTACATCTTGTAATCGTTCAGCAACCTCTACTATTCTAATAGAATCATCATCCCAGCCTAAGCGTGTTTTTACCGTAATTGGTAAATTAGTGTGTTTGACCATAGCTTCTGTAAGTGAAACCATTAAGTCTATATCTTTTAAAATACCTGCTCCTGCTCCTTTTGATACTACTTTTTTGACAGGACAACCAAAGTTAATATCTATAATATCAGGATTAGTTTTTTCAACAATTTCAACTGATTTTAACATTGAATCTAAGTTGGCTCCAAATATTTGAATCCCAACTGGGCGCTCTTTTTCGTATATATCTAATTTCATAACACTTTTTGCTGCATCACGAATTAATCCTTCTGAAGATATAAACTCTGTATAAACAACATCTGCACCATTTTCTTTACATAAAGCCCTAAAAGGAGGGTCTGAAACATCTTCCATTGGAGCTAATAAAAGTGGAAAATCGGAGAGTTCTATGTTACCTATTTTTACCAAAACTGATTATTTTTTTGCAAAATTAGTGTTTTTATTATTTAAAACCCAAATCCCGTAACACCCAATAAAAAATTCACCAAAACCACCAAATAGATAGCTTGAACTAGGAACACCATCTATTAAAATACTTAATAATCTTCCTAGGCTTATGCCTAGCATAAAAACAATATTAGAAAGTATAGCTATTTTAAGATAGTCATTTTTAAAAATTCCAAAAACCCAAAGCACAGAAAATCCTAAATATATTCCCATGGTAGCTTTAAAAAAACTTTGCTCATCTATTGATTGCAATTGGATATCAAATTGATATGATGGATCAAAACCATAAACTAATGAAATAGGAATTACAATTAAAACTGAAATCACTAAATGTATTTTGTTTATGACAACTTTTTGTGTGATCCACATCATTAAATTTTTTAAAATACTCTTACAATATTAAAACCAAAAAACACATTACCATTCGTCCAATTTCCTTCTGCATTGCTTAAGAATCCAGGTTCATTAGAAGATTGTGCATTAGAAAAAAGGAGCTGAAAAACATGTCCACCAGTCTCTAGATTCATCCCTATAGTTAATGGATTTTGGTATACTGAATTCGCTACTCTATTGAAATTATAGGCATAATCCATATTTATACTTACGCGTTTGCTAACTTTCATTCTTCCTCCTAAACCTAATACAAATTGATTATACCTTGGAGAAATAACATTATTTAAATCTTGTAAATTTTGTCTCACATAACTTGGTGCGACTAAAAAAGAAAATTTATCTGAAAATCTTCTTGAAGCCAATAGTTGAAGTGCATAACTCATTCTATCACTAAATTGCAGTCCTGGCACTCTGTCTTTATCTAATTCTGCATTTATGTTTGCAGTTCCATAAAGTACCAAATTTATAGGAATTACATTAGATTGTTTTACCAATCGCAATTTAACTGAAGAGGCATAAGTCTGTTTTAAAGATTCTCTACTAGCGCTTAACTGAACTCCGTCCCACAAACTATAAAGTAGTTGAATTTTTGTACTGGCATTGTCTAATCCAAAAAACGTTTCGAAACCATCTTTTACAGAACTAAATCTATGAGAAACGTATAAATATAATTCACCTTTTCCTGCAACTTTTGTGGATTGTAAATTCCCTATCTTCATTGCTTTGAAGGCCGGGTATTCAAAGATTTTTTCATCTTTTGAAACTTCATTTAACTCATCTAATATGTTGTTTTGTGCTCTTAAGTTTGAAATAAATAATAAGGTAAGTATTAAAAATAAATATTTTTTCATCGTATTTTTTAATTTTGAAAATCACACTGATCTAATTTTAATTCAGACATCAAATCGTCATAACCAATAAATCGTCCTTTAATTTTTATTTTTTGTTGAAAAACCTTTATTTCAGTTGGGTCTATAAATTGGCAATAAATTCTATTATTTAGCATAATACCCTTAGCATCCTTTGATGTTACTAAGCCTTCTAAAATGACAATCTTACCAAGCCATTCTATAGAAGATTCTTCAACTAATTTTATAAACTCATTGGATGTCCCCGTGAAATTAATTTTCATAGAAGCGATATTCTTTGGTGGTTTCATGATGTAATTATAAACTCCAGAAATTACAGTCAATGAAATCAAGAGAAATAGAAGAATTATTTTACTTTTTTTCGGTAAGCTCATATTTTAAACTAATATTAATTTTATTTGCTATTTTTTTACGAACTGCATAAGGTATTTTAATATTAAAGTCCTGAGGTGATACCGAAAAAGTTGCAGAAATGATTATTTTTTCATCATCAAGATTAACATTTGCAATTGTTGAAATTTCTTTTTCAATACCTCTGATCATTAATTTTCCAGATAGGCTGTATTGTTTAACTTCACTAATTTTAGAAAGGTTGAAATTATTTAAATTTCCTATAAATATTGCTTTTGGATATTCATTAGTATCCATATAATTTTCATTAAAATGTTCTTGCATAAGTGCTACTTTAAATTTGAAAGCTGTTATAAAAAGTTGTGCAGCAAGATTACCTGAATTAGTTTTTAGAATTACAGTAGTACTATTGTTACTAGCTTTAATTGGCTCGAAAGCATCTACAGAGGCTTTGAATTCTGTGCTCCCCGTCCTTGTTAAATAAGTTTGTGAAACTAAGTTAAAAGTAGTGAAAAGGAGTAATAAAAAAATCTTATTCATTAGATCTAATTTTCTAAGAAGCCATCTAATTTCCATTTATCAATTATTGCTAATTTTTGAGCTGATAATTTCCCACTTGGTGGCATAGGGTATATTGAATTATTCATTCTGCTTATAAGTGATCCAACGTCTGCCTCTCTTTTTACTTGAATGAAATTGTATAAAGCTATTCTACCCGTTCTCGGAGTTGACACTCCATGACAATTCAAACAATTTGAATCTATAATAGTTTTTACATCATTATTATATTTAACCAGTTCTGAAATCGGTTCAGGTTCTTCTTCTAAAGGTATTTCTATTGAAGTACAACTTAAACTTAGTATCGAAATAAGAAATACAAGAAGTAATTTGTAAAATAAATTCATCAAATAATAATAATAATAATATTTTTATCAAAGATATTGTAATTTTTTTAATACTATATTTTTTTAACTACTTCTTTTACAGCTCTTAATTATTGTTGCTTCTCGTTTTTTTAGACTGATTAAGTTTTTAAATAACTCATCATATTTATTATTAAATATCACTATTTATACTTCAGAGTGGTAAAATTAAAAAGAATTGGTTTTTTTATGTTATTAATTAGCTATAAATATATTTATAGCCAAGTTTCAATATTAAAAAAGAAGTATCTTTGCTAACGTTTTAGAAACCAAATTTAACGAATGAAGAATATTAGAAACTTTTGTATTATCGCTCATATTGATCACGGTAAAAGTACACTAGCAGATAGATTATTAGAGTTTACGGGTTCTGTGACTGATCGTGAAAAGAAAGATCAGTTATTAGATAGTATGGATTTAGAACGCGAGCGTGGAATTACAATAAAATCACACGCAATCCAGATGGATTTTGAACATAAAGGAGAGCAATATGTTTTAAATTTAATTGACACTCCAGGTCATGTTGATTTTTCATATGAAGTTTCTCGTTCTATTGCGGCTTGTGAGGGTGCATTGTTAATTGTTGATGCAGCTCAGAGTATACAAGCGCAAACAATATCTAACCTATATCTAGCTTTAGATAATGATTTAGAGATTATTCCTATTTTAAATAAAGTTGATTTACCCTCTGCTAATCCAGAGGAGGTAACAGATGATATTGTAGATTTATTAGGTTGCGACCCTGAAGATGTTATTCACGCAAGTGGTAAAACAGGTTTTGGAGTTGAGAATATTCTAGAAGCTATTATTGATAGAGTTCCAGCTCCAAAAGGAGACCCAGAAGCACCATTACAAGCATTAATTTTTGATTCGGTATATAATTCCTACAGAGGGATTGAAACATATTTCCGTGTTTTAAACGGTGAAATAAAAAAAGGGCAGCGAATTAAGTTTATGGCTACTAATAACGAGTATTTTGCTGATGAAGTAGGGACTTTAAAGTTAGAGCAAGTTGTTAGAAAATCGGTAAAAGCTGGTGACGTTGGTTATTTAATTACAGGTATAAAAACAGCAAAAGAAGTAAAGGTAGGTGATACTATTACTGATGCAGAAAACCCAACTACAGAAATTGTTGATGGTTTTGAAGATGTAAAACCGATGGTTTTTGCAGGTATTTATCCTGTAGATACTGAAGATTATGAAGAGTTGCGTTACTCTATGGAAAAATTGCAATTAAACGATGCTTCATTAGTTTTTCAACCAGAGAGTTCAGCAGCTTTAGGTTTTGGTTTTCGTTGTGGGTTTCTAGGAATGTTACATATGGAAATCATTCAGGAACGCTTAGAGCGTGAATTTAATATGACTGTTATAACAACAGTTCCAAATGTTTCTTATCATGCCTTTACCAGAAAGAATCCTAACGAGCTTATTCTTTTAAATAATCCAACTGATTTGCCAGATCCATCAAGATTAGATAGGGTAGAAGAGCCATTTATTAAGGCAAGTATTATTACAAAGTCTGATTTTGTTGGACAAGTAATGAGCCTTTGTATCGAAAAACGTGGAGAAATCACAAATCAAACCTATTTAACAACAGAAAGAGTAGAGTTAACATTTGATATGCCTTTAGCAGAAATTGTTTTCGACTTTTATGACCGACTAAAAACAGTTTCTAAAGGGTATGCCTCTTTCGATTATTCTCCAATTGGAATGAGAGAGTCCAAATTAGTTCGTGTTGATATTTTATTAAATTCTTCCCCGGTAGATGCATTATCAGCACTATTACATGCAGATAACGCTTATTCAATTGGTAAAAAAATAGTTGAAAAATTAAAACAATTAATACCTAGACAACAGTTTGACATCCCAATTCAAGCAGCAATTGGCGCGAAAATTATTGCTAGAGAAACGACAAAGGCACTACGTAAAGACGTTACTGCAAAATGTTATGGTGGAGATATTTCTCGAAAACGTAAGTTGTTAGAGAAGCAGAAAAAAGGAAAGAAAAGAATGCGTCAAGTTGGTAATGTAGAAATTCCGCAAGAAGCATTTATGGCCGTTTTAAAGTTGAATGATTAAATTTAAAAGAATATATCAATAAATTAAAAAACTCCTTTCTGATTTATTAGAAGGGAGTTTTTATTTGAGTTATAAAGTTTTCACGTAATAATTTATAATTTAAAATTGTAATTGATATTTGTTTAATAAATTTATAAAAAAAATGAATAGTGCCTTAATTTTGAATTATAAATATAATGATATGACATATAAGCCTAATATTTTAATAGTATATACTGGTGGTACTATTGGTATGGTTAAGGATTATAAAACCAATGCGTTAAGAGCTTTTGATTTTAATCAGATTATTGAAAAGATACCAGAATTAAAACAACTAAAATGCAACATAGATAGTGTTTCCTTTGAGGAGCTTATTGATTCTTCAAATATGAACACAGATTATTATATTCAGTTAGTTGAAATAATTGAAAAAAATTATGAAATTTACGACGGTTTTGTCGTTCTATCAGGATCCGACACAATGTCTTACACGTCTTCGGTTATTAGTTTTATGTTTGAAAACTTACAAAAGCCAATTATTTTTACAGGCTCACAATTACCAATTGGAGATTTAAGAACAGATGCAAAAGAGAATTTAATAACAACAATAGAAATAGCTGCAGCAAGAAAAAAGAATAAACCAGTTATTTCAGAAGTTTGTTTGTATTTTGAGTATAAATTATACAGAGCTAACAGAACAACAAAAATTAATTCAGAACAATTTGAGGCATTCGCTTCTATGAATTATCCACCACTAGCAGAAAGCGGAGTTTATTTAAATTTCAATGAACATTTAATTCATAAACCTGAAAAGGAGTCAGAAAAATTAATTATCAGAAAAAAATTAGATACTAATATTGTAATTTTAAAGTTATTCCCTGGTATTACAAAAAATGTTATTGAGAGTATTTTATCAATTAAAAACTTAAAAGGGATTGTTTTAGAGACCTATGGAGCAGGAAATGCACTAACAAAAAAATGGTTTATAGATTTATTAACTTTTACAATAAAAAAAGGAGTACAAATTATAAATGTATCACAATGTCCAGGAGGGAGTGTAATTTTAGGTCATTATGAAACAAGTGTTGCACTAAAAGAAATCGGTGTCGTAAATGGAAAAGATATTACAACAGAAAGTGCAATTGCAAAATTGATGTATTTATTAGGTGAAAATTTAGATTCAAAATCTTTTAAATTGTTCTTTGAAAGGTCTTTAAGAGGAGAGATTTCATAAAGTATAAGATGCTTATTTCATTTTTTTCTAATGACTTTTTATTATTATTGTTATTAAAAAGAAATTATTCCATTAATTCTTAATAAAAACCTGTCGTTTTTTTTTAAATCCTCAACATTTAGTTGTTTATTGCTTCCTCAAATTAACAGGTCTGTTAAATGCCTTTTTTACATAAAAAATAATCTTAACACCAAAGTGCTTTGTTAATTTGAGAGAAAAAATTATATATTTTTAAACCGTTAACTATTAAAAATTAATTATAACAAAGATGAAAAAAGTATCAAACACCCTAACTGTAGTAGGATTTATGTTTTTTGGAGCTATTCAATCAACTTTCGCTCAAGAGGCAGTAATCGAAGAAAGAACTTTTCACCAAGAATTAAAACAACGTTTTATTGAAGGTGATCCTCAATTCATGGGAATTGTATTAGTAGCCTTAATATTGGGTTTAGCTATCGCAATTGAAAGAATTATTTATTTAAACATGGCAACAACAAATACAAAAAAATTAGTTACTAGTGTAGATGAAGCTTTAAGTTCTGGTGGTGTAGAAGCAGCAAAAGAAGTTTGTAGAAACGAAAAAGGACCTGTTGCATCTATTTTTTATCAAGGATTAGATAGAGCAGATGAAGGAATTGATGCAGTAGAAAAAGCAGTAGTTTCTTACGGAGGTGTTCAAATGGGGCAACTAGAAAAGAATGTTTCTTGGTTATCTTTATTTATCGCTTTAGCTCCGATGCTTGGTTTCATGGGAACAGTAATTGGTATGATTAAAGCTTTTGATATGATTGCAGTAGCAAATGATATCTCTCCTGGTGTTGTAGCCGTTGGTATTAAAGTAGCACTTTTAACAACTGTATTTGGTTTAGTAGTCGCAATTATATTACAGATTTTTTATAATTATATTGTGTCAAAAATAGATAGTATCGTCAATAATATGGAAGATGCTTCGATATCATTAATTGATTTGTTAGTTAAATATAAAAAATAATTATCATTATGAAAGATAATAATTTAGCAAAATATCTAAGCATATTTGTAGCTGTTATAGCCTTAATAGGTGCGATCTTGTTTATACGAGTATTTATGGCAGATATAGATGCTTTAGAAAATGACCCAGATGTTCAAAAAAGTGTCGTAAATCCTATTGTATGGTTTTCAGCAGCTTTGTTATATACAGCTATTATAATAACTGTAGGTTTATCTCTATGGAGCATGATAAAAAACCCTAACAATTTAAAGAAGATTGGTTTAGGATTAGGACTTTTAACTGTAGTATTAGTAATTTCCTACTTTACAGCAGACAGTAATGCAGTTCTTGACACACAAGGACTCGTTTTAGAAGGTGGTGAAGCAGGGACTTCTATGAATCAGTGGGTTGGAACCGGTATTTGGTTTAGCGTCGCTTTAGGATTAGTAGCAAGTTTATTTTTCGTATACGATTTACTTAAAGGATTAATAAAATCATAAATTATGGCTAGAAGAGAGACTCCAGAAATTAATGCAGGGTCAATGGCAGATATAGCTTTCTTGTTATTAATTTTTTTCTTAGTAACTACTACTATGAATGTGGACTCAGGTATTTCAAAAAAGTTATCTGAAAAACCCCCTTTAGACTATGTACCTCCTATAATTAAGGAGAGAAATATCTTTGAAGTTAATATTAACAGAAATAACCAGCTTCTAGTAGAAGATGAAAGAATGGATGTTAATCAATTGAAAGATGCTGCTATTAAATTCATTGATAATGGTGGTGGTGAAGGTAAAATGGTAGATAATGTGTCTACAGGACTTTGTGATTATTGTAAAGGAGACAAGAGTGTAACTTCTTCTGATCATCCGAATAAAGCAATTATTTCTGTACAAAGTGATAGAGGAACTGAATATGGTACATATATTATTGTACAAAATGAGTTACTAAGAGCTTACACAGAATTAAGAAATAGATTGAGTCAAGAACGTTATAAAATATCTTACACAGAGCTTGAAAAACTCTACAGAGATGATAAAAATAACGAAGATTTAAAGAAAAAAGTTGAGGCTATAAAATTAGCATATCCTCAAATTGTTTCTGATTCAGAGCCAACATCGGCAAACTAATTTTAAAATTTAACAAGTATGTCTAAATTTAAAAAGAAAAAAAAGGGAATGCCTGCTGTAAACACAGCATCTTTACCAGATATTGTATTTATGTTGTTGTTTTTTTTCATGGTTACAACAACCATGAGGGAGACTAGCTTACAAATCGATACTCCATCTTTACCTTCTGCTACAGAAGTTAAGAAATTAGAACATAAAAGTTTAGTAAGTACTATATATGTTGGGAAAGCGAAAGACTCAAAATATGGTGTAGGTTATAATAAAATTCAACTTAATGACAAGATAGCCTCTTCGGATCAAGTTCCAGCATTTATTATTAATGCAAGAACAAAAGTTTCTGAAGCTGAAATTCCATTTATGACTACTTCTATTAAAGCAGATAAAAAATCTAGTGTAGGAACAATTACAGATATAAGATTAAAATTAAGAGACGTAAATGCTCTTAAAGTTAGTTATTCAACTAACACTGGTTCGGATATTAGGTAATACATCTATTATATTTAATTAAAAAAGCAATCCTATTAAGGATTGCTTTTTTAATTAAATAATATTTGAGAATATTTTGTTTATTTGGACTCATGAAATATTGTATATTTAATTTTAATATCATGAATAAATTATTTGTATATATTTTGCTTTTTTTTAGCTCAATCACTTCAGCTCAAAAAGATTCCTTAGATATTGGTGATCGGTATGCTGATGATCAAATATATTTTATGGTTTCCTACAATCAAAAGTTTAGTCAACCTAACTCTGTTACTCGAAGTGGGTTCTCTTATGGTCTGTCTACTGGTTTTATGAAAGATATTATTCTTAATAAACAAGGAACAATATCATTCGCACTAGGAGCAGGGTATGGCTATGATTTTTATAATCATAAATTAAAAGTTGAGCAAATCAACCAAAGTACATTATTTTCAACTGATAATACTTTAAATTCAAACACCTACTCCTCTCATAATTTAGAGCTTCCATTAGAAGTAAGATGGAGGACATCAACTGCCAACAAGTATAAGTTTTGGAGAATTTATTCTGGCATTAAATTTTTATATAACTTTTCTAATAATTTTGAATTTTTAAGCGAAAATGATGTAAAAACTTCTTATGCCAATATTGATTCTTATAATAAATTACAATTTGGTTTGACTCTGTCTGGGGGTTATGATGTAATTAATTTTCATATTTTTTATGGATTATCTCCTGTTTATAAGAATGCTACTATTAACGCAGAATCGATAGAAACAAAAGTTTTAAAATTCGGTTTTGTTTTTTATTTTCTATAAAATGCAATAGGCACATATTTGTGATGAAATCCCAAATAAAACACCTAAGTATACTTCTTTGGGTTCATGAGCTTTTAAATGTAGTCTAGCGCTTGCTAAAAGACCAGAAAGTAATATAAGTACAAGTATAATAGGAGCTACTGAAGTTGAATATTCAAACCCCATCATCATGAAAAACCCTATCAGACTTCCAATAGAGAGTAAATGTAAACTCACTTTTATTTGAAATATTATAAATAAATAAACAAGTATTAGACCTAATGTTGTTCCATAGAATAGTACTCCAAAGTCTCTAAGATTTAATGACTTCATAAAGATATTACCTATTATAGTAAATAATAGAATCATTAAAAAAAGGGGTATTTTCCGTTCTTTTATAGACTGAACTTTAAAAGAATTTATCAGGTTTAGTCCTTTTAATAAAATTAATACTCCTAACGGTATTAAATAAGTTATTATAAATATATAACCAATTAAATATAGCCTTTGCTTTTCTATTATTGTGTGAGGAAGAAATATAAGATATATTATAACCCCTATTGTAGGTAAAACAATTGGATGTAAAATAATTGATATGAATTTATATAACCTCACTAGATTTCTTTTCGTAATCTAGCTACCGATACTTCCAATTGTTCTCTATATTTTGCAACAGTTCTTCTGGCTATCGGATACCCTTTTTCTTTTAAGATTTTAGATAATTTCTCGTCAGTTAAAGGTTTTTTCTTGTCTTCCTCTGAAATTACTATTTCTAAAATTTTCTTAATTTCTTTTGTAGATACATCTTCTCCTTGATCATTTTTCATAGACTCTGAAAAGAATTCTTTAATTAACTTTGTACCGTAAGGAGTAGATACATATTTACTATTAGCCACTCTAGAAACAGTAGAAATATCCATTTTTATTTGATCTGCAATATCCTTTAAGATCATTGGTTTTAAATTACGTTCATCCCCAGTTAAGAAATAATCATATTGATAATGCATTATTGTATTCATAGTAACGAATAAGGTTTGTTGACGTTGTTTTATCGCGTCAATAAACCATTTTGCAGAATCTAGCTTCTGTTTAATGAAAAATACTGCATCCTTTTGAGACTTACTTTTTATACTAGATTCTTGATACCCCTTTAACATGTTGTTATATTCTCTAGATACATGTAGTTCTGGAGCATTCCTTGAGTTTAGAGTTAAATCTAATTCGCCATCTAAAATTTTAATAGAAAAATCTGGAACAATCTGTTCAGCAATTTTATTATTCCCCGCATAAGAGCTTCCGGGTTTTGGGTTTAACTTAGAAATTTCAATATTTACTTCTTTTAATTCTTGTTCAGTAATATTAAATTTTTCCTGAAGTTTACTATAGTGTTTTTTAACAAAATGATCAAAGGCAGTTTCTAAAATATTGATTGATAAATTTCTAATAGTAGTTTTTTCTTTTAAATGTAATTGTATAATTAAACATTCTTTTAAATCTCGTGCCCCAACTCCAGTAGGGTCTAGGTTATGAACTACTTTTTTTAATATAGATATTACTTTTTCCTCTGTAGTAAAAATATTTGCAGTAAATGCTAAATCATCTACTAAATCTAAAATATCTCTTCTTATATATCCACTATCATCAATACTACCAACTAAAAATTCAGCAATTATTAGCTCATTATCATCTAATCGAAATGTGTCTAGCTGTGTTTTTAAAGATTGATGGAAAGTAGTTCCTGCAGCATAAGGCACATTTTTTTCATCATCATCTGATGAATAATTATTTACTTGAGTCTTATAATTTGGTATTTCATCATCACTTAAGTACTCATCTATATTTATCTCATCATTGTTTTTATTTTCTGAAGTATCATCATAATCTAATGAGTCTTCAAAAGTATCTAATTCATCTTCTTTACCAGTATCTAAAGCAGGATTTTCTTCAATTTCTTGTTTAATTCGCTCTTCAAATGCCTGAGTTGGCAATTGAATTAGCTTCATTAACTGAATCTGTTGTGGAGATAATTTCTGTGAGAGTTTAAAGTTTAAGCTTTGTTTTAGCATACTTTAAATATACAATAAACTTAATTAAAATTCTGCGTTTTGTGGTGTCCTAGGAAATGGAATAACATCTCTAATATTACTCATTCCAGTAGCAAATAATACTAATCTTTCAAAGCCAAGTCCAAAACCAGAGTGAACTGCTGTTCCAAATTTACGTAGATCTAAATACCACCAAAGTTCTTTTTCGTCAATACCCATTGCTTTAATTTTTTCAACTAAAACATCATATCTTTCTTCTCTTTGACTTCCTCCAACAATTTCTCCAATTCCAGGAAATAAAACATCCATAGCTCGAACAGTCTTACCATCTTCGTTTAAACGCATATAAAATGCTTTAATATTTGCAGGATAATCAAATAAAATTACTGGACATTTAAAATGTTTTTCTACTAAATAACGTTCGTGTTCTGATTGTAAATCGGTACCCCATTCGTTAATTAAATATTTGAATTTTTTCTTTTTATTTGGTTTAGAATTTCGCAAAATATCTATTGCCTCTGTATAAGAAACTCTTTTAAAATTATTATCAACTACAAAGTGAAGTTTTTCTAATAAAGACATTTCACTTCTCTCAGCTTGAGGTTTTGATTTTTCTTCTTGTGTTAAGCGTTGGTCTAAAAACTCTAAATCATCTTTACAGTTTTCTAAAACATAGGCTAATACAGATTTAATAAAATCTTCAGATAAATCCATATTTCCGTCCAAATCCATAAATGCAACCTCTGGTTCTATCATCCAAAATTCAGCTAGATGTCTAGTCGTATTTGAGTTTTCTGCTCTAAAAGTTGGGCCAAAAGTATACACCTTACCTAGAGCCATAGCAAATGTCTCAGCTTCTAATTGACCAGAAACAGTTAGGTTTGTTTCTTTTCCGAAAAAATCTTTTGTGTAGTCAATTTCACCCTCCTCATTCACTGGTGCTTTATTATCTTCGAACGTAGTAACTCTAAACATTTCTCCAGCACCTTCTGCGTCAGAACCAGTTACAATAGGAGTATTCACATAGTTAAACCCGTTCTCTTGAAAGTATTTATGAACTCCAAAAGACAATGCAGAACGAACTCTCATCACAGCACTAAACGTATTTGTTCTAACACGTAAATGAGCATTTTCTCTTAAGAACTCGAAACTATGTTTTTTAGGTTGAATAGGGTATTCATCTGGATTTGAATCTCCAAGAATTTTTATTTCAGATACCTGAACCTCTACTGATTGTCCTTTTCCTTGACTTTCTGATAATACACCTTTAATTGTAATAGCAGCTCCGGTTGTAATTCTTTTTAAAGTTTCTTCAGATGTGTTTTCAAAATCGATGACACATTGTATATTTTTAATAGTTGAACCGTCATTAAGGGCAATAAAACGATTACTTCTAAAGGTTCTTACCCAACCATTTAAGTTCACTTCTTGTAAAATTGTACCCGATTCCAAAATCTTGGCAACGTTGCATTTCATCATCTTTTTAAAAATATTATAAACGTGAATAAAGCCTCATAAATAAAGAAACAAATATACTTTTTTTGAAGTAAAAAAAATCATTAAAATGTAGCTCTTTAAAGGCGACTAATACTAGTTTTCATTACTATTTTCTTCTGGTGAGGGAAAAATCCTCATCGAAGGTTCTTTAAGAACTTTTTTATTTGCTATTTTCTTTTCGAATGTCAACAAAAGAGATGGCAGTAAAATTAAGTTTGATACCATAGCTAATAACAACGTTATAGATACTAACCCACCCAAAGCTATCGTACCTCCAAAGCTAGATAGTGTAAATACTAAGAATCCAAAAAACAGGACAATAGAGGTGTAGAACATGCTAACACCTGTCTCCCTTAAAGCTTTGTATACAGAAGGTTTTACCGTCCAATTATTAGCAATTAATTCTTGTCTATATTTCGCTAAAAAGTGTATTGTATCATCTACAGAAATCCCAAAAGCAATACTAAAAACTAAGATAGTAGAGGGTTTTATTGGAATATCGAAAAAGCCCATTAGACCAGCAGTTACTAGTAAGGGTAAGATATTTGGAATTAAAGAAATTAAAATCATTTGTGGAGATCTAAACATCCAAGCCATAAATAATGCAATTAAGAAGATAGCTAATGACAACGAGAAAACGAGATTAGCTATTAAATAATTTGTTCCTTTTATAAAAACTAATGCTTTTCCTGTTATTGTTACTGAATATTTTTCTGAAGGAAATTCTTTATCTATTACTGCTTTTAAACGTTTCTGTATCACATCCATTTTATCTGAACCAATATCTTTCATAAACGTTGTAATTCTTGCATAGCGCCCCGTCGAATCTACAAAAGTCTTCAGCATACTAGCGTCACTGTTTGAATTTTTGGTGTAAGAAAAAATATAGCTTTGCTCTTGTCTAGTTGGTAATTGATAGTATTTAGGGTTTCCTTTGTAATAAGCCTGTTTCGAGTATTTTACTAGATTAACAACTGAAATAGGTTTTGATAATTCTGGAAAAGTTTCTATCGCTTCATTAATTTTATCCATCTTTTTCAGTACAGATAGCTTCATGACTCCTTTATCTTTTTTCGTATCAATCAATATTTCTAAAGGCATAATTCCACCAAACTCATTTTCAAAGAATTTTATGTCTTTATAGAATTCCATACCTTTAGGCATATCTTCTATTAAACTTCCTGAAACTCTAATTTTATAAATACCAATAATACTAAGAATGATAACTAATACTGTTATAAAATAAACGGTAATTCTTTGTTCTCTTACCATTTTTTCCATCCAATTCACAACATTTTCAATCCACTTTTTTTCAAGATGATTTAAATGCTTCTTTTTTGGAAGTGGCATAAAACTATATAAAATGGGAACAATTAATAGAGCTAAAATAAAAATACTTATAATATTTACAGATGCCAAAATCCCAAACTCACGTAATAAATCACTCTTCACAAAAATAAACGTTGCAAAGCCAGATGCAGTTGTAATATTGGTCATTAATGTTGCATTTCCAACTTTAGAAATTACTCGCTGTAGTGCTTTCGCTTGCTGACCATGTTTCTTTATTTCTTGTTGATATTTGTTAATCAGGAACACCGCATTAGGAACACCAATAACAATAATTAGAGGTGGAATTAATGCTGTTAATACTGTGATTTCGTATCCAAATAATCCAATAAATCCAAATGCCCAAACTACACCGATTATTACAACTAAAAGTGTTATGAAAGTTGCTCTAAAAGAACGGAAAAAGAAAAAGAAAATTAGTGCAGTAATTCCTAAAGCCCCTAAAACAAAAAGTTGAATTTCGTCCTTTATATTTTGAGCATTCAAAGTTCTTATGTACGGCATCCCAGAAATACGAACATTTAAACCTGTTTCCTTTTCAAATTCTTCTATTGTCGGTTTTAGATATTGGAAAATAAATTCTCTACGCTCTAGAGTATTTATAATTTCTTTTTTAATATAAATAGCAGTTTGTAATGTTCCTGTTTTTTTATTAAATAATAAATTATCATAGAAAGGGAGCTTTTCAAAAAGTTGCTTTTTAATTGCTAAAACTTCTTCTTTGGTTGTTGGTTCTTTCTCGTACAAAGGCTCTAAAACAAATCTTCTTTTTTTGGTATCTTTTTTTAATTTCTTTATATCAGCTATAGAAATTGTAAAATCTATTTCATCTCGATCATCAAACTTATTTACTAATCTATTCCAAGCGTTAAATTTCGCCGGAGAGAATACTGTAGAATCTTTTATTCCAAGGATTACTAAATTTCCTTCTTCGCCAAATATTTCTAAAAATTTATTATATTCTAAATTGGCTTGATGATTTTCGGGTAATAGATTAGCTTCTGAATATGAAAACTTTATATACTTAGTTTGCGAAGCTAAAAGTGCGGTAATACCAGCGATAATAATCAAAACCAAGTATCGGTTTCTTAAGATAATACCTGCTGTTTTTGTCCAAAAATTCATCAAAAATTTTTTTGTTAAAGGTAACTAAAATGTGTAAATAGTTTAAGCAAAAAGAGAGTGTTTATATAAACACTCTCTTTTACTAATTTGTATATTTTGTTAAACAGTCATGATTTCTTTCTCCTTTATAGAGTAGGTTTCATCTATTTCTTTTACAAAAGAATCTGTTAGTTTTTGAACAATAGATTCAGCATCTTTTTTCATATCGTCAGCTATATCGGTTTTCTTAATTTCGTTATTTGCGTCTTTACGGGCATTTCTAATTCCAACCTTTGCATGTTCTGCCTCTGCTTTAGCTTGTTTTGATAAATCACGTCTTCTTTCTTCTGTTAAAGGAGGTACATTAATTAAAATAACATCTCCGTTGTTCATCGGATTAAAACCAAGATTAGCATTCATAATAGCTTTTTCTATCTGTTGAAGCATATTCTTTTCCCATGGTTGTATAGAAATTGTTCGTGGATCTGGGGTGCTTACATTTGCAACCTGGCTTAAGGGGGTCTGTGCACCGTAATAGTCTACCATTACATTTGCCAGCATTGATGGTGTTGCTTTTCCAGCCCTAACAGCTCTTAATTCTTTAATTAAGTGAACTATAGCACTATTCATTGCTTCTTTGGCACTATCAATTATGAATTCAATTTCTTCGTTCATCTTCGTAAATAATTTTAAAGATTATGATTATTAATGGGTAACTATTGTTCCTATTTTTTTACCAGAAATTAATTTCAATAAATTCCCATTGGTATTCATATCAAAAACAATAATTGGTAATTTATTTTCTTCACTCAATGTAAATGCAGTCATATCCATTACTTTCAAACCTTTTGCTATGACTTCTTTAAATGTTATTGTCTCAAATTTTACAGCATTTTCATCTACTTCTGGATCTACGTTATAAATTCCATCTACTCGTGTTCCTTTTAAAATAGCATCTGCATTTACTTCAATAGCTCTTAATACTGCTGCGGTGTCTGTAGTAAAATAAGGGTTTCCAGTTCCAGCACCAAAAATAACAACACGTCCTTTTTCTAAATGGCGATTTGCTTTTCTTTTAATGTATGGTTCTGCAATTTCTTTTATTTCAAGAGCTGTTTGTAAACGAGTAAAAACTCCTTCGTCTTCTAAGGCACTTTGTAAAGCTAATCCATTTATACAAGTAGCTAACATACCCATGTGATCACCCTGAACGCGATCCATTCCGTTAGCAGCTCCTGCAACCCCTCTAAAAATATTTCCACCACCAATCACTATAGCAACTTCTACACCTTCATTTACAACTTGCTTTATTTCTTTAGCATATTCAGAGAGACGTTTAGGATCTATACCATATTGTCTGTCACCCATTAAGGCTTCTCCGCTTAATTTTAATAAAATTCTTTTGTATTGCATAGCTTTATTGAATGTTAAGCAAAACTACGTATTTTTTTTGAGTTTCTTTTTTTTGATATAAAAAAACCTCGCAATTAATTGCGAGGTTTTAAGTATTTTAAAAGTATAAATTAACCCAAAGCAACTTTTTTAAAGCTTACTACAGATACATCACCATATGTTTTAACATATGTAGCGACATTTTTCTTTTCGTCTTTAATAAATGCTTGATCTAATAAACATTGCTCCATGTCTAATGTAGTATTGTCTGAGATGAATCTTTCCATTTTTCCTGGTAAAATTCGGTCCCAAATTTGCTCTGGTTTCCCTTCTGCTTTTAATTCTGCTTTTGCAGCTTTTTCGGCATTTGCAATTATTTCATCAGTTAATTGAGACATAGAAATAAATTGTGGAATATTTTTTAGTGTTTTCCCTAATCTACCTAACTCGATATTATCTTTTTCAATAACGGCGATCCTTGCTTCAGTCTCTGCAGTAACATATGTAGTATCAAAATCTTTGTAAGACAATGTAGTAGCTCCCATAGAAGCAACTTGCATTGCAACGTCTTTAGATAAAACATCTGCTTTATCTACAGTGTTAGATAATCCTACCAAAGCAGCAATTTTACCTATATGAGTGTAGGCACCAACATAGGCAGCTTCTATTCTTTCGAATGATGTAATGTCTAATTTCTCACCAATTACCCCAGTTTGCTCAATTAATTTATCAGCAACAGTCATACCTCCAAAATCTGCATTTAAGAAAGATTCCTTATCTGTATGATTTAAAGCGATATCTGCAAATTGACCACCTAATGTTACAAATGATTCGTTTTTACCTACAAAATCAGTTTCACAAGCTAAAACGATAGCAACACCAGCGGTATTTCCTTCGTTTATTCTTGTCACAGCAACTCCTTCGGTAGAATCTCTATCCGCTCTTTTTGCTGCAATTTTCTGCCCTTTTTTACGTAAAACGTCAATTGCTTTGTCGAAATCACCACTAGCTTCTATTAATGCCTTTTTACAGTCCATCATTCCAGCTCCTGTTGCTTCTCTTAATTTTTTAACATCAGCAGCACTAATCTTTACTGTTTCCATGTTATTTTATTTTTTAAAGTTGTAATTATTTTGTTTCTTCACTAGGTGTATCGGTTTTAGCTTCCTTTACTTTTGGCTTTTTCTTAGCTTTTACCTCTTTTACCTCTTTCACCTTAGCTTTTGGAGCTTTTTTAGCTTCAGCTTTTGGAGCTTCTGTTGCTTCAGTTACTTCAGTTTTCACTTCTTCAACTTCAGTTGCTTCAGTTTTCACTTCTTTAGCTTCAGCTTTTGGAGCTTCTTTGGTTTTTTCTTTATCCGCTTTTCTATTAGATAAGCCTTCAGCAATTGCATCTGTAACATGAGACAATACCTTTTCAATAGATTTAGAAGCATCATCATTTGCAGGGATTACAAAATCTACTAATCTAGGATCAGAGTTTGTATCTACCATTGCAAAAATCGGGATATTCAGTTTTTGAGCTTCTGCCACTGCAATATGCTCTTTCTTAATATCTACAACAAATAAAGCTCCAGGTAAACGAGTCATATCTGAAATAGAACCTAAATTCTTTTCTAATTTTTCTCTCTGACGGTTGATTTGTAATTTCTCTCTTTTTGATAACGCATCAAAAGAACCATCCTGCTTCATTCTATCAATAGTAGCCATTTTTTTAACAGCTTTTCTAATGGTTATAAAGTTAGTTAACATTCCACCCGGCCATCTTTCTGTAATGAAAGGCATGTTTACTGCTTTTGCTTTTTCAGCAACGATATCTTTTGCTTGTTTCTTCGTTGCAACAAATAAAATTTTACGCCCAGAGTTTGCAATTTTTTGTAATGCATCTGAAGTCTCTTCTATTTTTGCTACTGTTTTATACAAGTCAATGATGTGAACACCATTTCGTTCTGTATAAATATAAGGAGCCATATTCGGATTCCACTTTCTTGTTAAGTGTCCAAAATGCACTCCATTGTCTAATAATTCTTGAATATTTACTTTTGCCATTTTTAAATGTGTTTACTTTCTGTTTTGTATCAATATATAAGTAGTCTTTCGAGTCTTATATATTTAGATGCTAAACTGTTTAATATTAAATTATATAACAGTCTCTTAAAAAATAATCTAGAACTAGTTCTAAGATTAACGTTTAGAGAATTGAAATTTCTTACGAGCTTTCTTTTGACCAAATTTCTTACGCTCTACCATTCTTGGATCACGAGTTAATAAACCTTCTGGCTTTAAGACTAATCTATGTTCTTCATTAATGAAAACCATGGCTCTAGTAATAGCTAAACGAATTGCTTCTGCTTGACCAGTTACTCCACCACCATAAACATTTACTTTAATGTCGTAAGATGTTAGATTTTCTGTTAACATTAATGGTTGTTGAACTTTATATTGTAGTGTTCCTGTAGGAAAATAATCTTTAAAATCTTTTTTGTTTACCGTTATATTTCCTTTTCCTTCTGAAAGATAAATACGTGCAACAGCTGTTTTTCTTCTACCGATTTTGTGTACTGTATCCATTATTTATAATCGTTAAGGTTAATAGCTTTAGGTTCTTGACCTGCTTGTTTGTGAGCTCCACCTGCATAGACATACAAGTTTCTATATAGCGCTGCGCCTAATATATTTTTAGGTAACATCCCTTTTACTGCTTTCTCGATTAATCTTGTAGGATCTTTTTCGAACATCTCTGTTGCAGTTAACGATCTTTGTCCACCTGGATAACCTGTGTGACGGATATAAGATTTATCTGTCCATTTTTTACCAGTTAAAACAATTTTTTCTGCGTTGATAATAACCACGTTATCTCCACAATCTACGTGAGGAGTGAAGTTTGGTTTGTATTTACCTCTAATTAGCTTTGCTATCTTAGAAGCTAGACGACCCAACGTTTGCCCGTCCGCATCAACTAAAACCCACTCCTTGTTTACGGTAGCGCTGTTTGCTGATACTGTTTTGTAACTTAATGTGTTCATAATTACACTATTAGTTTTTGTATATTAATATTAATTGACTTTTCCTTAAAAAAGGAGTGCAAATGTAATGTTATTTATTTAATTGTCAAACAGTGTTTTCGTTTAATATATAGGTTATTTTTAAGTGAAAGAATTATCTATCCTTTTAACATTTTTTTATGAAAATAGAAATTTACTTTTGTGGTGCTTTTGAATATTAAATTTTAAAACCTTCTTCATTCAATAAAATCACTTAATCAATGAAAATTAGGCTATTAATTTTACCATTAATTTTATTTTTTTGCACGAATATATCGTCACAAGAAATCATCCCTAAGAGAGTTTATAATACTCTTAGACTAAAACACACACCAATAATAGATGGTGATATTTCTGATAAAGGTTGGAATGAAGTTTCTTGGTCATCAGATTTTGTAGAACAATCTCCTGATGAAGGAACTCCCCCAATGTTTCAAACACAGTTTAAAGTATTATACGATTCGAAGTTCTTGTATATTGCAGTTCGTGCTTTTGATGATAATCCAGAATTAATACAACAAAGGCTAACTAGAAGAGATGGATTTGCCGGAGATAGAGTAAATGTCATGATAGATAGTTATCATGACAAGAGAACTGCCTTTGTTTTTACCACAACAGCCGCAGGTGTTAAAGGGGAAGAAATTGCTTCGCAAAACGGAGAGGATATGGATTCAAGTTGGAATCCAATTTGGTATACAAGTGCAAAAGTTGACGATAAAGGATGGTCTCTAGAAATGAAAATCCCTTTTAGTCAACTAAGGTTTGGAAACGATAAGGAGCAAATTTGGGGATTAAATATTATTAGGCATAATTTTAGAGAAAATGAACGCTCACTTTGGCAAAGAATTCCAAATAGCCAAGCAGGACTTATTAGTGAATCTGGTGAGCTTCACGGATTAATAAATTTAACTTCTCAAAAACAATTAGAAATACAACCATTTACTATTTTACAACATGACACCTATCGGGCTGAAATTGATAATCCATATAAGGATGGTAGTGATTTTAAAGTTAATGCAGGTTTAGATGCCAAGATAGGAGTTACAAATGATCTAACTTTAGATCTGACAATTAATCCTGATTTTGGACAAGTTGAAGCTGACCCTGGAGCTATTGCACTTGATGGTTTTCAAGTTTTCTTTGAGGAGCAGAGACCTTTTTTTGTAGAGAATAAAAATATTTTTGATTTTGAATTTGCTAATGGAAGTGATAATCTTTTTTATAGCAGACGAATAGGAGGTAGTCCTCACAGAAATGCTAATACATCTCCTGGAGAGTTTGCAAATGAACCTTTAAACTCAACAATTTTAGGTGCAGCAAAATTTTCAGGTAAAACAAAAAAAGGTTGGTCAATTGGTGTTTTACAGAGTGTAACTTCTAATGAATATGCTCAGATAAAGCAGACAGATGGTGAAATAAGAAAAGAAATAGTAGAACCTCTAACTAATTATTTTGTTGGAAGGGTTCAAAAAGATTTTAACCAGCGAAATTCATTTATTGGTGGAATATTTACAGCGACCAATAGACATTTAAATGGAAGTTTTACAGAATTACACAAATCGGCTTATTCAGCAGGTATAGATTTTCAACATAACTGGAAGAATAGAAAATATTTTATAGAAGGAAATGGGGTTATTAGCCGTGTTCTTGGAAGTGAGGAAGCAATTGAAATAACCCAGCGATCTATTACGCACAACTTTCAAAGGCCTGGAGCTAATTATTTAGATTTAAATCCAAATAGAAGATCATTAACAGGAACGGGAGGTAAAATAAATATAGGAAAAAGAGGAGGTGATAAATTTCGATATAATGCAGGTTTTTTATGGCGATCACCTGAGTTAGAATTAAATGATATTGGGTTTTTACGAAATACAGATGAAATAATTCAGTTTTCAAACATTAGATATTTATTACAAATTCCTACAGAGATTTATAGAAATATAAATTTCACCTTGGGACAAAGTAATACCTATGATT
This sequence comes from uncultured Polaribacter sp., assembly GCA_913047375.1. GTDB lineage: Bacteria > Bacteroidota > Bacteroidia > Flavobacteriales > Flavobacteriaceae > Polaribacter. The sequence goes on from CAJWTV010000002.1 coordinate 27,608, forward strand.
TTGGGGGCAATTTAAATAAAGCGGAAATAGAATATAGAGGAAGTTTTAAATGGATTAATAATTGGGACACCAATATAGGTGGTGCGATCAATATTAATAACTTTCAGAATTTTTTCTTAAGAGGAGGTCCAAGATGGAATTCTCCAAATAACGGTTATCAATATCTCTTTTTTGGATCTAATATTGCTAAAAAATTCAGTTTTAGATTAGGTTATATTTACGCGAAATCAGCAGAAGATATTTATGAAAAGAATAAATATGTTTTTAGAATGAATTATCAACCTTTTGATGCATTTAGTATGTCTTTAAATACAGAGTTAGATTATGTAAAGAATAAAACGCAATATGTCACTACTTTAGATTTTGGTTCACAGAAAAGATATATTTTAGGAAATATTAAAAATTCAACTTTAAGTACTACGCTTCGATTAAACTATAGTTTAAATCCTAATTTCTCAATACAGTTTTATGGACAACCATTTATTTCAACAGGAATATATTCTGATTTTAACTATGTAAATAATCCATTAGCAAGTAGTTTAGACAACCGAATTAATATTTATAACGCTTTACAAATATCATCTGACTCGAATGATTACGGTAACTCAAACTATTTAATTGACGAAAATTTAAATTCTTTTACAGATTATTCTTTTGAAAATCCGGATTTCACATTTCTTCAATTACAAACTAATTTAGTAGTGAGGTGGGAATATGTCCCCGGTTCAGAATTGTTTTTTGTTTGGTCTAAAGGTGCATCTACCTCTGGCTATCAAAATAGATCTATAGTAGACAGCCTTTTTGACCCAGCGATAAAGCTTTCTGCTCAAGATACCTTTTTAATAAAAGCTACATATCGGTTTATCAGATAAGTTAAAAACTTGGAGCTACTCTAAAACTTATTTTCTTGTTCGATACAGGGTGTGAGAATTGAATATATTCAGCATGTAAATACAACCTGTCTTGTTTCTTACCGTATAGGTCATCACCAATTATAGGGCTATTTAATCCATTTTTATGAGCAGCATGAATACGTAATTGATGAGTTCTGCCAGTAATTGGATAAAAATATACACGAGTTTTATTGTTTTTACGTTCGATAACTTCCCAAATTGTTTCTGCATTTTTACCCGCTTCATAACAAACAAGTTGCTTAGGTCTGTCGTCAATATCTAATCGCAAAGGAAGTTTTATTTTACCTTTATCTTCCCTTAAATCTCCATCTAATAAGGCAATATATCTTTTTTTAACAGTTCTCTTTATAAATTGACTTTGCAAGACTTTATTAGCTTCTTTTGTTTTTGTAAGTAATAAAAGACCCGATGTGGACATGTCTAATCTATGAACTATTAGTGGCCCAGTTGCGTTTGGGTATTTTTCTTTCATTCTAGTATAAACAGCATCTTTAATTTCTTTACCAGGAACAGATAAGAGCTCTGCAGGTTTATTAATTACTAACAAGACATCATCTTCATAAATTATTTCTATTACTTTTTCTCTAGAAAGACTTTTAATTAATAAGTTTTCATCCATAGGAATTCCTTCGAGCATATAATTTAATATGGGCTTACACCTTCCCTGACATGCAGGATAAAAATTCTTATGCTTCCTGATTGCTGAATTTGGAGATATTCCCCACCAAAACTCTCCTAAACAAATAGGTGTTAGATCATTTTTAAAGGCAAATTGTAATAATTTTGGTGCAGCGCATTCACCAGAACCGGCAGGAGGTTTTTCTTTGGGATTATTGAAAATAGCAATAAGTGCTTTTTTTTCTTTTTGTTTATTTAAAAACTGAAATTTATCAAACAAGGTCATTTGCAATAAAGCAGAACTCTCTTTTCTTAATTTTTTTAAAGACACAATTCTTTCACTAAAACTTCTGACTTTTATTTTGTCTTTATCTATTTTAAGTTGATAATATGCTAATAATTCTTTGTAAAAAAACTGATCATTAAAACTCTCTTGTTTTAGTTTCTTGGATAATATATCTAAGCTAAATTTATCTAAATTTAGGGCACCTTCTATTTTTCGAATTTTTCTATCTTTCTTCGAATTTTTCATCTTTTTCCTCTCAAAGGCTAGGCTAACTTCAATTTCTTTAGATAAATTTTTGTTGTGTTTTTTTAATATAAGATACTCATCATTATTATTTAAAACAGTAATTTCCTTATTAATTTCTTCAATCTCCTGTTCTCCTTTTCTATAAAAACTACCCTTGGCTCTTAAGTCAAAAACAGGAGGAACAAAGGTGTCTGGACAACTCTCATCTTCTAGTTTCCCTGAAAAACTTGCTAAATATCCAAGCTCATTATCTTGATTCCTTACAACTAAAACACCAAACATTTTTCCAATGGCATTTTCTTGCCCATCAGTTTTTAAACCAAAATCATGAATAAAATCTGTTTGTATCTCTAAGTATGATTGAAGCTCTGCTGCAGCAATTCTTGCTAACGAATGAGGCTCATAATAAAATGGAAATGTAAATTTTCTAGGAGGATTAATTCCTAAGACATCAGTTTTGAAAAAGTGTAAGTGCTTCAATTATTTTGCTCTTTCTTTTTTGTAATAAAAACAGGTTCTTTATTTACTAATTAGAATTATTAGAGCAGTTTAAGAAAATATCAATAGCTTTAATTAGTCTATTTTTAACATTTTTACTCTTAGAATTGTCCATTCCTTTAGCTTTGCCTGTGGATACATAAAAATATAAAGATTTGTTATTTAAATCCCAATAGTTTGAACAACTTTTTGCATTATTTCTATTGACACGTGGGTATTTTTTAAGAATTTTATCAGTTGTCAAACTTGAAAGATCTATATAATTTCCATCTAGTAAAAAGCCTTTAAATTCAATAGTTAATTTTATTTTAGAAATTAAATCTGTTTTTTTATTTTTCTGGAAAACCACACCTTTATATAGCTTAGAAACATACCCTTTTCTATTTTCAATACTTGATTCCTTTTGTTTATTGGAACAGAAACTTGTACCTAACAACTCAACTTCTCTTATGTTATTATCCTGTTTTTTTAATTCAGATAAAGTTAATTCACATAAATTTATTTTCGAAAGATCTATAGAATTCTGCTCAGAATTTTGGCTAAACAGACTGATTGTACTAATTAAGATGAATAATGTAAAGTAGTTTTTCACGTTTTTATATTTAAAGGTTGCATGTAGTGTTTATGCAAGTTTGGTTTTCTATTGTAGGGTACTAAATTAGTAAAAAAAACCATATGGAAAATTCTAAAATTATTTTTAATTATGATCTAATCAAATCGCTTCAATAAACTTTAAAAATACTTTTTTATGAAGCTCTAAATCTAGCTCAGGAGATAGCGATATACGAACAATATAATCTTTATCACCTTCCTTTGTTGTCCCCTGTGTAGATGTTGCTGGGATAGTCCAATAGCATCCTTTTAATTGACCATAACTAACACAAAATTTACTTTCATTCGGGATTTCTGTAATCATTAAATTTATTAGTCTAAGATTTAGATCTCTCTTATGTAACTCTTTTTCCTCATAAGTATTTCCTTTAGTGGGAAGATCTAATGAAAAAACAGATGGTGTAAAACCTTTTTTTGCTAATTCCTCTGAAACAAAATTAATTTTTCCATTAGGCAGCTTACTATTAATAAAATTTACAAATTCACGAGTATTTTTATAAGCTTCAATTATCCTTTGATTCATTGAGGGTAATTGTTTTGCTAGTATTTCCATCTGAAGCTCTGTTGCTTCATTATCGCAAAGTTTTAAGTGAAATTCAATTTTTTTCATCAAAGCTTCTGATTTTTCGTTTCCAACACAATAGCCAGCTGTGCATTTACCACCACTTGGAAATTTAGATCCACTAGCATACGAAATGGCTTTAATGGTTGAGAGTATTTCACCTTTTCCTAAAAAGGGTAGGTTAGGACAAAATGTTTGGTCTAATATAAAAATTGGATCGACAGCTTTTTCACCATTAATAGTTATACGCTTCTTACTTAAAACTTCTTTTAATTTTATTAGGTTAGGTACTTCAACTCTGGGATTTGTTGGAATTTCAGCAATTATTAAAGGAATACCGTCTTGGTTAGCAATTTTAGCTAAAACGACCTCAATACTTCCCACCATGTCATTATTCCCATCTACAGGTAAATCTACTACCTCAACATTATCAATGCATGCAGCTACTCGTCTTGCTTGGTCATTAGTTCCTCCATAACAATTAGGAGGGACAATAATTTTAATATTTTTTCCTTTATGTTTTTCTATAGCTTCATGAACTAGACCCATCATTATTGCATACTGAATTGATAGTCCGCTAGATCCAACAAGAGGTTTTGTAATTGTACCAGTAATTTTTTTAATGGTATTTAATACTATTTTTTTATTTGCTACTGTATTCTTTTTTTGATTATTAAAAGAAGATTGATTTATAAGTAACATCAAGCTAATATGACAATTGGCAGGTGTCATTGCTATAGTCTCTCTTCTCCTTACGTGCTGAATACTAGATATATAACTCTCATTTTGTGTGCCGTTTACTAATAAAAAACTACCTAAATGAGGATGGGAACTGATAAAAAAATCAATATTTTGAGTTAGATTATTAATTCCAATTTTATCTTGTTGAGAAACAAAAATGGTGCTACCATTAAATTCGGGAATATCAGATACTTTTTCAACCTTTTTTAATTCAAATTCATAGCCATAAATACTACGTAAAACTTCAGTATTATAAAATAGAGGTAATTCACCTGTATGGATGATCTGGGTTTTCTTATTATCTAATAAATTTTTTCTTAGAATTGATAAAATGGGTATAGTTTGTGACGAGAAACAGATCACATTTTCTTTTTTTAAATTATTTAATCTTCCAATTCCCCATTCTAGGATACATGACAACGGATGACCTAATCGAATATAGTCATATGCTGTAGGTAATTGATCGAGTGCGGAAGCTTTAGAGTTATTTCCTTTGAATAAGACTTCAAATTTCTCTAAGAATTCAATTTTGGCATTTTTTTCATTATAAATATCTAAACGATGAGTAGTTAAACTTAGCCAACTATTTGGCATATTATCTAACACATCTTTAATGAAATTTAGCACTTTATTTACCTCCATAACCCTCATCTTTTTATAAAAAAGCAATATACATTAATTAGAGATTTTTTATGAATCCTAAGAGATTTTTTAACACCTTAATGTGCTTCCAGCCAATTTGAACCCAAACCAACTTCTACGTCTAGCGGAACAGCCATTTTAAAAGCATTTTCCATTTCGTATTTTATTATTGGTTTTATAATTTCAACCTCCTCTTTGTGGGCGTCAAAAACTAATTCATCATGCACTTGTAAAAGCATTTTAGACTTGAATTTTTCTTTTTTGAATCGTTTATGAATATTTATCATAGCTAATTTAATAATATCTGCAGCAGATCCTTGTATAGGAGCATTTACAGCATTTCTTTCTGCACCACTTCTTACCATTGCATTCCTAGAATTAATATCTTTTAAATATCGACGCCTACCTAAAACTGTTTCTACATATCCATGTTCGCGAGCAAAATCTACTTGCGCAGACATGTATGCTTTTAATTTAGGATATGTTTCGTAGTATGTATCAATTAATTCTTTTGCCTCGCTTCTGTTTAAATCTGTTTGATTGCTTAATCCAAAAGCGGAAACTCCATAAACAATTCCAAAATTGACAGTCTTTGCGTTGCTTCGTTGCGCTCGAGTGACTTCTTTAATATCAACATTAAATACTTTTGCGGCAGTTGAAGCATGAATATCTTCTCCATTTTTAAAAGCAGTCATCATATTTTCTTCTTGACTTAAGGCTGCAATAATTCGTAATTCAATTTGAGAATAATCTGCTGCTAACAAAACATGATTATTATCTCTAGGAATAAAAGATTTACGAACCTCTTGGCCACGTTTTGTTCTAATAGGAATATTCTGTAAATTAGGACTGTTAGAACTTAGTCTTCCAGTTGCAGCAACCGCTTGCATATATTCTGTATGTATTCTTCCTGTTTTTAAATTCACTTCATTAGGCAGGGCATCAACATAGGTGCTTTGTAATTTTTTATATTGACGGTATTCTTGGATATCTCTTATAATTTGGTGATCTTTTGCTAGGTATGATAACACGTCTTCTGCAGTAGAATATTGACCTGTTTTTGTCTTTTTTGGCTTGACTACTAATTTCATATTTTCAAACAAAACAATACCTAATTGTTTTGGAGATGCTATATTAAACTCTTCACCGGCTTGTTCATAAATTCCTTTTTCAAGTCTAGTAATATCTGCCGTTAAAACAATAGATAATTCCTTTAGGAAATCTACATTAATATTTATACCTTCTATTTCCATAGCTGTTAATACAGAAACTAAAGGTAATTCGACATCATTAAATAATTTAGTAACATTACCACTTTCTAATTCTTTGGTGAAATGATTTTTTAATTGTAGAGTAATATCAGCGTCTTCAACGGCATATTCTATTTGGTCTTTAAGAGGGATTTCTCGCATAGAAAGTTGGTTTTTCCCCTTTTTTCCAATTAACTCTGTAATTGAAACTGGTTGATAGTTTAAATATGTTTCCGCTAACATATCCATGTTATGTCGCATATCTGGGTTAATAAGATAATGAGCTATCATTGTGTCAAATAATTTTCCTTTTACATTGATGCTGTAATTAGATAATACCTTAAGATCATATTTTAAATTGTGACCAATTTTCTCAATTTTCTCATTTTCAAAAAATAGTCGAAACTCATCTAAAATAACTTTTGTTTCTTCTTGATTCTCGGGAAGTGATACATAATATCCTTTACCAATTTCATAAGAAAAAGCGATTCCAATTAACTCAACTTCTAAAGCTTTTAAACCTGTTGTCTCTGTATCAAAGCAAACAGAGGTTTGCTGCATTAATTTTTTTAATAATAATTTTCTTGATAAAGGGGTGTCTATCTTTTGGTAGAAATGATTAGTTGTTTTTATGGTTTTAAATCCACTTGCTATTTCAGCTTCTGAAACACTTCCCGTTCCTGGTGCGGCAAATAAATCAAACTGACCGTCTGTATTAGTAATAGTAACCTTTTTAGTTGCTTTTAATTTATCTGAAATTATATTTTGTTCAGCTTTTGCATCAGTAGTTTCATCTTTTAAAGCAAAAGTTCTAGTAAAGTTTACCAACAAATTTCTAAACTCTAATTCATTAAAAAGTTCGGTTACTTTTTCTAAATCGGGTTGATCTAATTCAAAATCTTTAGCATTAAAAGTTACAGGGACATCTAGCATAATTGTAGCTAGTTTTTTAGAAAGTAATCCTAAGTCCTTTGCAGCCTCAATCTTTTCTTTTAATTTTCCTTTTAGCTCATGTGTATTTGCTAACAGATTTTCCATGGAGCCATAAGTTGCTAAAAACTTTTTTGCAGTTTTCTCACCCACTCCTGGTAATCCTGGAATATTATCTGCGGAATCCCCCATCATTCCTAAAAAATCGATCACTTGTAATGGATCGGTAACTTGAAATTTTTCTTGGACCTCGGGCACTCCCCATATATCATATCCTCCTCCAAAACGAGGTTTATACATGAAAATATTTTCCGAAACTAATTGTGCAAAATCTTTGTCTGGCGTAACCATAAAAGTTTTAAATCCTTCTTTTTCAGCCTGCTTACAGAGTGTTCCAATAACATCATCTGCTTCAAAACCCGCTTTTACCATAATTGGTATATGCATAGCCTTCAGGATTTCTTGAATATAAGGAACTGCAATTTTGATAGCCTCTGGTGTTTCGTCTCTATTTGCTTTATAAGCCTCAAACATCTCGACTCTATCAACACTACCTCCTTTGTCAAAGCAAACTGCCAAATGATCTGGTCTTTCTCGTTTTATGACATCTAAAAGAGAGTTCATAAAACCCATAATTGCAGAAGTGTCTAATCCTTTTGAATTAATTCTTGGGTTTTTTATAAACGCGTAGTATCCTCTAAAAATTAATGCAAAAGCATCAACTAAAAAAACTCTTTTTTGATCTGACATTTGATTATTTTGGCTATTTAAATATTATAATTTTAATTACTACTAAAGAATAATAGGTCTTAAAAATCATCACAGCAGTAAAGCTACAAAACTTTAACAGGATGTTAAAATTCATTCGTATTTTAACTAGTATATTTGTTAAATTTTTAAATGAATTTACTAATATGCGCTGGATTATCACATTAATTATTTTATTAATTATCACAATTTTTTTAGAGTTCTATGCATTTCAGGCATTAAAAACAGTGTCAAAAAATAAAATAATCAGATATTCTTGGATTTTCATAAGTTTTGTAGCATACTTAAACTTTTTTTTTATTGCTTCAACCTACGATAGAAGCCAAGGACAAACTCCACAATTCCAAATGGCATTTGGAATAATGCTAACAGTTTTACTTCCTAAATTAGTTATTATACTAGTTATGTTTGGAGAAGATATTTATAGATTCGTTTTGAAATTATTCACACTAATTTCTTCGGGAGAATCAAAACCATTAGCAAGTAGAAGAAAGTTTATTTCACAACTAGCTTTGGGGCTAGCAGCAGTTCCATTTGCCTCTTTTATCTATGGTATAATTCAAGGAAAATATAATTATAAAGTAGTTAAATATAGTTTAGTATTTAATGACTTACCACTTGCTTTTGATGGTTTTACAATCACTCAAATTTCAGATATTCACTCAGGGAGTTTCACTAATAAAGAAAAAATTCAATACGGAGTAGATTTAATTAATCAACAAAAATCTGATATTATGTTATTTACTGGAGATATTGTAAATAACAAAGCCGATGAAATGGATAATTGGATTGATGTCTTTGACAAGTTAGAGGCAAAAGAAGGTAAGTTTTCCATTCTTGGAAATCATGATTATGGTGATTATATGGATTGGAAAAACCCACAAGATAAAATTGATAATTTTCAAAAGGTAAAAGATATTCATCAAAAAATTGGTTTTGATTTGTTATTAGATGAACACCGTTATTTAGAAAAAGATGGACAAAAAATAGCATTACTTGGAGTCGAAAATTGGGGAAAAGGATTTAATCAATCAGGTGATTTGAATAAAGCTTCTAATGGAGTTAATAAGAACGATTTTAAAATATTAATGTCTCATGATCCTAGTCATTGGGAATATAAAGTGAAAAAAAATGATTTTAATTATCAATTAACACTTAGTGGTCACACTCATGGTTTACAAATGGGTATAGAAATTCCTGGATGGATTAAATGGAGCCCTTCAAAATATGTATATAAACATTGGGCTGGACTCTATAAAGAAGCCGGAAGATATATTAATGTAAACAGAGGTTTTGGATATCATGCTTTTCCAGGACGTGTTGGTATTTGGCCAGAAATTACTGTTATAGAGTTGAAAAGAGGTTGATATTCAGTGGTTTTAAATAGATTTCTTATATTTATAGGTAGAAATTTAATAATTTACATGTTTTTATCACATTAAAAAATTTTACATTATGGCTAAATTTGGAGATTTAATTAGCGAACAAAAACCAGTATTAATAGATTTTTATTTTGACTGGGAAGACCAAGACAATGGCGTAGAAACTTTACGCGATGTTGCAGCAGCTTTAGGGGATAAAGCTAAAGTAATTAAAATTGATATAAAAAAGAATGAGTCACTTGCTGAAGCATTGCGAGTTAAAGGTAATCCTACTTTTATGATTTATAAAGATGGTGAAATGAAATGGCGTCAAACAGGAGAACAAGATGCCAATACTTTAATTGGTTTAGTGCAACAATATGTTTAATTTTTAAAATAGAACTATCACTTATTTATTTGTTGTCTAATAAATATTAAATTGAAATGCCAAGTTTATTTATTGAGGTTTTCTCTAAATAAAGTTGGCATTTTTGATGAATAGAATCCTAGTCTTTTATTAACATTTGTTCTTCTGATTCTTTTTCCTCGTTTGGCATAATATGCTGAAATAAATCTAGCGTACCATTAAACTCGTCTTGTAGTTTTTTAAAATATTCGTAATCTGTTTCATTATCTTGAACTTGTTCTAAAACTCCTCTGTATAAATATCTGAAGGTTAAGTCGAATTCTTCAAAAACCATATTAAAATCTTCTTCCAAAAATGTGCTGTGCCATATTAGTTTTTCTCTAAATAAAAGGATTAGTGTTTCGGCAGTCTTTCTCGCTTTTTCAATTTCACCTAATTTATAATACATTTCTGGATAATCTAAAGATAAGCTAAAGTGATCGAAATCTTTAATAGGCATCTTATCTAAGGACAAATCTAGGATCTCTATTGCTTTAATGGTATCTCCATCTATTGCGAATTGCTTCGATAAACGCATTAAAATATTTCTCATAGAAATTGCATTACGTTTACTTTGTTCATCTAAATAAATTTCACCATCATTAATGTTTCGCCAATTCCATTTTTTAACATTGCTATACATCTTTTTAGAATCGATTCTACCCATATCAAATAAGCTTTTCTTTCCAATAGGTGTTTTTATTGGCACTAGCTTATAGCTTAAACCGTCTAATTGTAAATAATCCTTTAACCAAATATATTCTTCATCAGAGTTCGAGCCACCTGTAAAGTAAATTGGTTGCTTCCAATCATTATTTGCTAAAATATCCAGCATTAAAATTCTGTTTTTTGTAATTCCTCTGTCGATTTTAATATCGATGTAATCAACAATTTTATCAGCATCCTCAGGTTTTACTAGTCCTGATTTTAATACATTCTTTTTATTAACAGGAATTCTAATATCATTTGAGGGTAACATTTTTTCAGGAATTCCATCATCATCTAAATCATAAAAAGTTCGACTATTACTACTCTCTATCCAGCGCATAAAATCTTTAATAGAGATAGTAGAATCTTTAGGAATTGCTCTTAATTCGTCAAAATAATATGCAACGTCTAAACTACCAAATTTATATAAATCATGTGTTAATTGCGACGGTATTGGAGGGGCATCATAAGTAGCACGTTTCATTTGATCTATATACCAATCAGTTGCAAATAGACTAGTATTTATAAGTTTAATATCCGTTCTAACCCCTTCTACTTCTTGCATGTACCAAAGAGGAAAAGTATCATTATCTCCGATGGTAAACATAATAGCATTTTTATCGCAAGACTCTAAGTATGCTTGTGCGTTTAGATGTGATGTATACCTATTTGACCTATCGTGATCATCCCAATTTTGCTGTCCCATTAAAGCTGGAACAGCTATTAATGAAAGCGTAGAAACAATAACAGCTATTATTTTTTTATTTCCATATTTCTTAAGAGTTTCATAGAGTGCTAGAACTCCAAAACCAATCCAAATAGCAAAAATATAAAAACTACCTACAACGGCATAGTCTCTTTCTCTTGGTTCAAAAGGTTTTGGATTGGTGTAAAAAATAATAGCTAAACCTGTAAAAGCAAAAAATAAAAGTAAAGTGTAAAAATTTTCTTTATCCCATTTTATTTGATAAAATAATCCGATTAACCCTAAAATTAAAGGGAAGAAATAATAGGTATTTCTTCCTTTATTTTCTAAAACATACGAAGGTAGTTTTTGTTGAGAGCCTATTCTTGCTTCATCAATTATATCAATTCCACTTAACCAATTCCCATTATTAATATCTAGATTCCCTTGAATATCGTTTTGTCTTCCAACAAAGTTCCACATAAAATAGCGGCCATACATGTATCCAAACTGATAGTCTATCATAAATCTCAGATTTTCACTAAACGTAGGTCTTCTTTGACTTTCTGGCGGAATTCCAGCAATGGCTTTATATCTATCTATTACTGCGGCAGATGGATCTACCATTCTCGGTATAAAACCTTTGTGCTTGTCAGAATAATTTGGTAATACATTTTTGTACTTGTTTACAATTACATATTCACCATTTTTCTTTTCGTATTTAGGTTTATCATCTTTAGAGGGGTTTGTTTTATTTATTTCTCTTTTGTATGAGTTTGAGTAATAAGTATCATAAAAAACATTAGCGTCTCCATACTGTTCTCGATTGTAATAAGCCAATAATTCACGAGCACTAGAAGGATTGTTTTCATTAATAGTAGTATTTGCATTTGCTCTAATTGGTAACATAATCCATGAAGAGAATCCAATCATGATAAATAATAATGATAAAATAAAGGTGTTAGCAGCTACTTTTTCCTTTTTTTTCGTCCATTTTAACCCGAAATAAAATGATAAAATCAAAATAATTCCTGCAATAATTGTTCCTGAATTATATGGTAACCCTATGGAGTTTATAAAAAATAATTCAGAAGCACTAAAGAATTTCAGTGTAAACGGGAATAAAAACTTAAAGACAAATATTAAAATAAATACAGAGATTACTGTTGCAATTGAAGTTGATAATAAATTAATCTCTTTATATTTTTTAAAGAAGTATAATAATACAATAGAGGGTATAACTAGTAAAGAAAGAATATGTACTCCAAATGATAACCCAACAACAAAGCTAATTAGAACCAACCATTTATTACCTCGTGCTGTATTTAATTCACTTTCCCACTTTAACCCTAACCAAAATAAGAGAGCCATTAAAAATGAGGACATAGCATATACTTCACCTTCAACTGCACTAAACCAAAAAGTATCAGAAAATGTATATGCGAGCGATCCAACGATACTGCTACCTAGAATGGCAATATATTTTTCTTCAGAAAGTTCTCCAGACTTTAAAGCAAGTTTTTTTGCTAAGTTAGAAATCGTCCAAAACATAAAAAGAATTGTAAAAGCACTTGCCAAGGCAGACATAAAGTTCACCATTTTAGCAATCTCTGTTACATCTGAAGTAAACATTGCAAAGAATGCTCCCAACATTTGAAAAAGTGGAGCTCCTGGTGGATGCCCAACTTCTAATTTAACTGCTGTGGATATGTATTCGCCAACATCCCAAGAGCTTACAGTGGGTTCTATTGTTAAAGAATAGGTAATTAAAGCAATTATAAATACTGCCCAACCTAGGATAATATCCCATTTTTTAAAGTTTAAAGATGTCATAATTTGTCTAATATTGTGTGGCGAATTTAGTCATTAATCCTAATAAAATAGGTGTTACTCTCTTTAACCAATTATAAAAGTTTGTTAAAGCTTTTTTTTTTTAAGAAAATGCTTGTAGAATTAAAACTTTGTTTTAGATTTGCACCCGCAATAATGTATTGGCCTATGGTGTAATTGGTAACACACCGGTTTTTGGTACCGACATTCAAGGTTCGAGTCCTTGTAGGCCAACAAAAGCTTCAAATTTAAAATTTGAAGCTTTTTTGTTTTATATTTTAAAAGTTAACATAGGCTTTAAGGCGCTTTTAGATAGATTTTTGCTGATGCTGCCATTAAAAAGATGTGATAGACCACTTCTTCCGTGAGTACTTAAAGCAATTAAATCTGCATTTTTTTCTTTCGAGAAGTTTAAAATACCTTTTTCTACAGAAAGATCATTGTAAATATTTATTGAGTGGTTTGATAATGTAAACTCACTAATAAATTTTGTGATTTGTTCTTTTGATTTATGAGTACTTTCAAAGTCGTGAGGTGTGTTGACTTTTAGTAAATGTATTTTGCTTTTAAATTGATTTGCAAAACTTAAAAATTTATTGAATGCTAATTTATTATCTTCTTTAAAGTTAGAGGCGAAAACAAGTTCTTTTAGTTTAAATGTAGCTACATCTCTTTTTACAACAAGAACTGGTGTTTTTGATGATCTAACAACTTTCTCTGTATTTGAACCTATTAGTATTTCTTCAAAATTAGAATGCCCTTTAGATCCCATTATAATTAAATCAACTTCTAGTTTTTCAGCATATTTTAAGATACCTTCATATGGATTTTGAAGTTTAATTATATGTTCAATATGAACATTTTTAGAAAATAAACGCTCTTTAAATTTCACTATTTTTAGTTTTATTTTCCTGAGGTATAACATGCTTTCAGGAATACTAAACCGACTGCCAGATCCCATGTCAGTTGCTCCAGAGGGCAGCTCAATTAAGTGTAGCAAATAGATGGTGCTTCCTGATTTTTTTGCGATTTTATTTGCAACCTTAGAAGCAAATTCAGACTGTTTTGAAAAGTCAACAGGGACTAAGATTTTTCTCATAGGGAAAAGAATTTAGAAATGAAAATATGGTTATTAAAGTTACGAAAAATAAATGAATTAAACTCTTTTTGGTAAGTCGCAAACATTTAGTATATTTGCACGAAAATCAGTACAATTGAGAAAATGAAGGGGACTAATAGTCCCCTCTTTTTATACTTTAAGATGAACGGAAAGGTTAAAGATTTATTAGAAGAAGCATTATCACTTAACGAATCTTTATATTTGATAAGTTTTGATATTTCATCAAATAATAGAATTCAAATTGTAGTTGATGGTGATAATGGTGTACCGCTAAGTGAGTGTATGCGTATTAGTAGAAACATAGAACACAATATTGATAGAGAGGAATATGATTTTTCTTTAGAGGTTTCTACACCAGATATTGCCCACCCAATAAAGGTAAAAAGACAGTATGTTAAAAATATTAATAGAATATTAAAAGTAACTACTGCAGAAGATAGTTTTGAAGGGAGTTTAGTTGAAGCAACAAACAATGAGATTGTTTTAAAGTGGAAAGCAAGAGAGCCAAAGCCGATAGGCAAAGGAAAAGTTACTGTTGAAAAAACAGCAACTATTTTATATACAGATATTAAAGAAGCAAAAGTGAAGATCGTATTTTAAGCAAAAATGAGATGGAAAATATAGCATTAATTGATTCGTTTTCAGAATTTAAAGATAACAAAAGTATAGACAGAGTTACTCTAATGTCTATTTTAGAAGAGGTTTTTAGAGCTGCCCTAAAACGTAAGTTTGGGTCTGATGATAATTTTGATATTATTATCAATCCAGATAAGGGAGATTTAGAAATTTGGAGAAATAGAGTTGTCGTAGCAGATGGTTTTTCTGAAGATGATAATGAAGAAATAGAATTAGCAGAAGCAAGATTAATTGAGCCAGATTTTGAAATTGGTGAAGATGTATCTGAAGAGGTTAAGTTAGTCAACTTAGGAAGAAGAGCGATTTTAGCATTGCGACAAAACTTAATTTCTAAAATCTATGAGCACGATAGCACTAATATATTTAAGCAATTTAAAGATTTAGAAGGCGAGCTATATAGTGCAGAAGTTCATCATATTCGTCACAACGCAATCATTCTATTAGATGATGAGGGAAATGAAATTGTTTTACCTAAAAGCGAGCAAATTCGTTCAGATTTTTTTAGGAAAGGAGATTCTGTAAGAGGAGTTATTAAAACGGTAGAATTAAGAGGAAATAAGCCAGCAATTATTTTATCTAGAACATCTCCAGAATTCTTGAACAAATTATTTGAACAAGAAATTCCAGAAGTTTTTGATGGGTTAATTACTGTGGAACGTGTTGCAAGAATTCCTGGTGAAAAAGCAAAAGTAGCTGTAGATTCTTATGACGACAGGATAGATCCAGTTGGAGCTTGTGTTGGTGTTAAAGGTTCAAGAATTCATGGTATAGTCCGTGAATTAGGGAATGAAAATATAGATGTTATTAACTATACCAAAAACGAGCAATTGTTTATCTCAAGAGCATTAAGTCCGGCAAAAGTGACTTCAATGGAAATTGAAATGTACGAAGAAGAAAAAAACGGAAAGAAAGGTCGTGTTAGTGTGCTTTTAAGACCTGAAGAGGTTTCTAAAGCAATAGGTAGAGGTGGTGTTAATATTCGATTGGCAAGTGAGTTAACTGGATATGAAATAGATGTTCAAAGAGAAGGTTTAGAGGAAGAAGATGTTGAGTTAACTGAATTTGTAGACGAAATTGAAGACTGGGTAATTGTAGAATTCAAGAAAATTGGTTTAGATACTGCAAGAGGAGTTTTAGATGCAAGTGTTGTCGAGCTGGTTAAAAGAACTGATTTAGAAGAAGAAACAATTATAGATGTTCAAAGAATCTTAAAAGAAGAGTTCGAGGAATAATCAATAAGTTGAAAAATTAAAGTAAAAGGTTTATTTTTACAAAATTAAAGGCTAAAATATATTATATGTCTGAAGGCAAAACAATGAGGCTTAATAAGGTTTTAAGAGAATTAAATATTTCTCTAGATAGAGCTGTAGAATTTTTAGCAAAAAACGGACATGACGTTGAAGCTAGGCCTACAACTAAAATATCTGGTGATGTATATCAAGTTTTACTTGATGGTTTTCAAACTGACGCAAGCAAAAAAGCAGCATCTAAAGAAGTTGGTGAAGAAAAACGGAAAGAGAAAGAAGCGATTCGTTTAGAACATGAAGCTAAATTAGAGAAGAAAAGGTTAGAGGACGAAAAGAAAGAGCAAGTTATTTTAAAAGCCAAAGCAGAGAAGTTAAAATTGAAAACTGTAGGTAAAATTGATGTTAGCAATTTATCTGGCAAAAAAACTACTGAAGAAAAAAAACCAGAACATAAGATTTCAGCGAAAGCAGATTCAAAAATTATTATTGAAACTCCCGAAGTTGTTGTTGAGGATTCTCAAGAAATTAAGGAAATAACAGAAGCTCCAAAAGTACAAGCAGAAGAAGTTTCGAAATTAAAAGTAAAGAAAGCTCCTAAAAAAGTAACTGCTGTTGAAAAAGAAGCTTTACCAAGAGTCCCTAAAGAAAAAGTAGTTGAAGAAAAAGGACCGGAGGTTACAGCAGAGAACGCTGAGGCGCTTGTTACACAATATAAAAAGTTAGATGGACCTAAGATTACAGGTAAAACAATCGACTTAAAACAATTTGAAAAGCCTAAGAAAAAGAAACCTGAGGCTAGGCCAGCAAACGCTAATGATCCAAAAAAGAAGCGTAAAAGAATTAATAAACCAACTACGAATACATCAACTTCAGGTAAATCTTCACCGGGAAGTAGAGTTGGTCAAAGACCACCCGCAAGAGGAGTCAATACAAGACCAGGTTTTAGAGGTAGAGTGAATCAAACTCCTGTTAAAAAAGAAGAACCTACAGAAGCTGAAATTCAGAAACAAGTTAGGGATACTTTAGAAAAACTTCAAGGAAAATCTAGCAAAGGAAAAGGAGCTAAATACCGTAGAAATAAAAGAGAAGCACACAGAGAGCAAACTGAAGCAGAGTTAGAGGCGCAAACTTTAGATAATAAAATATTAAAAGTAACAGAATTTGTAACTGTAAGTGAAGTTGCTATAATGATGGACGTTCCTGTAACAAATATCATTTCTTCATGTATGATGTTAGGGATGATGGTTACAATGAATCAGCGTTTAGATGCAGAAACATTAGTTATTGTCGCAGAAGAATTTAATTACAAGGTAGAGTTTATAGGTGCGGAAGTTGAAGAGTCAATAGAAGAAGTACAAGATAAGCCTGAAGACTTAATAGATCGCGCACCAATAATTACAGTAATGGGTCACGTAGATCATGGTAAAACATCTTTATTAGATTATATTAGAAAAGCAAATGTTACTGATGGTGAAAGTGGAGGAATTACCCAACATATTGGAGCATATTCGGTAAAAGTTGGTGATCAGAAAATAGCATTTTTAGATACGCCAGGTCACGAAGCTTTTACAGCTATGAGAGCTCGTGGAGCTCAGGTAACAGATTTAGTAATTATTGTAGCAGCAGCAGATGATGATGTGATGCCTCAAACAAAAGAAGCTATTTCTCATGCGCAAGCAGCAGGAGTGCCTATTATTTTTGCAATTAATAAAGTTGATAAACCTAATGCAAATCCAGATAATGTAAAAACTCAGTTAGCAGCTATGAATTTATTAGTTGAAGAATGGGGAGGGAGTATACAATCTCAAGATATTTCTGCAAAAACAGGAGAAGGAATTCCCGAATTGTTAGAAAAAGTACTATTGGAAGCTGAGATTTTAGAATTAAAAGCTAATCCTAACAAAAATGCAGTTGGTGCCGTTGTTGAAGCCTTATTAGATAAAGGTAGAGGTTATGTATCTACGATTTTGGTACAAGCAGGAACTTTAAAAATTGGAGATTACCTTCTAGCTGGAAAGCACAGTGGTAAGATTAGGGCTATGTTTGATGATAAAGGAACTAATCTAAAAGAAGCAGGGCCTTCTGTTCCAGTATCCATTTTAGGCTTAGATGGTGCGCCTCAAGCTGGTGACAAGTTTAACGTATTTGATGATGAACGTGAAGCGAAGCAAATAGCTTCAAAACGTTCTCAACTTCAACGTGAGCAGTCTGTTAGAACTCAAAAAACATTAACTTTAGATGAAATTGGTCGTAGAATAGCTCTAGGAGATTTTAAAGAGTTAAATATTATATTAAAAGGGGATGTAGATGGTTCTGTTGAAGCATTAACAGATTCTTTCCAGAAATTATCAACAGAGGAAATACAAGTAAATATTCTACATAAAGGTGTTGGTGCTATTACGGAAAGTGATGTATTATTAGCTACCGCATCAGATGCAATTATTGTAGGATTTAATGTTCGTCCGCAAGGAAATGCTAGAGTTATAGCAGACAGAGAGGAAGTCGATATTAGAACTTATTCTATAATTTATGACGCTATCGGTGATTTAAAAGATGCAATGGAAGGCATGTTATCTCCAGATATGAAAGAGGAAATTAGTGGTAATGTAGAAATCAGAGAAGTTTATAAAATTTCTAAAGTAGGTAATATTGCAGGTTGTATGGTAATTTCAGGTAAGGTCTTTAGGGATTCTAAGGTTAGAATTATCAGAGAAGGAATCGTTGTTCATGATGGACTTCTTACTTCGCTAAAACGTTTTAAAGACGATGTTAAAGAAGTTGCTAAAGGGTATGATTGTGGTCTTCAAATAAAGGGGTACAACGATATTCAAGAAGGAGATACACTAGAGGCTTATAAAGAAGTAGCAGTCAAGAAAAAGTTAAAATAATATTTTTAATAAATCAAAAAAAATGCCGGAAACTTTTCGGCATTTTTTTTTGCTCAATACTTTTTTATTTATTTATTGGAATTACAATAGCTCCCGAAAACTTCAAATTAATATTTATTAATGCTTTATCTGCTTCTAAAGTTGTTTTGTAATTTCCAACTTGTATTTTCCACTCGGGAGTGTCAAACTTCAAATGTGTTTTTACCTTAGGAAATTTTTTATTAAATTCTTTACGAATTCTTTTTGCATTAATCTCGCTTCCGTTATATAGTTGAATTCTATACCCAAATCCTTTTCGCTTATTGTAATCTCTTTTTTTTGTTATTAATGATCTAATCTTCTCATTATCATTAGTTTGATTCTGCCCAAAGCTAGTAAAACACCCAAGGTAAATTGTAAACAAAAAAGGCAGCAAAATTGATTTTATTTTCATCATTTAAATTCTTTCTACAAAAGTAACAACTTGTACCATAATATATTGAAAAAAATGTTATTTAGAACTATTATAAATTAATATTTAAGATTAAATTAGCTTTTTAAAATTTAGCAATATGTAGTACTTTTGTGCTTCTGATTTGAGGGTTAATTATGAATCAGTTTTAACCAGGATAATAAAATTATAGTTTGTGAATATGAAAAGTGTATTAATGCACAATAGACTTACTAGATTGCTTCTTAAAAGTTTTATATTTCTTTTATTTTTAGGGTTCACTCTTTCCTCAAGCGCACAAGATATCGATGAGGTTCGTCAAAAAGAAGGAAAAAATTTATTTAAATCACAATGTGCTTCTTGTCATAAGTTAGAGAGAAAGCTTGTTGGTCCTGCTTTAGGTGGTATCGAATCTCGAAGAGAAAACGATTGGTTAAAGGCTTGGATAAAAAACAATGGAGCTTTGAGAGCTTCTGGTGATGCTGATGCAATAGCTGTATACGAAGAGTATAATGGTTCTGCAATGACTGCTTTTCCAATGTTGTCTGATAAAAATATTGATGATATTTTATATTATACAACTGTAGGTGAACTACCTAAAAAAGTTGTTAAAACTGAAGGTGCTCCTGCAGAGCAATCCCCATCTTCTCCAACCTGGGTTATTTACCTTTTAGCCGCTGCAATTGTAGTTGCTTTTATAATGATTGCTTCCCTACTAAAACAAGTAAACGAACTAAAAGGAAATAAGAAACCAGAATCAAAATCTAATCTTAAAAGAGATTTACACGAGTTATGGGAAGGAATTAGAAAGAACACATTTTTACAAGTAATGTTTGTGATTTTCGGATTATTAATGTCTGCTTATGTTCTCTTTGGGACCCTATATAAAATAGGAGTAGATCAAGGGTATCAGCCAGTTCAACCTATTGTATTTTCACATAAAATTCATTCTGGTGATAACAAGATTGATTGTCAATACTGTCATTCTTCGGCCAAGCATAGTAAGCATTCCGGTATTCCTTCTGTAAATGTTTGTATGAACTGTCACAAAAATATTGCTGAAGTTGCTGAGACGACTGTAGTGGAATTAGAAGACCGTACTTTAGGAAAAGCTGAATTAGATAATGAAATTGCCAAAGTATACAGGGCAGCAGGATGGGATGCAGAAAATTTAGAATATACAGGAGATACAAGACCTATCAAATGGGTTAGAATTCATAATTTACCTGATTTTGTATATTTTAATCACTCACAACATGTTACCGTTGCTGGTGTGAAATGTCAAAAATGTCACGGTCCAGTTGAAGAAATGGAAGAGATGTATCAACATTCTCCTCTAACAATGGGTTGGTGTATAGATTGCCATAGAGAAACAAAAGTAGATTTAAAAGGAAATGAATATTACGCAAAAATTCATGAACAACTAGCAGAGAAGTACGGTGTAGAGAAAGTTACAGCAGCTCAGTTAGGTGGATTAGAGTGTGGTAAGTGTCATTATTAATCAAGATTAAAATTGAAAGATTTTTTAAACCTTTCAATCATAAAATAAAAAAGTTTAAATGGCTTCAATCAAAAAATACTGGAAAAGTGTTGAAGAACTAAAAGATAGTTCTGTTGTTGAAACGCTTAGTAAAAATGAATTTGTAGAAGATATTTCTACAGAAGAATTTTTAGGAGATAAAGAAGCTCTTGAGACTTCTTCTACTACTCGTAGAGATTTCCTAAAGTATGTTGGTTTTACAACAGCGGCAGCCTCTTTGGCAGCTTGTGAAGGTCCAGTTGTTAAATCAATACCTTACGTTGTTAAACCAAATGATATTATTCCTGGAGTTGCAGATTGGTACGCAACAACTGTGGCAGATGGGTATGATTTTGCCAATGTTTTGATAAAGACAAGAGAAGGCCGTCCAATTTTAGTTATGCCTAACAAAGAAGCAGGTGCAGACATTAATGCAAGAGTTGTAGCTTCCATCTTGTCGTTATACGATGAAAAACTTCGTTTAAAAGAGCCTCTAAAGTCAGGAAATCCAATTTCTTGGGAAACCGCAGATAAGGAAATTGGAGAAGCTTTAACAAAATTAAAAACAGCAAACAAGCCTGTCGTTTTACTAACAGGAACGATGGCAAGTCCCTCGATAGATAAAATTATAAGAGAATTTATTACTATTTACCCAAATATAAAGCATGTTATTTACGATGCAATTTCCGAAAGTGCAGCAGCAGACGCCTTTGAAGAATTTTACGGTAAAAGAGCACTACCAAATTATCATTTAGATAAAGCAGAAGTAATTGTTTCTTTTGGTGCAGATTTCTTAGGTGATTTTCACGGTGGATTTGAGAAAAAATACACACAAGGAAGAAAGCCAGAAACAGGGAAGATGTCTTATCATGTTCAATTAGAAAGTAACATGTCCTTAACAGGAGCAAATGCAGATAAGCGTTTGGTTATAAAACCATCTGATCAAGTATATGCGTTGTTAAACTTGTATAGTGAAATTACGGGTAACAATATAGTTTCTAAACCGACTGGTAAAGATACAGAAATAAAAAAATTAGCTGTTGCGTTAAAGAAGGCAGGTTCTAAAGGAGTAGTTTTAACCGGTTTGAATGATAAAAACGCCCAGTTAATTTGTTTAGAAATAAATAGGGTGTTAAATTCTGAAATTATAGATGTAACTAATACATTAAATATTCGCCAAGGAAATGACAAAGAGGTTGGACAGGTAATTTCAGACTTAAAAGAAGGAAAAGTTGCAGGCCTTATTTCTTATAATATTGATCCTGTTTATACTTTACCTAAAGGGAGAGAATTTGCTGAAGCTTTAAAAGGAAAATTATCAATAGCAATTGGTGTAGAAAATAACGATACAGTAGCCGCTTCAAATTATTCTTTACCAGCAACTCACTTTTTGGAAAGTTGGGGAGATGTTTCTATTTCTGAAGGAAATTATGGTTTAGTTCAACCAACCATTCAGAAATTATTCAAAACACGTCAAATTCAAGAAATCTTATTAAAGTGGTCTGAAAATTCAATTTCATACTATGATTATTTGAAATCTTTTTGGGCAAAAGAAATTTTAGGAGAATCTTCATGGAATAAAGCTTTACACAATGGTTTTTTTACAAAAGAAGTTTCAAGCAACCTAACTATAAATAAAGTTTCTATTTCAGATGCTGCTTCTAATTTATATAAATCCGTAAAAGCCTCAGCATTAGAATTAGTTCTTTATGCAACCACTGGTTTAGGAGATGGGAAACAAGCAAATAATCCTTGGTTACAAGAGTTTCCAGATCCATTAACTAGAGCATCATGGGATAATTATATAACGATGTCTGTTTCAGATGCTGAAAAATTAGGGTTTTCTAATCCTATAAAAGATAATGGAGCGATTGATGGAGATTATGCAAATATTACTGTAAATGGAGTTACAGTTTCTAATGCCCCAGTTTATATCCAGCCAGGTCAAGCACCAGGTTCTATTGGTTTAGCATTAGGTTATGGTAGAACGTTAGGCTTTAAAGATGAAATGAAAGTAGGAGTTAATGCCTATCCATTATATAAAGATTCAAAAACTGTTCAGTATGGTGTTTCTATTGAAAAAACAATTGGAACTCATAAATTTGCATGTACACAGGTACAAAAAACAATTGCAGGGCGTCATGATATTTTAAAAGAGACGTCATTAAAAGATTACATAAATATTGATCCAAAAGATCATAAAAATGGTTGGAATATTCCAGCTATGGTATCTTATAATCACCAAGAGGTGGAAGCAAAATCTATAGACTTATGGGAAGAGCATAATAGAGAAATTGGGCATCACTTCAATTTGTCTATTGATTTAACATCATGTACGGGTTGTGGAGCTTGTGTTATTGCATGTCATGCAGATAATAATGTCCCTGTTGTTGGTAAAAATGAAGTAAGATTAGGAAGAGATATGCACTGGTTGCGTATTGATAGATATTATTCTTCAGATGTAGAAGAAAAATACATCGAAGCTACCGGTCATGAGCCAACATCTCCGAAAGTTAGAAAATTTGCAACAGACGAATTAGGTTTAAGTAGAGCTGAAATGTATGCAGCAATTGAAACTGAGGCAGAAAACCCCCAAGTTAATTTTCAGCCAATGATGTGTCAACACTGTAACCATGCTCCTTGTGAGACTGTTTGTCCAGTTGGTGCTACAACTCACAGTAGACAAGGTCATAACCACATGGCATACAACAGATGTGTGGGTACGAGATACTGTGCTAATAATTGTCCATATAGAGTTCGTCGTTTTAATTGGTTTGAATATTCAAACAATAATGAGTTTGACTTTAACATGAATAATGAATATGGTAAAATGGTTTTAAATCCAGATGTTGTAGTTCGTGGACGTGGTGTTATGGAGAAGTGTTCATTTTGTATACAATCAACTCAAGCAGTTATTTTAAAAGCAAAAAAAGAAGGAAGAAAAGTAGCAAATGATGAATTCAATGACGCTTGTGCTTGTTCAGCAGCCTGCTCATCTGGTGCTATGGTGTTTGGCGACATAAATAACGAAGCTGATCCAGTTACACCGTTAACAAAAGATAAAAGGGCATATCATGTACTAGATTATCTACAAACAAAACCAAATGTAGTATATCAAGTGAAAGTTAAAAATACAAACGAAGCGTAATTAAAAATTAAGATATAAAAATATGTCTCATTACGAAGCATCCATTAGAGAACCTTTAGTATTAGGTGATAAAAGTTATCATGACATTACTGAAGATATTGCAAGGCCTATTGAAGGTAAAGCAAATAAGAATTGGTATATAGCTTTCTATATATCTTTAGCAGCTATGCTATGGGGATTTGGTTGTATTTTTTATACTGTAGGAACAGGTATTGGAGTTTGGGGATTAAATAAGAATATTGGTTGGGCTTGGGATATAACTAATTTTGTTTGGTGGGTTGGTATTGGTCATGCAGGAACCTTAATTTCTGCAGTACTTTTATTATTCCGTCAAAAATGGAGAATGGCAATTAACCGTTCTGCAGAGGCAATGACAATCTTTGCTGTTTTTCAAGCAGGATTGTTTCCAATTATCCATATGGGTAGACCATGGAATGCATATTGGGTATTACCAATTCCAAATCAATTCGGTTCTTTATGGGTTAACTTTAATTCACCATTACTTTGGGATGTATTTGCAATTTCCACATACTTATCAGTTTCGTTAGTATTTTGGTGGACAGGTTTATTACCTGATTTTGCAATGATTCGTGACAGAGCAGTTAAGCCTTTTCAAAAGAAGATATACTCGTTATTATCATTTGGTTGGTCCGGTAGAGCAAAAGATTGGCAACGTTTTGAAGAAGTATCTTTAGTTCTTGCTGGTTTAGCAACGCCACTAGTTCTTTCTGTACATACAATTGTATCTATGGATTTTGCTACATCAATTAACCCAGGATGGCACTCAACTATTTTCCCTCCTTATTTTGTAGCAGGTGCAATATTTTCAGGATTTGCGATGGTACAGACATTGATGGGGATAATGAGAAAGGTAACAAATATGGAAGATTATATTACACGGATGCATGTAGAATATATGAATATTGTAATCATACTAACAGGTGGTATTGTTGCAGTAGCATACGCAACCGAATTTTTTATAGCATGGTATACCGGTTCTCCTTACGAAAATTATACTTATTTATCTGTAGGTGCCGCAACAGGGCCTTATGCTTGGGCATTCTATTCATTATTATTTTTTAATATTTTAACACCACAAATATTGTGGTTTAAGAAAATTAGAAGAAGTTTTATTGCGTCTTTCATCATTTCAATATTTATTAATATAGGTATGTGGTTTGAGCGTTTTGATATTATTGCAATTGTATTAAGTAAAGGTCATTTACCTTCAACTTGGTGGAGATTTGAGCCAACATTTGTTGATGTGGGTATCTTTATTGGAACAATAGGTTTTTTCTTTGTATTATTCTTACTATACGCAAGAACATTCCCAGTTATCGCGCAAGCGGAAGTAAAAACAATATTAAAATCTTCTGGTGAATTTTACAAGAAGAGAAGTGAACAAGGAATCCCTACTAAACCAGCAATAGTTGTTTTAAATACTGCTGATAAGAAGAAAGATTCTGATAACAATTTAAACGGATAATTATGGATTCATCAAAAGTTATTCACGCGTTCTACACAGATGAAGAGGTTTTGTTAGATGCAGTTAAAGCTGTAAAATCGGAACATCATCATATTGA
Organism: uncultured Polaribacter sp.; assembly: GCA_913047375.1. Lineage (GTDB taxonomy): Bacteria > Bacteroidota > Bacteroidia > Flavobacteriales > Flavobacteriaceae > Polaribacter. The sequence continues at coordinate 53,236 of CAJWTV010000002.1, forward strand.
AGAAGTATTTTGTCCTTTTCCAGTTCATGGGCTAGACAAAGCGATGGGATTAGCCCCAACAAAATTAGCAATTACTGCATTTATGTATGGCCTTATTGGTTTAGGTTTTTCTATATGGATGACCAATTATATGATGATTGTTGATTGGCCTCAAGATATTGGTGGTAAACCAAGTTTTAGTTGGATAGAAAACATGCCTGCATTTGTACCAATTATGTTTGAATTAACTGTATTTTTTGCGGCTCACTTAATGGTAATTACTTTTTATATGAGAAGTAGAATTTGGCCATTTAAAGATGCAGAAAATCCAGATCCAAGAACTACAGATGATCATTTTTTAATGGAAATACCAGTCCAAAATAACGAAGAAGAATTAACTTCTCTGTTATGTAAGACAGGTGCTGTAGAAATTAATGTAGTAGATAAGCACTAATCAACAGATAATGAAGAATTTTAAATTAATTATCGTTTTAGTAGTTGTAGCAAGTTTAGCTTCTTGTGGCAACAAGAGAACGCCACAATTCCAATACATGCCCGACATGTATGAATCTATACCTTATAAGGCAGATGGAGAAAATGGTTTAAGAGGAAACCCTGTCAATAGTAAACCAGTAGCTGGAACCATCCCAAGAGGAGGACATCCTGCATATGATATCGCAGATTCTAATGAGGGGTATGATAAAGCAAAAATATATTTAAAATCTCCACTAGCTGAGACAGAAGAAAACTTTGACACGGGTAAGAAAATGTATACTATTTACTGTATTTCTTGCCATGGAAAAAAAGGAGATGGTAATGGTTATTTATCTCAAGCAGATAAATTTATTGGAATACCGAGTTATAAAGATAGAGATATTACAGAAGGCAGTATCTATCACGTTTTAATGCATGGTAAAAATTTAATGGGTTCGCATTCATCCCAATTAACATATAAAGAACGTTGGCAAATTGTACAATATGTAGAAGTATTACGTACAGATTTGCTGAAATAAAGTTTAAATAAGAAAGAATACGAAAGATATGTATCAATTCTCAGGTAGATTAAAAACATTCTCAAAAGCACTAATTTTTATTGGTCTTATAGGGATTGCATTTAGTTTTTATAATGGTTCTAAAAAGACCTTAGAAGACGCAAACCATATAATAGAAGCTGTTCATAATGATGGTCATGAAAACGGGCACGCACAAGTAAAAGATTCCCATGTAGAAGAAATGAAACATGATGATCATGCAAGTCAAGATGATGATCATGTATCTAAAGAAATTAAAGCAGAGCCTCATAACGATGATCATGCAGAACATGTTTTACACCAACTGCAAAATAGACCTTGGTCAGCGTTCTATGTAGCTTTATTTTTCTCTTTAGGTTTATCGCTTTTAGTTTTAACTTTCTACGCAATACAAAGAGTTGCCTTAGTAGGTTGGTCTGTCGTTATTCTAAGGGTAATGGAAGCAATTACAGCGAACCTTTTACCTACATCAATTATAATGGTTGTATTACTAGTAGCTTCAGTTATGCATTTAAATCATTTGTTTCCATGGATGGCTGAAGGTATTTTCGATCCAGAAAGTGATAAATATGATGCTATTATTGATGGTAAATCTTGGTGGATGAATTCAACAGGTTTTATAGTAAGAAGTATTGCATATCTTTTAATATGGAATGCCTACAGATTTTTTATTAGAAAAGGTTCCATAAAGGAAGATACTGCAAATGATTCTAACAAAACATATAAGAATAACTATAATATGTCAGTTGTATTCTTATTCTTATTTATGATAACAGAATCTATGATGTCATGGGATTGGATTATGGGATTAGATCCTCACTGGTTCTCAACATTATTTGGATGGTATGTATTAGCAACATTATTAGTAAGTGCAATAACTGTGATTGCCTTTGTTACAATATACTTGCGTTCTAAAGGTGCTATACCTGGTGTAAACGATAGTCATATTCATGATTTAGCTAAATTTATGTTTGGTTTCTCTGTATTTTGGACTTATTTATGGTTCGCCCAGTTTATGTTAATATGGTATGCAGATATTCCAGAAGAGACAACATATTTCGTTGCAAGATTTACAGAGTATAAGCTTCCTTTTATAGGAATGGTTTTTATGAACTTTGTTTTCCCAATACTTTTATTACTTAATAGTGATTTTAAAAGTAAACCTTGGTTTGTTTTTATTGGAGGAACTGTGATATTAATAGGTCACTACATAGATATATTTGTTATGATAATGCCATCAACAGTTGGAGCCCAATGGTCATTTGGTATTCCAGAGATTAGCGCAATATTTTTCTTTGTAGGATTATTTATTTATACTACTTTTAGTGCATTTGCTAGGGCAAACCCAATAGCAAAAGGTAATCCGTTTTTACAAGAAAGTGAACACTATCACTATTACAATATTGAACACACAGGGGAAGGATCTGGAGATCATCATTAATAATAATTGAATTTAAAAATTAAGACAAAATAAGTATGTTAGCTTTATTTTATATTTTTATAGGTGTTGCAATTGGAGTCAGTTTTTGGCAGATTACCAGGGTAATGGACTTAAGGACTGTTATCGCAGATGATAATGATAACGACAAACAAGGTAAGTACTTCTTAGTGTTTACGGTTTTCTTTTATGCCATGATGGTGTATTGTTTAATAGCTATGAATGTTTTGATGTTACCTGAATCTGCTTCTATTGAAGGAGAGCATGATGATAATCTTTTTGATATTACTTTTTGGTTAATTGGTATTGTGCAATTTATTATGCAGTTTTTAATTTTCTTTTTCACATATAAGTACAGAGGAAGGAAGGATAAGAAAGCGAAATTTTTTGCCGATAGTCACGTGTTAGAAATTATTTGGACAACAATACCAGCAGGAGTTTTAGCTCTTTTGATAGGTTATGGTATATGGCAATGGAATAATGTAATGACCCTGTCCGGTGACGATGACGCTATTGTTATAGAGGTGTATTCTCAACAGTTTAGATGGGACGCACGTTACGCAGGAGAAGATAATACACTTGGTCTAGGAAATGTAAATTATATAGATATAAACAGTTTAAACACAATGGGTGTGGATATGTCTGATAAAAATTCTCAAGACGATAAACAAGTTACAGAATTATATTTGCCAAAAGGAAGAAAAATTCATTTTAAGTTTCGTTCACAAGATGTATTGCACTCTGCATATATGCCTCACTTTAGAGCTCAAATGAATTGCGTTCCGGGGATGGTTACTGAATTTGGTTTTACCCCTAAATATACAACTGAAGAAATGAGGTTAAACCCGGAGGTAATGGCAAAAACAAATAATATTAATAAAATTAGAAAAGCTAAAGGTGAAGATTTTTACGAATTTGATTATCTACTTTTATGTAATAAAATATGTGGAGCATCTCACTATAATATGCAAATGAAAATTACAGTTGTAGATGAAGATGAGTACAATAAGTGGATTTCAGAAAGACCAACATTAGCAGAAGTAATAAAACAATAATTTAAAGACACTACAAATAAATAAGATTATGTCAGATCATCATCATAAAGAAACATTTGTAACAAAATATATTTTTAGTCAAGATCATAAAATGATTTCTAAACAATTCTTGGTAACAGGTATGTTTATGGGAGTTATAGCGGTTTTAATGTCTATGTTATTTCGTATGCAAATTGCTTGGCCAGAGACTTCATTTACAATCGTAGAAGCATTTTTAGGATCACATCAAACAGATGGTATCATGGATCCAGACATCTATTTAGCCCTGGTTACAATACATGGGACAATAATGGTATTTTTTGTACTTACGGCTGGACTGAGTGGTACATTCTCTAACTTATTAATTCCATTACAAATTGGAGCAAGAGATATGGCGTCTGGCTTTTTAAACATGGTTTCTTACTGGTTATTCTTCTTATCAAGTATAGTTATGGTAACTTCATTATTTGTTGAAGCAGGACCAGCTGCTGCTGGTTGGACAATCTATCCTCCTCTTTCAGCATTACCGCAAGCAATACCAGGTTCTGGTGCAGGAATGACTTTATGGTTGGTTTCTATGTCAATTTTCATTGCATCCTCACTAATAGGTGCATTAAATTATATCGTAACTGTTTTAAATCTTCGAACTAAAGGAATGAAGATGACAAGATTGCCTTTAACAATGTGGGCTTTCTTTATTACAGCTATTATTGGTGTAGTTTCTTTTCCTGTACTATTGTCCGCAGCCTTATTATTAGTTTTTGATAGAAGTTTTGGGACATCTTTCTTTTTATCTGATATTTTTATATCAGGAGAAGTTTTACATTATCAAGGAGGATCACCAGTTTTATTTGAACACTTATTTTGGTTCTTAGGTCATCCAGAGGTATACATCGTATTATTACCAGCATTAGGGATTACCTCAGAAGTAATTTCAACTAATTCAAGAAAACCAATTTTTGGTTATAGAGCAATGATTTTGTCGATCATAGCAATAGCCTTCTTATCCACAATTGTTTGGGGGCACCATATGTTTATCTCAGGAATGAATCCATTCTTAGGGTCAGTATTTACATTTACAACATTATTAATAGCAATTCCATCAGCCGTTAAAGCTTTTAATTATTTAACCACTTTATGGAGAGGTAATTTACAACTAAACCCTGCAATGTTATTCTCTATTGGATTAGTTTCTACATTCGTAACAGGAGGTTTAACAGGATTAGTTTTAGGAGATTCAGCATTAGACATAAACATACATGACACTTACTTTGTTGTTGCACATTTTCACTTGGTAATGGGTGTTTCTGCAATATTTGGTATGTATGCTGGTGTTTATCATTGGTTTCCAAAAATGTATGGTAGAATGATGAATAAAACACTTGGTTATTGGCATTTTTGGATAACGATAGTTTGTGCATATGGAGTTTTTTGGCCAATGCATTTTATTGGTTTAGCTGGTTTGCCAAGAAGATATTATACAAATACAAATTTTCCAATGTTCGATGACTTACTACAAATTAATGTAGTTATTACATTATTTGCTTTGGTAGGAGGGATTGCACAAATTATATTTTTCGCAAACTTTTTTATCTCTATGTATAGAGGTCCTAAAGCAACACAAAATCCATGGAAATCTAATACATTAGAATGGACAACACCAGTTGAACATATTCATGGAAACTGGCCAGGTCAGATTCCAGAAGTACACAGGTGGGCTTATGACTACAGTAAGCGAGTAGATGCTGATGATGATGATAGTGATTTCTTACATGGTCAAGATTTTGTTTCACAAAATACACCTCTATTAGAAGGTGAACAACAATCTTAATTTAAGATAAGTATTAAAAATATACGTAAATCCTTCCCACCGCTGGGAAGGATTTTTGTTTGATACAATTCATGAAAAAATTATTACAATTAATAGTATCTTTGTATTTATGAATGAGAATTTAAATCCTGAAAACGATAATTTATCTAATGAAGAATTAGATGTAGAAAAAAAACTACGTCCGCTTTCTTTTGACGATTTTTCTGGACAAGATCAAGCTATAGAAAATTTAAAAATATTTGTAGAAGCCGCAAATCAAAGAGAGGAAGCTTTAGATCATACTCTTTTTCATGGTCCCCCAGGTTTAGGGAAAACTACATTAGCTCATATTTTAGCAAATGAATTACAAGTAGGTATTAAAGTTACTTCAGGCCCTGTTTTAGACAAACCTGGTGACTTAGCAGGCTTATTAACAAACTTAGACGAGCGTGATGTCCTTTTTATTGATGAAATACACCGTTTAAGTCCAATTGTAGAAGAATACTTATACTCTGCTATGGAAGATTTTAAGATCGATATTATGATCGAATCTGGACCAAATGCAAGAACTGTACAAATCAATTTAGAACCATTTACACTAATCGGAGCAACTACCCGTTCAGGACTACTAACGGCTCCTATGAGAGCACGTTTTGGAATCAATAGTAGATTACATTACTATTCAACAGAATTATTAACAACAATAGTTCAGCGAAGCGCGGGTATTTTAGGTGTATCAATTTCTATGGAAGCAGCTATAGAAATAGCAGGTAGAAGTAGAGGTACTCCAAGAATAGCAAACGCATTATTACGAAGAGTTAGAGACTTTGCACAAATAAAAGGTGATGGAAGTATCACTATAGAGATCTCCAGATATGCTTTAAAAGCACTAAATGTTGATGCCCACGGATTAGATGAGATGGATAATAAAATCCTAACAACGATCATTGATAAGTTTAAAGGAGGGCCTGTTGGCTTGAGTACAATCGCTACTGCTGTTAGTGAAAATACAGAAACTATTGAAGAGGTTTATGAACCTTTTTTAATACAGCAAGGGTTTATTATGCGAACACCAAGAGGTAGAGAAGTAACTGAATTAGCTTATAAACATCTTGGAAGAGTAAAAGGAAGAAATACAGGAGAATTATTTTAGAAGAATATAATTCCTTTTCTAATTTGTAAGTTCATGCGACTTTATGAATATAAAAAAAATTATACCAATTTTAGAATGGTTACCCAACTATAAAGCATTTCGTTTTAAAGGAGATTTAGTTGCAGGTATTACTGTAGGGATCATTTTAATTCCACAAGGAATAGCGTATGCTTTAATTGCAGGCTTACCTCCAATTTATGGTCTATATTGTGCGTTATTACCGCAAATAATCTACGCTATTTTTGGTTCTTCAAGGCAGGTAGCTATTGGACCAGTAGCCATGGATTCTTTAATTGTAGCATCTGGAGTTTCAACATTAGCAGTGGCAGGTTCAGATAGCTATATTTCAATTGCTATTTTATTAGCACTAATGGTTGGAACACTTCAGTTTATCATGGGTGTTTTTAGATTAGGATTTTTAGTCAATTTCATCTCAAAACCAGTCATTAACGGCTTTACATCTGCTGTAGCCATAACAATTGGAATGAATCAATTTAGAAATTTACTGGGAGTTGATTTTATTCAAAGTGACCAAATCCAATTTCTCATAAAAGATATATGGTATTATATTTTAGATTTTAATTTGCACACAACTATTATAGGTCTTACATCTATATTGATTATAATTATATTTAGAAGGATCAATAAGAAAATTCCGAATGCATTGATAGTTGTAATTATAGGGGTTTTAACTATGAGGTTTTTTGGAGATAGCCTTAATGGTGTTTCGATAGTAAAAGAGATCCCTTCAGGTTTGCCTAGTTTTAGTACCCCAGACTTTGATTTTCAATTAATAAAAAACCTTATGCCTATAGCATTAACGTTAGTCATGGTTGGTTATCTAGAAACGATTACTATAGGTAAATCTTTAGAGGTAAAACAAGATGAATACAGAGTTAGACCCAGTCAAGAGTTAATTGCTCTTGGATTAAGTAATATAGTAGGATCTTTTTTTAAAGCGTATCCATCTTCATCAAGTTTTTCGCGTTCTGCAATTAATCAAGAAACTGGAGGAACTACAGGTATGTCAGCTTTAATTTCTGCAGCAATAGTAGGAGTAACACTTTTATTTTTAACACCACTATTTTATTTTTTACCCAAGACCGTTTTAGCTGCGATTATAATTGTTGCAGTATTTGGACTCGTTAATTTAAAACAGGCAACCTCTCTTTGGAAGATAAATAAGTTAGATTTTTCACTGATGCTAGCTACCTTTATATTTACATTATTATTAGGAATAGAATATGGAATTTTAGCTGGTATTAGTTTGTCTTTAGCGATTCTAATTTATAGAATATCAAGGCCTTATGTCACTGAATTAGGAAATGTGCCAAATTCTGATTTTTATAGAAATAAAAATCGCTTCAAAGAAGTGATCGTTGAAGAAGATGTATTAATTTTTAGATTTGAAGCACAATTAGTTTATGCAAATGCTACTTATTTTAGAGATTATTTAGAGCAAATGGTAGATGATAAAGGAACATTATTAAAATTAATCGTCTTAGATTCTGAGAGTATTAATAGAATAGATACTACTGGAGTAGAAATGTTAAAAGAACTTGTTAGATATTTTCAGAATAAACAGATACTGTTTTATTTTGCAGGAGTGAAAGGTCCGGTAAGAGACTTATTATTTAGAGCAGGATTATTAGAGAATATAGATATCACTCATTTTTTTATGTGTGTAAATGATGCAGTTGTTTTTTATAAAACTGGGGATCGTTCTAAACAAGAAAAATTTTCGAAATATTTACATCAATCCTGCGATTAATCAAATTTAAAATAGAGATATGAAAAATTTAATATATATACTTTTAGGTAGTTTCTTTTTTATTAATTGTGCTCAAAATCAGGAAATAAAAAAAATTAACACTCTTGAATTAAGAGAGTTGTTATCTACACGTAAAATACAATTAATAGATGTAAGAAGTCCAAAAGAGATAAATGAAGGCTTTATTAATACTGCTATTTTTGCTAATTATTTTGAGGATGACTTTGTAAAAAAAGCAATCAAACAAATCGATAAATCAAAACCTGTTTACTTGTATTGTAGAAGCGGTAATAGAAGTGGTAAATCAGCTAAATTACTAAATGAAAAAGGTTTTGACGTTTATAATGTTATTGGGGGTTATACTCAATGGAGTAAGGAAAATTAGAGTTTTAATAAAAGATCATTTTTTTATTAAAACTCTATTTAACTATAAATACCCTTTTAGCAGCATCCCCCTCCGTCATAATGAAATGTAGATTCTGAAAAGAAAATATCATCCCTACCAAGAGATTTAAGCCCCGAAGCTGTTTTGTCGCAAATTGCTAAAGGCTGATTTTTCAATAGAGTATGTCCTAATCCATCATCGAAATAATCCTCTCCACCATAATAAATTGCTGCTTTTCCAGTAAAAACACAGGGACCATCTTCTGGCATAGGATCTTTAATTGCAGCTACCTCAATTGATTCAATATAAATTAATTCATCTGTAGGATAATTCTTTGGGTCTAAAATTCTATAAGGTTTTCTTGCTCTAATTTCTACAGTACCAAAACCAGCATCTGTTAAAGCTTTAACATAGTCAGCAATTGATAAACTTCCACTCAGACACAGAGCGCGAAGGCGAGCATCACCCCGAAGCTCATCATTCATAGGTTGTTCACAAGTAGGATCGCTCATAACTAGTCTTCCATGAGGTTTTAAAACTCTATACATTTCTGCTATGGCTTTTTTTAAGTCCTCTGATTTAAAGATATTAAATAAACAATTTTGTGCAGCAACATCAATAGAGTTATCCTCTACCGGAAGATCCATTGCATCTCCTTTTCTCAAGTCAACAAAGTCGCTTTTAAACCAATTATTTTGTTCTTCTGCTATTTTGAAATTATTCTTAGATGCTTCTAACATTTCATCAACTACATCTAGACCAATTACCCCACCTTTTGTTCTGTTAAAATATGAAAACTGAAGTAATTCCATTCCTCCACCTACGCCTACATATAGCATTTTCGGATTATTAGTTAGGTCTCTAGCATGCACCGTAGAACCGCATCCATAGTTCATTTCTTGCATTATTCTTGGAATTTTAAGTCCTGGTAATTCCCATATAGGATTTGTAGTGCAGCATAATCCTACATCTGGAGTTAATGCGGCTTGCTTATATATATCGTTTGTAGTTTCTAAATAACTCATTTTGTTTTTTCTTGTTTTTTAATATAATTTTGTAATTAATAGAGTGCTCGAAAAATAGATTTCTATTAAATTATTTTCATTAATTCTTTAAAAAGTAGAATCATTTTTGGTTCCGCTTTCCCAGCAATGGCAATAATATTAGCAATATCTACGGGCTGAAGGTTTTTAGGATCACATTCATCTGTTAAAACAGAAATGGCAGCACATGGTAGATTCAATTGCTTAGCAACAATAACCTCTGGCACAGTACTCATTCCTACAGCATCCGTTTCTAAAAGTTGTAACATTCTATATTCTGCTCTAGTTTCTAATTGTGGTCCAACAACACTGGCATAGACTCCCTCGTGGAGATTAATATTCTGTTCCTTTGCTATGACTTTAATTTTTTCATTAATTTCTTTAGAGTAGGGCTCTAACATATCTGCGAAAATATTTCCAAAAATATTAGCCCCTTTAAAAGCTAAAGGAGAGCTTCCTTGAAGATTAATATGATCTTCAATCAACATTAAATCTCCTTTTTTGTAAGTTAAATTGATAGCACCAGCAGCATTTGAAATCAATAAATTACTAATACCTAAGGCATGCATTGCTCTAATCCCATAGGTAACTTCCCAAAGGCTGTAACCCTCATATACGTGAAATCTCCCCGCCATTACAATCACTTTTTTTCCAAAGAACTCTCCGTAAATTAATTTTCCTGAATGAAATTCGACCGTTGCCTCTGGGAAATTTGGAATTTCTGAATATTCAATTTCTTTTTCTATGGAGATTTCATCTACTAGTTTTCCCAAACCTGTGCCCAGTACTATTCCAATTTCAGGATTTACAACCCCCTTAGACCTTAAAAAATCTATGGTTTCCTTAAGCTGATCTTGTTTTTTCATTTTTTATATCTATTGTAAAGCAGTTGGCACTTAAAATAAGAAGACTAATCTTAGCGTTCATTTTGTCCTCAATTTAAGATAAATTTTAAATTAAAATTACAAAAATTTTTGAAAGATATTATGATTTTTTAGGTCTTCATAAACATCTATATCATTTAGCTCTTCCAACAAATGTACTTTTTTATCTTTTAAATCTAACATTGTATCCTTTCTTACAGTAGAAGCTCCCCAATCTTTATTTTTAAAAATATTAAGAGGTAGATTCTTCATTGCTAATAAATAATAGCCACCATCTTGTGCAGGACCAATTACAATATCATTAGTTTCCAATTGTAAGAATCCTTCTTCAATTATTTTTTCACTTAAATCTATCAAATCACTACCAATAATTAGTACTTTTTTATAGCCTAGTTCTAATGAATCTTTAAAAGCATTTTCCATTCTCTCTCCTAAATCACTCCCTAATTGCTTGTGTTTTTGAAATATTTTAGTATCCCAAATATCATTTTCTCTAATTTTCACAGAATAATAGACTGACTTATCACAACTTAAATTTTGTGTGGTTTTTTGTGTATGTTTCAATAAAAATTTATAAATATTAAGTGCAGATTCAGCTCCAATTGTTTTTGCTAAACGTGTTTTTACTTTTCCTAATTCTGGATTTCTTGTAAATATTAATAGCAGATTTTCATTCATTTTTTTGCTACTTTTAAGACTATTTGTACACTTTTCAAGAAAACAATTTAACAGAAATTCTAAAGAAAATGACAAATAGCTATTATTTCTTTGTTAAGCTACTTCACCCTGGCAACTACTTCCCGCACCTGCTGTACAGCCGTAACAATGTTGATTAATTATGATATCTCTATTTTGTAAAACTTCTTCATTATAGTCTACAATATGTTTTATTTTACTGTCTACTTTTAAGTTTAGCATCTGATTAAAATCACAATCATATAACCAACCATCCCACCCAATAGAGATTGTATTTGTACACATAACATTTTCTATTGCTTTATGATTGTATGCATCTACTAAAGAAACCATATAATCTTCATAATTTTCTGAAGCAATTAAATAGTCTAAAAATCTACTAATAGGTAGATTGGTGATTGAAAATAAATTATTAAAAGTGATTTTAAACTCATCGTTTAATGATTTTTTAAAATCCTGCTCTAACGCTTTTTGATCTCCAGGTAAAAAGGCACCCGATGGGTTGTAGACTAAATCTAATTTTAAGGATGAACCTTTCGTTCCATAACCTACTTCATTTAGCATTTGTAGGGCTTTGATCGATTTATCAAAAACACCATTCCCTCTTTGTTTATCTGTTTTGCCACGTGTCCAGTGTGGCATTGAAGATACTACGTGTATGTTATGTTTTTTAAAAAACTCGGGTAAATCATGATACTTTTTATTTGCTCTAATAATTGTTAAATTAGAACGAACAATAAAATCTTTAATTCCTGCATTTGATGCTTCCTCTACAAACCATCTAAAATTTGGGTTCATCTCTGGAGCACCACCTGTTAAATCTAGTGTATGAGCGCCAGTATTCTTTACAACTTTAATACATTGTTGCATTGTAGTAAGTGTCATAATTTCCTTACGATCGGGTCCTGCGTCAACGTGGCAGTGAGCACAAACCTGATTACACATATATCCTAAATTGATTTGTAGAATTTCTAATTTCTTAGGCCTTAGTGGAAATTGGTTTGTTTCTTTTATTTTATTTGCAAAGGTCGGTAGTTCACCGTTCATGAAAATTCCGTTTGAAAGAATTTCTAATTGCTTTTCTGTATTTGCTAAATCATTATTTCTCGCTATGAGTGATTTTGTAGTCATATTTACTTAATATTAAAGAGATAAACAACCTTTGTTTTTTTAAATGCGTAAGGTTATTAAAAATTACATCTCTAATTTATTTACTTTATTCATCATCTGAACACCGTGAACCAATGTTGCCCCGCTTTTTATAGCTGCCCCAACATGAATCGCTTCCATCATTTCTTCTTTTGTGATACCTCTTTGTAAACCATCTTTAGTGTATGCATCGATACAATATGGACACTGCTCTGTATGAGAAACGGCAAGTGCTATTAAAGATTTCTCTCTTGCGGTTAAGGCACCTTCTTCAAAGACTTTACCATAATAATCAAAAAATTTGTTTCCTAAATCTTCACTCCATTCAGTGATCTTTCCAAAGTTTCTTAAATCAGAAGCATCATAATAAGGCTTTGCCATAATTTTTTCGTTTAAAGTCAAGTAAAATATTTTAATAATTTTAATCTAACGAAATTACTAAATATTTACCCTCGATCTTAGGATTATTTTTATATAATTAGTTGACTCAAGGGGATGCTTTTAATAAAATTTATTATTTTCGTCAATAATTAAATATTGATATAAATAAATCAAATGAGAGCATATATATTTCCAGGTCAAGGAGCTCAGTTTACAGGAATGGGATTAGACTTATATAACAATTCGATATTAGCAAAAGAATATTTTGAAAAGGCGAATAAGATACTAGGCTTTTCGATTACAGATATCATGTTTCAAGGAACCCCTGAGCAATTAAAAGAAACAAAAGTTACACAGCCTGCAATTTTCTTGCATTCTGTAATTTTAGCAAAAGTATTAGGAGATTCCTTTCAGCCAGAAATGCTAGCAGGTCATTCTCTTGGAGAATTATCCGCACTTGTTGTTAGTGGCGTCTTGTCTTTTGATGATGGACTAAAACTGGTCTCTAAACGTGCTTTAGCAATGCAGAAAGCCTGTGAAATTGCTCCTTCTACAATGGCTGCAGTTTTAGGACTAGACGATCAAATAGTTGAGGATACTTGTAAAGAAATTGATGGAATTGTAGTTGCTGCTAATTATAATTGTCCTGGTCAATTAGTTATCTCAGGAGAGACCTCGGCGGTAGAAAAAGCTTGTGAAATATTAACAGAAAAAGGAGCAAGAAGAGCTTTGTTGTTGCCAGTTGGTGGTGGATTTCATTCACCTATGATGAAGCCAGCTAGAGAAGAGTTGGCAACTGCGATAGAGTCAACGACCTTTAGCAACCCATCGTGCCCTATCTATCAAAATGTACCAGCAAAAGCAATTACAAATCCAGAAGAGATTAAAGAGAATTTAATCGCTCAATTAACAGCGCCGGTTAAGTGGACACAATGTATTCAAGCCATGATTGCTGACGGAGGAACTGAATTCATAGAAGTTGGTCCTGGAAAAGTTTTACAAGGACTAATGCGAAAAATAGATAGAAGTGTTTTAGCAAGTGCTGCTGTTTTTGAATAAGTGTTTTTTTAATTTTTGATAGACTCTTGTCTTTTATTTAATAAAATTGGCTCTCCGTATCCTAATTCCTTTATTCTATCTAATTGCGTTTCTGCATCACCAACAATTAGCCAGATTAATTTATCTGGATTTGTATATTTGTTTGCTAATTCTTTAATACGATTTTTAGTCATTTTATTTACTATAGTCTCTCTATCTTTTATGTAATCTGGTTTCCACTTGTAATTACTAATATTAGAAAGTATTCTTAATTTTGCTCTAGATGTTTCAAAGGCTCTTGCATTACTCTTTATTAAAAAGCTTTTAGTAGTTGCTAGATCCTTATCAGAGAAAGTTGTTGGATATTCTTTTAAAATTTGTTTTATTAATTGAATAGATTCTAATGTGACATTTGATCTTACATTACTAGAGATAGTAAAATCTCCTTTAGCTTTTGTGCCAGAGAAACTAGATCTTATTCCATATGTGTACCCTTTTCCTTCTCGTAATTCTTGAGTTAATCTTGAGGCAAATCCACCACCTCCAAGAATATAATTCATCACAGAAGACGCATAATAATCTTCATCTGTGACGGCTAGGGCAGGCGCGCCAATCTTTAAAACAGATTGTTTGGCATTTGGAATATCATAGAAATATACTGCAGGCTTTGTTAGTGAACTTAGTGTTTTATATTCGGGAATAGTAACTTTTTTAGAAATCCAAGTAGAATTTAAATCTTTCAAAGAATTTATGACTTCATTTTCTTTTATATTACCCACAACTAATATTTTTGCTACTGATGGTGAAATATAATTTTGATAATATTCTTTCACATCTTCAATAGTTAATCTTTTGACAGATTCTATGGTTCCTAGGGTATTTTTAGATAAGATGTTCTGTTTACCGTAAATTAATTCATTAAATATATTACCTGCCACAGAATTAGGTCTAGCCTCTTGTTGGCGTAAATTAGAAACAACTGCTTTTTTAAGTAAATTAAATTCCTTTTTTTCAAACCTAGGATTTAAGAGCATTTCTTTAACGATTGCTAATGTTTTTTTATAATTTCTAGAAAGAGTTGTAGCGCTAATCGAAATACTTTCCTTGTCAGAGGAAATATAAATTGATGCTCCTAAATCTTGAATAGCTGCTTCTAATTCCTCTACCGTTTTATTTTTTGTACCCTTATTTAATAAATTAGCTGTTAGATTAGCAATACCTAATTTATCCATAGATTCAACTAGCTGACCCCCATCAATTTTGATATTAAATCGAATTAAAGGGACTTCATTATTTTCAATCCCATATATCTTTAATCCATTTTTGATGCTTCTTTGATATACTCTAGGGACTATTAAAGAAGGAGTTTTACCATAATTAGGCTCCTTACTCCTATTAATAGAAGAGGCTGTTTTTTTTGATGGTATTGCAGTTTTTAAATCAAATTTTTCTTCTAATCCATTCACAATTCTCTCTTCAATAATTTCTGCTAAAACAGAACCTTTTAGTGCTAAATCACTACTATTTTTAGGAACAAAGCTTGTTGCTATATAATTTTTATCTTTTATATACTTATTGTAGACTCGAGTAACATCTCCTGTGGTAACATCTAATGTCCGTTTAATATCTTCAGCTCCAAAACCAGGATCTCCAGTATATGTATTATAAGAAGCTAAATTTGTTCCTTTTCCAAGAACACTTGACTGACCAAGGTAAAAAGCTGTTTCTTGACCCGCTTTGATTCTTTTTAAATCTTTTTCTGAGATACCTTCTATTTCAAATTTGATAAAAGCTTTTTCAATTCCTTTTTTAATTTCAGTTAAATTTTGGTTATTAAAAGCTCTTACTGAAAGTTGAGTTTGTCCCGCAATCTCTGAAATATAATTATACATACTTGTTGATGAAGTAAGTTTTAATTCGTCTATCAATACTTGATTTAAGGGCGCAGATTTACCATCAGTTAAATATGTTGCGAGGACTTCTAATGCATAAGAATCGGGATGATAAGACTCCACTGTTGGCCAAGCCATTGTTAACTGAGGCACTCTTGCAAAATTATCTTCGTAATACAAAAATTTAGTTTTTGATATATTTCCAGATCTTTTTTCTAATATAGGCGTTTCTTGTCCTTTTGGTATTTCATCAAAATATTTATGCACCCATTTTGTTGCTTGATCAATATCAATATCGCCAGATAAAACTAAAGTTGAATTATTAGGTACGTACCATTTTTTATAAAATGTTTTTACATCTTCTAAAGTAGCATTTTGTAAATCTTCTAGAGATCCAATTACTTGCCAGTTGTACGGGTGATCTTTTGGGTATATATTTCTACTTATTACGAATTGATTATGACCATAAGGTCTATTATCGATGCTTTGCCTTTTTTCGTTTTTTACTACCTGTTTTTCTTTAGCTAAAACAGGATCTGTTACAGTATTTATAAACCATCCTAACTTATCTGCTTCTGCCCAAATCATTTTCTCTAAGGCATCTTTTGGAATAGTTTGTAAATAATTTGTTCTATCTCTGGAGGTAGATCCGTTTGCTCCAGAACCCCCAATTCTTGCACTCATTTTATCTAGTCCTCCTTTACCCAAGTTTTCAGACTCTAAGAATAGTAAGTGTTCAAATAAGTGAGCAAAACCAGTTCGGCCTTTAGTTTCTCTTGCAGAACCCACATGTACCATTAATTCAACAGCTACAACTGGATCTGATTTATCGACATGAAAAATAACATCTAAACCATTTTTAAGTTCAATTTTTTGATAGCTAATACTAAGTTCAGGAGATTTTTCTGTTTTATTACAAGAAATTAATATGACTGTTAATAAGCTTAAGACTATTTTTTTCATTTACTTTAGTTATTATTAAAAAAATCTTTTACTTTTTGAATAATAAAATCTTGTGAAGAGTTTTCAATTTCACTGTGAATAGGTAATGAAAAAACAGTGTTACATAATTCTTCTACATTTTTTATATTAAAACCATCCACCACATAATTACCAAAGGCTTCTTGTTTATATAAAGGCACTGGATAATAAATCATTACAGGAATATTATTAGCCTCTAAATGATCAATTAATTTACTTCTTAATTCTGATTTAATTTTCAAAGTATATTGATGAAAAACATGTGTTGAATTATATTGTCTTTTTGGAATACTTAGTTCAGGGATTTTTGAGAAATTCTGATCGTACTCCTCTGCCATTTTATTTCGTGATGCAGAATAACCGTCTAAATGGTTTAATTTAATTTTTAAAATTGCCGCTTGAATTGAATCTAATCTTGAATTACATCCAATTACTTTATGATAGTACCTCATATTTTGACCGTGATTTGCTATCATTCTAAGATTTTTAGCAATTTCATCGTCATTAGTGAACATCGCACCACCATCACCATAACAACCTAAGTTTTTTGCCGGAAAAAATGAGGTAGTTCCTATATGCCCAATTGTCCCGGTATTTTTCACACTACCATCACTAAAAGTATATTTTGCACCAATAGCCTGAGCATTATCCTCAATAACATAAAGATCAAACTCTTTTGCTAAATCCATGATTTCTTCCATATCACAAGATTGTCCATAAAGATGAACAGGCACTATTGCTTTTGTATTACTAGTTATCAAGGGTTTAATTAATTCTGCTGTGATATTAAAAGTATCAGGATCTACATCAGTCATTACTGGTGTTAAACCCAGAAGCGAAATTACTTCTGCAGTAGCGACATAGGTAAATGAAGGACAAATTACTTCATCACCTGGCTTTAATGACAATGCCATAAGAGCAATTTGTAACGCATCAGTTCCGTTTGCACAAGGAATCACATGTTTTACATCTAAGTATTCTGCTAAGGAGTCCGAGAATTCTTTAACTACAGGACCATTAATAAAACTAGTAGATTCGATTGTTTGAATTACGGCAGTATCAATTTGATCTTTTATCTTGATATATTGACTTTTTAGGTCAACCATTTGGATTTTTTTCATGAAGTATTCATTTTCAATTTAACAATCAAAAATACGATATAATTCTATTACCTTTGAAAATATTAATAAAATTTCCATGAAAATTATAAAAAAAGTAGTCCAATATTTCTTTCTTTTTTCTATCATTTTATTTGCTTCTTTATGGATATATTCAAAAACATTAAGCCCCAATTATAATGGAGAGATTCTGCTTAAAAATATTTCTGCTGAAGTAGAAATTTATTTTGATAATATTGGAGTACCACACATTAATGCTCAAAATCAAAAAGATGCTTATACAGCCCTGGGATATGTTCATGCTCAAGACAGGTTATGGCAAATGGAATTGATTCGTAGAATTTCTGCTGGTAGGCTGTCGGAAATTTTTGGAGAAGAATTAGTTGAGACAGATAAATTTATGTCCGGTTTAGGAATAGAGGAAGCTGCAAAAAAAACAATATTAGGTTTAAATAAAAGTACTGAAGCCTATAAATTATCTATGGCATATTTGAATGGGATTAATCAATATATAGAAAATGGTAAAACTCCAGTAGAATTTACATTAGTAGGAGTTGAGAAAGAAAAATACACCATTAATGACATTTATAATGTCTTTGGTTACATGGCCTTTAGTTTTGCAATTGCTCATAAAACAGATCCGCTTTTAAATGAAGTAAAAGAAAAACTAGGCGAGAATTATTTAAATGAATTGATTGATGCAGAATTTCAGAACCAAACAATTATAAGAAGCGAAAATAATGTTGAGCTAAAAGCTGAATTTGGGAAAGCAATACAAAAAATATTTACAAAGTTACCTATTTCTCCTTTTATTGGGAGTAACTCTTGGGTAATTGGTGCAGATAAAACTAAAAACGGAAAGGTGATTTTCGCGAATGATCCTCATATAGGTTTTTCTCAACCATCTGTTTGGTATCAGTCTCATATTAAAACACCTAATTATGAAATGTATGGTTTTAATTTAGCGTTAATTCCATTTTCACTATTAGGTCATAATACTAATTATGCCTACGGTGTAACCATGTTAGAAAACGACGATGTTGATTTTTATATTGAAGAAAATAATCCAAAAAATGAAATGGAGTATAAAACTTCAAATGGTTATCAGAAATATGATTTGATTGAGAAACGAATTAAAATCAAAGGGAAAAAGGACAGTATTTATCAAATAAAAGTAAGTAGTCACGGGCCAATAATGAATGATATTATTCCTCATTTAGACGACAAAAGACCCATTGCTATGCAATGGATTTACACAAAATTAGAAAATCAAATTTTAGATGTAGGATATGAGCTTTCTCATGCTAAAAATTTATCAGATTTTAAAACTGGATCGAGTAAGTTACACGCACCAGGATTAAATCTTATGTATGGCGATTCAAAAAATAATATAGCTTGGTTTTCATCGGGTAAGTTATATAAATATCGAGATTCTTTATATACCAAGACATATTTAAACGGAGCTTCTGGAGAAGATGATATTTTAAAGTATTTAAATTTTGATCAAAATCCACAAGCAATAAATCCAAGTTGGAACTATGTGTATTCTGCTAATAATCAGGTCGATTCAGTTGCAGGAAAATTATATCCTGGATACTATTTAAATGAAAATAGAGCTAAAAGAATAGTAAGTTTAGTTGAGTCAAAAAATGACTGGACAAAACAAGATGTGGCTAAAATGTTAAATGATGTTACTTCGACTTCTGCTACAGATATTATAATTGATTTTATAAAATCTATTAATAAAAAAGAGTTGTCTCTAAGTGAAAAAACAGCAATTTCTATTTTAGAAAACTGGAAAGGAAATTTTGATAAAAAGGAAATTGGGCCTGTAATTTATAATCGAATTGTATACGAATTTCAAAAAAATACATTTGCTGATGAGATGGGAGAAGCGTTTAATCAATTTATTAATACACCATTAATAGAGAAGGTTTTACCCGTTCAAATGGAAAGAGGTAATTCTGTCTGGTGGGACGATATTTCAACAATCAATAAAGTAGAAACAAAACAACAAATTATAACAAAATCATTTAAAGCTGCATTTGATTTTCTACAAAATCAATTAGGAGAAAATATTGAAGGTTGGACTTGGGATAGAGTAATTTCAGTAGAACACAAACACGCAGTTGGAGAAATACCAATACTAAGAAATCTTTTTAATGTTGGACCATTTGTCCCATCTGGGGGGGATCAGGTAATTAATAATCAAATTTACAACATCGACTCTACGGGTTATTATAAAGTATTAGCAGGTCCTTCTACTAGAAGAGTTGTGGATTTTTCTGATATTGAAAATAGTCTTGCAATTTTGCCAACAGGTCAATCTGGTCGTGTATTTAGTAAGTATTATAAAGATCAGGCAAAGAAATATTTAAACGGGGAGTTTGTCAAAATGAAAATCAATCAGATAGAAATTGAAAAGAGTAATAATTTACTAGTTCTTAAACCCAGTAATTAGTGTATTAAATTTCTTTATAAATTTCATTGAAAGGAACTCGAAAACGTTCTCCATAAACCCCTTTTTCATCTCTAATTCCACAGGAGACAATCATATTTATTTCTGCTCCAAATGGAAGATTTAGTAATTTTTTAACTCGTAAGGTATCACTTCCCTCCATTGGACAAGTGTCATAACCTTTTGCAGCCATTGAAATCATAAAGTTTTCTGCTGCTAATCCACAAGTTTTGTGAGCTACAATTCTCATATCACTATTTTTCACCTGTCTATATATAGGTTTAAAAATTCCTATTGCAGAGACTAACACAAACTTTATATATCCTAAAATCCCAAGAAAATCACTGTAAGCAAAAGGAATTATCTTTCCATAATAGTTTCTTATAGTTTTTTCTCTACCACTTTTTTGATTATTGGGTGTAGGTGGGAAAAGTTTATCAATCATCTCTAAATTAGCTTTTGCACGTTTTCTCCATAGATCTTTCCTTGTTACAAAAACAACCAATTCTTGAGCTGTTTTAGCTGCGTTTTGATTAAAACAAAAAGGAGCAATTTTAGCTATTATTTCTTTTGAGCTAATATGATGGAATTCCCATAACTGCATATTACTACTATTAGGTGCCAAAGCAGCTAGCTCTAAACATTCCTTTACTATTTTTGATTCAATAGGTTTTTTTGCATCATATATTCTTACAGAACGTCTATGCTTTATAGCTTCTGAGACCGTTTTTTCTAAAATCATAAAGTTTCTATGAAAGTGTTTTTATTTTTTTATTCATTACCATAAACCAAAAAGGAGGCAGAAGTGCTAGGATCATCATTCCAGGGTATCCTGTTGGCATTTGTGGACTCTCTGGCACTGATTTCAATAATTGATACTGCTTTGATCCATTATAGTGATGATCTGAATGTCGAGATAAATTAAATAATAAAGCCTGTCCAATCTGATGATCTGAATTCCAGGAATGATGTCTTTTTACTTTTTCATATCTTCCATTATCATCTTGCTTTCTTAGTAACCCATAATGTTCTATATAATTTACAGTCTCTAATAATATGATTCCGGTAATAGCTGCTGATAAAAAAGATATCATTACAAATTGTCCGTAAAAAAAGTAAATCCCCCCTATTAAAAATAAATTACAGATGGTATAAGTAATCATTCTATTTTGATAGTGAAAAGAGCTTCTACCACTATTTTTTAAACGATTGTTTTCAATCTTCCATGCCTGAATGTAACTTGTGAAATGTGAGCGAATCCAAAAAAGAAATATTATTTCATTTTTCCTAGCTGTTGCAGCATCTTTAGGGGTAGCAACATTTAAATGATGCCCACCGTTATGATAAGGTAAGAAATGAGTATTTAAAGAGGTTAGCAATAAAATCTCACCAATAAATTCATTTATTCTATTATTTCGGTGACCTAGTTCATGTCCAACATTTATACCTATAATACTACACATTATTCCCATTCCAAAAACCCTTCCTACTAATTCAGTGTTTGTTAAGCCCACTTCTTGAATTACATAAAAAAAGAATCCTAAAAAACCTAACTGAACTGGTAATGTTCCATATAAAATATAGGTATATATTTTATTTTCTTTTTCTGTTTTTTCCTCTTCTTTGGTAAGATTTTCTTTATTTGGTTTAATAAGTAATTCAAGTAAAGGAAGTAAAAAAAAGAAAACAATCGCAGGTAGATGAGTTAATAGGCCTTTTGATGTAAAAGAAATATAAACTACAATTGGTAAAATTAGAATAGAAAGATATTTTAATGGTCTCATTTTGAGCTTAGTTTTTTTATAAATATACAAAAACTATAAACAAGCATTCCAAATTATATCATTTGGTGGAGGAGAAGTGATATTAATCTCTTCTTTTGTTACAGGGTGAATAAAGTTAATTTTTCTGGCATGTAAAGAGATGCTTCCATCTTTGTTGCTTCTGTCAGAACCATATTTTAAATCGCCTTTTATAGGGCAACCTATATGCGATAGTTGTGTTCTGATTTGATGATGTCTACCAGTTTCTAGGTCAACTTCAATTAATGAGTAATTATCTAGTTTCTTAATAGTATTATAATGTAATATTGCTTTCTTACTACCATCAATTTCTTTCTTATAAACGAAAGATTTATTTTTTTTAGTATCTTTTTTTAGAAAGTTTATTAAAGTATCTACTTTGTTTTTGGGTTGGTTTTTTACAATTGCCCAATATGTTTTTTTTATTGTTTTCTCACGTAACATTTTATTTAAACGCTCAAGAGCTTTAGATGTTCTTGCAAAAATTATAATTCCAGAAGTAGGCCTATCCAATCTATGTACAGTTCCAATAAAGACTTTACCAGGTTTATTATACTTATCCTTTATATATTCTTTTACAACTTCACTTAAAGGTTTATCACCAGTTTTATCTCCTTGGGTAATATCTCCTGCTCTTTTGTTAGTGACGATAATATGATTATCTTCAAATAAAACTTGTAAATTTCCTTTATTAGATTGCATGAAAGTTAGAGGTTATTTAAAATCCTTAGCGACATCTTGGTTTACCCCATTAATAAATTTTAAAAATTCTTCTCTCCCTAATCCGCTAGATGATGAAGTCAAGAAACAAGTAGGAAGAGTCTCCCAATGTTGTAATAATTTTTTCTTATAGTTAGTTATTTGTTTATTTAGTTTAGAACTACCTAATTTGTCCGCTTTTGTAAAAACTAGACAAAATGGAATTTGATTTGCTCCTAAAAATTGCATGAATTCTAAATCTATTTTTTGAGGATCGTGTCTAGAATCAATTAAAACAAAAGTACAAACTAATTGCTCTCTTTCTTTGAAATAATTCTCTATGAAATATTGAAAAATTGTTCTTTTTTTCTTCGAAATCTGAGCATAACCATAGCCTGGAAGATCAACTAAAAACCATGATTCATTTATAATAAAATGATTTATTAGTTGAGTTTTTCCTGGTTTTCCAGAAATTTTAGCCAAATCTTTTCGCCCCATTAACATATTAATTAAGGAGGATTTCCCAACATTAGAACGTCCAATAAATGCATATTCTGGAATTCTGTCTTTTGGTGCTTTGGTAACATTACTGTTACTCATTAAAAATTCAGCAGATTTTATTTTCACAATAGCAATTTGAGTTGTGTTTGATATAATTAGGGGAAGTAATAGATTTAAAAAGAATTATAGATTCCTGTCTTTTAGCCAGTTATCTAATATTGTATTAAATTCTTTTGGTCTCTCCATCATTGCTGCATGTCCGCATTTGTCAATCCAAAATAAATTTGAATTTGGCATTAATTTATGAAAATCATGTCCTACTTCTGGAGGTGTAACAGCATCCTGTTTTCCCCAAATAATACATGTTGGTATTTTCATTTTTGGAAGATCATCTGACATATTATGTCTAATCGCGCTTTTCGCAATTTTTAAAGTTCTTATTACAGAGCTTCTATCATTTACAATTCTAAATATATCGTCAACCATCTCCTTTGTTCCAATTTCTGGATCATAGAAAACAGCTTTAGTTTTTTCCTCGATATATTCATAGCTCCCTCTTTTTGGAAAGCTGTCACCCATTGCTTTTTCATATAAACCAGAGCTTCCAGTAAGAACTAAAGCTTTCACCTTTTCTTGGTAATGCTTCGTGAAATAAAGAGAAATATGACCTCCAAGGGAGTTACCTAATAAAATTGCAGAATCTAATTTCTTGAACTCCATAAACTCTTTTAAGAATTCTGCTAAGTTCTTAACATTAGTTTTCAATAATGGAAGTGTATAAAGTGGTAATTCAGGAATTAAAACAGTGTAACCATTTTGAGAAAAGTGGTTAAACGTTTCTTCAAAATTACTCAATGCTCCCATTAATCCATGTAAGACAATGATAGTAGGACCTTTTCCTGCCTCAGCATAAGTAAATCCTTCATCCTTTTTTAAATAATCAATCATTGGTTTTTTTACAATTTACTGAATCGTAAATGTACTCCTTTTTTGTTAAATAGTAAAAGTTTTGAAATTCAGTTGATTAGTTTTTTTAAACCTATAAGACGATAAAGTTATAAACAATGTGGTAGAAAGTGGGTAAAAGTGGTAAATTTTATTTATTTTTGAGTTCTATAGAATTACTTTTTTTATGATTAACATTATTGGTACATACGAGTGCAAGGCTGATACTAAGGGTAGATTGATGTTCTCATCAGCCTTTAAAAAACAGCTTCATTCTGTCTTACAGGAGGGCTTTATCATTAAAAGAGCTGTTTTTCAGCCCTGTCTAGAGATATACCCTATGAGTGAGTGGAATTTGATGATGCAAAAAATTAATAAATTAAACAGATTTGTAAAAAAGAATAATGATTTCATTAGAAGGTTTACTGCTGGCGTGAAGATGGTTGAATTAGATTCATCTGGAAGGATATTAATTCCAAAAGATTTATGTGATTTTGCAGGAATTAAAAAACAAGTTGTTTTGTCTTCTGCTATAAATATCATTGAAATATGGGATAAGGTTAAATATGAAAAAGCAATTGATGATGCTTCTGTAGATTTCGCAGATTTAGTCGAAGATGTGATGGGAAATAATGCTACTGATGAATTATCATAATCCAGTTTTACTTAAAGAAAGCATAGATGCTTTATCAATAAAAGCGAACGGTGTATACGTTGATGTGACTTTTGGAGGAGGTGGTCATTCAAGAGAAATATTAAATAGACTTGATGCTAATGGAAAGCTTTTTGCCTTTGATCAAGATCCCGATGCACAAGGGAATTTAATTGATGATGAACGCTTTGTATTAATTCCAGAAAATTTTAGATATATATCAAGGTTTTTAAGATTTCATAGGATAAAAAAAGTTGATGGAGTTTTAGCAGATTTAGGAGTTTCTTCTCATCAGTTTGATGAAGCGGAAAGGGGATTTTCTATTCGATTTGACGGAGATTTAGATATGAGGATGAACCAAAAATCAAAAATTTCTGCCAAAGAAATTATTAACAATTACTCTGAAGAAAAATTAGCAGAAATATTGTTTTTATATGGTGAATTAAGAAATTCAAGAAATATAGCCAAAACGATTATTGATAAAAGAGAAGAAAAAAAAATAGAAACTAGTTTTCAGTTAAAAGAAATACTTCAGAAATATTTACCAAAAGCAAAAGAGCATAAAATATTAGCTCAAATTTTTCAAGCAATTAGAATTGAAGTTAACCAGGAGTTAAACGTTTTAAAAGAATTTTTAGAGCAAATGCCAAATTTATTATTGCCAGACGGAAGACTAAGTGTAATCTCTTATCACTCTCTAGAGGATAGATTGGTAAAAAGATTTATTAGTACAGGGATGTTCAGTGGTGAGTTAGAGAAGGATGTCTTTGGAAATACGGATGAACCAATGCAAAAGGTAGGAAAATTAATAGTACCTGATTTAAAGGAAATTAAATTAAATAACAGAGCAAGGAGTGCAAAGCTTAGAATTGCAACATTGAAAAAACAAAGAATCAAATAATAATTCAGGACTATGTCTAAAGTTAGAAAAGGATTATATGGTTTTCTTAGAGGAAGTTTTCTTACAGATGAATCTGCTTTTAAAAATTGGCGAACAATTATTTTTATAGTTGTGCTAATATTAATAATGATTTCGATTGGTCACAAAGCAGATAAGAAAGTAATTCTGATTGGGAATTTAAACAAAGAGAAAAGAGAGTTAAGGGAAGAATTCGTCGATATAAGTTCCAAAGTAGAAAGAATGAAGATGGAATCAAGTATAAAGAAAAAGGTTAAATCAATTGGATTGGAAACTTCTAAGACTCCGCCAAAAAAAATAAAAGTAACTTATAAATATTAATAAATTGGCAATTCAAAAAAAAGGTATTCTCGCAAAATTTTTCTTAGTAGCGGCCTTTATGACTCTTTTTTTAGTGATTATAATTTTCAGAATATTTAATCTTCAATATGTTCATGGAGATAAATATAAAAAGCTTTCTACAGATCTGACTTTTAAAGAATTTACGATTTCTGCAAATAAAGGAAATGTCTATGCGGCTGACGGAAATTTACTAGCAACATCACTTTCTAAGTTCACAATTAGAATGGACTTAGTCGTAGTAGAGGATAATGTCTTCGAAGAAAACATTACAGCCCTTTCAATAGATCTCTCAAATATGCTTGGAAATACTTCAAATTACTATGAAGTAAAACTTAGAAATGCAAAAATAGCTAAAAAAAGATATTACTTAATTGCAAAAAATATTGGCTACGGTAATTATTTAAAGATGAAAAAATTCCCAATTTTTAATTTGGGTGTTTACAAGGGTGGTTTTATAGCAGAGCACAAGACAGTTCGCGAACATCCAATTGGTAAAATTGCAGAGAGGACTATTGGTTACGATGATAAAAGAGGTGAAGCTGGTATAGAAGGAGCATTTTCTGATTACATGAAAGGTGAGGACGGCCTGCGATGGAAACAAAAAATTGCAAAAAATCAATGGAAACCGATTAATGATATTAATGAAAAAGAACCTGTCGATGGGCATGATATTATTACCACTTTAGATGTAAACATTCAAGATATTACTCATCACGCCTTACTAAGGCAGTTAGAGTATTTTGAGGCAGACCATGGTTGTGCAGTGGTTATGGAAACTTCAACAGGTGAAATTAAGGCTATTTCAAACCTAGGGAGAACTTCAGAAGGAAAATATTACGAGAAAAGAAATTATGCAGTTTGGGAGAGTGATGAACCTGGATCAACCTTCAAGCTGGCAAGTTTAATGGCAGCATTAGATGATAAAGTAATAGATACATCTACAGTTGTAGATACAGAAAAAGGGAAAATTTTCATTCATGGTTTTAAAGTAGAAGATTCTAAAAGAGGTGGATATGGTGAAATTTCTGCAGCAAGAGTTTTTGAAGTTTCCTCGAATGTAGGAATCGTAAAGTTAATCAGAAAACACTATGATAATAAACCAGAAAAGTTTATTAATAAATTAGAGAAATATGGCTTTACAAAACCAGTTGGTTTTCCAATTAAAGGAGAGGGAATACCATTTATACCCAATCCAAAAAACAAACAATGGAGTAAAATTTCATTAGAATGGATGTCCTGGGGTTATGGGGTTTCTGTTACACCAATGCAAACTTTAATGTTTTATAATGCTGTTGCTAACAATGGAGTGATGGTAAAACCAAGATTTGTTAAGGAGTTAAGAAGGCAAGAAAAATTGGAGAAAACTTTTAAAACAGAGATTGTAAATCCTAAAATAGCATCAGAAGAAACACTGAAGAAAGTCATAAAAATATTACATAATGTAGTTGTTAAAGGCACTGCAAAAAATATTTATTCGTCTAATTTCTCGATGGCCGGTAAAACAGGAACTGCAAAAAAATATATTCCTCAGCATAAAAATGAAAAAGGTGAAACAATAAGAGGAGGCTATTCTTCAAAACAATATATCGCATCTTTTGCAGGTTTCTTTCCCGTAGAGGATCCTAAATATTCTTGTATTGTAGTTATTCATGATCCAAAGAAAGAAAAAGGATATTATGGAGCGACCGTTGCAGCACCAGTCTTTAAAGAAATTGCTCAAAAAATCCACACAACTACCCCTATAGACATCCAATCTGTAGATGACAAAATTCATTTTACATCAATAGATAATAGATTTTTAAATTACAACAGTCAGTTAAATAAAACATATACAGAAATACCTAATGTAAAAGGAATGTCGGGTATGGATGCTTTGTCTTTATTAGAGAATATTGGATTAAAAGTAAAAGTTTCTGGGATTGGAAAAGTGAAGCATCAATCCATAAATAAGGGGGAAAAATTAGTAAAAGGAGCAACAATTATTTTAAACCTTTCGTAAGCTGAGAAATTTAAAAGAAATATTATACAAGGTTTCAATACTCCAAGTTTTTGGGGACACAAATATTGATATAAAAAATCTTGTTTTTGACTCAAGAAAAGTTCAAAAAGAGGATATTTTTATAGCTCAAAAAGGAGCTTCCATTGATGGTCACTTATATATTGATAAAGCAGTGTCCTTAGGAGCATGTGTAATTGTTTGTCAAGATTTACCAGCAAGTAAAAATAAGACTGTTTCCTATATTCAGGTTAACGATACTAATATTGCTCTGGCAATAATGGCCTCTAATTTTTACAATAACCCTTCAACAAAATTTCCATTAGTAGGTGTTACAGGAACAAATGGGAAGACAACCATTGCTTCACTCTTATACCAATTATTCAAAAAAGCAGGTTATAAGGTAGGTTTACTTTCTACTGTTAAAATAATAGTAGATGATACTGAGTTTAAAGCTACTCATACCACACCTGACTCTATATCTATAAATAGCTATTTAAATAAAATGATTGATAATGGTGTTGATTACTGTTTTATGGAAGTAAGTTCCCACGGTATTCATCAAAAAAGAACAGCAGGGTTGACCTTTGCTGGAGGAGTTTTTTCAAACCTCTCTCATGATCATTTAGATTACCATCAAACTTTTTCAGATTATAGAAATGTAAAAAAACTTTTTTTTGATGAACTACCAAAATCAGCATTTGCATTAACAAATATTGATGACAAAAATGGCAACTTCATGTTGCAAAATACCAAAGCAATTAAGAAAACGTACGCTTTAAAAACTATAGCAGATTTTAAAGGGAAAATTTTAGAAAAACAACTTTCTGGAACTTTAATTTCTTTTGATAAAACTCAGGTTTGGACTAAGTTGATTGGTGTATTTAATATGTATAACCTAATGGCCATAATTGGTACTGCAGAATTATTAGGTTTAGATAGACTAGAAATTTTAACAATTATTAGTCAATTAGAAAGTGTTAGTGGACGCTTTGAGTATATATTTTCTAGTGATGGAATTACTGCAATTGTAGACTATGCCCATACCCCAGATGCATTAAAAAATGTATTAGAGACGGTTAATGATATCAGAACTGATTCTGAAAGTGTTATTACAGTAGTAGGTTGTGGAGGTGATAGAGATAAGTCTAAAAGGCCAAAAATGGCAAATATTGCAGTTCAGTTGAGTAGCCAAGTTATATTCACTTCAGATAATCCAAGAACTGAAAACCCAGAAACTATTTTAGATGAAATGGAATCAGGAGTTTCTTTAGAAAAGGAAAATAAGACATTAACCATTCTAAGTAGAAAACAGGCAATTAAGACAGCTTACAAGCTATCTAAACCTGGTGATATTATTTTAATTGCTGGGAAAGGTCATGAAAGTTATCAAGAAATAAACGGTGTTCGTTCTCATTTTAATGATTTAGAAGAAGTGAAACAGTGCTTTAATCAACAAAAAAACCTCTAAAATGCTATATTATTTATTCGAATATTTAGAAAGTCAATTTGGTTTACCTGGAGCAGGTTTATTTCAATTTATAACATTTAGAGCAGCTTCAGCATTTATTTTATCAATATTAATATCCGCTATTTACGGTAAGAGAATCATTAATTTTTTAAGAAAAAAGCAAGTTGGAGAAACCGTTAGAGAATTAGGTTTAGAGGGTCAAAAGCAGAAATCAGGTACTCCAACAATGGGAGGAATTATCATTATTTTGGGAACTTTAATACCCGTAATCTTATTAGCTAAACTAAATAATATTTATATTATTATTTTAATTATTACTACAATTTGGATGGGTTTGATAGGTTTTTTAGACGACTACATTAAAGTGTTTAAAAAAAATAAAGATGGTCTAAAAGGTAAATTTAAAGTACTAGGCCAAGTAGGACTTGGAATTATTGTAGGCTCTATGTTGTATTTTAATGAAGGTGTCACTATTAAAGAGCAATTACCAGTAGCTAAAAGAGAGATGCAAGAGAATGGAAGATTGAAAGTCTTTGGTGATGCTCACAAATCTACAAAAACAACAGTTCCTTTTTTTAAAAATAACGAATTAGATTATTCAAAAGCATTGAGTTTTTTAGGAAATGACTATGAAAAGTATGGTTGGATTATTTTCATTTTTATAGTCGTTTTTATTGTTACAGGAGTCTCTAACGGCGCAAATTTAACAGATGGTATAGATGGTTTAGCAGCTGGTTCCTCCGCTATTATGGTAATTACGCTAGCTGTATTTTCTTGGGTATCTGGGAATATAATTTTTGCAGAGTATTTAGACGTCATGTATATTCCAAATTCAGGTGAAATGACAGTTTTTATTTTAGCCTTTGCAGGTGCATTAATTGGATTCCTTTGGTACAATACATTCCCTGCTCAGGTATTTATGGGAGATACTGGTAGTCTAACAATTGGTGGAATAATAGCTGTTATAGCAATAGCGATAAGAAAAGAATTATTACTCCCAATCTTAGCAGGAATTTTTGTTATAGAAAACTTATCAGTAATTCTTCAAGTTTCTTGGTTTAAGTATACTAGAAAAAAATACGGCGAAGGAAGAAGAATTTTTAAAATGTCACCCTTACACCATCATTATCAAAAGTTAAGTTATCACGAAAGCAAAATAGTTGTGCGCTTTTGGATTGTAGGAATTTTATTAGCGGTATTAACAATTGTTACATTAAAATTAAGATAAAAATTGAAAAGACTAGTTGTTCTTGGAGCAGGAGAGAGTGGAGTGGGTGCAGCTATTCTTGGTAAACAAAAAAACTTTGAAGTTTTTGTTTCTGATAGAGGTTTAATTGTAGAAAAGTACAAAGAAGTTCTCATTAGTAATGATATAGCTTTCGAAGAAAAGCAACATACTGAAACTAAAATTTCAAATGCAGATGTAATAGTGAAAAGTCCTGGAATATCAGAAACTGTTCCTTTAATTTTAAAGTTAAAGGCTCAAGGAATAAAAGTTATATCTGAAATAGAGTTTGCGGCAAAATATACAGAATCAACCATCATTGGTATTACAGGTTCTAACGGTAAAACGACAACAACATTATTATTACATCATCTCTTAAAAAAAGGAGGTATAGATTCAGGAGTCGCTGGAAATATAGGCAAAAGTTTTGCACAACAAGTCGTTGAGAATTCTTATAAGAATTATGTATTAGAGTTAAGTAGTTTTCAGTTAGACGGTATTGAAATATTTAATAGTCATATCGCTATTATAACAAACATTACGCCAGATCATTTAGATAGGTATGAAAATGATTTTAATAAATATATAGCATCTAAATTCAGAATCACTAAGAATCAAAAAAGTGAAGATTATTTGATTTACGATTCAGACGACAAGAATATAAATGATTGGTTTAAAAATAACAATACAAAAGCACAATTGGTTCCTTTTTCAATTAAAAGGGAGTTAGAATATGGTGCATACATAAAAAACAATAATATTATAATTAACATTAATAAAGAAAAACTAAATATGCCATTATCAACTTTATCATTGAAAGGGAGACACAACACAAAAAATGTAATGGCGGCAACAATGGCTGCTCAATTATTAAAAGTTAGAAAAGAATCTATTAAAGAAAGTTTAGCAAATTTTGAGGGAGCAGAACATCGCTTAGAAAATTTTGCTAAAATAAGAGGTGTAGAATATATTAATGATTCTAAAGCAACTAATATTAATGCAACTTTTTATGCATTAGAATGTATGGATAAAAGTACGGTTTGGGTAGTTGGAGGTGTAGATAAAGGAAATGATTATGAAGATCTTTTACCATTAGTAAGAGAGAAAGTAAAAGCGATAGTTTGTTTGGGTACAGATAACGAAAAAATAAAAAAAACATTTGGCAATGTTATTGAATTTATTATCGAAACAGCTGGCGCAGAAGAAGCCGTTAAAGTAGCAGAAAAATTATCAGAAACAGGTGATGTAGTATTGCTATCTCCTGCATGTGCAAGTTTTGACTTATTTGATAATTATGAAGACAGAGGACGTCAGTTTAAAAATGCAGTAAGAAATCTTTAAATATTGATCATATAAAATAATTTTCAAACTACTATGAAAACCATTTTCAAGCATATTAAAGGAGATAAAACCATATGGGCTCTCGTAGCTATTTTGGCAATATTCTCTTTTATGCCTGTGTATAGCGCAAGTACAAATCTTGTTTACGTAGTCGGTTCCGGTTCTACAATTGGTCACTTAGCAAAACACGTAGCGCTTCTAATTATTGGTTTTGGTATTATTTATGGAGTTCACAAAGTTCCTTACAGATATTTTTCTGGAGGATCTGTTATAATGATCCCTATAGTAATTGTTCTATTGATATTTACTATGGCACAGGGCACTCTTATTGGTGGAGCTAACGCGAGTAGATGGATTAGAATAGGAGGTATTGGTTTCCAAACCTCTACGCTTGCTGGTCTAGTTTTAATGATTTATGTTGCTAGATATTTAGCAAAAAATAAAGAGGTTGAAATTAATTTTAAAGAAAGTCTATGGCAATTATGGTTGCCTGTTTCACTGATTTTAATTCTTATTTTACCAGCAAATTTTTCTACAACTGCTATTATTTTTACAATGGTATTAATAGTTGTTTTTATAGGGGGGTACCCTTCTAAGTTTATAGGTGTTATTCTCGGAGTTGGAATCATAGTGTTATTTTTCTTTATTTCAATAGTAAAAATATTTCCAGATTCGATGCCAAATAGAGTCCAGACTTGGCAGAGTAGAATAGAAAACTCTCCGTTGTTTCAAGCAGATGGAGCAAAAGAACCATATCAAGTTGAAAAAGCAAATATTGCAATAGCAACAGGTGGAGTTCTAGGATTAGGTCCTGGAAAAAGTATACAGAAAAATTTTTTACCACAGTCTTCATCTGACTTTATTTATGCAATTATAGTAGAAGAATATGGTTTAGTAGGAGGGTTAGGAATTATTTTTATTTATTTCCTTTTACTCTTTAGATTTTTTGTGGTGGTAAAAAAAACAAATACAGTTTTTGGAAAACTTTTAGTTGTAGCCGTTGGGTTACCAATTATTTTTCAAGCATCTATGAATATGGCTGTAGCGACAAATATCTTACCTGTAACGGGACAAACATTACCCTTAATTAGTAGTGGAGGTACCTCTATTTGGATGACTTGTTTTGCTATTGGAATAATTTTAAGTGTAAGTGCTTCAAAAGAAAAAACAGAAGAAGAAATTTTAGATGATAACCCTTTAGATATTCTACATGAAGCAATCGATTAATATTTTAATTTCTGGAGGTGGAACAGGTGGGCATATTTATCCTGCAATAGCGATTTCAAACGAATTAAAACTTCGGTATCCTGAAGCAAATTTTCTTTTTGTTGGTGCAAAAGACAAAATGGAAATGGAAAAAGTTCCAGATGCCGGATATCAAATTGAAGGATTGTGGATTACGGGTATTCAAAGAAGAATAACTATTAAAAATTTCTTATTTCCACTTAAATTAATATTTAGTTTACTAAAAGCAAAAAGAATCATTAATAAGTTTAAACCTGATATAGCTATTGGAACTGGTGGTTTTGCAAGTGGACCAACTTTGATGATGGCAAGTATTAAAAAGATACCATGTTTTATACAAGAGCAAAATTCATATCCAGGAATTACAAATAGATTACTTTCTAAAAAAGTAAATAAAATTTTTGTCGCTTATAATAATTTAGATCGATTCTTTCCAGCAGATAAAATTTTAAAAACAGGAAATCCTGTTCGTCAAGACTTATTGTTAATTCATTCCAAGCGAGAAGAATCATTTGATTTTCTTAACATAGATAAAACAAAGAATACCTTACTAATTTTAGGTGGAAGTTTAGGGTCGAGAAGAATTAACCAGTTGATAGAATTTCAGTTAGAATTTTTTAAAAAACATGATGTACAAATTATCTGGCAATGCGGGAAATTATATTTTAATCAATATAAAAAGTATAATGATTTAGATCATGTTCAAGTCCATGAATTTATTAATCATATGGATTTTGCATATGCTGCTTCAGATATAATTATATCTAGAGCTGGTGCTAGTTCAGTTTCGGAATTATGTATTGTAGGGAAGCCTGTGATTTTTATTCCTTCTCCAAACGTTGCAGAAGATCATCAAACGAAAAATGCTAAATCAATTGTAGATAACAACGCAGCAATCTTGTTAAAAGAAACGGATTTAGATACATTTTCTATAGTTTTTGAGATTTTACTAAAAGACAAGGGTAAGCAACAGAGTTTATCTGAAAATATAAAATATTTAGCTCTACCTAGCGCTACAACTGATATAGTTAACGAAATTGAAAAAGCATTAATTAAGTGAATTTTAAAAATATAAACAACGTTTATTTCATAGGTATTGGAGGTATGGGAATGAGTGCTTTGGCTCGCTATTTTATATCTAATAATATGCAAGTTGCAGGTTATGATAAAGCGCCATCTAACATTACTTATTCGTTACAAGAATTATTAGTAGATATTCATTTTGATGATAATCTAAAAAATATTCCAGGATCTTTTTTAAATAAAGAGAAAACATTAATTGTGTTCACTCCAGCAGTATCAAAAAATCATTCCGAATTAAATTACTTTATTCAAAATAATTTTTTAGTCTTAAAAAGAGCGGAGGTTTTAGGTAAAATAACTGAAAATACTTTTTGTTTAGCTGTTGCTGGAACTCATGGGAAAACCACAACATCAGCTATTCTAGGTCATGTTATGCAACCAAAATTAGCAACCTCCTTTTTAGGAGGTATATCAGAGAATTATAATTCTAATTTAATTTTAGGAGAGGATAAAATTACAGTTGTAGAAGCAGATGAATTTGATCGATCGTTTCTTCAGCTTTCTCCAAATATTGGTTGTATTACATCCATGGATCCAGACCATTTAGATATTTATGGAAAGCCAGAAGCACTTCAAGAATCTTTTAAAGCATTTTCTAATAAAGTTTCTCAAACATTAATTGTAGCTAAAGGCCTACCTATAAAAGGGCTAACATACTCTATTGATAAAAAATCAGATTATAACGCTTTTAATATAAAAATTGAAGAAGGTAGATATGTTTTTGATGTACAAACTCCAACAGAGAAAGTAGAAAACATAGTATTTCATCTTCCAGGAAAACATAATGTAATGAACGCACTAGCAGCATTAGCAATGGCAGATGTTTATGGTATTCCTTTAGCTGAGATAAAGCAGAGGTTAGCTTCTTTTAAAGGAGTTAAAAGAAGATTTTCATATAAAATTAAAACAGATGATCTTGTTTTGATTGATGATTATGCACATCATCCAACAGAAATAAAAGCAGTAGAAAGTTCAGTCAGAGAAATGTATCCAGGTGAAAAATTTTTAGTTATTTTCCAACCTCATTTATTTTCTAGAACACGAGACTTTATTAATGATTTCGCGAAAGCTTTGTCAAAATTTGACGAAGTAGTATTACTAGATATATATCCAGCTAGGGAATTACCAATTGAAGGTGTTGATTCATCATGGTTATTAAGTAAAATTAACAACAAGCATAAAAAGTTAGTTCAAAAAAATAATTTGGTAAAAGTTATTAAAAATTCTGATGCTAAAGTAGTTGTTATGTTGGGTGCTGGTGACATTGGAACTATTATAAATGATATTAAAACTGAACTATTAAACTATATAAATAATGAGGTTTAAATTAGTATTAAAATATTTGTTTTTCTTAACAATAACTACTAGTCTAGTGTTATTATATGGTTTTTCATCAACGAGAAATTTAGAAAAAAAAGTCTCTATTATTAATATAAAATTTGAAGAAAAAAATAGTAAATTTTTAACAAATACAATGGTTAATAAATTGTTAATACAAAATGATCAAACAGTAGAAAAATTACAAAAATCTGTGATAGATTTATATGGTTTGGAAAATCAAGTAAATGACAATCCTTATGTTAAGAAATCTTCAGTTTTTTTAACTATAAATGGTACGCTTAATTCTATTGTGAAACAGCGGAATCCAATTGCAAGAATTGTTACTAAGGATAATTCATATTATATTGATGAAGAAGGCGTAAAAATGCCGTTATCTGCTATTTACTCGGCAAGAGTATTACTTATTTCTGGATTTAATGAAGAAGAAAGTTTAAGGGAAATAGTGAATTTAGTTACTGTAATATTAAAAGATGAATTTCTAAAAAAAGAGCTAATAGGTATTCATAAGTTTGAAAATGAAGAGTATCAGTTTGCTGTCAGAAGTGGAGATTATAAAATAGATTTTGGTAAATCAATCAATATTGATGTAAAGTTTAAAAAATTAAAAGCGTTCTATAGTAAAGTATTTTTAGATAAAACAATACATCAGTACAAAACCATTAATATAAAATATCACAACCAAGTTGTGTGTGCAAAATAAATCAAAATGGAAAACAATAAAATAGCAGTTGGTTTAGATATTGGTACCACCAAGATCGTTGCTATGATTGGTCGTAAAAATGAATATGGAAAAATAGAGGTCCTAGGTGTTGGAAAAGCTAAAAGTTTAGGTGTGAAAAGAGGAGTAGTTAGCAATATCACTCAAACTATTCAATCTATTCAACAAGCAGTCGAAGAAGCAGAAAGTGTCTCTGGCCAGAAAATTGAAGATGTTGTAGTAGGAATTGCCGGACAACATATTAGAAGCTTACATCATTCAGATTATATTACTAGAGCAAATGCTGATGAGGTAATTAATGAAGACGATTTAGAGAACTTAGAAAATCAAGTTCACAAATTAGTAATGTTACCTGGAGAGGAAATTATTCATGTTTTACCCCAAGATTTTAAAGTAGACTCTCAAGCAGATATTAAAGAACCAATAGGAATGTATGGAGGTCGTTTAGAAGCCAATTTTCATGTTGTTGTTGGGCAAGTTTCGTCAATTAGAAATATTGGGCGTTGTGTTAAAAGCGCAGCATTAGATCTTGCAGATATTACACTCGAACCTTTAGCGTCTGCATCTGCAGTATTAAGTCAAGAAGAAAAAGAAGCTGGAGTTGCTTTGATCGATATAGGAGGAGGTACAACAGATCTAGCAATTTTTAAAGATGGTACTATTAGACATACGGCTGTAATTCCTTTTGGAGGGAATGTGATTACAGACGATATTAAAGAAGGATGTTCTATTATTGAAAAACAAGCCGAATTATTGAAAATAAAATTTGGTTCTGCTTGGCCTGGTGAGAATAAAGAAACAGAAATTGTTTCTATTCCAGGATTAAGAGGGAGAGAGCCTAAAGAGATTACGTTAAAGAATTTATCTAAAATTATTCATGCAAGAGTTCAAGAAATAATTGAACATGTATATTTAGAGATTAAAAACTATGGACATGAAACGCAAAAAGGAAAATTAATAGCAGGAATTGTTTTGACGGGTGGTGGTTCTCAATTAAAACATCTCCGCCAATTAGTTGAGTATATCACAGGAATGGATGCAAGAATAGGTTATCCAAATGAACATTTAGCGGGAGATTCAGAAGATGCTTTATCAAGCCCCTCTTATGCAACTGCTGTTGGACTCCTAATGGAGGCTCTAACTAAGCAAACTGAAGAAGAAATTGAGAGATCTGGAGAGTTTGAGGAAGCTATAGAAGAAGTTGAAGAAACTCAAGAAAATGAAGAGAAATCAAAACGTGTTGGGAATAATTTCTTCAAGAAATTTACTGAAGGATTGAAAGATTTTTTAGACAACGCAGAATAAAAGTTGCTAAGCAGCAAAATAATATAATATAAAATAGTAAAAATAGATACGTTATTTATGAGTACAGAATTCGATAACATATTATTTGACATGCCAAAGACACAATCCAATACTATAAAAGTAATTGGTGTAGGTGGCGGAGGGAGTAATGCAGTGAACCACATGTTTACACAACATATTAAGGGTGTAGATTTTGTTATTTGTAATACAGATTCACAAGCTTTAGAAAATAGTCCAGTTCCCAATAAAATTCAATTAGGCGCTAATTTAACCTCTGGTTTGGGAGCAGGAGCTAATCCAGATGTAGGAGAGAAAGCAGCAGAAGAGAGTATAGAGGAAATTCAGGAAATGTTAAATACTCAAACAAAAATGGTATTTATCACTGCTGGTATGGGAGGTGGAACAGGAACTGGAGCAGCACCAATTATTGCAAAAATTGCGAAAGACATGGATATCTTAACGGTAGGAATCGTTACAATTCCATTTCAATTTGAAGGAAGAATGCGATCAAAACAAGCTCAAATAGGTATAGATACTTTACGTAATAATGTTGATTCATTAATTGTGATTAACAATAATAAATTAAGAGAAGTATATGGAAACCTTGGGTTTAAAGCAGGTTTTTCAAAAGCAGATGAGGTTTTGTCAACTGCTGCAAGAGGCATTGCTGAGGTCATTACACATCATTATAAACAAAACATAGATTTACACGATGCAAAGACCGTACTTTCCAATAGTGGTACCGCTATTATGGGCTCAGCAAAAGAAGAAGGAACTAGTAGGGCTAAGAATGCCATTGTAAAAGCGTTAGACTCCCCCTTGTTAAATGATAATAAGATTACTGGAGCTAAAAATGTATTGTTATTAATTGTTTCCGGAACGAATGAAGTTACTTTAGATGAAATCGGAGAAGTAAATGACTATATTCAAACAGAAGCGGGATATGATGCAAATATTATCATGGGAATTGGGGAAGATGAATCATTAGCTGGAGCAATATCTGTAACAATAGTAGCAACTGGTTTTGCTGCCGATCAGCAAAATACAATTACCAATACAGAAGTAAAGAAAATTGTGCATACATTAGAAAATGAACAAAAAGCAACTTATAGTTTCTCTGATAACAAAATTAAAAAGACAAATGCTCTCGAAGCACCTTTATTAGAAAGTTCTGGTCAAAAAATTGTACATATTTTAGAAGATGATGTTCAAGAGAAAGTCTCTAAAACAAATTTAATATTTACCTCAGATAGTATTAAAAAAACACAAGTTGTTTTTGATGAAATTAATATAGAGGAGGTCTCAGATGATGATTTTATAATTACAGATATAACAGAAAGTATATTAGAACAAGATTCTAAAGAAGCACCAATAGTTGAATCAGATCTGTTGTTTGATATGCCTCTTAATTCTTATACAGAGATTACCCCAACTAAAGATATTCGATTTGATTTAGAAGAAGTTGTTGAAATTAAAGAAATAATTAATGTGAATGAGATTGAAGTTTTTGGTGCTGAGGAGATCGTCTTTGAGAAAAAAGAGCCAGAAACGAGATATGTTTTAGAGGATTTTGACGTTAGACCAACTATAGGAAAAAGTTCATTAATAACATCTAATCTGTTAGAAGATGGTGATGTACAATTTGAATTAAAAGTTGCAACACCTCAATTAGAAATTAATAAAATCACTACCGACAGTGAAGAGGTTTCCCCTTTAAGTTTAACAATCACAGAGCTGCAAAAAAGAGCTGCAGAACGAAGAAAAACTATGAAAGGTTTTAATTATAAGTTTGCAGACCAAATGAATAAAAACATTGATGATATAGAGCGTCAACCAGCTTACAAAAGATTAGGTGTAGATTTAGATGTTAACACGTCTATTAGTAAAACTAAAACAATATTAAGTAAAGAAAATGATGATATTCAACTAAAATCAAATAATTCTTTTCTGCATGATAATGTAGATTAAAATCCGTTTAATGATTTAATTAAGTAAAAAACCACATCTTTTAGATGTGGTTTTTTACTTAATTCTAAATAATAATTATAGAAATAACATGAGTTTATAGAAACTAACTCAGTGCTCTTTTAATTCTTTTTATTGCTTCTCTTAAGATTAACTCTGATGCAGCATAAGATAATCTTATACAATTAGGAGCTCCAAAAGCGTCACCCGTAACACTAGCTACGTTCGCCTTCTCTAATAGAAATAAAGAAAAGTCATTTGCATTTTCAATCCTCACACCATTAATTGTTTTTCCGAAAAAAGCAGAAATATCTGGAAAAACATAAAATGCTCCTTCAGGAATATTTAACTTGAATCCGTCAATATTACCTAATAAATCTAAAACAATATCTCTACGAGCTTTAAATTCATCAACCATATATTGTACTTTTTCTACAGGTGCAAGAACGGCAGTAATAGCTGCTCTTTGAGCGATACAATTTGTTCCTGAAGTAATTTGTCCTTGCATTTTTGTACATGCCTTTGCTATCCAATGTGGTGCCCCTAAATAACCAATTCTCCAACCAGTCATTGCAAATGCTTTTGCTAATCCGTTAACAGTAATTGTTCTTTCATACATGCTTTTAATGGCAGCAAAACTAAACGGTTTTACTCCATAATTTATGTGTTCGTAAATCTCATCGGATAAGATATAGATCTGTGGATAATTTTCTAAAACGTTAGCCAAAGCTCTGTATTCTTTTTCACTATAAATACTTCCGCTAGGGTTGTTTGGGGAGTTAAAAAAAACCATTTTAGTTTTTGTTGTTATAGCTGCCTCTAATTGAGAAGGAGTAATTTTAAAATCATCATCTATTGAAGAAGGGATTTCTACAAAATTAGCTTCACATAAAGTTGCAATTGCTGAATAACTAACCCAGTAAGGAGCCGGTAATAAAACTTCATCGCCAGGATTTAATAGCACTTGTGCTATATTTGCAATTGATTGTTTTGCACCAGTTGAAACAACAATTTGATTGGGCTTGTAAATTAAATCATTATCGCGTTTAAATTTTGTACAGATAGCTTGTTTTAATTCGACATAACCGTCTACTGGTGTATACGAATTATAGTCTTGATTGATAGCTTCTATAGCAGCGTCTTTTATGAATCCTGGAGTATTAAAATCAGGTTCACCTAGACTTAAGCTAATAATATCTATTCCTTGTTCTTTTAGTTCTCTTGCTTTAGCAGCCATTGCTAAGGTTTGAGAAATAGGTAAACTGTTAATTCTGTCCGATAATGGGTGTGTCATTCTAAAGTGATTGTTGTTACGCTAATTCTGGTTTTTGACCTAATACTCCTAAATGTTTGAAATGCTCTATTATAGCTTTTGACATTGTTTTGTATTCGTTGTATGGCAAATTGAATTCTTTAGCTGTTTCTTTTACAATTTTAGATAATTTATTATAATGAACATGAGAAATATGAGGAAAAATATGATGTTCAACTTGATGATTTAACCCACCTGTATAGAAATTTACTAGTAAATTATTCGGGGCGAAGTTAGATGTTGTATGTAATTGGTGGACCGCCCAAGTATGTTCTAAATTACCTTCTTTATCTGGTACTGGCATTTTTGTATTTGGAACAATATGTGCTAATTGGAAAACGAGACTTAAAATCATTCCAGCGGTGTAATGCATTACAAAAAAACCGATTAAAATCTTCCACCAAGATATGTCTAAAACTAATAAAGGTAAAACTATCCATAGCGCATAATAGACAACTTTAGAAATAATTAACTTAGTCCATTCTACTTTAGGATTTGGAAATTTCCCATAAGATAATTTACGTTTTAAATAACGATGCATTTGTTTGACATCTGTCGTAATAGCCCAATTAATGGTTAGTAACCCATATAGGAAAATTGAATAATATTTTTGAATTTTATGAATTTTTAGCCATTTGGAGTGAAGTGAAAAACGAATAATTCTACCAGCATCAATATCTTCATCATGGTCTTTGATATTTGTAAAGGTATGATGTAAAACGTTGTGCTGAACTTTCCAGTTATATACATTACCAGCTAGAATATAAATACTACTTCCCATTAATTTATTAACCCACTTTTTACTTGAAAAAGATTCGTGATTACTATCATGCATTACATTCATTCCTACGCCAGCCATTCCAATTCCAGTAATAAACATAAGTATTGCCATTAACCATTGTGGCATTGAGATTGTTAAAACTAGAATAAATGGAATTAAAAATAATGAAAACATTATGATTGCCTTAATATATAATTTCCAATTACCTGTTCTTTTGATTTGATTATCTTTAAAATAGATATTGACTCTCTTGTTTAATGTTCTAAAAAATTTTGCATTATCGATCCTAGAGAAGTTTATAGTTTTCATTTTGAATTTTAATATTGTTAAACAAAAATAAACTTTTTGAAGTTGCTTTTATAATAAACGTTACTTTTTGTTAAGAATTGTTTTATACAATAGCTACTTTTGTATTTGAAATATTTTATTAATGGAAATTATACAAAAATACTTTACAAATTTAACAAGACATCAAATCAAACAATTCTCTGAGTTAAAGAAATTATATCAAGATTGGAACTTGAAAATTAATGTGGTTTCGAGAAAAGATATAGATGAATTATATTTACGCCATGTTTTACATTCTTTAGGGATTGCAAAGGTTATAGAGTTTAAGCCTGGTTCAAAAGTTTTGGACGTAGGAACTGGTGGAGGTTTTCCGGGTATTCCGCTTGCTATTCTTTTTCCAGAAACAGAATTTCATTTGGTAGATTCAATAGGGAAAAAGATAAAAGTGGTAAATGAAGTTGCCGAAGGGTTAGGATTAGAAAATATAAAGACTACTCATGGAAGGGTAGAAGATATAAAAGATACATATGATTTTATAGTAAGTAGGGCAGTAGCTCAAATGGAAACTTTTGTTCATTGGACAAAAGGTAGGATAGCGAAAAAACAAAATCATGACTTAAAAAATGGTATTTTGTATTTAAAAGGAGGTGACCTGTCTGAGGAGTTAAAGAGATATACAACTGCCTCAATTTATGATTTACCAAACTATTTCGAGGAACCTTTTTTTGAAACTAAAAAAGTAGTACATTTAGGTATGAAATTTAAGTAAAAGTAGCTTTCATTTTTTTTATCATAAACTGTTTAATAAATCTTTTTTCAATGTTAATCAGATTCTTTATTTAATCTAGATTTCACACAAAAAACCATTTAATATTCAAATTTAATTTTAAAAAAGAGTTTTGTTAAGTGGTATGCTTTTAAAACCAAAGTAACTACATATAAATGTAACAAAATAATTGGTTAGGCTACTTTGAAATACTATATTTGCACGTTTTTAAAATTAAAAAAGTCGACATAAATATATATAAAAGATGCAAAATAAAGGACTTATTAAGTTGTTTGCTATCCTATTTGGATTAGTAAGTTTATACCAATTATCATTCACTTTCTTTGGAAGTAAAGTAGAAAAAGATGCAGCTAACTATGCTTCAAAAATGGTTCCAACCAATGATGCTAGAGAAAAAGCTATATTCGAAAGAAAGTATTTAGACAGCGTTTCTAATAAGCAAGTTGTAGACTTAGCAGTAACTAATTTTACCTACAATGATATAAAAGACAAAGAAATGAATCTTGGTCTTGATTTAAAAGGAGGTGTAAATGCAATTTTACAGGTTTCTGTAAAAGAAGTTTTGAAAGGATTATCTAATGATTCTAAAAATGAAACGTTTAATAATGCTCTGAAAGCTGCTGACTTAAGATTGAAAAGTA
Source organism: uncultured Polaribacter sp. (assembly GCA_913047375.1). Taxonomy (GTDB): domain Bacteria; phylum Bacteroidota; class Bacteroidia; order Flavobacteriales; family Flavobacteriaceae; genus Polaribacter. The sequence goes on from CAJWTV010000002.1 coordinate 96,836, forward strand.
GTAATGATACATATTTGAATCTATTCTTTGTTGAGTTTGAAAAATTAGCCTTAGAAACTAAATTAAGTGACCCCACTATCTTTGGTACTAAATCCTTAAGAGATAAGATAAAGTTTGATGAAACAAATGATGTTGTAAAAGAAATTTTACAACAAGAAATCAATAGTTCTATTAGTACAGCATTTGATGTATTGAGAAGTAGGATAGATAAATTTGGAGTAACACAGCCAAATATTCAAAGAATAGGTAACTCTGGAAGAATTCAAATTGAATTACCTGGAGCGAAAGATATTGAACGAGTTACTAAATTAATTACTAGTAAAGCAGAATTACAATTTTGGGAAGTTTACTCAAATGCAGAAGTACAAAATTATTTTTTTAGTGCTAACGAGAAGGTTGCAGAATTATTAAAAGATAATTCAACTTCAGACGAGTCAGAAGATACAGACAAAAAGAATACTCTTGATGATATACTAGGTGAGACCTCCGATTCAACAAAAGTAGTTCAGAAAAACCTATTTACTTACTTATTCCCTAATGTTGCTCAAAACCAACAAGAATTAAGTTCTCTAGTTGGACAAGCCAAAGTTTTAGATACAGCTCAAGTAAATAAGTTGTTAAGAAATAAGGAGGTTAAAGATTTATTACCATCAGAATTAAAATATGTCAAATTTTTATGGGACTATAAGCCTTCAAAATCTTCAGATGGTACAGAGCTTTTAGCTTTATATGCTATTAAATCTAATAAGAAAGATAAAGCACCAATAGAGGGTGATGTTATTTTAGATGCTTCTCAAGAATTCAGCCAATTAAATAAGCCAGAAGTTAGTATGACTATGAATGGTTATGGATCAAAACTTTGGGAAAAAATGACCACGGAAAATGCAGGAAGATTCGTTGCTGTAGTTTTGGATGATTATGTTTACACAGCTCCATCAGTAAATCAGCCAATAACTGGAGGTAGAACATCTATCTCGGGTGGATTAATGACTGTTGCAGAAGCAGAAGACATTGCCACTGTGTTAAAGGCGGGTAAGTTACCTGCAACTGCAAAAATTATTGAAATAGAAGTTGTTGGACCATCTTTGGGTAAGGAAGCAATTGATGCAAGTTTTCTCTCTTTTGGTTTAGCAATCTTAATGGTATTACTTTGGATGACACTTTATTATGGTAAAGCCGGTTTATATGCTGATATTGCATTAGCAGTAAATATTTTATTCATCTTTGGTATTTTAGCATCTTTTAATGCAGTACTAACCTTGCCAGGTATAGCAGGTATCATTTTAACGATTGGTATGTCTGTGGATGCTAACGTTATTATTTTTGAAAGAATTAAAGAAGGGTTATTCAAGAAGAAAGGATTAAAACAATCGGTTGAAGAGGGGTTTTCGGTAAAAGGAGCTTTATCTGCAATTATTGATGCTAATATAACAACATTACTAACAGGTATTATTTTATATATTTTTGGAACAGGACCAATTAAAGGATTTGCTTTAACATTGATGATTGGTATTGGAACATCACTTTTTACTGCTGTATTTATTACACGTTTGCTAATTGATAGTGCGGTTACTAAAGGATCAAAACTAACCTTTAACACTTCAATATCTAAAGGATGGTTTCAGAATTTAAATATAGAGTTTTTAAGAAAACGTAAAATAGCATATATTGTTTCTGGAGCAATAATTTTAGGAGGTATTATTTCTATTGCATCTATCGGATTAAAACAAGGTGTTGATTTTAAGGGAGGTAGATCTTTTACTGTACGTTTCGACAAAGCTATGAATGCTACCCAAGTTGCAGAAACACTAAAAGGTGCTTTTGGTTCTTCACCAGAAGTAAAGACATATGGGACTGACAATCAATTAAAAATCACTACAGTTTATAGAATAGAAGATGAAGGTGTATCAGTAGATGAAGAAGTTCAGAGTACATTATATAAAGGTTTAAAACCATATATAGGTAAAACTTCTTATAATGACTTTAAGCCAGGTTTTGAAAAAGCGAAAAATGCAAATGGCATTATGAGTTACAGAAAAGTAGATCCAACTATTGCAGACGATATTAAAACATCAGCGCTTTGGGCTGTATTTGGTTCGCTTCTTGTAGTTTTCTTATATATTCTATTACGTTTTAGAAAAGTTTCTTTTTCAATTGGAGCAGTAATTGCAGTTTTTCATGATGTATTAATTGTATTAGGGGTATTCTCAATTACATATAGCTTCATGCCTTTTGATATGGAAATTGGACAATCATTTATTGCAGCTATATTAACTGTAGTTGGTTATTCACTGAATGACACAGTGGTTATTTTTGATAGAATTAGAGAATTTGCAGGAATTCATACAAAATGGAAATATAGTGAAGTTGTTGATAAAGCATTAAGTTCTACTTTAGGAAGGACTATTAATACTTCTTTTACAACATTATTAGTAATGTCAGCAATTTTCCTGTTTGGAGGTGCCTCTATTAAAGGATTTATGTTTGCATTAATTATAGGTGTAGCAGTTGGTACGTATTCATCATTATTTGTAGCAACTCCAATTATGTATGATACAACTAAAAAAGAAGAAAAGAATAATTAGTACTATTTTTAAATAATATAAGACCGTTTTGCATATGCTGAATTAATTTCAGTAATTACAAAACGGTTTTTTTTATTCAACATCAAGATATTATCTTTACAAGCTAATGAGAATTATAAAACTTCACGATTTATATTTTAAGCCTTTTATCTTAAAGGAAGAACTCGCGCAGATTGTAAAAATGTTAGTAAAACAAGTAAAAGCAGACTTACCTGAAGGTGAAGTACCTCTTTTTGTGGGTATTTTAAATGGATGTTTTCTATTTGCAGCAGATTTTATAAGAGAATTTGATGATAATTGCGAGATTTCTTTTGTAAAATTAGCTTCATATGAAGGCATTAAATCAAAAGCTAATGTAAAACAGTTAGTAGGGATTAATGAAGATTTATCAGGAAGGACAGTGATTATTTTAGAGGATATTATAGATACTGGAGCAACTTTACAGGAAATTTATAATATATTTAGAGATAAAGATGTAAAAGAATTAAAAGTAGCAACTTTATTCTTTAAGCCTGATGTTTTTAAAAAAGAACTACCAATAGATTATATTGGAAAAAGTATCGAGGATAAATTTATTGTAGGCTATGGATTAGATTACAATGGCTTGGGTAGGAATAAATCGGAAATATATCAATTAACAATAAAACCAAAAATGAAAAACATTGTATTATTTGGCCCCCCAGGAGTAGGTAAAGGTACACAGGCAGATCTGTTAAAAGAGAAATACAACTTAATTCACATCTCTACTGGAGATGTTTTTAGGTATAATATTAAAAATAAGACAGAATTAGGACTACTGGCTAAAACATATATGAACGATGGTAACTTAGTTCCAGATGAAGTAACCATAAATATGTTAAAAAAAGAAGTTGAAAAAAATATCGACTCAAACGGTTTTATTTTTGATGGTTTTCCAAGAACAGAATCACAAGCAATAGCCTTAGATACCTTTTTAGCAGAAAAGGGTGAGAAAATAAATGGAATGGTAGCCTTAGAGGTTCCAGAGAGCTTATTAATAGAGCGTTTGCTAGAAAGAGGTTTAACTAGTGGAAGAGCAGATGATACTGATGTAAAAAAAATAAGAAATCGTTTTAACGAATACAATACAAAAACAGCTATTTTGAAAGGCTTTTATCAAGAAAAAGGTAATTATTATGGCATAGATGGTGTGGGTTCTATTAAGGATGTTAATAATAGTTTATCTGAAGTTTTTGACACACTTTAGATTATTAAGCACAGCTAATGTTAAATAAATAATTACAAATAATGACTGAAGGAAATTTTGTTGATTACATTAAAGTATATGCTACCTCTGGTAAAGGAGGTCAAGGTTCTATGCATTTACACAGAGAAAAGTATATTACAAAAGGTGGTCCAGATGGAGGAGATGGAGGACGAGGAGGTCACATAATTTTACGAGGAGATAAAAATATGTGGACTTTATTTCATTTGAAGTTCAAAAAACATTTTAGAGCAGACCATGGTGGATCTGGAAGTAAAAGTAGAAGTACTGGTGCAGACGGTAAAGATATATATGTTGATGTCCCTTTAGGAACAATAATTAGAGATGCTGATACTGATGAAATTATTTTAGAAATTACGGAAAATAAAAAAGAAGTTATTTTATTACGTGGAGGAAAAGGTGGTTTAGGCAACTGGCATTTTAAATCTTCTACAAATCAAACTCCAAGATATTCACAGCCAGGAATGGATGGAATTGAAGCTTGGTTTCGTTTAGAATTAAAACTATTAGCAGATGTTGGTTTAGTTGGTTTTCCTAATGCTGGAAAATCCACACTACTATCTGTTTTGACAGCTGCAAAACCAAAGATAGCAGATTATGCTTTTACAACTCTAAAGCCTAATTTAGGAATTGTAGAGCACAGAGATAATCAAACTTTTGTAATTGCAGATATACCTGGTATAATAGAAGGAGCTGCAGATGGCAAGGGGCTTGGCCACAGATTTTTAAGACACATAGAACGTAATTCTACCTTATTGTTTTTAATCCCAGCGGATAGTGATGATATTAATAAAGAATATGAAATTTTACTTAACGAACTTAAACAACATAATCCGGAATTATTGGATAAAGATCGTTTACTAGCAATTTCTAAATCAGATATGCTAGACAATGAATTAAAAGAAGAAATTAAAGCAGAACTCCCAAAAGGAGTAGAAGCATTGTTTATTTCATCTATAGCACAAACTGGTCTTCAGGAGTTAAAAGACAAGCTTTGGAAAATGTTGAATTAAACATTTTTTTTATGAAAGGAGAAATTTATAATTTTGGCTTTATCAATAAGACTATTCTCTTATTTGAATTTTAATTGGTAATCTATACTTCGTATTCACAGGAATTCCTCGCTTTGTTGCAGGTTTTATAATCGGTAACTTTTCTATACTATTTTGGATTACACTATCTAATTCAGGAAGTTGTTTTTTTAAATTATCAGTCAACTCAATTTTTTTAAAAGAAATCATCCCTTTTGAATTAATCAATAGATCAATAAATATTATTTCTGATATAGAATCTCTGGCTTCGAGAGGGTTTTGCAATAACTCTTTATTGATTTTTTGATGAATAGTATTTCTAAAACAAAGATATTTTTGATTTTTATCAATAATCGTATCACATACTTTAAAAGAGGGTGAAAAATCTACAATAGAAAAATCTACAATAGTATCTAAATTTTCAATTTTGAATTTTTCAAACTCCATCAATTTGTTGCAAGAAATGGAGAAAAATATTAAAATGGAAAAAATAATAAAACGAAAAATCATAAATTAGATTATTAAGTAAAACTACTAAATTTTATTGAGTTTTTCTCTAGATTTTAACCTCTCATAGAGTAATATAATATCAATAAGATTTTTTTCTTTAAAAAACAAAAAACTAATTTAGCTAATTGAAAATTCACTTTGTAATTTAGTTTTCTATTTATTTATATTATGGATATTTTTTTATTAATTCTTGGTTTCGTTTTAACTATTCTTGGAATCATTGGATCTTTCCTACCTGTATTACCAGGTCCGTTATCTGGCTGGGCTGGGTTGTTAATTTTACATTTAACTGATGCTATTCCAATGAATTTTTTATTATTAGGAATTACCCTAATAGTGGCAATAATAATTTGGACTTTAGATTATATTATTCCTATTGTAGGAACTAAAAAGTTTGGAGGGAGTAAAAAAGGTATTTATGGAACTTTAATAGGTATAGTTATTGGATTATTTTCTCCTATCCCTTTTGGTATTTTATTTGGCGCTTTTTTTGGTGCATTAATTGGAGAATTAATTCATGATAATAATAATTTATATAGAGCTTTTAAGGCATCTTTTGGAGCTATTATTGGTTTATTAGCTTCTGTAACTATCAAATTTATAGTATCTTTTACATATGTTATTTTGTTTTTAATTAAATTATGGGAACACAAAACAGTACTCTTTTAAATAAATTTATTGGATAAGGATCAATAATTTCATATTCTTTTGTGGATAAAATTTAGCTAGTTTGTAAAATAAAAAAAAGCGCCCCATTTAAGGGAAGCTTTCCATTGGTTAACAAAACCATGACACTTTTATGAAAGTGCCAAAACAACACAACTATTTGCTACTTAAGTAAAAGTAACATTTTCAAATATAAACTATTTTATAAATGTCTCAATTTTTTTTTCTTTTTTATTTCTTAATTGCCTAACTCTTCAATAGATTGTATCTTTGTGATCTATAATATTTACTTGTAAACAAAGACATAAAATGCAATTATCAGAACAAGAAGTTGTACGAAGAGAAAAGCTAATAAAGTTACGTGAATTAGGGATTAATCCATACCCTGCAGATTTATTTCCAATCAATTCAAATTCTACTGAGATAAAGGAAAACTATACTCACGATAAATCTGTTATTATTGCTGGACGTTTGATGTCTATTAATATTCAAGGTAAGGCTTCTTTTGCACAATTACAAGACGGTGATGGTAGAATTCAATTGTATTTTAATAGAGATGAAATTTGCTTAGGTGAAGATAAATCATTGTATAATAATGTTTTTAAAAAACTATTAGATTTAGGAGATTTTGTTGGTATCGAAGGTATTCTTTTCACAACCCAAGTTGGTGAAAAAACAGTGATGGTGAAAAAGTTTAAGTTACTTTCTAAAGCTTTAAAGCCTTTGCCAATGCCTAAAGTAAAAGATGGTGTTACATATGACGCTTTTACTGACCCTGAAATGCGTTACAGACAGCGTTATGCTGATTTAGTTGTTAACCCTCATGTAAAAGAAGTTTTTGTAAAACGCACTAAGTTATTTAATGCTATGCGAGCCTTTTTAAGTGAAGACGGGTATTGTGAAGTTGAAACTCCTATACTACAACCCATTCCAGGAGGAGCAGCAGCTAAACCATTTATAACGCATCATAATTCGTTAGACATCCCTTTATATATGAGAATTGCTAACGAGCTGTATTTAAAAAGACTGATTGTTGGAGGGTTTGATGGTGTGTATGAATTTGCCAAAGACTTTAGAAATGAAGGAATGGACCGCACCCATAACCCAGAGTTTAGTATGATGGAATTATATGTAGCTTATAAAGACTACAACTGGATGATGGATTATACTGAGAGATTACTTGAGTATTGTGCTATTAAAGTAAATGGAACCACTGAGGCTACTTTTGGAGAACATGACATTAATTTTAAAGCACCTTATCTTCAAATTTCTATGACAGATGCTATTATAAAGTACACTGGCTTTGATATTTCAGGAAAATCGGAAACTGAAATTAGAGTTGCTGCTAAAGAGATGGGTATTGAAGTAGATGAAACGATGGGGAAAGGAAAGATCATTGATGAAATTTTTGGAGAAAAATGTGAAGGAAATTTTATTCAACCTACTTTTATTATCGATTATCCAAAAGAAATGAGTCCGCTTTGTAAAGAACATCGTGACAATCCAGAGCTTACTGAACGTTTTGAATTAATGGTCTGTGGAAAAGAATTAGCAAACGCATATAGTGAACTAAACGATCCTATTGATCAAAGAGAACGATTTGAAGACCAGGTTAAATTAGCAAGCCGCGGTGATGATGAAGCTACACAGTTTATTGATTACGATTTTTTACGGGCTTTAGAATACGGTATGCCTCCTACTTCTGGAATTGGAATTGGAATGGATCGATTAATTATGTTCTTAACAAACAACCAATCCATACAAGAGGTTTTATTTTTTCCTCAAATGAGGCCTGAAAAGCAATTGCCTTCTTTAGAATTGACGCCCGAGGAAAAGGATGTTTTGTCAATAATTACTAAGATTGATAAAATAGATTTAAACATTTTAAAAGCACAATCTGGATTATCTAATAAAAAATGGGATAAAACTATTAAAGGATTAACTAAAAAAGCAGTAGCTAAGGTTTCTAAAACAAATGAAGGTCTTTTTGTTGAAGTTATTTAGATGCTTTCAAACAAGAGAAAAACATAGTAATTTTTTGCTAACTGAGATCTAAAAATAGAAAAATAGTATCGCCAAAAGTATTATTGGAGAGACTTAAAAGTCAACAAACATTCTAAACTTTTAACTAAAAAAATCCAGCTTTAAAGCTGGATTTTTTTAGTTAAAAGTTACATATTTATTACTATAATTCTAATAAACCGTTTGTTTTAGTGACCCCTTCAGCAGATTCTTGCATATGAGTTTTTTCAGCATCAGTTAAATTAAGTTCAACAATTTTTTCTATTCCGTTTTTCCCCAGTACAACAGGAACTCCAATACATAAGTCATTTAAACCGTATTCACCCTCTAATAAAACGGAGCAAGGAAATATTTTCTTTTGATCACAAGCTATTGCTTGAACTAAGCCCGAAACTGCAGCACCAGGGGCATACCACGCAGAAGTCCCTAATAATCCTGTTAAGGTAGCTCCACCAACTTTAGTGTCTTGTAATACTTGCTCTAATCTTTCTTTAGAAATAAACTCAGAAGCAGGTACAGAATTTCTAGTAGCGAGTCTTGTTAAAGGAACCATACCTTTATCTGAATGACCGCCAATAACCATTCCGTCTACATCAGAAATAGGAGCTGCTAGAGCTTCTGCTAATCTATATTTAAAACGTGCAGAGTCTAGCGCTCCACCCATTCCAATAATTCTGTTTTTAGGAAGTCCTGTTGTCTTATGTACTAAATAAGTCATTGTATCCATTGGATTAGAAACAACAATAATAATAGTATTTGGAGAGTGTTTAATTAAGTTAGCTGAAACCATTTTTACAATACCAGCATTAATTCCAATTAACTCTTCACGAGTCATTCCCGGTTTTCTTGGGATACCAGAGGTTATTACACAAATATTAGAATTTACCGTTTTAGTATAATCATTAGTAGTTCCTGTAATTTTTGTATCAAATCCGTTTAATGATGCAGTTTGCATCAAATCCATTGCTTTACCCTCTGCAAAACCTTCTTTAATATCTAATATTACTACTTCAGAAGCGAAATCTTTAATTGCGATGTATTCAGCACAACTAGCACCAACAGCACCAGCGCCAACAACTGTAATTTTCATGTTTTATATTTTAAATAATTTATATATCTATTTTTGCGTATTTTGCATTTCTTTCAATAAAATCTCTCCTTGGTGGAACTTCATCACCCATTAGCATAGAGAAAACTCGATCTGCTTCTGTTGGACTGTCTATAACCACTTTACGTAGTGTTCTGAACTCAGGATTCATTGTAGTGTCCCAAAGTTGCTCTGCATTCATCTCTCCAAGACCTTTATATCTTTGGATAGTCACACTACCTCCAAATTTTTGGGCTATTAAATCACGTTGATTATCATCCCAAGCATATTCTCTTTTTTGTCCTTTTTTCACTAGATATAGGGGTGGAGTAGCAATATAAATGTAACCTTGCTCAACCATTTCTCTCATATATCTAAAAAAGAAAGTTAAGATTAACGTAGCAATATGTGATCCATCGACATCGGCGTCACACATAATAACAACTTTATGATAACGAACTTTACTTAAGTTCAATGCTCTTGGATCTTCTTCAGTTCCGATAGAAACACCAAGTGCGGTGAACATATTTTTGATTTCTTCATTTTCAAAAACTTTATGTTGCATAGCTTTTTCAACATTTAATATTTTCCCTCTTAAAGGTAAAATTGCTTGAAAATTTCTATCCCTTCCTTGTTTAGCTGTTCCTCCAGCAGAATCTCCCTCAACTAAGAATATTTCACATTGAGCAGGATCTGTTTCTGAGCAATCAGATAATTTACCAGGTAAACCACCAATAGACATTACAGTTTTACGTTGCACCATTTCACGTGCTTTTCTTGCTGCATGTCTAGCCGTAGCAGCTAAGATCACTTTTTGAACTATTATTTTAGCATCATTAGGATTTTCTTCTAAATAGTCAGTTAACATCTCTGAAACAGCTTGAGAAACTGCTGAGGTAACATCTCTATTTCCTAGCTTAGTTTTAGTTTGACCTTCGAATTGAGGTTCTGCTACTTTTACAGAGATAATTGCTGTTAATCCTTCACGGAAATCATCACCAGCAATTTCAAATTTTACATTTTTTAATAACCCTGAATTATCAGCATATTTTTTTAATGTCCCTGTCAAACCACGTCTGAATCCAGATAAATGTGTTCCACCTTCGTGAGTGTTAATATTATTCACATATGAATGTAAATTCTCAGCATAAGAAGTGTTGTAAACCATAGCTACTTCAACAGGGATACCATTTTTCTCTCCTTCCATAGAGATAATATTTGCTGTTAATTGCTCACGGGTAGAATCCAAATATTTAATAAATTCTGGCAAACCTTCTGTAGAATGAAAGGTTTCTGTTATGTGATTTCCTTCATCATCCTTACTACGCTTGTCTGTTAAAGTTATAGTAATCCCTTTATTTAGATATGATAATTCACGCATACGAGTTGCAAGCGTATCGTAATTGTATTCAGTAGTTTGATTAAAAATTGTTTTGTCAGGTGAAAATGTTACAATTGTTCCTGTGAAATCTGTTTCTCCGATAGCTTTAACCGGATATAAAGACTTTCCTTTTGAATACTCTTGTTGCCAAACTTTACCTTCTTTGTGAACTGTTGCGGTTAAATGCTCCGATAATGCATTCACACAACTCACACCTACTCCGTGTAATCCTCCAGAAACCTTATAGGAGTCTTTATCAAATTTTCCTCCAGCACCAATCTTTGTCATTACTACTTGTAATGCAGATACTCCTTCTTTCTTATGGATTCCAACGGGAATTCCACGACCATTATCTCTAGTTGTTACTGAGTTATCTTCATTTATCGTAACATTAATTGTGTCACAATAACCTCCCATAGCCTCATCAATAGAATTATCTACAACTTCGTATACTAAATGGTGTAAGCCACGCAAGCCAACATCTCCAATATACATTGAAGGACGCATCCTTACATGCTCCATTCCTTCTAATGCCTGAATACTTGAAGCATCATAATTATTTTTCTTTTCTTCGCTCATTGTTAAGTGAATTTTAAGTTTTTATTTTCCAATAAAAGCCGTTCCAGAAGGCTTTTTCAGTTAACTCAAATTTACAAATTTTCATTCCCCCATTTTTTTTTTTGAATAAAAAACTTCTAAAATTATGAACATTTGTTGAAAACAGAATAACCTCTTAGACGGCTTAATAACCTCTTTAAAAATGATTAAACTTTATTTAAATTACTTTTAAAAAGGCTAGTAATTAAAAACGCCTTAAAACTTTAATTTTTTAAATTAAATTTAACACTAATACGCGTCATCATGAACATTAAGTATTGCTCTTCCAGATGGTTCATTCATATTTTTAAAAGCTTCATCCCAATCAAGTGCTATCTTTGTACTACAAGCAACACTTGCCTCCTGAGGGACACTTAAAGCAGCTGCATCACTAGGGAAGTGTTCTTCAAAAATAGAACGATAATAAAATTCTTCTTTATTTTGAGGTGTTTGAATTGGGAACCTAAACTTAGCGTTTGTTAATTGCTCATCAGAAACTTCTTTATCGACGACCTCTTTTAGGGTGTCAATCCAATTATAACCAACTCCATCAGAAAATTGTTCTTTTTGCCTCCATGCGACACTCTCGGGTAACATATCTTCAAAAGCTTTTCTTATGATCCATTTCTCCATTCGTTCTCCATTGATCATTTTATCTTTTGGATTTAAACGCATAGCTACATCAATAAATTCTTTATCTAAAAAAGGCACACGTCCTTCTATACCCCAGGCCATTAAACTTTTATTAGCTCTTAAACAATCATACATGTGTAATTTATCTAATTTACGGACAGTTTCTTCATGAAACTCTTTTGCATTTGGAGCCTTATGAAAGTATAAATATCCTCCGAAAATTTCATCAGCACCTTCACCAGATAGCACCATTTTAATCCCCATTGATTTAATGACTCGCGCCATTAAGTACATTGGAGTAGAAGACCGAATAGTTGTGATATCATAGGTTTCTATGTTGTAAACAACATCTTTAATGGCATCTAATCCTTCTTGTATCGTAAATTTAATTTCATGATGAATAGTACCTATATAATCTGCAACCTTTTGAGCTGCAATTAAATCTGGAGATCCATCTAAACCAACAGAAAAACTATGTAATTGTGGATACCATGCATCCGATTTATCATCCGATTCAATTCTTTTTTGAGCATATTTCTTTGCAATAGCAGAAGTTACTGAAGAATCTAATCCACCAGAAAGTAAAACTCCGTAAGGTACATCACTCATCAACTGCCTGTGAACAGCATCTTCTAAAGCTTTTTTTACTTCTGTTATACTTGTTTCATTTTTTTTGACGGCTTCGTATTCAGTCCATTCTCTATTATACCACTTTACAAATGCACCATCTTTACTTGTCATATAATGACCTGGGGGGAAAAGTTTTATCTCAGTACAGACACCTTCTAAAGCTTTTAATTCAGATGCTACATAAAATGTTCCGTTTTGATCCCAGCCCATGTATAAAGGGATAATTCCCATATGATCCCTTGCAATAAAATATTCATCCTTTTCGGTATCATAAATAGCAAATGCAAATATCCCATTCATTTCATCAATAAAGTTGACTCCTTTTTCTTTGTAAAGTGCTATAATAACTTCACAATCTGAGGCCGTTTGGAATTTGTATTTACCATCAAATTGTTTTTTTAATTCTCTATGGTTATAAATCTCTCCGTTTGCGGCTAAAATTAGTTTCTTATCTTGACTAAAAAGAGGCTGATGACCAGATGCTGGGTCTACAATAGCTAGTCTTTCATGTGTCATAATAACTTTATCGTCACTGTATACTCCACTCCAATCTGGTCCACGATGTCTAATTTTTTTTGACATCTCCAGTAACTGAGGTCTTAAAACATTACTATTTTCTTTTAAATCAAACGCACATACAATACCGCACATAATTTTATATATTTTAATATAACTATTTATTTTAAATACAAAAAACCAATTATTTGTTTTAATATTAAACTTATTTTTTAATTTTAGTTACATATTTAAGATTTTAATTATAATTTAATAAATTATTGAAACTAAATAATTAATTTTTGATTAACGAGATTACTGTTTATTATTTACTCAAAAAAAATGAAATAAAACTTGGTCAAGTAGAATTTGGTTTCTAAATTTGTAACCCAATGATTAAACAACAAAATATATGGTGGTGGAGCTCTCTTAAACAATAAGTGAGAATATCCCCCTATATGTAAAAATATAAAAAAGGCTTATCTCACGATAAGCCTTTTTTGCTATTATAAATAAATATTGAATTTATTAAGCAAAAATCAAAAAAATGAAATTTAAAACAATAAGTACTACCAGTATTTCTGACACAGTTACTCCTGTAGGTTTGTACTTACGTTTTCGAGATTCTTATGCTAAAACTTTATTACTAGAAAGTTCAGATTATCATAGTAAAGAAGAAAGTTTTTCTTTTATATGTATTGATCCAATCATTACAATGAAAGTAGAAAACGCACAATTTTCTATTGATCAAAATGGACACAATAAAGTGAAGAAATTCATAGATAAAAACTTCTATGAATTGTTTGATAATTTTTCCAATTCTATTTCACTAGATTGTTCTGATGAACTTAAATCATTTAATGGCCTATACGGCTATACAACTTTTGATAGCGTTCAGTATTTTGAAAACATAAAATTTAAAAACAAGAAAGCACCTTCTTCAATTCCAGAAATGCAATATAGTTTTTATCGATTTATAATTGCCATTAATCATTTTAATGATGAAATGATATTGATTGAAAACATTGAAGAAAATCAAACCTCAAGAATTTCTGAAATTGAGAATATTATTAAAGCACAATCTTTTAATACTCAAAAATTTGAAATTGTTGGGAATGAAACTTCAAATTGTACAAATGATGATTTTAGAGAGTATGTTGTAAAAGCAAAGGCACATTGCAAGCGAGGTGATGTTTTTCAATTAGTTTTATCACGTCAATTTCAACAAGAATTTAAAGGAGATGAATTTAATGTTTACAGAGCTTTACGTTCTATAAACCCTTCTCCATATTTATTTTATTTTGATTATGGGAATTTCAAACTAATGGGTTCATCTCCAGAGGCACAAATAAAAATATCTGCAGGAAAAGCGACTATTAATCCTATAGCTGGAACTTTTCGTAGAACAGGAGAAATGGCGGAAGATTTTAAGTTAGGTAAAAAATTATCTGAAGATAAAAAAGAAACTGCTGAACATGTTATGTTAGTGGATTTAGCCAGAAATGATTTGAGTAAACATGCAGATAATGTAACCGTAGAGGTATTTAAAGAAGTACAATATTTTAGTCATGTAATTCATCTAGTTTCTACAGTTCAAGGTCGAATTAAAGGGAATCCGATAGAAATTGTTGGAGATACTTTTCCTGCAGGAACTTTAAGTGGGGCGCCAAAATATAAAGCAATGGAATTAATCGATAAATATGAAAATCAATCTCGTGGGTTTTATGGTGGGGCTGTTGGCGTTATTGGGTTGGATGGTTCAGTAAATTTAGCTATTGCAATTCGATCCTTTGTAAGTAAAAACAATGTTTTGTATTCGCAAGCTGGTGCCGGAATTGTAATCAATTCCGACAAAGAAAAGGAATTACAGGAAGTAAATAATAAATTAGCTGCGCTTAAGAAAGCATTGATATTAGCTGAGAAGATATAATTATTAATAACTAAATATTTAAAAAATAATTAATATTTTAATCATTCAATTTTTTAATAAAAATGAAAATACTAATAATAGATAACTACGATTCATTTACTTATAATCTAGTTCATATGGTTGAAAAAATTACTGGAAATTCTCCTTCAGTTTTTAGAAATGATGAAATCACTATTGAGCAAATTAGAAATTTCGACTTAATAATATTATCTCCAGGACCTGGAATCCCTGATGAAGCAGGTATTTTAAAAGAAGTAATTAGAACTTATGCAACTAATAAACCAATTTTTGGAGTCTGTTTAGGTCTTCAGGCAATTACAGAGGTTTTTGGAGGAAAAATTACAAATTTAGATTCTGTTTTTCATGGAGTTGCAACTGAAATGAGAGTGATTGATAAAAGTGCTATCATTTTTAAAGACATTCCTGAAGTATTTTTAGCCGCACGTTATCACTCTTGGTCAGCCTCAGATGAAGGTTTTCCAGAAGGAATAAAAATTACTGCAAGAGATGAAGAAGGTGGGATTCAGGCGATAGAACATTGTTTATATCCAATCTCAGCGGTTCAGTTTCATCCAGAATCTATTTTAACAGATGTTGGAGAACAATTGGTTAGGAATTTTATCAATGCAAATTCATAATGAAAGCAATTTTAAACGACTTATATCAACATAAAAGATTATCAAAATCAGAAGCAAAACAGGTCTTAATCGATATTGCTTCAGAGAAATATAATGATGCACATTTAGCATCATTTATGACAGTTTTTATGATGCGTCCAATTTCGGTTCAAGAGCTATCAGGCTTTAGAGAAGCTTTACTAGATTTGGCAATAAAAGTTGATTTTTCAGAGTATAATACAATCGATATAGTAGGTACCGGAGGTGATGGTAAAGATACCTTTAACATATCAACATTAACATCTTTTATTGTCGCAGGAACAGGTCAGAAAGTAGCAAAACACGGTAACTATTCAGTGTCATCAAAGTCGGGGTCATCAGATATGTTAGCTAGCTTCGGTTACCAATTTACTAACGATCAAAATACTTTAAAGAATCATTTAGAGAAAGCAAATATTTGTTTTTTACATGCTCCTAAATTTCACCCTGCAATGAAAGCAGTTGGACCAACAAGAAAAGCCCTAGCATTAAAAACATTTTTTAATATGTTAGGGCCATTAGTTAATCCAAGCTCTCCAAAAAATCATTTATTAGGAACTTTTAATTCAGAAATCGCACGTTTGTATAATTATATTCTTCAGGAAGAAGACATTAATTATGGAATTATTCACACTTTAGATGGTTATGATGAAATTTCTTTAACAGGTCCTTTTAAGATGTTTACTAAAAAAGGAGAGTTATTAATTAACCCAGAAGACTTAGGTCAGAAAAGGATAAAGCAATCAGAAATTTTTGGAGGAAATAATATTGAAGCAGCGGCTAACATTTTTAAATTAATTATTAATGCTAAAGGGACAGAAGCACAAAATAATGTTGTTTTAACAAATGCAGCTTTTGCTTTAAAAATAATAGATCAAACAAAGAGTTATGAGGATGCTTTTGAAGAAGCAAAAATATCGCTTTTAGATTTGAAAGCAAAACAAACATTAGATAAATTAATACAGTTATAATATGAAGGAAAAGAAAAATAATTTATTTTTGTTAGTGCCTTCGTTTTTATTAATTGGAACAGCTATTGGTCTTCAAACAGGGTCCTTTTTGAGGGACTCTATTACTGGAATAATAGTAGGTTTTGCTATTTTTATGGTTTTGAGTTACAGAAATAATAATATTGATAAAACAGATTCTTAGTATGACTATTTTAGACAAAATAATTGCATTTAAAAAGAAAGAAATTGCTAAAATAAAAGCAGAAGTTCCATTAAAGAAGTTAGTAGAAAGTCCAAGTTTTGCAAGACAAACTATTTCATTAAAACAATCTTTATTAGAAGTAGGTTCAACAGGTATTATTGCAGAATATAAAAGACAATCTCCATCAAAAGGAATTATAAATGATAAAGCAACTATTGCTGAAGTCACCAATGGATATTTAGATGCAAATGTTTCAGCCCAGTCTATTTTAACAGATACTTCATTTTTTGGAGGAACTATGGCAGATTTAATGGAAGCGAGGGTTATAAATCAAAAAAAACCAATTTTGCGTAAAGATTTTATAATTGATGGATTTCAGATTGTAGAAGCAAAAGCGATTGGTGCAGACGTAATTTTATTAATTGCTTCTTGTCTTACTTCGGAAGAGCTAAAAAACTATGGAAATTTAGCTAAAGACTTGGGTATGGAAGTTTTATATGAAGTTCATAGCCAACTAGATTTGGATAAAATTAACGATTTAGACAACAAGATTATTGGAATTAATAACAGAGACTTAAATACATTTGAAGTTAATCTAGAACATTCTATTAAGTTGGCTAATCAAATTCCAAATTCCTCTATAAAAGTGTCAGAAAGTGGCATCTCTGATCCAAGAATTATAACTGGATTAAAAGAGTATGGTTTTCAAGGGTTCTTGATTGGTGAGAATTTCATGAAAAATGAAAATCCAGGTGAATCATGTCAAGATTTTATCAGTCAAATAAGATAAGTATGAAGCTGAAAGTTTGTGGAATGAAATACGGAGAGAATATTAAGCAAATAGCGAATTTGCAGCCCGATTATATGGGCTTTATTTTCTACGAAAGATCTAAAAGGAATTTTGAAGGGATTCTTCCTGAAATTCCAAAATCAATAAAGAAGACAGGTGTTTTTGTAAATGAATATGTAGAGATCGTAATTTCTTTAGTGGAAGAATATAATCTAGAAGCTATCCAGTTACATGGTGATGAATCGGAGGAGTATATTATAAACCTAAAGGCTCAATTAGATTTGAGAAAAGCTCTATTTATTAAAGAGAATAAACTTCAAAAGAAGAAAATAAACAAACATATTATTTCTAATGTAAAAGTTGAAATAATCAAAGTATTTGCTATTAATAATGAATTTGATTTTCAATTATTACACCCTTATTTAAATTATGTAGATTATTTTTTATTTGATGCAAAAGGCAAAGAAAGAGGAGGAAATGGCACTAAATTCGATTGGTCTATTTTACATAAATATAATTTTGATAAACCTTTCTTTTTAAGTGGAGGTATAGGTCTAGAAGATTCAAATGAGATAGTGAAAATAATTGATTCAAATTTACCAATTTATGCATTGGATATAAATAGTAAATTTGAAATAGAACCTGGTTTAAAAAACATTAATCAAGTTAAAATATTTAAGAAAACATTATAAAATGAAATCAAAATTTCAACCAGATAAAAATGGTTATTTTGGACAATATGGAGGGGCATTTATTCCTGAATTGTTGTATCCAAACGTGAAAGAATTAGAAGATAATTATATTCAAATTATTGAGTCTGAAGAATTTCAAAAAGAATATAAATCATTACTAAAAGATTATGTAGGTCGTCCAACACCACTTTATCTAGCAAAACGGTTATCAGAAAAATATGGCGCAACTATTTATCTAAAAAGAGAAGATTTAAATCACACTGGAGCTCATAAAGTAAACAATACTATTGGTCAGATACTAATTGCTCAAAAATTAGGAAAAACTAAAATTATAGCAGAAACTGGAGCAGGTCAACATGGAGTTGCAACTGCAACGGTTTGTGCATTAATGGATTTAGAATGTACTGTTTTTATGGGTGAAAAAGACATTGTTCGTCAAGCACCAAATGTTGCTAGAATGAAAATGTTAGGAGCAAAAGTTATACCAGCAACTAGTGGAAGTAAGACATTAAAAGATGCTACAAACGAAGCAATCCGATACTGGATCCAAAATCCTGATACGTTTTATTTAATTGGATCTGTAGTTGGTCCCCATCCACACCCAGACATGGTAGCTCGTCTTCAGGCAGTAATCTCAGAAGAGATGAAATGGCAATTAAAAGAAAAAACAGGAAAAGAAAATCCAGATACAATTATTGCTTGTGTCGGTGGGGGAAGTAATGCTGCTGGTGCTTTTTATCACTATATGGATCACGAAGAGGTAGAATTAATAGCAGTTGAAGCTGCAGGTCTAGGAATTAATTCTGGTGAAAGTGCTGCTACTTCACAACTAGGTGAAGTTGGTATTATTCATGGTAGTAAAACTATTTTAATGCAAGATAAGTATGGACAAATAGCTGAGCCCTATTCCATTTCTGCTGGATTAGATTACCCCGGTGTTGGACCATTACATGCATTCTTGTACGAGACCAAAAGAGCAAAATTTATGAGTGCTACTGATAAAGAAGCTTTATCTGCCGCTTATGAATTATCAAAGCTTGAAGGAATTATTCCTGCTTTAGAGACCGCACATGCTCTAGCAGTTTTATCAAAAATTAAATTTAAAGAGGATCAAGTTGTAGTTATTAATTTATCTGGCCGAGGAGACAAAGATTTAGAAATATTTATTAAATATTTAAAAGAATAATGAAAAATAAAATTGATTTTATTGAAAACGAATTAAAAGTTTTAAGAGATAAATTAAAAGAACATTCACTCTATGAAAACCTTCAATCTATTAAAGATATTAAGCTTTTTATGGAAAATCATGTTTTTGCAGTATGGGATTTTATGTCACTGTTAAAAGCATTACAAATAGATTTAACGACAGTTTCTATTCCTTGGATGCCTAATAAAAACTCAAAACTTGCTAGATTTATTAATGAAATTACTGTAGCAGAAGAAAGTGATTTTGATAAAGACGGAATTATTAAAAGTCACTTTGAAATATATTTGGATGCAATGTGCGAGATAGGTGCAGATACTTCTAAAATAGATTATTTTATAGAGCAAATTTCACACTCAAAATCTGTTAAAGAATCTTTAGAAAACACATTAGTATTAAATGCAGTAAAAGATTTTGTATCATTTACTTTTGATATAGTTAATTCTAAGGAAGCTCATAAAATTGCCTCAGCATTTACTTTTGGTCGAGAAGATGTTATACCTGATATGTTTTTAAAAATTGTGAAAGAAGCTTCCATAGAAAACAATAAAAGTTTTGATAGCTTTATTTATTATTTAAATAGACATATTGAATTAGATGGAGATGAGCACGGTCCTTTATCTCTTCAAATGATAATTGAATTATGTGAGAATGATAATAAAAAATGGGAAGAAGTTTTAGAAGTAGCAAAGCAATCTCTTCAAGTAAGAATTAATTTGTGGGATGGAATTGAGAAACTTTTAAAAACCCACAAATAAGAACTAGTTTAGGATGAAGAAGTTAAATTTATTGTTAGAGAAGAAAGATAACTTATTATCTATTTATTTCACATGTGGATTTCCGAAATTAAATGATACAACGAAAGTAATTTGTGAATTAGAAAAAAGTGGTGTCGACTTTATTGAAGTTGGATTACCTTATTCAGATCCTATAGCAGACGGCCCTACAATTCAATATAGTAGTCAAAAAGCTTTGGAGAATGGAATTAATTTAGATATTATTTTTGATCAATTAGTGTCGATTAAAAAAACAAACAAAACTCCTTTGGTTTTAATGGGCTATTTGAATCAAATGCTAAAATATGGCGAAGATAAATTCTGTCAAAAATTAGTTGATTGCGGAATAGATACTTTAATAATTCCAGATTTACCTATGATAGAATTTGAAAATCACTATCAAGCATTGTTTGATAAATATGGGCTTACAAATATCTTTCTTATTACACCAAACACGAAAGAGAATAGAATTAAAAAAATTGATTCGTATACAAAAGCATTTATTTATGTAGTAGCTTCTTCCTCTATAACAGGAGCAAAAGGTAAAATATCTAATGAACAAATTACATATTTTAAAAGAATAAAATCAATGGAATTGAAGAGTAAGTTAATTATTGGTTTTGGTATTTCTGATAAGTCTACTTTTAAAACTGCCTGTGAGTTTGCAAATGGTGCTATCATTGGTTCTGCTTTTATAAATTATATTTCAAATAATAGCATAGATAAAATAGAGGACTTTATAAAACCAATTATAGTATAAATAAAATAGAAGATTTCTTTAAAGACTAGTTTTTACAACAATAACTCCATTCATACCCCGTACACCATAAATTGAAGTTTCAGGTCCTTTTAAAACATTAACTGTTCTAATTGTGCTAGGAACAATATCTCCAAAAGTACTTTTTGCAACCTGTGATCCGTTTAAAATGAATAGAGGTTCTCTATTGTTATCACCTCTAATAGAAAT
This sequence comes from uncultured Polaribacter sp., assembly GCA_913047375.1. Lineage (GTDB taxonomy): Bacteria > Bacteroidota > Bacteroidia > Flavobacteriales > Flavobacteriaceae > Polaribacter. The sequence continues at coordinate 117,883 of CAJWTV010000002.1, forward strand.
CACATTATCTGATCTTATTCTTAGCCCTGCAACTTTTCCTCTTAAATAATCATATATATTTAAGTATTGAATAGCACCGACAGATGTCTGCTTTGGATTGCCGGCGATAATATCAAACTCTTTTGTATCTGAAACTATAGTAATTAATATATTTTTTTGACCCAAATACTTAATTTTTTTTATACCGTATAGAGCAGAGAATACAGTAATTTCTTTCGGAGTTTTTTTAAGTTTTATTTTAAAAACACCTTTTCTATTTGTTTTTCTTGGATACTTCTCATTATCAAATAAAATTGTAGCTCCAGTAATTGGATTATTATTCTCGTCTTTAACAATTATGGTTAGTTTAGTATATTCTTTTTTCTTTTGAGCGATACAATTATAAGAACTAATAACGATTACTAAAAGTGTGATTAATTTAATAAGTTTCATAATTTTATTTTTTAAAATTAGTTTACACTAATTAAATTGATATCAAAAACTAATACTGCACCACCAGGTATAGAACCAGCACCACTGTCCCCATAGCCAAGATTAGATGGAATTAATAAAATACCTTCACCACCTTCTTTAAAGTAGGGAATTCCTTCTCTCCATCCCAATATTACTCTAGTTAAGGAAGAAGTAAATCCATTAGAATTTTGATCAAAAACGGTCCCGTCTAGAAGTGTGCCTCTATAGGTTACAGTTACATTAGATGAACTTGTTGGTCTTACACCATTTCCTAGTTCATTAATTACGTAATATAGGCCTGAAGAGCTTCTTTGTGCATCTAAATTGTTAACATCAATATATTTAATAATATCCGCTTCGGTTTGGGGCTCAAAGTTTGAGTCACTCATAGAGCATGAAAATAAAATAAAAGTAACACAAATTATGAATAAATAATTTTTCATTTCGATTTTTAAAGTATTTTGTAAATATAAATTGAAATTTTTAATAAACTCTCTCTCCATTTAGAAATGTACTAATCACTTTTGTTTTTGGAATTTCTGCACCTTCAATTTCCATTATATTTTGATCTAAAATAACAAAGTCTGCAAATTTTCCATTTTCAATGCTCCCTTTTTCATCTTCTTCAAAATTAGAGTACGCAGCCCAAATGGTCATTCCTTTTAGTGTTTCATCTCGTGATAACGAATTTTCTATTTGAAAGCCGTTCTTAGGTAAATCATTTAGATCTTTTCTAATTGTTGCTGCATAAAAAGTTAAAAAAGGATTTACTTGTTCTACGGGAAAATCTGTTCCTAAGGCAATTTTGCCATAGATGTTTAATAATTTTTTATATGCATACGCGCCTTTCATACGTTTTTCCCCAACTCTAGCTTTAGCCCAATACATATCTGATGTCGCATGTGTAGGTTGAACTGATGGTATGATATTTTCAAATTTTATAAAATCTTCATTTGAAATGATTTGCGCATGCTCAATCCTCCATCTTCTATTTTTACTATTTTCTAAAACTTCTTTATATGTTTTTAACATCCAGGTATTAGCAGAATCTCCAATAGCATGAGTGTTCATCTGATAGTCTGATGCTGCAATTTGTTTTGCTATTTCTTGATACCTTTTTGAGGGGTATATTAATGCTCCAAAATGATTTTCTCTGTCAGTATATGGCTTTCGCATCGCAGCACCTCTAGACCCCAAAGCACCGTCACCATAAACTTTGAAAGAACGCACATTTAATCTATTTGTTTTTATGATTCCTTTATTAGTGTAATAGTCTAAATCTTCTTGAGAATCTCCAGAAACCATAGCATAAATTCTGATTTTTAAATCTTTAGCTTGTTGAAGGCTATCAATTAATTCTATTGTTTGCCTCTTTAATCCAGCATCATCAATTGTCGTTAAACCATAAGAAAAAGATATTTTTTGGGCTTCTAATAATCCCTGTATAGCTTCATTTCTTGTAGTTGAAGGAAATTTGATAAAATCCATTGCCGCATCAATTAAGACTCCAGTCATTTCCCCATCTTTAATTATAATTTCACCACCAGTAACTTTGGTGTTTTTTGTGATTCCAGACAAGTTAATTGCAGCCTGATTAACAAGTAGTGCGTGGCCATCAACTCTACTAACAGCAACAGGAATATTTGGAAATAACATATCCAATTTTTTTTTTGTCGGAAATACTTTTATTTTCCAATCGTTTTGGTCCCAACCACGACCTGTTATAAAAGATGTTTTCTTTTCTTTTTGAAATAACACAATTTTGTTTAACACTTCGTCATAACTTTTAGTGCCTTCTAAACTTACTTTTTGCTGTTGAAGACCCATTCTATAGAAATGGCAATGTGCATCAATTAAACCCGGAACAATAGTCTTATTTTTAGCATCTATGGTCTTTAATGCGTCATATTTTTTTAAAATCTCTTCATTTGTACCTGTGCTAATAAACTTACCATCCTTTATTGCAAAAGCCTCTACTGTATCAAAAGAATTATTAACAGTATATGTTTTTGAATTGATTATAATTAAATCTGCTTTTTCTTTTTTACAAGAAAGCATAAATAATAAAAGTATAAATAGAAAAATTATTTGTTTCATTAATGGATATAAATTAAATATGATAAATACATTAGTAAAAATTGTACGGGAATTCTAATAATTGCTAATCTTTTTGAACCTATAGCTGGCCTACTTTTAGTAACGTCCCAAATGTGAATTGGTAAAAATAAAATCATTAAAATAAAAACACCAATAGCAGCTTCACTACTTGTTTTACTCGACATTAAGCACGTTCCTAACATAATTTCAATAAATCCAAAAATATAATTTATAGATAGTTTTGGTAAGAAATCAGGAATAAAGTGTTTAAAATTTTTAGGCTTTACAATATGCACCATACCAGCATATATCAAGAAAAAACTAAAAACAAGCCTTAAAACTAGCATAGAAGTTTCCATTAATTTATAGTTTTATAGGAGTGTTATTATACAAGTATTTATCCATTAAATAAATAATACTTGCCATGGATGCACTTCCAAGTTCTAACTCTCGTTTGTTTACTTTGTCAAATGTATCGATAGTTGTGTGGTGATAATCAAAATAACGCTGACTGTCTGGTCGATACCCAACTAGAGTGACGTTTTCTCCTTTTAAAGGAGAAATATCCGCTCCACTTCCTCCTTCATCAATGTCATGAAGTCCATATGGAGACAGTAGTTTTTTCCAGCTTTGTAAAAGTTTTGTATTAGCAATATTTGCATCAATAGAAAATCCTCTAGGTGTATGACCTCCTGCATCAGACTCTAAACCTCCAATATGATTTTCTTTGTTAAGTTTTGCCAACTCTGCATATTTTTTTGCTCCACGGGTTCCATTTTCTTCATTCATGAAAAAGACCACTCTCAACGTATTTTTGGGTTTAATATTATTCTTCTTAAATAACGCAGCAACTTCTAATGATTGCACAATTCCTGTACCATCGTCATGAGCACCCTCAGCTAAATCCCAAGAATCTAAATGCCCTCCAACAACCATTATGTTTTCTGGAGTTTCACTTCCTGTAATTTGACCAATAACATTAAAAGACGGAGCATCCGGTAAGGTTTCACAATTTTGTTTGAAATAGAATGTTAATTTAGGATTTGTTTTTAAATCGGCACTTAATATATTAGCTGCTCTTGAGCTAATAGCAGCGGTTGGAATGTATTTTTCTTTTGGTAAATCTCCATAACTCATTGTTCCTGTATGTGGGTAATCATCTACGCCATTAGTCATAGAGCGGACAATGACACCTTTTGCGCCAAACTCACCACAAACTGCAGCTCCTCTAACTCGTTGACCAACACAGCCTCCATAAGCTGCAAAAGTATTAATTAATGTATTATCGAACGGTCTATTGAAAAATACAATTTTTCCTTTCATCTTTTCGCCTAAAGCTTTTGCTTCTTCTAAACTTTTCACTTCAATAATTTCAGCCGAAACTCCTTTTTTTGAAGTGGCTACAGAGAATCCTAAAGCACAAATTGGTACATTTTTTTTCTTTCCATCTAATGAATAGTTTGCAACTTCTTTCTCACCACGAACCCAATGAGGAACCATGACCGGTTGAAGCCAAACAGAATCCAATCCAACACTCTTCATTAATTTCTCTCCCCAGATTACTGCTTTTGCAGCTTCTTTTGAACCAGAGAGTCTTCCTCCTATATTCTGAGTCAAATCTCTTAACCATTCATAAGACTCTCCTTCTACTAAGACAGAATTGAATAGTGTCTTGATATTAGTAGAATCTATTTTTTCCTCTTTGGATAATTTTTTTGAAGTTATAATTCTCTCTTGTTTTTGGATACAAGAAAATGCAAATATTGATAAAGAAAGCAATAAAATTATTTTTTTCATTTTTGAAAGATTAGTTAAAGTTTAAATTTACAATAAATGAATTAGATAAAGCAGGCAATTATTTGTAATTAAAAATCAAATTTATAAGTTAATCCAGTTAAAGCTTGGAAACCCTGAACATCAAAATTTGCAAATATTTGGTAATTTATGTTTAGCACATTATTTAATTTTAAGAACACAGAAAATTTATCATTAAAGTGATAACCTCCATTTAAATTTAAATCTACAAAAGAATTTAATCTAATAAATTTTGTCCTGATTACGTCAGATACAATTTTTCTATCTCCTACAAAGAAAATATTTGTAGTAGCATACCATTTGTCATTTTTATAACCTGCTGAAAGGGTGGCCTGTAATTGAGGTAAATTCCATGCTTGATATTCATTCTTAACTTGATAAGTATCATATTTTAAGGTTATGCCAGTGGTAATATTTTTTGTTATATCATGTTCGAACTCACCGAGTAAAGAAGAAGTTATTACGTCACTATATATCACTCCAAAAGAGTTCCCATATTCGTATCCTTCTAAAAAGGTGCTATTTGTTAATATTAAAGTTCCATCTGATTTTGAATTATTCCTCACAAATAAAGGTTTGTCTTCTTCTTTTTTATAACTGGCTTTAATATTAAAGCTCATATCTTTATTAAATTGACCATTAGTACCAATAAAAGCATTGACTGTTTCACTAGTCTGTGTTATAAATAGGGTAGGAGAAACATACGGGTTTTGATCACTAAAGCCTTTGTATGTATTTGTTTTCAATCCTCCTGTAGCTCCGGTATATAAGGTTATTGAGTTTTTAATTGATTTTGATATTTTTACTTCAGGATAAATTAAAATATTATTTTTATTATTTTCCCTATCGAATGAAGCAAATAATTTCACGCCAGTCCTAAATAAAAAATCATTGAATGAAAAATGATAATTAGGTTCTATCTTTGCTGTAATTATCGAATAACTTATTTCAGAATTCCCATTATAGTCTTTCTTGAAATTCCCATTTAGAATCTCGATATTGGTATCAAACGAAAGATCATTTAAATTGTTATTAATAAAGTCTAGAGGGAAATTAAATTCCGTCCCTAAAAATATATTTACCTCACTACTATTATATTCATCAGAAAAGTACGAGGCGGATAAAGAACTTTTCTTTAGGAAGGAATCTTTAAATTCTAAATCTCCAACTATTTGAGAGTAATTAAAGGTTTGTTGTGAATCTATATAATCAACAATTATACTTTGTTTTAAATATTCAGATAACCCATACCAGTTATATTTACTTTGACTCGAATTCAGAGTCACCGTCCAATCAAAATATCGTTTTTGTTGATTGAAGTATACTTTAGTATTGAAGTTAGAAAACTTACTATTCAATACGGAGTTCCTAACATTATCATTAGAAGATATATACTTTGTATATAAACCCATATTATTTTTAAAACGAGTAGCATAGTGCATAGATGCCTCTAAAAAAGGAGTTGTATAGTTTCCAATACCAGCAGCTATATAGTTTTCGTAGATTCGCTCTTTTACTCCAAAATCAAGACCTTTGACAACTCCTGTTTTTGGAATAAAAGTTGAGGCAACTGGAACGGAGGATATAGAATAGATTAATCTCTTTTTTTTACTCTTCTCAAGTAGTTTTATTTTAGGGATACTTTTAATCTTATTTGCGTCTGCAATTTTTGGATTGTACGAAGTTATTATATTTACAACCTCAGTTTTTATAGTATCTTTTTTACTTTCTTTCTTTTTTTCTTGCGCATTAAATTCAATAAAAGAAATTAACATTAGAAATAATAGGAGAATTTTCTTCATTAATTTTTCTTTTTTTCTTCTTTAATAGTTTCTTCAATTTTATTGACAACAGAATTATTTCTTTTAGCTTCGTTAGCTTTAATATTATTTAATTCTAATTTTGCTTCTACAATTACATCGTCAAACTCTTTGAAATTTTCAATAATGTTTTCTAAGACATAAGTTGCCTGGTAAACATCATTTAAACCATTGTAATTTTTAGCCATTAGCACATAGCTTTTTACCCCCCAATATTTATATGTAGAATAGTTAGAAATAAGTTTTTGTATTATTTTATTAGAACTTTCATATTCTATATTTTTACTTTTAAAGTAAGCATTATAATATATAGACTCTGCTTTTAATTCACCGGTAGCACTATTTTCGACCTCATTATAAAATTCTTTAGAGGTTTTTATGTCATCGGTCATCAAAGCTGATCTTGCAATGATTATTTTCGCGTCATTTACTATAATAGCGTCTAATTTTTCTTTTGAAAGTATTTTTTTAGCGTATTCGATTGATTGCGAGTATGCTTGTGTTTTATAAAATCCTCGCATTAAATTACTTTGAGCATATAAAATATTTGCTGGTGAATTAGCTTCCTCTTCCAATCTTAATAATAACGGGTAAGCCTCTTTGAAGTCCTCTTTTAAAAGATATATTTGTGATAGTTTATTTAGCGATTCTTCACTAAATTCAGTTTGTTCTTCTGATAAAATAATAGTGAAAGCAGTGATGGCTTTTTCATAAAATCCCTCGTCATATAAAGTTTCTGCCAAATAGAAGTTAGCTTTTAGCTTGTGTATACCATCAGGGAAACTAGTTGTATAATTATATAAACTAGATATAGTTTTCTCTTTGTCTATAGCTTCTAAAAAAAACTTTTCTGCGGCTGCAAAGGTTGCATTGTCTATATCAGAATTGGATATGTTAACGAATTTTAATCCTTTTATCCAACTAACGTAATCATCAATTTTATCATTGTCTATGTATATGTTTTTTGCATTTTCAACAGCTTCAAATGCCTCTGGAGAATTGGGATATAATTTAACAGTTCTTTTATATTTACTCAATGCTTCTTCATTTTTGCCATCATTATAATACAGTAACCCTTGTCTCACTAATGCTTTTGGTATAAAAATACTTTTAGGATGTTTATCTAAGAGAGTTTCATATGCTACATGTGAACTAATGTTTTCTTTAATTTTCGCAAAAGTATTTCCTAGTTGAAATAACGCGTCGTCTTTTAACGATGATTTGCTATAGGTATTTATAACTTTTTTTAATGCATTAATTTTAGCTTGATTGTTATCAGTGAATCCAAGACTCATTCCAATTTGATATTGAGCATAATCGGATTCTATTCCAGATAAATCGATGACATTTTGATAAGAAATAGCTCCTTTTTTATATTCTCTTATTGCAAAATAACTATCACCTAGACGAATAAAAGCATCATTTAATATAGTGTTCTCAAGAGTTTTATTTTTTGTAGTACTTTTAAAATAAGAGATTGCTTTTTCGTATTCTTTTAGTTTAAAATAATTGTATCCAATGTTATAATCTAATTGAGGGAACTCTGAGTTATTTTTTGGTTTTAAAGAATTTTTTAAAATAATAAAATTAGCGAGGGACTCTTTATACTGCTTTAATTGATATTGTGCTTCTGCTTCCCAGTATGTTGCTTTTGATACAACTTTTTTATTTGTTGTTTTTTTAGCGTTTTTTATAAAAGGGAGTGCTTCTTTAATTTTTTTTAATCGATATAATTGAATTCCTCTATAAAGAGATACTTCCAAAATAATTTTATTATTTTCTTTTGATCTATTTTTTGATAAGTAATTGATCGCTCCTAGATAATCTTGTTGGTGTAAAAAAGAGTTAATAACTAAGTTATTGATTTCTTTATAAGACTTAGATTTTGGATATGCTTTTAAATAATCCTGTAAAACATCAGCTACTCTTTGAAAGGGATTCCCTTCTTCATAACTAAGTTTTGCATAGTTTAAAGATGAATCTTCTTTGATTTTTAAATTAAAGTCCATTTCACTAGCAGCTTTAAAAGCACTTAAGGCTTCTGTTTTTTTATCAACATTTAAGTAGCATTCTGCTAAATGATAATAGGCATTTTGTGTAACTTTATTCTTTTTATCTAAAATTTTATTGAAGTTGTTAATCGCATTTTTAAAATCATTTTCCCTGAAATATGCATAACCTAATTGATAAAAATCAGTATTATTCCATTTTCCTTTTTTCCCTGTATATGATTCTAAATAAGGTATTGATTCTTTATATTTCTTTAAGTTAAAATAGCTTTCTCCTAAGATTTTAGAAATATTAGACTTTTCTTTTCTTTTAACCGTTTTTAATAGTTTACTACCCACTGCAATACAACGATTAAATTTGCCAGCTTTAAAACTAATATCTAGTAAATAATATGAGATTTCTGCTTTGTAAGAATCATTATCAGCAATATCTTTTAAAGTAGATTCAGCTAACTCATAATCCTCTAATTTATAAGCTAAATAACCGTAATAATATCTTGAATCGTTCCCATATTTACTATCATTTATAAGGGGTAAAAAACGCTCTTTTGCCAATTTAAAGTTATTGGTAGTTAAAAGAGCATATCCCATTTTGAAATTAAGTTCTTTTGTATTTTCTTTTGATAAAATAAAGGGATTTACTTTTGCAAACCATTTAAGAGAGTATGCTGCTTTTTTATTTGCAAAATAATGGTTACCTACATTGAAAAAAGCTTTATCTTTTTTAACACTTATTGGGTTTTCTTTTACAAATTTTAAAACTTTTTTATCTGCATCTGTTTGATCTAATTTAATTGCGCACATCGCTTCATAATAAGCTGCATCTGTTTTTAAATTAGAATCGTTTATTGAGGTTTTTAGAACTTTATCAAATGTTTTTTGTGCAGCAGCATATGCTTTGCTGTTGTATAACTTTAAAGCATTATTATAATCAGTTACAACTGATGATTCAGCAAAAGATTGTTGAGCTGAAGTTGAACTGTAAATAAATAAAGTAAGGTGAAAGGTTAGCAATAACCTACTTAAGAAAAACTTCATATAATTCTTTATTATTCTATAAATATATAACGAGTTTTTATTTGTTTTGTTTGATTAAAAAATAAATAAATCATTTAAAACTAATCAAAAGTAAGAATAGTTTGCAATTTTTAGTTAAAAATCGAAAGAAACTTATAAGTTTGTATAAACGATACTGTCATATGGAAAACCCTGTTTTACATCTAGAAAATGCAGATATTTATCAAAGAGATAATTTGATTTTATCTAAAGTAAATTTAACTCTTCAAAAAGGGCAATTTTATTACTTAATAGGTAAAACTGGTAGTGGAAAGAGTAGTTTAATGAAAACACTCTACGGGGATTTAAAATTACAAAGCGGATCAGGTTCTATTGTTGATTTTGATTTAAAAAAGTTAAAAGATAAACAAATTCCGTTTTTAAGGAGGAAAATAGGAATTGTCTTCCAAGATTTCAAACTGTTAAATGATACAACGGTATTTGGCAATCTAGAATTTGTTTTAAAAGCAACTGGCTGGAAAGATAAATTGGTCATTAAAAATAAAATTAATGAAGTCTTAGAGAAGGTAGGTATTCAAAGCAAGTACTATAAAAAAACCCATGAACTCTCTGGAGGAGAACAACAGAGGGTTGCAATTGCAAGAGCCTTATTAAATGATCCTGAACTAATTTTAGCAGACGAGCCTACAGGTAATTTAGATCCAAAAACTTCTTTGGAAGTTATGGAGCTTCTTAACGATATTCATAAAAGCGGAAAAACTATTTTAATGGCAACCCATGATTACCAGTTAATTGTTAAGTTTAAACAGAAAACTATTAAATGTGAAGGAGGAAGTTTATTTGAAGTTGAACAGCAAATTATTGTATAATGCTTTCAATTCTTATTCCAACATATAATTATAATGCGTATACCCTTGTTAAAGAGTTGCATAACCAATTACGGGACTTAAAGATTCTATTCGAAATTATTTGTATCGACGATGGTTCAAAATCTGAGTTAAATAAATTTAATTTAGAAATAAATTCACTTTCTCACTCAACGTTTATTTTGTTAGAGGATAATATTGGAAGGAGTGCAGTTAGAAACCTTTTATCAGAAAAGGCAAAATATAAATGGTTACTATTTTTAGATAGTGATGTTTATCCAAAAAAATCAAATTTCATTAACGAGTATTTAGATATAATAAAAAGGAGTGAATATGCTATTATTTCTGGCGGTATTTCTTATAAAATTGATAACAGTAAAAAATTATTACGTTGGAAGTTAGGTAAAAATAACGAGGAAAAATCAGTATTTATAAGAAGTAGAAATTCGTATAAATATTTTTTCACAGCAAATTTTTTAATAAAAAAATCTATTATGGAGTTAATAAATTTCAATGAAGATCTTATTAAATATGGTTATGAAGATCTACTTTTTTCAAAATCAATAAAAAATAAATCAATAAAAATAAAACAGGTAAATAATTCAGTTTTTCATCTAGGAATTGATTCTAACGAGACTTTTTTAAACAAAACAAAATCTGCATTAGAAAACCTTAGTTATTTGATTCAAACTAATCAATTATCAATAAACGATGTTAGAATTTATAGTATCTATAATAAGTTAAAGAAGTATAAAATTTCTGGGTTGTTTTTAATTTTTATTGATCACTTTCAAAGATATTCAATTAAAAAATCATCTTTATTTTATTATAATCTTTTTAGAATAGCATTCTTAGATAATATTTCTAAAAATAGCAAGTAATTCCTCTTCTTGATTTTCCCAAATCAATTCTTTTTTAGCTTTTTTTAACTCTTCGGAATAATCCTTTTTTAAAAGTTCTTTAATCTGTAATGCAAGTTTTTGAGGAGATCTTTCCTTAACAATTTCACCTACTTTATGGGTGTCTATGATTTTTCTCATTTCAGGTAAATTAGAAACTAAAATAGGTACTTCAGCATTTATATAGTCAAATATTTTATTTGGTAAACTAAACCTATAATTTAAACCTAAATCTTCTTCTATACTTATTCCAATATTTGCTAGAGGAGTTATTTTTTGAAGTTCATTTGGAGTTAAACTCTCTAAGAACCTAACTTTTTTTACGAGATTGATATTTTTTACATAAGATTTTAAATTCTTAATAATATCCCCATTTCCAATAATGACAAGTATACAATTAGAGATAAAAGGCATCGTGTTTATTATTAATTCTAAGCCCCTACCAATATTTATAGCCCCTTGATAAAGAATTATTTTTTCCCCTTTGTGATCAAAAGAGAAGTTTCCCTTACTAATAGTTCTAATCATTAATGGAAGGTTACGAATAACTTTAAACTTAGTTTGATATTTTTTGTCATAATAATCTGCAATACTATTAGAAACTGTATAAGTATTTTTTAAATTAGGTAAAACCCGTCTCTCCAAACTTCTCCAAACTTTTTTAGTAAAAGGTTTATTTACTAATTCAGGTATTTCTGAAAATAATTCGTGACTATCATAAACTAATTTTTTTATTTGAAGTTTACTTATTAAATAATTAGGAAGAAGGGTATCTAAATCATTTGCTAATAAAACATCTTTTTTGTAAAATAAAAGAACAAAGAATAGACGAAGATTAAATTCAGCATAAAATAAAACTCCCTTATTAAATAGTAATGATATTCTCTTAGTTCTATAGCTTCTGTTTAAAGGTTTACTATTACTAAGTTTTCTGCCAATTAAAAAAACATCATAACCAGCATTATGAAGTGTACGGCATACTTTGTGTACGCGCTGATCTGATGTCAGATCATTAGTTACTGTTACTATTATTTTTTTCAAGTACAAATGTTTATTGCAATATAGAGACAAATAATCATTTGAGAAAAATGTAATCAGTATTATTAATTTGATTAGCAAATTGATTAATTAATGTATAAACTTTTGGTACTTTTACATGCTTAATAATATATTATGTATTATGATGGGAATCATTCCTAGAGATATTTGTCATAACAATTTATTTATTATAATTTTATTTTATTAAAATGATAAATCAATATCAATTCATGAAAAAAGTATTTATTATCCTTTTAACTTTTAGTGTTAATTTTAATAGTTATTCTCAAATAAACCCCAAAAGCATTGAAATTATAAGAGATTCATATGGTGTTCCTCATATTTATGCAACTACAGATTCAGAAGTTGCTTATGGCTTTGCTTGGGCTCAAGCGGAAGATCATTTCAAACTCATGCAAGAAGCTTATTTAGCAGGTAATGGATTACTTGGAAAACTAATTGGTTTAAAAGGTGCTGGAGCTGATTTCTTAGTTCAGTTAATTCAAGCTGAAAAGATTGTAGAAGAAAAATATCACACCCTCGATAAAAATTTTATTTTATTACTTAATGGTTTTACACAAGGGTTAAATGCATTTGCTGACAAATACCCAGAGCAAATTCTAAAAAAAGAACTTTTCCCCTTAACACCAAAAAAACTATTAAGATATACCCAACTTCAATTATTTATTTCAAACCGTGCAGATAAACTTGTAAAAGGTATAATAAACAATGAGTTGTCATGGCCATACGAAATAGAACAAGATACTAAGGGATCAAATTTACTTGCAATTAGTCGAAGTAGAACCTTATCAGATGAAACTTTTTTGGCTATTAATACACATCAACCTCTAGAGGGAGCAACTTCTTGGTATGAAGCTCATTTGGTAAGTGAAGAAGGTACAAATATTATCGGAGCTACTTTTCCAGGATCTCCTTGTTTACTTACCGGAGCGAACGAGTCTTTAGGATGGACGCATACAGTAAATTACCCAGATAAAGCAGATGTATTTGCACTTGAAATGCATCCAAATAAAAAAGATGTTTATCTAGTAGATGGAATTCAACATAAATTAGAAAAGTTTAAAGCCAAATTAAATTTTAAATTTCTTGGTCTTAACATTCCTTTCAGGAAGAAATTCTATCGAAGTATATACGGGCCAACATTAAAAAATAAAACGGGAGTATACTCCGTAAGAACTCCAAGTACAACAAATATAAATGCAATTGAGCAGTGGTGGCGTATGAATAAGGCAACTAGTTTTAAAGAATTTTATAAAATTCTGGAAATGAAAGCACTTCCTGGTTATAATATTGGATATGCGGATAGAAATGATACTATTTTTTATATATCCAACGGAAAGATTCCTATAAGAGCTGAAGGCTATAACTGGACAGACGTAGTGCCTGGTAATACCCGTAAAACGCTATGGAATACATACTACGATATTAAAGATTTACCTCAAGTGATTAGTCCTAAGTCTGGCTTTGTATATAATGCAAATCATAGTCCTTTTAAATCTTCAGGAAAGGAGGATAATCCTAAATCAGCTCAATTTGCGAAAGCAATGAATTTTGAGAACTATGATAATAATCGATCTACTAGACTTTTAGAATTATTAGAAGAAAAAGAATTTATAGATTATGAGCGTTTTAAACGAATTAAATATGACCATCAGTTACCTACTCCTTTGAAGTATAATTACATGGATTTAAACCCTTTATTTGATATGAAAATCGAGGATTATCAGGAAGTCAGTTCAATATTATCAGATATTAAAAATTGGGATCGTATTACTAACCCAGAATCTTATGGAGCTGGAGCTTATGCGATATTATATTATCAACTTAAGCCTTTTTATTTAAAATTAGGAGATGATCGTATTTTTACTCACGAGGCATTATACAAAGCTTTAAAAAAATCAAAGAATTATATAAAAAAACACTTTAATAGCGAACGCATTAAACTAGGAGATTTTCAAAAGTTGGTTAGAGGAGAGAAAGAGCTACCTATTTTTGGACTACCGGATGTTGTGACAGCAATGCGAGGTAAACCCTATAAGGATGGACGTATTAAAATTACACACGGAGAATCATATATCGGGTTGGTAAGATTTACTCCAACCAAAACATATTACGAATCGGTTATTTCTTTTGGAAATAGTCGAAGACCTAAAAGTAAACACTATACGGATCAGATGGAATTATATGCAAAATTTAAAACAAAAACAATGTCGTTTGATAGAGAAGATGTTCTAAAAACAGCCATAAAAACATATTCACCGAAGTAAATAGGACCTCTAATTATAAACGAAAAAACCTCAATCCATTGGTTATCAATAAATGGAAGCTTTATAAAATCGACCGCTTTCGCTAACCTTTGTTATTCATCACAAAACCATGTTACTTAACACATTTTCTTTTTTCGAGTATTTTTTATCTTTAGTTTTGCCAAAAACAAAAATATGCGCAGGCACGATTTAGATTGGT
>CAJWTV010000003.1 GCA_913047375.1 uncultured Polaribacter sp.
TTTTTTTAAAATACTTAACTTTTTTATTTTTTATTGACTGCTTTGTCAGCAAAAATTCTTTTTTCCATATTAGCAACTTCCCAAGCAGTGTGAAATACCAATCGTGTTCTATTTTCTAACAATTCATAATTAATTTTATCTGGGGTGTCAGAGGGTCTGTGGTAATCTGCATGTGTTCCATTGAAGTAAAAAATAATAGGAATATTATTTTTTGCAAAATTATAATGGTCTGACCTATAGTAAAAACGATTAGGATCTTTTTCGTCATTATATTTATAATCTAAATTTATATTAGTATATTTTTTATTAACTAATTCAGATAAGTTGTGTAATTCTGTACTTAGTTTATCTGATCCAATTAAATAAACATAATTCGGGTCGTTTTTGTGACGATCATCAATTCTACCTACCATATCAATGTTTAAGTCACAAACTGTATTTGCTAGGGGATATACAGGATTTTCTGTGTAATATTTGGAGCCTAATAAACCTTTCTCTTCACCAGTAACATGTAAGAATAAGATAGATCTTTTGGGACCCTTACCTGAATCTACAGCAGCTTTAAAAGCTTGTGCAATTTCTAAAATAGCGACTGTACCAGAACCATCGTCATCCGCTCCATTATAAATCTCCCCATCCTTAATACCTTCATGGTCTAAATGTGCAGAAATAATCACAATTTCATCTGGTTTTTCAGTGCCTTTTATAAAAGCAAGTACATTTTCAGAATCTTTTAAACCTCCTCTTCTTGAGTTTTTGTTTAGCCAAGAGGCTGGAACTTCCTGAAAATAATCGTCTCCAATAATACCTGAAGAAATACCTTCAGTTATATAAAAATTTTTTAAATATTCTACAGCTTTTTTTTGTCCCGGTTCACCTGTATTTCTTCCTTCAAATTCGTCTGAGGCATAAGTAAATAGATGAGTTCCTAAATCTTTTGCAGTAATTGTATTTGCAAATTTTTCTACTTGATCTAATTGGTCAGATTCTATTTTAACAGAACTACAGGCCATAAACGCAAATGTAATTGTTACATAAAATATTTTTTTCATTGATTTTTTTTTATTTGGTTTTGAATATTAGTACTTGAGTACAATAAAATTTATACTTACATCAAATTTAATTTTTATTGATGACAAATTGCTGTAAAGTTCTATTAAATTTTACAATTTCAGATGAAAATAAGTTTTCAAAAGCATTTTCTACCATTAAAGTTGAAATAGTACCAGAGTAAATTTTATTTTTTGATAAAATTGTTAATTGATCACATGTCTTTATTGCTAAATTAATTTCATGAGAAGAAATTATTATAGTTTTTTCAGTTTTGTGAGTTAATTTTTTTAGTAACTCAAAAATTTTGATGGTTTGATGCATATCTAGATGTGCAGTAGGCTCATCTAAAATAATAATTTCGGTGTCCTGAGCAAGAGCTCTAGCTATTAAAACTCGTTGTAATTGGCCGTCACTTAATTCGTCAATACGATTATCCCGAAGTTTTTCTAAATTAGTTTCTTTAATAGCCCATTCTATTTTTTCAATATCTATTTTTGATAAGGTATCAATCCAGTTAGTATGAGGTTGTCTTCCCAAAGCGATAAGTTCCAAGACAGTTAATTGACTCTCAGGTAATCTTTCAGTTAATACTAAACTAATTGTTTTTGCCAATTCTCGATAACTATATTCGTTAATATTTTTGCCGTTTATTGTTATCGAACCATTTAATTGTTTAAGTACCTTTGAAATTGTTTTTAATAAAGTTGACTTTCCAATTCCATTTTTACCGATAATAGCTACAAAACTGCCTCTTTTAATATTTAAGCTAATATTATTTGCAATAATTTTTATTTTATTTTTTTCTTGATAACCCACGGTAAGGTTATCAATCACTAGTATATTTTTTTTAAAAGTTGAATTCATTTAAACAAAAATTTTCTTTTTTCTAATTAATAACCAAATTACAATTGGAGCACCAAATAAAGAAGTAATTGCATTTATTGGCAGGGTAAACTCACTTGTAGGTAATTGAGCTATACAATCACAAATTAATAATATGATAGCGCCAATTAATGCTGAAGCAGGTAATAATATTTTGTGATTAGATGTGTTAAATAATATTTTCGCAATATGAGGTGCTGCTAAGCCAATAAATGCGATAGGTCCCGAAAAAGCAGTAATGACCCCTGTTAATAAACTGGTTATTAGTAAAATGATAATTCTACTTCTCTTGATATTAACACCTAAGCTTTTGGCATAATTTTCTCCTAATAAAAAACTATTTAAAGTTTTTACAATTGTAAAAGAGCCAAAGATTCCAATGCAGTAAATAGAACTGAAAACATTAATTTCAGTCCAAGTTAAGTTTCCTAAGCTCCCAAAACTCCAAAATAAATATTGTTGGATTTGTTGTGCTTCACTAAAATATGCTAATACGGATATAACTGCTGCAGTAAGAGAGCCAAACATTAATCCAATAATTAGAATAGACATGGTATTTCTTAAAATATTTGCTGAAATAATTACAGCAAATAAAACTAAAAAAGCACCCAAACTTGATGCGATAACTAATGACCAGTTCGAGATTGAATTCGTTACAAAAAAACTTCCAAATACTGATGAACCTAATATTAAAATTGCGACACCTAGACTTGCTCCAGATGAAACTCCTAATACAAAAGGTCCTGCAAGTGGGTTTCTAAATAATGTTTGCATTAATAAGCCGCAGACAGATAAACCTGAACCAACTAAAAGAGCTGTTATAGCTTTAGGTAATCTAAAATCTAAAATTATTGTGTGCCAGCTTTCTTTTGAAATAGATTTACCAGTAAAAATATTTATTATGTCTTCAAAAGGAATAGAAACTGATCCTAAGCTAATATTTAAAAAGAAAAAAACGATCAATAAAACCGATAATAATATAAAACTATTTTTAATAGAGATGTTAGTTGATTTTTTCAATTTTAAGGCATTATAGTTGATCCCGAGAATAACTTTATAGTATGATATTAAGACATAAAACTAATTAACACTGCAAGTTTACGAATTATAATTAGATAAAAAAGTAACTAATTTTTCTATAGCTAATCCTCGATGTGAGATTTTATTTTTTTCTTTAGAATTCATTTCTGCAAAAGATTTTTGATATCCTTTTGGTCTAAATATAGGGTCATAACCAAAACCTTTTTTTCCTTGAGTTTTTTTCAAAATCTCACCTTTACAAATTCCGTCAAATAATAATTGATCATTATTTATATTCAAACAAATAGCTGTTCTAAATTGTCCTTTTCTTTCCTTTCTTTTATTTAACTCAGATAATAATTTTTTTATATTATTTTCTGAGTTAGCGGGTTCCCCTGCATAACGAGCCGAATAAACTCCTGGGCTACCATTTAAAATATCTACTTCTAATCCTGTATCGTCTGCGAAACAATTATAACCATATTTCTGAGTGATATAATTTGCTTTTAATTTGGCATTACCTTCTAGAGTATTTTCTGTCTCATCAATTTCATCAAAGCAATTAATATCTTTTAGACTTAAAAGTTCAATTGTATTAGGTAGCATTTGTTGTACTTCTTTTAATTTATTAAGGTTATTGGTTGCGAAAACTAACTTCATAAAACAAAAATAATCAATTTATAATATAAATAGTTTTATTACTCATGATGATAAGGTTCATTCTTTAAAATTGTATACCCTCTGTATAACTGTTCTACTATGAATAAACGAACCATCTGATGAGAAAATGTCATTTTAGAGAGTGAAACTTTATCTATAGCTTTTTCATAAACAGCTTCAGAAAATCCGTAAGGTCCACCAACAACCAAAACAAGTTGTTTAATTCCAGAATTCATTTTTTTTTGTAAATATTTAGAAAATTGAATTGAAGTAAAATCTTTCCCTTTATCATCTAATAGAATCATCTGATCTGTATTTTTTAACTTTGATAAAATGAGCTCTCCTTCCATTTTTTTTTGTTGAATTATACTTATTTTTTTAATATTCTTTATATCTGGAATTATCTCCATATCAAATTTTATATAATGTTTTAGACGGTTTTGATATTCATCAATTAATTTTATTAATTGCTTGTTATCCGTCTTTCCGATGGAGAGTAATTTTATTTTCATGTTGTAAAATTATGAATTATGAATTACGAATTACTATTTTTACACCATATTAAATGAATTATGATATCAAATGCACAATTTGAAAAAGAATTAGAGCTAATAATTTCTAATGCACTTAGGGAAGATGTCGGTGACGGTGATCATACCTCTCTTTCATGTATTTCCTCAATAGCTCAAGGCAAAGCAAAGCTATTAGTTAAAGAAGAGGGAATTATAGCAGGTGTATTATTCGCTAAACAAGTTTTTTCCTTCGTAGATAATAGTTTAGAAATTGAAATATTTATAAATGATGGAGAGCAGGTTAAGTATGGAGACGTTGTTTTTCATATTTCAGGCAATTCTCAGTCTATTTTAATGGCTGAAAGATTAGTTTTGAATGCAATGCAAAGAATGTCTGCGATAGCTACTAAAACAGCTTTTTTTGTAGATTTATTAAAAGGTACTAAAACTAAAATTTTAGACACTAGAAAAACTACACCAGGAATTAGGGCTATAGAAAAATGGGCAGTAAAAATTGGAGGTGGAGTAAATCATCGATTTGCTTTGTATGATATGGTAATGATAAAAGACAACCATATTGATTTTGCTGGTGGAATAACAGAAGCAATTAATAAAGCAAAATTATATTTGTTAGAAAAAAAATTAGATATTAATATAATAGTAGAGGCTAGAAATTTAGAGGAAATTAGAGAAATTATTTCTAATAAAGGGATACACAGAATCATAATTGATAATTTTAATTATAAGGATACAAAAGAAGCAGTAAAATTAATTGGAGAAACTTGTTTAACAGAATCTTCTGGAGGAATTAATCAAAAAACGATAAGAAATTATGCAGAATGCGGAGTAGATTTTATCTCTTCTGGAGCTTTAACCCACTCGGTTTCCAACTTAGATTTAAGTTTAAAAGCAATTTAATAATTAAATTAGTGAAGGATTATTAATAAACTTAATTATAGATGAATACCTTTTTGATAGTATTTTTTTTTAATTGATTTTACAAACATTAAAAGTCACTAAAGTTGATTATGATAGTTGTATTTTTAAAAATTATAACTTTAAAAAATTATATGTATCGAGCATCAAATTTATAAATTGTAATTTAAAATAAGTAGATTTGAAATCTAATTTAAATGTTTCATTGTTTGGTAATTACGAATTAAAAAGAGCTATTTTTGACCAAAGTAATTTAGAAAAAGTTGATTTTAGAACTTCTATTAATTTTTATTTAAATATTCAAAATAATATATTTAAAAAGGCAATATTTAATAGAAATACTATTAAGAGTCTATTATCACAATATAAAATTATCATTGTTTAAATGAGTAAAGAAGTAGAAGAAAAATCAGAAATAATTTTAATTGATAACCTTTTAGTTAGGCTTGGGAAAAATATTAAAGTTCCTGGTTTGCAAGGAATGTCCCTATACAATGTTCTTGAAATTTATTTTATAGGTATTATAAAAGGAGCTTTGACATCTAGAGCAGGTGGTATTGCCTTCAGTTTTTTTATGGCTGTTTTCCCTTTCTTGCTATTCATTTTAACTCTAATACCTTATATACCTATTGATGGTTTCTCCGAGGGACTATTCTCATTTATTAAAGATATCTTACCCCCACAAACTTTTGAATCGGTAAATATTGTAATTATTGATATTGTAAACAATCAATATGGAGGATTACTTTCGTTTGGTTTTTTATTGTCTATATTTTTAATGACTAACGGTATCAATGCTATTTTTGGGGGATTTGAATATTCATATCATGTAACCGAATTTAGAAATGTTTTTAAAACTTATTTTATTTCTTTAGTGGTTTCTCTCTTAACGTCTTTTTTCTTGATAATAACTGTAGCTTTGGTCGTTTTATATCAAGTAGCACTTTCCAAAATAGATGATAAAGGTTGGTTAAATACTAGTGATTTAGATTTGTTTTATTATGGAAGAGGAATTTTGTTTTTAATAATGATTTTCACAATAGTTTCCTTACTTTTTAGATATGGAACTAAGCAAGGTAAAGCAACAAAATTCTTTTCTGCAGGAGCAATTTTAACTACATTTTTATCGTTATCTACGTTTTACTTTTTTGGAATTTATGTAGTTAAATTTGCTCAGTATAATCAATTGTATGGTTCAATAGGTACGCTCTTGATCTTAATGTTATTTGTTTGGTTAAACGCAATAATTCTATTACTAGGTTTTGAATTAAATGCTTCTTTGTATAGATTAAGACAGCAAAATAAAAGGATTACAACATCTTAAAAAGTATAACTTTTTTACGATATTTGTAATGTTATTTATTTAACACAAATTAAAAAGTTTGTTTAAGTTATATGTTATCTTTTATTTATTAAGGTTTTGAAAATTAAAATTATAAGTTTATAAATACTATTTTTATTTAACATAAATTGACAAAAGAATAAAAATGAAACCATCTATCCCCAAAGGAACAAGAGATTTTTCTCCAATAGAAGTTGCAAACCGCACCTATATTAAAAATACGATAATAAATGTCTTTGAAACCTTCGGATTTCAGCCGATTGAAACTCCTAGTTTTGAAAATTCTTCAACTCTAATGGGTAAATATGGAGAAGAAGGTGATCGACTTATTTTTAAAATTTTAAATTCAGGTGATTATTTAGCTAAATCAGATGAGAAATTACTATTAGAAAAAAACAGTGCAAAACTAACTCCTCAAATTTCTGAAAAGGCCCTACGTTATGATCTTACTGTTCCTTTTGCAAGGTTTGTTGTTCAGCACCAAAATGAAATTGATTTTCCGTTTAAGCGCTATCAAGTTCAAACTGTTTGGAGAGCAGATAGACCTCAAAAAGGCCGTTTTAGAGAATTCTTCCAATGTGATGCAGATGTCATTGGCAGTAAATCCCTTTTACTAGAAGTAGATTTTATTCAATTATACGATAAAGTTTTTAGCAAACTAGGTTTAATAAATACCAATATTAAAATAAATAATAGAAAAATTCTTTTTGGAATTGCAGAAGTTATCGGTGAGCAAGACAAATTAATTGATTTTACAATTGCTTTAGATAAGTTAGATAAAATTGGTAAAGATGGAGTTGTAATCGAAATGTTGTCAAAAGGTATTTCAGAAGAAGCTATATTAAAGGTTCAGCCTTTGTTTGATTTTTCAGGTTCCAATCAAGATAAGCTCTCTTCTTTAGAAAAAATGCTACAAACTTCTGATCAAGGTATCAAAGGGGTCGAAGAATTACGTTTTCTTATCGATTCTATAACTGAGTTAGGTTTGCAATCTGCGAGCTTAGAAATAGATGTAACGTTGGCAAGAGGCTTAAACTATTATACAGGTGCTATTTTTGAAGTAACAGCTCCAGATGGTATAAAAATGGGCTCTATAGGAGGAGGTGGAAGATATGACGACCTTACAAGTGTTTTTGGTTTAAAAGATATTTCTGGAGTGGGCATTTCTTTTGGATTAGATCGAATTTATCTAGTTTTGGAAGAATTAGGTTTATTTAAAGCGGTTAATCTGCCTAAACCAAAAGTTATCTTTTTGAATTTTGATTCATCAACTGATATCATTAAAATGAATGCAATTAATAAGCTAAGAGCAGAAAATATTAAATGTGAATTTTATCCGGATTTAGGAGTAAGTAATAAGCAGCAAAAAAGACAGTGGAAATATATTTCTAATAGAGAAATCGAATATGTTGTTACTAAAGTAGAAAGCAATGTTTTTTCATTAAAAAATATGATTTCAAATGAACAATTCTCTTATTCATTATCAGAATTAATTCAGAAATTAATTTATTAATTAATTAAAATAATAAGTTCAAAAGACCTAAATTTGCACTTTAAAACTGATTGAAATGTTTGAATTGAATAGCAAAATGAATGACGAAAGAATTGAAGAAATAGGGGAGAACCATATAGCAACTTCAGCTAAAAACCCTTTAAGAGCTGATGCTTTTGATATTTCTGATGAGGAAAAAATTGAAAAAATACAAGAAAGTGTAAAAGATATTTTACAAACTTTAGGCATGGATTTAGAAGATGACAGTCTACAGGGTACTCCAAAAAGAGTTGCCAAAGCTTTTATTAATGAAATGTTTATGGGATTAAATCCTGCAAATAAGCCAAAAGCATCTACATTTAATAACAACTATAATTATGGTGAAATGCTAGTAGAGAAAAATATTGTTTTATACTCTACATGCGAACATCATTTGTTACCAATTATTGGTAGAGCCCATGTGGCTTACATTTCTAATGGTAAAGTAATTGGATTGTCTAAGATGAATAGGATTGTTGAGTACTTTTCAAAAAGACCCCAAGTTCAAGAAAGGTTAACAATGCAGGTTGTTCAAGCTATGCAAGAAGCGCTCGGCACTCAAGATGTTGCTTGTGTAATTGATGCAAGACATTTATGTGTTAATTCTAGAGGAATTAAAGATATAGAAAGCTCAACTGTAACTTCAGAGTTTGGAGGTAAATTTAAAGAGAAAGAAACTAGAAAAGAATTTCTTCAATATTTACAAATGGATACACAATTTTAGCTTTAAAAGCTAAATAACAAACAAACAAACAAACAAACAAACAAACCATCTTGAAATTTCAAAATGGTTTTTTTTTAAGTAAAAACTATTTGTTTACCAATACCCATTCTCCTTTTTCAATTAAAGGAATAGCTTGTTTAAATTTTACGTATTTTTCTTCCCCACTCATTACATTTTTTATGCTAACTCGTTCGTTTCTACCAATTTTAGGTTGATCTCTAACAATTGTTTCTATTGGCTCTTGTTTCTCTCGAGAATCAGAGATTGCTTGTTCTGTAGAATTTTGAACATTAGCCTTAGACATATTTAAATTTTGCCTTTTCTGTTTTCTAGCTTCAGAAATTTGATTGGTATCTTTTGAAGGTAATTCTCCTTTATATAAAAATGATAAAACTTCTTTATTTATTTCAGCTACGGTAACTTTAAATAATTCAAAAGCTTCAAATTTATATATTAATAAAGGATCTTTTTGCTCATAGGATGCGTTTTGAACCGATTGTTTTAAATCATCCATTTTACGCAAATGATCTTTCCAATTTTCATCAATTATAGCTAAAGTAATATTCTTCTCAAAGTCTGTAATTAAACTTTTCCCTTCACTTTGATAAGCTTCTTTTAAGTTTGTAACAACTTGTAATGACTTAGTTCCGTTGGTAAACGGGACGACTATTCGTTCATACTTTTCTCCTTCATTTTCAAAAACATCTTTAATAACTGGGTAAGCTAAGACTGCATTTCTTTCAATTTTATTTTTGTAATGTGTTGAAATAATAATATATAACTTATCTATAATTTCTATTTCAGTCATTTTATCAAATTCTTCTTCTGAAAAAGGAGAAGTCATTGATGATAAGAGAATTAACTCGAATTCAAAATTTTGAAAATCTTTTGTCGGTTTATTTTGACTAACAATTGCCTCGCATGTCTCATATATCATATTTGCAATATCAATTTGCAAACGTTTACCGTCTAGAGCATTACGTCTTCTCTTATAGATGAACTCACGTTGTGCATTCATAATATCATCATACTCTAATAATCGCTTACGAACTCCAAAATTATTTTCTTCAACTTTTTTCTGAGCTCTTTCTATTGATTTTGAAATCATAGAATGTTGAATTACTTCACCTTCTTTTAAGCCCATCCTATCCATCATTTTTGCAATTCTCTCAGAACCAAAAAGACGCATTAAATTATCATCTAAAGCAACATAAAATTGAGATGAACCTACATCTCCTTGTCTACCTGCTCTTCCTCTCAACTGTCTATCAACTCTTCTAGAATCATGTCGTTCTGTTCCTATAATTGCTAAACCACCAGCTTCTTTCACTTCTTTAGCTAGTTTAATATCCGTTCCACGACCAGCCATATTAGTCGCAATTGTAACAACTCCTGGTTTACCAGCTTCGGCAACAACATCAGCTTCACGTTTATGTAATTTTGCATTTAAAATATTATGTGGAATTTTACGCATTTGTAACATTCTACCTAATAGTTCTGATATTTCTACAGAAGTTGTTCCTACTAAAACAGGCCTCTTATCAGCTACTAATTTTACAACATCATCTATAACTGCGTTGTATTTTTCACGAGCAGTTTTGTATACTAGATCTTCTTTATCATCCCTTTGTATTGGTTTATTTGTAGGGATTTCTACTACATCTAATTTGTATATTTCCCATAATTCTCCCGCTTCTGTGATTGCTGTTCCAGTCATACCAGATAATTTACGATACATCCTGAAATAATTTTGAAGGGTTACTGTTGCAAATGTTTGAGTAGCATCTTCAATTTTTACATTTTCCTTTGCTTCAATGGCTTGATGTAATCCATCAGAATAACGACGACCATCCATTATACGACCTGTTTGTTCGTCAACAATCATCACTTTGTTTTCCATTACTACATATTCAACGTCTTTTTCAAAAACAGTATATGCTTTTAAAAGTTGATTCATAGTATGAATACGTTCACTTTTTATACCAAAGTCTTTATATAACTCTTCTTTTTCTTCAGCTTTATTTTCTGGACTTTTTTCTGAAAGGTCTATTTCTCCAACTTTTACACCAATATCTGGTAAAACAAAGAAAGTTTCATTTTGTGTTTTATCCGATAAGTGACTAATTCCTTTATCTGTTAAATCAATTTGATTATTTTTTTCTTCTATTACAAACCATAAATCCTCGTCTACTTCTGGCATCATCTTATTATTATCTGCCATATAGGTGTTTTCTGTCTTCTGAAGAATTTGTTTAATTCCTTCTTGAGATAAAAACTTAATCAATGCTTTATTTTTTGGTAACCCTCTATAGACTCTTAGTAATAGAAAACCACCGTCTTTAATATTACCATCAGCTAATAATTTTTTTGCTTCTGCTAAGACACTAACTAAATGCTGTCTTTGAAGATTTACTAATTCTGAAACTAACGGTTTTAGTTCTGTAAACTCATGAATGTCACCTTCAGGTACTGGTCCTGATATTATTAAAGGAGTTCTTGCGTCGTCTATTAAAACTGAATCTACTTCATCGATAATAGCATAATTTGGAGCCCTTTGAACCAAGTCATCTTTAGAGCTTGCCATATTATCCCTTAAATAATCGAAACCAAATTCATTATTTGTACCATATGTAATATCTGCATTATATGCTTTTCTTCGAGCGTCTGAATTTGGTTGATGATAATCTATGCAATCTGTTGAAAAACCATGAAACTCAAAAATAGGTCCCATCCATGCTTTATCTCGTTTTGCCAAGTAATCATTCACGGTTACTAAATGAACTCCATTTCCTGTTAAGGCATTCAAATATACAGGTAGTGTAGAAACTAAAGTTTTTCCCTCACCAGTCATCATCTCAGCAATTTTTCCCTGATGTAAAACAGAACCACCTATTAACTGAACATCGTAATGAATCATATCCCAAGTAACTGGTTTTCCAGCAGCATCCCATGAGTTTTCCCAATATGCCTTATCTCCATCTAAGGTAATATGATCTCTTTCACCTGATAATTCTCTGTCAAAAGGTGTTGCAGTAACCTCTATTTCTTTATTCTTAACAAAACGCTTTGCAGTTTCTTTTACTACTGCAAATGCTTCTGGCATAATTTCTAATAAAGTATCTTCAGAGACTTTATATGCTAGATCTTTTAAAGAGTCGATTTCAGTATAAATAGATTCTTGTCTATCTATATCTGCAGTTTTCGCTTCTATGTCTAAAGAATTTATTTTAGTATCAAATTCAATTGTTGCCTCTTTTATTATGTTTTTAAACTCTAATGTTTTCCCTCGTAATTCATCATTACTTAATGAGGAAATTATAGATTCGAATTTTTTTACGTGATCTACAACAGGTTGTAAAATTTTTAAATCTTTTTGCTGCTTATCACCGACAAAAATTTTGATTACAGAATTTAATATGCTCATTTATATATATTTTAAAATGCAACATTTTAACAGTTGCTGTACTTCATTATTAATAAAGTTAATAATTCTTGATTTATTAATCAAGAAAATGATTAAAAAAAAACAAAAAAAAAGCCTCTTTTAGAGACTTTTTATATTTTTAATTTTTTTAGTATTCATCTTCATTCCAAAGATAATCATCTTCGGTGGGATAGTCAGGCCAAATTTCGATTATTGAGTCATAAGAATCGCCTTCGTCTTCAATATCTTGTAGATTTTCTACGACCTCCAAAGGAGATCCAGTTCTAATAGCATAATCTATTAACTCGTCTTTGGTTGCTGGCCAAGGTGCATCTGCTAAATAAGATGCTAATTCTAATGTCCAATACATTTCTTATTATTTATTTGTGCAAAAATAAATTTTTTACTCAATTATGCAAGTCTTTTTCAAGAAATATAAAATCAATATTCAAAGGACTTAATTATTTTCCCCCGGAATCCACTTTATTTCCTCTATTGATAAGTCTTTGGATAACTTTCGTGCCAAAACAAAAAGATAGTCAGAAAGACGGTTTAAATACTTTAAAATGTCATTATTAATGTTTTCTTCCTCGTTTAATTCAACAGAAAGTCTTTCAGCACGTCTACAAACACATCTTGCTATGTGACAAAATGATACAGATTGATGTCCACCAGGTAAAATAAAATGTGTCATCTGGGAGAGATCTTGTTCCATGAAATCTATATCCTTCTCTAAAAAAAGAATTGATTTTTCATTAATTTTAGGAATGTCTAACCTTTCCTTTCCATTTTTTAGAATTTCCTTTTCTAGAGGTGTTGCCAACATTGCTCCTAAAGTAAATAATTCATTTTGAATTTTTAATAATGTTTTTTTTATATTGTCTGATATTTCTTGATCCTTAATCAAACCAATATAGGAGTTTAATTCATCTACAGTTCCATAACTTTCAATCCGTAAATTATATTTTTTCACTCTAGTTCCTCCAAATAGAGCTGTCGTTCCATTATCACCAGTTTTTGTATATATTTTCATTTTAAATTAGTTTAATAGTTCTGAAATTTCAAAGTTAAATAATCAGAGAGTTTTTACTCTTATTTTAAAATCTTCTTTTTTTTGTTCTTTTCTAAAAAAAACTAATCCGAAATAAAAAAGATCTACTGTCACACTTACTCTTGAATCTTGTTTAATCTTAGTCCATGAATCAATCATTTCTTTACTGTTGTATATTTCATTAAATATAAATAAAGAATCATTATTAATTTTGCAAAGACAATTTTCGAATAGAGGCAAAGTTTTTTTTGGCTCATTATTACTAAATAGAATAATATCAAAATGTTTATCAATGTTTTTAAATCGATTTTTCAAAAATAAACTATCAGATATGTTAATATTTTCTTGACAATTATCAATAGATATAATTTTTGAATTATTGAAACCAACTTTCATTGCTAATTTAGCGAATCCTAATGATTTTCCTATCTCTAAAATATTTTTTGGTTTAAAATACTGTGATAATAGAATTAGAATTTCTGCTTTCTTAGTTGTTATTTCATTATTTATAAATCCATCTTCAATTTTTTTTTTAGTTTCTTTATAATAATTTAGATATTTTTTATTAGTTTTTTTGTACAAGCATTTTGTTATTAAATCATAGATAAAGGGCGAATGAACACCATGTTGGTTTCTTGATTTAAGAAGAAATTTCAAATAGCGTAGATTTTTAATAAACATTTATTTTATATTAAAGGCGTAAAAAAGTGTTCTAATTACCTGTTTCTTGTCCATTTAAATAAACAGTATCAATTACACTATCTCCAAAATTATAAGGTATAAATCCATAAGAAGGAATTTCTTTAGTAATAAAAAAGTTTGCTAATTTTCCAATACTAATACTGCCTACCTCATTAGATAAGTTCATTGCAAATGCACCGTTTATAGTTGCTGCATTAATAGCTTCTTCGGGTGTCATTTTCATTTTTATACACGCAGTAGCAACTACAAAGTTCATATTACCAGATGGGGAAGACCCAGGATTGTAATCTGTTGCTATTGCCAATGGTAAATCAGAGTCAATAATTTTTCTTGCAGGAGTATAAGGTATACTTAAAAAATAAGAACAAGTAGGTAAAGCAACAGGCATCGTTTTAGAGTTTTTTAAAGATTTTAGATCATCATCTGTTAATACTTCTAAGTGGTCAACAGTTAATGCATCATTATTTACTGAAACCTTTACACCTCCAATAGAATTAAATTGATTTACGTGAACCTTTGATATGAGACCATATTTCTTTCCAGCCGCTAAAATTCGTTGAGTATCTTTCAAGTTAAAGTACCCAATTTCACAAAATACATCAATAAAATCAGCTAAACGATCTTCTGATATTCTAGGTAGCATTTGATTTATAATTAAATCTAAATACCCATCTTTATCTTTTTTAAATTCATTTGGAATAGCGTGTGCTCCTAAGAATGTAGCTCTTATAGGTATGGGTAGATTTTTCTTTAATCGATTTATAACTCTCAGCATTTTTAGTTCAGAATCAATTGTTAATCCATAGCCAGATTTTATTTCAAGAGCACCAGTACCTAAATTAATTACTTCTTTTACTCTTTTTAAAGATTGTTTATATAAATCATCTTCAGAAGTTTCTTGTAGTTTTTTTGCTGAATTTAAAATTCCTCCACCGTTTTCTGCAATTTCTTCATAGGATAGGCCATTAATTCTATCGATAAACTCTTGCTCTCTATTTCCAGCATAAACAATATGAGTATGAGAATCACACCATGAGGGTAGTATCATTTTATCGGTACAATCAATAGTTTGATCTACATCAAAATCTTGAAGTTCCTCCATAGTGCCAAAACTTTTAATTAATTCATTATCTATTAATAAAAAAGCATTTTTGATTGTTGGTAAATTATTCATTTCTTTTCCAGAGACTTTTTTAATTGTTACATCTCTAACCTGAATAAGTTCTTTTATATTGATGAATAATTTGGTCATAAAAATTGATTAAATTTGCTAAACAAATTTACATAAAAGATTGGGAATGTTACAGAAAAATGAATACTCACCTTATTTTGACCAATACATTCAATTGATTCCAGTTCAGAATTCGTCAATTATTGAATGTTTAGAGAGATCTCAAATAGATTTTGATACCATACTAAGAAATATTTCGATAGACAAACAAGATTATGCCTACGCAAATGATAAATGGACATTAAAAGAATTAATTCAACACATTATAGATACAGAGAGAATTTTTTGTTATAGAGCGCTCTGCTTTGCTAGAAATGACAAATCTTCTTTACCAGGTTTTGACCATGATCTTTTTGTTGTTAATGGTAATGCTAATCAATTAAATTATTTTGATTTATTAGATGAAATGTCTACTCTAAGAAAAAGTACTATTCAATTATTCACAAGTTTTTCAGATGAAGTATTATTAAGATCAGGAATCGCATCTGAAAACGAAATATCTGTAAGAGCCTTAGGATATTTGTTTTCAGGACATCAAATGCATCATTTAAACATAGTAAGAGAAAGGTATATTTAAAATAATAACTATTGGATATGGCCTCTATTTAGTTAGATCTATCCGAAAAGTTAGCCCAAATAAATACTAAAACAAACTAATTTTTTTAAGTCTAAGAATGAAAGTTTGATTATTTTTATAAAATAAATAACATCTTAAGCTATTTTACGTTTAAAATTTAAATAGAAAAATATGATTCACAAAACATTTCCATTAATATTAATAATTATTTCCTTAATATTATCAAGCTGTAGTAATAGTAAATTTGATATAGCTAAAGGTAAAGTTGGTCATATAACGACAAATACTACTATTAATGATTTAGAAAAATTATTTTTTAAAGATTCGATTGTAAAAAATTTAAGTGAAGGAGCAACGGGTTATAATTATTTACAAGACGACGATGAATATTTGATTTTTGAAAAAGGAGGTAACCATTTACTTACTATAATACCAAAAGAACAATTAGATTCAACTTCTACTATTAAAAGTATCGAGGTATTAGATTCTAGATATTCTTCTGAAAACGGACTTTCTCTTAACTCCAACTTTTCTGAAATAAGATTAAATACAAATATTAGTAAAGTAGAAACATCATTCTCTTCTGCGACTTTATTTATTAATGATTTAAACGCTACTATAGCAATTGATAAAGAGGAATTAGGGTTAAAGGAGTTTAGTGTAGAAAAAGTAACTTTAGATCAAATACCAGATTTAGCCAAAATGAAATCTTTTGTAGTTTGGTTTAATTAAAATAACCCTTTCATAATTAAATTTAGTATGAAAAAATATCTTGTACAAAAATCTCCATTTATTGTACCAACAGATGATGGTAAAATTATTGAAGAACATTTTGGAAAATCTACTAATGATAATAATGATGTTAGTATTGCTCACATGACTGCTCCACCAGGTTGGAAAGAACCTTTTCAAACTCCAGAATTCGACGAATATACTTATATAATAACAGGTAAAAAACAATTTATTATTAACAAAGAAAGGATAGTTTTAAAAGCTGGGGAATCAATTAAAATTAAAAAAAATACTCGAGTTCAATATTCAAACCCTTTTGATGAAAAATGTGAGTATTTAGCAATTTGTTTACCAGCCTTCTCGATTGATTTTGTGAATAGAGAAGATGACTAATTTTTTTCCCTAGATAGAAAAAAGGGTAAATAGATCAATAAGAATAGTGGAATTACTATAAGTTCAACAACAAAGACATATTGAGGCCAATCTCCGAATAGATCTAATAAAGTAGCTGCATCAGGTTTTCTATTTGTATAAAAATAGTTAGAGCCTAGAAAATAATTTAGTACAAACATTAAAACCATGTATACCTGCATTCCTAAAAATGATTTTCCTACACTTTTTAGAGAAGGTCTCATTTTATATATAAAGGTCGCAAATAACATGAAAATAACTAATCCTGCATGAACAAACCAATATCTAAAAAAAGGGAAATTTAAATAATTATATTCATCAGGAGTAATTAATGATTGCAAAGTACCGGCAAAGATTAGAAATAAGAAAATTTCATAATATAAAAACTTTCTTGTGAACGAGAGTAAAGGTATAATTATCCCTAAAAAACTGCAAAGATGAAGAGGTAAGTCTTCTTGATAATTAAAATCACCTTTATATATTTTTAAAAATATTCCAAAAATAATTGTGATAGAAATTGAAAGAGCAAATATATTTCCAATTCTAATTTTAGTTAACTCCTTTTGTTTTTTTGTCCATAATATTAATATAATACCAAAACTAATTACAAACATCACTACCCATAAATGCTGAGAAGTGAATGGAATAAAGTCTGTATTTTCTTTAAGGAAAAAGTCGTTCAAATTATTATATTAATTTATTACAATATAGAAAAAATGATTTTAAAGATTATTTATTAGATCTTTCACAAGCTAGTAATGTGTTTTTTAGTAACATAGCAATAGTCATGGGTCCGACTCCACCAGGAACTGGAGTAATAAAATTGGCTTTTTTAGAAACTTCGTCAAAATCAACATCTCCTAATAATCGATAACCACTTTTTTTAGAAGAATCTCCAACTCTAGTAATACCAACATCAATTACTGTAACATTATCTTTAACCATATCTGATTTTAAAAATTCTGGAATTCCAATTGCAGCAATAATTATATCTGCTTGAAGTGTAAGTTTTTTCAGATTTTTACTTCTACTATGACACATCGTAACGGTAGCATTCCCAATTTTTCTTTTTTGTGATAGTAAAATACTCATTGGACTACCGACAATATGGCTTCTACCAAGAACAACTACATGCTTTCCAGAAGTTTGAACATTATATCGATCAAGTAGTTCTAATATTCCAAAAGGAGTTGCAGAAATAAATGTTGGTAAATTTAATGCCATTTTCCCAACATTTGTTGGGTGAAACCCATCTACATCTTTGTTAGGGGCTACAGCCATTAATATTTTTTGTTCATCTATATGTTCAGGTAATGGTAACTGAACTATAAAACCGTCTATATCTTTATCAACATTTAATATAGCTATTTCATTTAATAAATCTTCTTCTGTTGTATTTTCAGTTAATCTAATTAGAGTTGATTCAAAACCGACACGTTCACAAGCT
Source organism: uncultured Polaribacter sp. (assembly GCA_913047375.1). Classification (GTDB taxonomy): domain Bacteria; phylum Bacteroidota; class Bacteroidia; order Flavobacteriales; family Flavobacteriaceae; genus Polaribacter. The sequence goes on from CAJWTV010000003.1 coordinate 18,236, forward strand.
TTTACTTTTGCATTAACATATGTTATACTAGCTCCATTACTTCCAACAATTATTGCTGCTAGATGAGGTGTTTTTCTTCCTCTATTTTTTAGTTCTCTAACTTCTAGAGCAATTTCTTCTTTAATATCTGCTGCAGTTTTTTTTCCGTCTAATAAAATCATTTATTTATAATTATTTATTGTATTGTAATTCTAAATTGATATAAATTATTTTTATTTCATTCCTTTCATCATTTGCATCATCTTTTTTCCACCACCACCTTGCATCATTTTCATCATTTTACTCATTTGATCGAACTGTTTCATTAACTGATTCACTTCTGTTATACTAGTTCCAGCTCCTTTTGCAATTCTTTTTTTCCTACTTACGTTAATTGTAGACGGTATAGTTCTTTCTAAAGGAGTCATAGAGTGAATGATAGCTTCTACTCCTTTAAATGCATCATCGTCTATATCAACATCTTTCATAGCTTTACCAGCGCCTGGAATCATTCCAACTAAATCCTTCATACTCCCCATTTTTTTGATTTGTTGGATTTGACTTAAAAAGTCATCAAAACCAAATTGGTTTTTAGCTATTTTTTTCTGAATTCTCCTAGCTTCCTCTTCATCATATTGTTCTTGAGCTCTTTCAACCAAAGAAACAACATCCCCCATCCCTAAAATACGATCTGCCATCCTTTCTGGATAGAAAATATCGATAGCATCCATTTTTTCTCCTGTACCAATAAATTTAATTGGTTTGTTAACAACAGATTTAATAGTTAAAGCTGCACCACCACGAGTATCACCATCTAGTTTTGTTAGAATTACTCCATCAAAATTTAATATATCGTTAAATGCTTTTGCAGTGTTTACGGCATCTTGTCCCGTCATAGCATCCACTACAAACAACGTTTCTTGCGGATTGATAGCTTTATGAATATTAGAAATTTCAGTCATCATTTCTTGATCTACTGCTAAACGTCCGGCAGTATCAATGATGACTACATTTTTACTATTATTTTTTGCATGTTTAATTGCATTCTTAGAAATTTCAACGGGATTATTATTACCTATTTCTGCATATACTTCAACACCAATTTGTTCACCAACAACTTGTAATTGATTAATAGCTGCAGGTCTATAAACATCGCAACCCACCAACAAAACATCCTTCGATTTTTTAGTTTTTAAATAATTAGCTAATTTTCCTGAAAAAGTAGTTTTTCCAGACCCTTGTAAACCAGACATTAAAATTATTGTAGGAGATCCACCCAAATTGATACCAACTGTTTCTCCGCCCATCAATTCGGCAAGCTCGTCTTTGACTAACTTTACCATTAATTGACCCGGGTTTAGCGTAGTTAAAACATCTTGACCTAGTGCTTTTTCTTGAACTCTTTTAGTGAATTCTTTAGCAATTTTAAAGTTAACATCTGCGTCTAATAGTGCTCTTCTAACTTCTTTTAATGTTTCGGCTACGTTAACTTCTGTAATTTTTCCGTGACCTTTTAGGGTGTGAAGGGCTTTATCTAGTTTATCACTTAAATTATTAAACATAATTTGAATTCTTTTTTGGGTTACAAATATAAAAATTACTCTTCGCTTATAAAAGCTTAGTCGGCTATAATAGTAAGTAATTATTTTATAAAATTAAAATTTTATTCATTAGGGATAAATAACAAAGCAGCTCCATTTATACAATGTCTTTTACCTGTTGTTTTTCTTGGGCCATCATCAAAAGAATGTCCCAGATGACTCCCGCAGGTATAACATTTTAGCTCTGTTCTTGCATAGCCAATTTTATAATCAACATCTAATTCTACATTCTCCTTTATAGCTCTATCAAATGAAGGCCAACCAGAACCAGAATCAAATTTATTTTCAGATCTATATAATTTTGAGTTACATGCTGCACAAACATAAACTCCTTTTTTAGAGATCTTATTTAATGGACTAGAATATGCTTTTTCAGTTCCAGATTCTCGAAGAACATAATATTGTATTTTACTTAATTTTTTCTTCCATTCAGTATTAGTTTTGTTTACAGGGTATATTTTTTCAGCTTGCTTCTTTTGCGCATTAGTTGAACAACTAATAAAAAAAAGGATAGTTATAATACCAACAATATTTTTCATTATTTTTTATTTTGAATTACTTTCGATAAAGTTTATAGTTTTATTAATAATATTTTGATCTCTTAAGATTCTAGTATGACCTAAGCCATTTGAAATTAATATACTTCCATTTATTAAATTTTCCTTAATATTATATGCACAGCTTACATCTACATCATTATCTTTTTCGTCATGAACTACTAATGTAGGTGTTTTATTTTTCTTTACTATTTTGTGTAATGCAAAATTAGAGATATTAATCTGCCATTTTTTTTGAAGATATTGTATTAGTTTTTTAGAAATAATTCTTTTTAAACCCAAATCTCTTATAAAATTAGATATTATATCTTCAATTTTATCTCCAGCACCAATAGTGACTATAGTTTTAAACATTTCTTTATTAGCATTAGTGTTAACAATTGCCATACCACCAAAAGAATGACCGATAGCACTTTCAAATGGTCCAAATTCTTTATTAATAGCAGTAATAGTTTTAATATATTCTATCATATTAGTAGTTCTTCCTGAAGATTTACCGTGTGCTGGAGCATCAAAAGAAACTACCATAAAACCTTTTTCTAATAATTTATTGGCAATCATAAATAGCTGAGTTCTTCTTCCGGACCAGCCATGGGCTAAAAGCACTTTTTTATCCGAGAACCCATAACTTAAGATGTGAATGTTTTTATTGATCTCAGGAATGAATAAAAATCTCTTTTGTGAGCTTTCATCCATAGCGATTTCTCTTTTTGGAGTTTTAAAATTAATAGGAGTTACAAATAATTTTGAAGCAAATATAACTACTAATTTATGTGAAATAAATTGTAATAATCTAGCAAAAACTAAAACTAGTTTAGGAATTTGTATGCTTGGCTTTAAAACTTTAGCTTTAGTATTTACGCTCATTAACGATTTGATTTATAAAACGTAAAACATTTACAACAAAATTAATTTAAAAATTTAAATAATTACTTACTATTTTAGTATTTATCTATTTGTGATCTTAAGTTTTACTAGCTTAATAGAAAAAAAAACTTTTAGTATATTGTCTGCTGTTAATAAAAATAAAAATTATGTTAAAAATTGGAGATAAAAAGTTAATAAAAGCATGGGTATTTTATGATTGGGCTAACTCTGCTTACTCTCTAGTAATTACTACTGCTGTTTTTCCATTGTTTTATAGTGCCATTACGGATGGTAAAACTGTCATTTTTTTAGGGATGGAATGGGACTCTCCAGCTACTTTATATAGTTATGCTCTTTCATTCTCTTTTTTAGTAGTAGCAATTTTGTCTCCAATTTTGTCTGCTATCGCAGATTATAAAGGAAACAAACTACAATTCATGAAGTTTTTTTGTTGGCTAGGAGGTATATCTGTAATGTCAATGTATTTTTTCGAAGATTTAAATACTACCTGGATAGGTATTGTTTGTGTAATTTTTGCAAGTATTGGATTTTGGGCAAGTCTTGTTTTTTATAACTCTTATTTACCTGAGGTTGCTCACCCAGAAGATCAAGACGCTATAAGTGCCAAAGGTTTTATGTACGGTTATGCAGGTTCTATTATATTATTGATTTTTTGTTTAGGAATGATTTTAGCTCCAGAAATGTTTGGTTTTGATTTGAGCATTTCTAATACAATTCTTTTAAATGGGAGTGAAGCAGATATTGAATCGGCACTAGAAACCACTAAAAATATAGCTACTTTAAAAGCAATGAGAATTTCTTTTATATTGGTAGGTATTTGGTGGATAGGTTTTGCACAAGTAACTTTTAAAAAATTACCTAATAATATTCATAATAGAAAACCAGAAAAAGATTTCATTTGGAAAGGTTTTAAAGAGTTGAAAAAAGTTTGGCTTGAGTTAAAGCATTATCCAACATTAAAAAACTTTCTAATTGCATACTTTTTACTTAGTGTAGGGGTACAAACTATAATTCTATTAGCAACTATTTTTGGTTCTTCAGAATTAGGTTTAGGAACTACCAGTTTAATTGTTACCGTCTTATTAATTCAATTTATAGCAATTTTTGGAGCTTATATTTTTGCTAAAATCTCTAAGAGATATGGCAATTTTAAGGCTATAAAAATCACGTTATTTATCTGGATTATAGTTTGTTTAGCTGCTTTTATGTTAGAAAAAGACCTTCCAGGTGTAGAAAATTATTTTTATGCTTTAGGTGGTCTATTAGGCTTGGTTTTAGGAGCAATACAGTCTTTAACTCGATCTACCTATTCTAAACTATTACCTAATACTGAGGATAGTACAACATATTTTAGTTTTTATGGTGTTACCGAAAAAATTTCGATTGTCTTAGGAACTTTTGTATTTGGATTTTTAATATATTTAACAGATTCTATGCAATGGAGCGTATTATCTTTAGGATTGTTTTTTGTGGCTTCCTTAATAGTTCTAAGTAGATTGAAAAGTACTGATCATGTATATTAATAAAATACTTTTCGAATAAAAATAAAGACAAAAATTAATACAGAATACCCTACAAAAAAAGGAATTATAAAATTTTTTAAGTCCATCACTAAAAGGATACTTATTATAAGAAGTTGAAAGCCTAAGCCAAAAGTAGAAATTAATGTCATTAACCAATTAGGAAATGGTCTACCTTTTGAAGCATTTCTATCAAGAGCATAAATGATTCTATCAAAAAGGCCATATAATATTTTATATAGGAAGAAAAGAATGTTTACGTTTTTTTGTTTTTCTCCCTTTAAGGCGATAGGTGTATCGTATTCAAACACTCTGCTTGTTGTATCTCCCCCAAATCTGTTTCTTAAAATCACATAATAATAATTATATAAAGTTCCTTGTAATTGAATTCCAAAAAATGCTAGTAAAGTCAATTGAATACTCACTTCAGTTAGTTGCCACAAAGTTATAAATATAATAAAGTTTAGAATAATATCTGATACTGAATCTAAGTAACGACCGGTATATGATGGTGTTTTTTTTATTCTGGCCAATTCACCATCTGCTGCATCTAAAATAGATTTTAGAATTAGAAAAAACGCTGCTGCCCAATAGTAACCTTCAACTATGCAATACACTCCGAGTAGACCAGAAATAATAAATGCTATAGTAACATCTACGGGTGTAAACTTTGAATGCTTTAGCGACTTTGCTATAATTCTGGCAATTGGTCTACCATAATCTGACAAGTCAATAAATTGGTAATCATTAGGTAACTTAGACATAAATGCTTTTGATAGTGAGCATTTTTATCATCTTTAAAAGATATAAAACACCACAATATGATTTCTGAGCAAAAGTAAAAAAAGCATTACAATAAAGTAATGCTTTTTGTACAATTATTTAATAGTATTGTTAAATAGTGAAATTAACTCCTAACACAATATTTCTACCTTGGTTAAAAATAGCATCATACTTTAATCTAAAATTTTTATTTAATTCCAAGTTATTTTTTCCTCCTAATTCTCATATTCAACATTTCTACCCCTAAAGAAAAAGCAATTGCAAAATATAAATATCCTTTCGGTATTATACCCACCGACTGCCCAAAAATATTTGCATGAGATAGATGAGCTCCTTCCGCTATTAACATAAAGCCAATTAATATTAAAAAAGCTAAACCCAGCATTTGTATAGTTGGGTGATTACTTACAAAATCCCCTACAGGGTTGGCAAACAATAGCATAATACCCATTGATAAAATAACAGAAAAAATCATAATAATCATTGCACCATTAACACCATTAGTCATTCCTACAGCAGTTAATATAGAGTCAAAAGAAAATACAATATTTATTAATGAAATTTGAATTATTGCCTGTTTAAGAGTGTATGCTTTTTTTGGAATTTCACTAGTCATATCTTCTTTTTTCCCCTCTACTTTATGATGAATTTCTTGAGTACTCTTATATAAAAGGAATATACCACCTCCAAATAGTATTAAGCTTTGACCTGTGAATCCAACTTGAATCCAACTCAGGTTAATTGTCCAAATAGGCGCTTTCATCGCGATTAAAAAAGAAATTCCAAACAAAAGAATAATCCTTAATAACATAGCTAGTACAAGGCCGATATTAGTTGCTTTTTTTCTTTTTTCTTTAGGTAATTTATTTGCTGCGATAGATATAAATATGATATTATCTATACCTAAAACAATCTCTAAAAAAGTTAATGTTAAAAGAGCAATCCAAGTATCTACTTGTAAAAATATTTCCATTCTATTTTATTTTATAAATAGTTCCTTTTTTTGAAAACTTAGAAAACCCAATTTTTACAGTAAAATCATATGAGCCTTTTTTAATCTTATTAATTTGAACAAACATAGGATCTTTTTGTAAATCGTTCTTAGGATTTATATATCGTAAAGTATAGAAAAAATTATTTTTCCAATTTATAGATAATGTATCTATTTCGTTGCCATGTTTGCTAATTTGAAGACTATCTGTTCTAATAATAGTTTCTTTAACAAATCCTTTTCCAGAAGGAATTTCAAACAGGCCAGTTTTAAATTGATCTGAATTATCTTTAATTTCTGAAGAACATGATGAAAATAATATAAAAAAAACTAGGAGACTAAATATGTATTTCATTAAATTCCTGTATAATTTGCTGGCGTAATTACCTTTAATTCTTCTTTAATTTCTAACGAAACGTCAAGAGTATCAATAAAAGTAGCGATTGATTCCTTATTAATTGTTTCGTTTGTTCTTGTCAATCCTTTTAATGCTTCGTATGGGTTAGGATACGCTTCTCTTCTTAATATAGTTTGAATTGCTTCTGCTACAACAGCCCAATTATTCTCTAGGTCTTGCGCAAACTTGTCTTTGTTTAATAATAATTTATTTAAACCTTTTAAAGTGGATGTAAACGCAATAATAGTATGACCAAACGGAACACCTATATTTCTTAAAACAGTACTATCAGTTAAATCTCTTTGTAATCGAGAAATAGGTAATTTTGCGGAAAAATGCTCAAAAATAGAATTTGCAATACCCAAATTACCTTCAGAATTTTCAAAATCAATAGGATTTACCTTGTGAGGCATAGCAGATGAACCAACTTCACCCGCTTTAATTTTTTGTTTAAAATAATCCATAGAAACATATGTCCAAAAATCTCTATCTAAATCTAAAATAATTGTATTAATACGTTTTAAAGCATCAAATAAAGCAGCTAAATGATCATAATGTTCAATTTGTGTTGTCGGAAAAGAATGATATAATCCAAGTTTTTCCTTTACAAATGTATTTCCAAACTTTTTCCAATCAATATTTTTATAGGCTACTTTATGAGCATTAAAATTACCAGTTGCACCACCAAATTTTGCAGCATAAGTGATACTATCTAAAAATTTAAATTGTTCTCTTAACCTAACAACAAAAACATCTATTTCTTTTCCAAGTCTAGTTGGAGAAGCTGGCTGACCATGGGTTCTAGCGAGCATAGAAATATCCTTCCATTCGATTACTAATTCTTGTAGTTTTTCTAAAACTTCTAAATAATTAGGTATATATATATCATTCATTGCTTCCTTGACAGATAAAGGAATAGCTGTATTATTAATGTCTTGAGAGGTCAGGCCAAAATGAATAAACTCTTTAAATTTTTGTAAATTAAGGCGATCAAATTTTTCTTTTATAAAATATTCGACAGCTTTTACGTCATGATTAGTTATTTTTTCAATATCCTTAACCTTTTGAGCGTCAAGGGATGTAAAATCTATATAAATTTTACGCAATTCATTAAAAAGAGACGTATCGAAATCTACTAATTGAGGTAACGGAATTTCGCACAATGCAATGAAATACTCAATCTCTACTCTAACTCGATATTTAATTAAAGCTTCTTCCGAGAAGTAGTCTGCTAAATTCGCTACTTTATTTCTGTAACGGCCATCAATAGGGGAGATAGCATTCAATTTTGTTAGTCTCATCTTTAAATTCTGTTGTTAACTACAAAAATAAGTATTACATTATAATTTATTCAATAAAAGTTAAAAAATTCATTCTTTTAAAGTAGATAGTTCTTTATATATTTACACCTTCAAAAATAAATAATGAAAAGAGTAGTTGTTGGTCTTTCTGGTGGAGTAGATAGTAGCGTTACAGCTTATCTTCTTAAAGAGTTAGGTTACGAAGTTATTGGCCTTTTTATGAAAAATTGGCATGATGATTCTGTCACTATTTCAAATGAATGTCCATGGTTAGAAGATAGTAATGATGCAATGATCGTGGCGGAAAAACTAGGTATTCCTTTTCAGGTTGTAGATTTAAGCGAACAATATAAAGATCGTATAGTAGATTATATGTTTGCTGAATATGGAAAAGGAAGAACTCCAAATCCAGATATACTTTGTAATAGGGAGATAAAGTTTGATGTTTTTATGGATATTGCCCTAAAATTAGGAGCAGATTACGTCGCAACGGGTCATTATTGTAGAAAAGACGAAGAAGTTATTAATGGAAATTATATTTTTAAGCTTCTAGCTGGAAAAGATATAAATAAAGATCAATCTTATTTTTTATGCCAATTATCTCAACAGCAGTTAACAAAAGCATTATTTCCTATTGGCGAACTAACAAAGCCAGAAGTAAGAGAAATTGCGAAAAGAGCCGGTTTAATTACAGCAGAGAAGAAAGACTCTCAAGGGTTGTGTTTTATCGGTAAAGTACGTTTACCTGAATTTTTACAACAAAAATTAGATCCTAAACAAGGCGTAGTTGTAACAATACCATCTAATTATTCAGAATATATTAAGCAAATTCCAAAGTTTGAAAGTAAAGAGGCAGAATTACATTATTTTTCTTCTAAATTTTCTTATAAGAAAACTGACGGAAAAATAGTTGGTATGCACCAAGGAGCTCACTATTTTACAAAAGGACAACGTAAAGGATTAAATATTGGTGGTACAAAAGAAGCGCTTTATGTCATAGATACCGATGTTTCACAGAATATAATATACACAGGGGAGGGAAAAAATCATTCAGGTCTATATAGAAAAGTATTATTTGTTTCTAACGACGAAATCCATTGGGTTCGTCCAGATTTAACCTTAAGGCCTGGAGAAAATATGAAAGTACAAGCAAGGATTAGATATAGACAAGACCTAGAAATAGCTACATTATATAGGTTTGAAAGTGGTTTATATGTTTCTTTTAAAAACAAACAATCTGCTATTCAAGAAGGACAGTTTGTTGCTTGGTACTCTGGAGATGAATTATTAGGTTCCGGAGTTATTTCATAATTTAGCTTTATGATAAATAAAATTACTCAGCTTTTTAAAATAGAATACCCTATAATTCAGGGGGGTATGATTTGGGTTTCAGGCTGGAAATTAGCTTCAGCAGTATCTAACTCTGGAGGATTAGGTTTAATAGGTGCTGGTTCAATGTACCCAGAAGTACTGCGAGAGCATATTCAAAAATGCAAAAAAGCAACTCAAAAACCTTTTGGTGTAAATGTGCCAATGCTATACCCAGATATTGAAAAAATAATAGATATTATAGTTGAGGAAGGTGTAAAAATAGTTTTTACTTCTGCAGGAAACCCTAAAACATGGACCTCATTTTTAAAAGAAAAAGGAATTATAGTTGTACATGTAGTAAGCTCTGTTAAGTTTGCTTTAAAAGCTCAAAACGAAGGAGTAGATGCCATCGTATGTGAAGGTTTTGAAGCTGGTGGTCATAATGGAAGAGAAGAGTCTACTAGTTTTACCTTGATTCCAATGGTGAAAAAAGCAATAACAATTCCTGTAATTTCTGCAGGTGGTATTGCCTCTGGTAAAGGAATGTTAGCTGCTATGGTTTTAGGTGCTGATGGTGTTCAAATCGGAAGTAGGTTTGCTGCAACAATAGAATCCTCTGCTCATCAAAAATTTAAAGAATCAATTTTAAAAGTTAAAGACGGAGGCACAGAGTTAACATTAAAACAGTTAGCACCTGTTAGATTAATTAAAAATGAATTTTATAATCAAATCCAGGATTTATATCAAAAAAAGCCTTCTAAAGAAGAACTTAAGAAATTATTAGGAAGGGGTAGAGCAAAAAAAGGGATGTTTGAAGGAGATTTATTTGAAGGTGAGCTAGAAATTGGACAAATTGCAGGAATTATTGATGAAATACTACCAGTAAAAAATGTTTTTGAAGAGATTCTAAATGAATTTAATACCTCTAAGTTGTTGTTTATTAGTAGCTAATAGTGATTTCTGTTTTTTTTATTAAAATGTGTGTTTTTTAATTTAATGATATTATATTTGCATTTCATAAAATGTTGTTAGTAATTAAATTAACAGCACAATAATTTTTTTAAAATGAGTAAAGGAACCGTAAAATTTTTCAATGAATCTAAAGGATTTGGATTTATAACAGAAGAAGGATCAGAAAAAGAACATTTTGTACATGTTTCAGGTTTAATCGACGAAATTCGTGAGAATGACGAAGTTGAATTTGACTTACAAGATGGTAGAAAAGGATTAAACGCAGTAAATGTAAAAGTAATTTAATATATACTTATTTAATTTTTAATGAAAAATCCTGCAATTTGCGGGATTTTTTATGCTCTTTATTCAACAGGAATTTTAATCTCATATATTTTTTTTGACTTATTATTTAGTTTGTTTTCTCTTAACCACGGATTATGAGTTTTCAGTTCTTTATAATTGATTCCAAATTTCTTAGCAAATAAAGCGATATTGGTAATTGTAGAATCTACAATTATTTTTTTTGTTTTTCGTAATGTGTATAGATCTTCTTTTTCAAATTTAAAACCATAACTCTCTGGATTAGTCAAAACTTCTTTTAAAGCGATTATCCTAAAAACATATCTTTCTGTTTCATCTGGTAATAGTGCATCATAATAATTAGAAACTTCTTGATTTTTTAATTGTTTGGCTACTCCATAATTCCCTGCATTATATGCAGCAGCAGCCAATGTCCAAGAGCCTAAGCGAGCTTTTGATTTTTTTAAATATTCAGCAGCAACTTTTGTTGATTTCTCAATATGATACCTTTCATCAACATTTTTATTAATTTCTAAACCATATTCTTTACCAGTTTTTTTCATAAAATGCCATATTCCTGCTGCTCCTGCAGAAGAGGTTTCGTCAATTAAACCACTTTCTGCAACTGCTAGGTATTTAAAATCATCTGGTATTCCGTATTTTTTCAATAAAGGTTCCAGTATAGGGAAGTACTTATTTGTTCTTTTTAATAATAATAAGCCATTAGATTGCCAATAAGTATTTACGAGTAGTTCTCTATCCATTCTCTCTCTTACATCATCATTTTCTAAAGGAACCCTTTCCCCGGCAAGATTTAAATCATTAGGAAGTTTTAATGCTTGTATTTCATATTTTTCACTTGTATTTTTGGGCTTTTTAATTTCTCTTTTTTGAAAAGAATTAACTAAAAGGAATGTTATAAAAATAATAACAATATAATATAGAAAGTGAGGTGCTCTTTGCATATGATCAATCATTTAATAATTATAAAATTACAAAATTATTAGTACTCTTTCAAGTTAAAATTTAATGAATACAATTCATAATTTTATATTTAAACAAATTCAAAACGAACTAATCCGTCATTATCAATATCTGTCAGGGTAACCTTGTGTAAGGTGTTTATTAATTCAGGATTCCAAGGAGATTTAACTTTTATATAATTTTCTGTAAAACCATTAATATATCCTTCTTTATTTTCACTCTCAAATAATACCGTTAAAGTATTTCCTAATTGTGAGTCATAAAAGGCTCTTCTCTTTTTTGCTGATAATCCCCTTAACATTTTACTACGTTTTGCTCGTACTTTCTTTTGAACCACACCATCAAATTCTACTGCTTCAGTGTTTGGTCTCTCAGAATAAGTAAATACATGTAAATAAGAAATATCTAAATCATTTAAAAAATTATAAGTTTCTAAAAAAAGGGCATCAGTTTCTCCAGGAAATCCAACAATGACGTCAACTCCGATACATGCATTTGGCATGGTTTCTTTAATTTTAAAAACTCTATTTATATAAATATTAGTAAGATAACGGCGTTTCATTTTTTTTAATAATTCATCGCTACCAGATTGTAATGGAATATGAAAGTGAGGAACGAAACTTTTTGAATTAGAAACAAAAGTAATCGTTTCATCTTTTAGTAAATTAGGTTCAATGGAAGAAATCCTAAGACGGTGAATTCCTTCAATTTTATCTAATTCTTTTACAAGTTCTAAAAATGTATGTTCATGTTTTTTATTCCCATATTCACCTTTGCCATAATCTCCAATATTTACTCCTGTTAAAACAATTTCTTTGATCCCTTTTTTGGATATATCCTTTGCATTTTTTAAAACGTTTTTTAAAGTATCAGACCTAGATATTCCTCTAGCTAGAGGAATTGTGCAATATGTACATTTATAGTCACATCCATCTTGTACTTTTAAAAAAGCTCGAGTTCTATCTCCAATTGAATAAGATCCCACATAAAAATCAGCTTCGGATATTTCACAAGAATGGATCTCCCCAATATTATTTTTAGTTAAATCATTTATATAACTAGTTACGTTAAATTTTTCTGTGGCTCCTAAGACTAAATCAACACCGTTTGTGGCTGCTAATTCTTTAGGTTTTAATTGTGCATAACAACCAACGGCTATTAAAAACGCATCTTCATTCTTCTTTAAAGCACTATTTACTATGGATTTAAAGCGTTTATCTGCATTTTCTGTAACAGAACAGGTATTAATTACATAAATGTCTGCTTCTTCTTCAAATCCTACGCGTTTAAAACCTTCATCCACAAAACTTCTGGCTATTGTAGAAGTTTCTGAAAAGTTTAATTTACATCCTAAAGTATAAAACGCTACTTTTTTTTCTGCATTCATTAGTGTACATTTATGCGATGTAAATTTACACTTTTATTGATGATTTTTAAAATCGAAAGGCTACAACTATATAAATTAATTTTGATAATTAATTTTTATTTTAATTAATAATATGCTTTAGTAAATTTATAAATTAAGTGAAAGTAAATGAAAAACATGGTTTCAGAATTTCGAAGTATATTATTTTTATTTTTATTTATGTTTTTTTATTCTTGTAATAAAGAAGTTTCTAAATATAATGATTCTCAAGTTTTTAGATATAATGAACACTCTAATATCAATACACTTGATCCTGCCTTTGCAAAAGATTTAAGAACCATTTGGGCAACAACTCAGATTTTTAATGGATTAGTTCAACTAAACGATTCATTAGAAGTTATGCCAGATATAGCTAAGAAGTGGACTATTTCTAATGATGGAAAAATATATCAATTTCATTTAAGAAGTGATGTCAAATTTCATAAACATATAGTATTTGGAAAGGATAGTACAAGAAATGTTGTAGCTAAAGATTTTGAATATTCTTTTAATAGATTATTAAATCCTAAAGTTGCATCTCCAGGTAAATGGGTCTTAGAATTTGTTGATTCTTTTGTTGCAAAAAATGATACGACTTTTATTGTAAAGCTTAAAAAAGCATTCCCTCCATTTTTAAGTTTATTAACAATGAAATATTGTTCGGTAGTTCCAAAAGAAGCAATCGATCATTTTGGTAAGAAGTTTAGAGCTAACCCAATAGGTACTGGACCATTTAAATTCAAGTTATGGAAAGAAAATATAAAGCTAGTTTTTAGAAAGAATAATGAGTATTACGAATTTGATCAATATGGTGTTAAATTACCTTACTTAGAATCAATAGCGATTACTTTCTTACCAGATAAACAAAGTGAATTCCTTCAGTTTATTCAAGGAAATTTAGATTTTTTAAATAGTATAGATAATTCTTATAAAGATGATATACTTACAAAAAAAGGAAAATTACAATCTAAATACACATCCCAAATAAATATGGTTACAAGTCCTTATTTAAATACCGAATATTTAGGTATTTACATGGATGCTGAAGAAAAAGAAGCTAATTCATTAAGATTAAGAAAAGCCTTAAATTATGGTTTCGATAAAGAGAAAATGGTTTTATATTTAAGAAATGGAATTGGAACACCCGCACTAAATGGTTTTATACCAAAAGGTTTGCCCTCTTTTAATAATATGAAAGGCTATACCTATCAACCTCAAAAAGCGAAAGAATTAATTGACCAATACACCTCAATCTCTGGAAATAATAATCCTAAAATAACGATAAGTACAAATAGTCAGTATTTAGACTTATGTGAATTTATTCAGAGAGAAATGCAAAAAATTGGTTTAGAAGTTGCTATAGATGTTATGCCTCCTTCCACACTAAGAGACCGTAAGGCAAATGGACAATTAAGTGTTTTCAGGGGTAGTTGGATAGCTGATTATCCAGATGCTGAAAACTATTTATTTATTTTTCATAGCAGAAACTTTTCTCCAAATGGGCCTAATTACACACATTACAAAAATGATAAATTTGATTCTTTATATGATAAAGCAATTGAAACTATAGACTCTTATAAAAGATATAAGTTATATCAAAAAATGGATAGTTTACTTATGGAGTCTTCTCCAGTTATACCTCTATATTATGATGAAGTAATTCGATTTTCAAATAAAAAGATTATTAATTTAGGTATAAACCCAATCAATCATTTACATTTAAAGAAAGTGAAAAAGTTAGAATAACGATAATATCAATAGTGTTATGATTTATAAATCACGCTATCTACCAGCTTATTTTTGACATTATAGGGTAATGATCGGAGTAATCCACTGAATAGGTTTTAAAGGTGTTTATAATAGCATTTTTATTAGTGATTATGAAATCTATTCTTGTTGGTAAAAAATAATTATAAGTCTTCCCAAAACCTTTACCAGCGGATATAAATGCATCTTTTTTATTAGATAAAATCTGTTTATAAACCCAAGAATAAGCAGTGTTATTGAAATCACCACTTATAATTATTTTTCCATTCCAATTTTGTTCATGCTCTAAAAACAATTCAGTTTGATATACCTGCTTTTTAAATGACGCACTTATTCTATTTAAAAGTTTCTCAGAATTTTTCTCACCAAAATTTTCTTCATTTGGTTTTATTCGTAAAGACTCCAAATGAAGGTTATAGATTCTAATTGTATCTTTTTCTTTTAAAATATCACAATAAATTATATTGTTACTAGTATTTTTTAAATCTAAAGAACCACTATTTATTATCTTATACTTAGAGTAAATAGCTAATCCATATTCTCCATTTTTTTTCTTTATATATTTATAAGGGAAATTTAATCTTATCTTACTTGATTGATAAAATTCTTGAATTATTAGAATATCTGGATCAATTTCTGCTATGAAATCATATCCGTCCTTATTATTTTTATTATTAAAAAGATCAAATGTTTTTACATTATAACTCATTACTTTTAAATCGTCATTTAAAGAAGAGCTTTTTTCTGATATTTTGAATATAGGAGGTGATAAAAATAAACCTAACGTTAAAAATATAAATGAAATTAAAAATTGTTTTTTAAGTTTAATAACCCAATAAATTAAAAATATTAGATTTAAAATAATTAAAACAGGAACGAATAAACTTAAAACAGCTAATACAGGAAATGATTTTGGAGATAAATATTGCAATGAATATGAAAATAAAAGCAATATTGCTAGTAGTGAATTTATCAGATATAGAACCTTATCTAAAAAGGATAATTTTTTCATATTATCTTTTTCCTTGTTTAAATAAAAAATCCTTTTCAACTTTACTTAGGGTGTCATAACCAGATTTACTAATTTTATCTAAAATAGTATTAATTTGTTTTTGATTTAGAGATGTATTAGTTGTTTTTGGTTCTTTCTTTTTACCAGACTTGTAAACTGTTTTTAATGGATTATTTCTAACTTTATAGAGAGTTGAAAACCAATTAGATATATTTTGATTTTTTTTAGATGAACTATTTAAGTATAGAAGTCCAAAAAGAGCACCACCTAAATGACTAAAGTGACCACCAGCATTATTACTTATTAAACCAACTACATCAATTAATATCCAAATTCCGGCCAAATGCCAAAGTTTTATAAAACCAATAAATCGAAATTTTAATTGGTAGTTCGGCATATGTGAAGCTATACCTATGAATATAGCAGAAATACCAGCGGAGGCACCAACTATTACTGAATCTTCTCCTTTAAATACAGGAAAATAATTTTGGCTAAAAACAAATAATAGTCCACCAAAGATAGTTCCAAAGACATAAAAGGTAAGTAATTGTTTTTGATTAAAATATTCAATAAAAAGGGTACCTATATAATACAAAACAATTAAATTCATTAAAATATGAACAAAATTAGCGTGTAAAAAACCATAAGAAATAATTGACCAGGGTTTATCGAAAAGGGTGTCAGTATTAGACTCTAAAGAAAACCAGTCAATTAATAAATTTGTTTCTCCATTATACAAACCCTGAAAAACTCCAAAGAAGGCAGTAATCATAAAAATCAATATGTTTACAAAAATTAGCTTCTCTATGATATTAGCTTCGTTATATTTTTTTTGAAATAAGTTTATAAAATTCATGCTACGAAGTTTTAAATTGCTTCTTTTTCCAATACCAAATAATTATAAATCCTACAACTGCCCCGCCTATGTGCGCAAAATGAGCAATATTACCAATCGAATATTTAGTCACTCCAAAAAATAAATCTCCTAAAATCATTATCGGGATAAAATATTTAGCAGCGATTGGAACTGGGAAAAATAGCAATGCTAATTTAGCATCTTTAAAGTATATGCCAAAAGCAACTAAGACCCCATATACAGCTCCAGAAGCGCCAACAGCAGGAGTGTTGTATAACTGATTCATTGTTTGTAAATTTTCATTTGAATACATTTTAGACGGATTCATCAATTCTAAAATTTCACTTTTAGATATGCCTGTATTCACTAAAGTTTCTAAAGCTTCATTAAATTGATAGTAGTTTACTAGGGTATAAATTAGTCCTGCCCCAATTCCTGCAGAAAAATAGAAAAAAAGAAATTTATTTTTACCCCATATTTGCTCTAAAGGAGTTCCAAAAGCATAAAGCCCATACATGTTAAAAAGTATATGACTAAAACTTCCGTGCATAAACATACTAGTTACATATTGCCAAATACCAAAATGTTCATTTTCAGGAAAATGTAAAGCTAGAATATTAGTTAAATCTATATTTAAATATTGTGGAACAATAAATAAAATAATATTTATTATAATTAATTGCTTTATTCCTTCTGTAATTTTTCCCATAAATTAATTATTGAATATTAAATCAACTTCTTTTAAAGTTAATGTTTTAAAGGTAGATTTTCCAAAAGGAGATATACTAGGCTCTTTACAAGAAAACAAGTCATTTACAAGATTTTCTTGTTCAATTTGAGACAAAATTACACCAGTTTTTATAGCTAATGTCTTAGAAAACGATTTAGCCATTAAATCAAATGGACTAAAACTTGCATCTGGGATTTCAAGGTCAATATCACGAATTAATTCCTCTAAGATTACCGTTATTTGACTTTCTGTTACTGATATAGGTATTCCTTTTATTGTAATAGATGTTTTTGTGAATTCCCCAAAATAAAAACCTGCGTTTTCTAATTCAGTTTTTATTGAATATATAATTTCTATCTCAGATGAAATTAATTGAATATTTATTGGAAATAATAATTGCTGACTATTTGCCTCTTTTACAGTTATACTCTCTAGAAAATCTTCATATAAAATACGTTGGTGCGCTAATGATTGACTAATTAAAACAACACCAGATTTTATTGAGCTTAATAAATATTTTCTTTGAATTTGTAAAGTTTTACCATTTTCTTTAGATGTTTGTTCAACAAATAAAGAAGCTTGTTTTGATTCTTTAGAATCCGTTTCTATATTAACATATAAAGATTCCCAGTTTTCACTAGATACTTGTCTTTTGTATGGAAATCGAATTTCTTTTTGATCTGCTTCTTTAAATGGATTAAAATCAGGGTCTACTTTAATTTTAGGAGTTGATGTAGATTTTTTATTTTTAAAATCATAAGGAATATCTAAGTTCGCATCTCTGTTAAAGTCTAATATAGGTGCAACATTATATTGCCCTAAACTATGTTTTATCGTCGCTCTTAAAATAGCATAAAGAGCTTTCTCATTGTCAAATTTAATCTCTGTTTTTGTAGGATGAATATTAATATCAATACTACTTGGTGGTACATTTAAATACAAGAAATAGGAGGGATGACTTGAGAACTCTAATAAGCCATCAAAAGCATTTACAACTGCATGATTTAAGTATGAACTTTTAATAAACCTATCATTCACAAAAAAAAATTGCTCTCCTCGCTTTTTCTTAGCAAATTCTGGTTTAGTAATAAATCCTTGTATAGAAATTAAATCTGTTTTTTCTTTTATAGGAACTAGTTTTTCGTTCATTTTAGAACCAAAAATAGATACAATCCTTTTTCTTAGATTACTGCTTCTCAGATTATATACTTCATTATTATTGTGTTGTAATAAAAAAGAAATAGCCGGATGTGCTAAGGCTATACGTTGAAATTCATCAATTATGTGTCGAGTTTCAATAGTATCTGATTTTAAAAAATTTCTTCTAGCAGGAATATTATAAAATAAATTTTTTACTGATAAACTTGATCCATTAGCTGCAGCGACAAACTCTTGAGAAATAACTCTACTTCCTTCAATTTTAATTTGATTACCTAACTCATCTTTTTTTCGTTTAGTCTTTAGTTCTACATGAGCAATTGCAGCTATAGAGGCTAAAGCTTCACCACGAAAACCTTTGGTATTCAAATTAAATAAATCTTCTGCTTTTCTAATTTTTGAAGTTGCATGGCGTTCAAAGCATAAACGAGTATCTGATGTACTCATTCCTTTACCATTATCTATCACTTGAATTAATGTTTTTCCTGCATCTCTAATAAGTAATTTTATAGAATTAGCATCAGCATCTATTGAATTTTCCATTAGCTCCTTAACAACAGAGGCAGGTCTTTGAACTACTTCGCCAGCAGCAATTTGGTTTGCCACGTGATCTGGTAAAAGTTGAATAATATTTGACATTAATTTTTAAGAAAAATTGATAAATCGAAATCGATGATTAATAAAAAGATAAATATTAAAATACAAATAATAATGATTAGATTTTTATTTACTTTCTGATCCGGATTTTTCAATTCTCCAATAGCATCAGAGAATTTAGATTTTATTCCTTTGTTCGTACCAGTTGTATTTCTAAATTGGTCTAATTTATGTTCTATTTTAAAAGGACTTCCTTCTCCTTTGTAATAACGTGGCTTGTAGTCAAAATTTTTATTTGTACGTTTAAAGAATCCCATAGTTTTCTGATTTAATTGAAATAAATCAATTTTTCACATAATATAAAAGGAATTTCAAATTTACAGAATTAAAAGTAATTTTCTAAAATTGAAATCAAAAGTAAGTGAAGATTTTTTTATTATTTACTAAAAGCCAATATTTTCACCTTTTCTGTCAAAGTTTTTTAATGCCGCCATTTTAATTGCTCCCACGGCACATTCAACTCCTTTGTTCCCTAATTTACCACCAGATCGATCAATAGATTGTTGTTTTGTATTATCTGTTAAAACACAAAATAAAACAGGAATATTATATTTAATATTCAAATCTACAATTCCTTGAGTTACGCCCTGACAAACAAAATCAAAATGTTTAGTTTCTCCTTGAATCACATTTCCTATAGCTATTACCGCATCAACCTTTTGGGATTCAATCATTTTCTTACAACCATAAACAAGTTCAAAACTTCCAGGAACTTCCCAAGAAATGATATTATCTAAAGTGGCTCCAGAGTTAATTAATGTTTCTATTACACCTTTTTCAAGGTTTTTAGTAATTTCTGGATTCCATTGAGAAACAACAATCCCAAATCGAAAATATTTCGCATTTGGGATAGCTGCTTTATCATAGTAAGATAAATTTGTTGTTGCCATTTTAAAATTTTTCAGGTTCAGTAATTTCTGTTTTTACTGAAACAGTTTATCGTAAACTATTGTGCATACTTTGCAGCATTGATATATTTATCAGCGTTAATACCTTGTTCTGATTTAGAATATTGCTCTTTTATTTTAGTAAAAAATCTTTCAGCTTTTTTAAAATCTTTTAATTCCATTGCTGTCAATCCTGCTTTCTGTAAAAATAAAGGAGTAGTAAATTCATTATCTCTTTTATTTGCAGCTAGCTGATAATAATCTAGAGCTTGCTTTGGTTGATTAATATCTGCAAATGCGTCACCTATAGCTCCTAAAGCAACAGGACCTAGTAGTTCATCATCTGAATTAAATTTACCTAAATAATCAATAGCTTTATCATATTCTTTTAGTTGTAAGTAGGAAACACCTGCATAATAATTTGCTAGATTTCCTGCTTTTGTACCACTAAATTTTTCAGAAATATCTACAAAACCGTATTTTCCATCTGCACCTTCTAAACCTAAAACAAGTAAAGAATCTACTGAGGAACCGGCAACTGAAGCATTATTAAAATATTTTCTTGGGAAAGCTAATTCGTTAGAAGCATCTAATTCTTGAGGCTCTATAATATATTTATTATAAGCTAATAAGCCTAATAAAATAATAACGATAGTGACCAATCCAATGAATAAAGGCCTACTATTTTTTTCTACCCATTGTTCAGATTTACTAGCAGTATCCTCTAGCGCACTAACCACACTTGCAGTAGTACTTTGCGATTCATCAACTTGTTGTTGATCTAATTTATCTGATGTTTTATATCCTTTTTTCTTGTATGTTCCCATGTTTACTTAAAAAATTAGTGGCGACAAAAATAGTTTTTTTAATTGGATTTTAAAAGCGTATAATTCGCTAAATTTTCAATAATTTGCGAAACATTCTTTAATATTATCATTATTTATGTATTTACAAAAAATTTCATTGGTTAATTTTAAAAATATTGAATCAAAAACTTTTGAATTTCAAGATAAAATCAATTGTTTTGTCGGAAATAACGGTGTTGGTAAAACAAATGTTTTAGATGCAATTTATTATTTATCTTTTGCTAAGAGCTATTTTAATTCAGTTGCAGTTCAGAATATTAAGCATGGAGAGGGATTTTTCATGGTTGAAGGAGATTATCTTTTAAATAACAGACCTGAGAAAATTGTTTGTAGTTTGAAAAGAGGTCAAATGAAAGTTTTAAAAAGAAATGGAAAGAATTATGAAAAATTTTCTGAGCATATAGGCGAATTGCCTTTGGTTATTATTTCTCCAGCAGATAGAGATTTAGTCACAGAGGGTAGTGATACACGACGTAAGTTTATAGACGGTGTAATTTCTCAACAAAATAAAAAATATTTAAATGATTTAATTTCTTACAATAAAGTTTTAAGTCAACGTAATGCTTTGTTGAAATATTTCGCAGCAAATAGAACATTTGATGCACTTAATTTAGCAGTTTATGATGAGCAACTAGCTGATTATGGATCAAGAATTTATACTGTTAGAAAATCTTTTTTAGAGGAATTTATTCCTATATTTAACCAGAAATATGAAGTAATCTCGGGTGACAAAGAAAGTGTCAATTTAATTTACAAGAGTCAATTACATGATCATTCAATGTTAGAAGCTTTGCAAAATTCTTTAGAAAAAGATAAAGTTATTCAGTACACAACTGCTGGAATTCATAAAGATGATTTAAGTTTTGAAATAGGGGACTATTCAATTAAGAAGTTTGGCTCTCAGGGTCAACAAAAATCATATTTAATAGCACTTAAGTTGGCTCAATTTCAATTTATTAGACAACAATCAGAAGTGACACCAATATTATTATTAGATGATATTTTTGATAAATTAGATGAAAATCGTGTTTCTCAAATTGTTGAACTGGTTAACAATGATGAGTTTGGACAGATATTTATTACTGATACCCATCATGAAAGAACAGAAAATATTTTGAAGCAGAGTAATAAACCTTATCATATTTTTAACTTATAATGGCTAAAAGAGAAAACGACTCCTTTTCGGTAAAAGATTTAATGCAGAGTTTTATCAAAGAAAATAATTTGAGTAAAGGAATGCAAAAAATAAAAATTGAAGAAGCCTGGAATAAATTAATGGGTCAAGGAGTCGCTAACTATACTAATTCAGTCCGTCTACAAAATAAAACTCTAATAATACAATTATCGTCATCTGTTTTGAGGGAGGAGCTCGGTTATGGTAAGGAGAAAATTATTAAAATGATAAACGAGGAGTTTGGAGAAGATATTGTTGTTAAGTTGATGTTGATATAAATGTTTGGACTATAGTGGTAAAGCCTCAACTGTTGAGATTTACCGAAAAGATGTTGCAATAATTAAGTAAAAATAAAAACTTTTCACATAAAAAAAACTCATAACTTTAAAGTTATGAGTTTTTTTTATTAAAATATTTTTTATTAAAATTGTTCTCTTCTAGAAAAATGAAAATTTCCTTCAATATTAGCATTATCGTCTGAATCAGAACCATGAACAGCATTTTCCCCCATAGAGGTAGCATATAATTTTCTAATAGTCCCCTCGGCAGCATCAGCTGGATTGGTAGCGCCTATTAAAGTTCTAAAATCATCTACAGCATTGTCTTTTTCTAAAATTGCAGCTACAACCGGTCCACGTGTCATGAACTCAACTAATTCGCCAAAAAACGGACGCTCATTATGCACAGCATAAAAAGATTCAGCATCTGCTTTTGTCATTTGTGTTTTCTTTAAAGCGACAATTCTAAATCCTGCAGTATTTATTTTTTCTAAAATTGCACCAGTATGACCGTTTTCTACAGCATCTGGTTTAAGCATTGTAAATGTTCTATTTGTTGCCATTATATTCTATAATTTTCGGCAAAAATACATATTTTAATGTTAAAAACAAATTAAGGATAAGTCTGAAATAACTCTTGTAATAATTTGTCATCTTTACCTCGCATTTGCATCGTAATCTTATTGGTATCAAAATCAAATTTTAATATGCCGAAACTAATTTCAGAAACTACATTTTGGACCCTATGTTTATTAGTTTCTGAAGTGAAGTTATCATAGGAATGTGTTAGTCCACTTGAAGTGAAATCAATGAGTGGGAAAGGAAGGTCGAATACTTTTGTTTTTGAAAATTCAGAAATGTGCCTGTCTCCCGATAGTAATAATACCCCTGTCGCTTTACTTTTTTGGATAGTATTTTTAAGTTTTTCAACTTCATGAGGAAAATTCCCCCATGTTTCAAAACCATGTTCAGCAGATAAAACTTGAATACTACTCAAAATTATATTAAAATCTGCAGTAGAATTATTTAATTCTTGGCCTAACCATTTCCACTGAGTTTGTCCTAAAATCGTTCCAATTCCATAAGTATTTGGGGTGAATCTTTTCTTACTGTCTATTGATTTTGTTAATGCTGTTCTAAAATATCTAGTATCTAAAACAATTACTTTAATACTCCCTTTTTCTGTTTTAAAAATTTCGGAATGATAAACTCCCTTTTGGTTTCTTCTTGGGTTATTTTTATTAATATTAAAAAAATCTAAAAATACTTCTTGTGATTCATTTTTTTTAGTAAATTCTTTACCACCATCATTCAAACCATAATCATGATCATCCCAAGTAGCCATGACAGGAATATCTTTTACTAAATCTAAATATCCTTTTTGATTTCTCAAACTTTCATAATCTTCTTTTAATTTATTCATATTATCAGTATCAGAATAAATATTATCACCTCCCCATATCCACAAATTTGGTTCATTTTTTTTTACACTTTTCCATAAAATATTTTCTAAATTTTGATTATTACAAGAACCAAAAGCAATAGTGAAATCGCTTTTGATATTTTTTTTAATATTCTGTGCAAATAAGTAATAAATCACAATAATGATAGTGATAATAACGAAGGGTTTTATTGATTTTCTCATTTTATACTATGTACGTTCCTAACAAAAGTAAATTAATTTTTTTTAGAACAATGTTATTAAATTGTATCTTTGCCTCTTATGATTTTAAAAGGATTTGAAGAGTTAAGAGTTTTCTTAGAAAAAAAAAGAAACATAGTTGTAGTAGGTCATAGGAACCCAGATGGTGATGCTATGGGATCTACTATAGCCTTGTCTAAGTATTTAAGCAAAAAAGGTCATAATGCAACTGTTATTGTTCCTAATGAGTGTCCACAGTTCTTAGATTGGATGCCAGGTTCTGATGAAGTATATCATTTTGACTGGCAAAATACTCAGTCACAAAGAGAAATTAATAACTCTGATATTATATTTTTATTAGATTTTAACGCCTTACATAGAGTTGGTTCAGATATGCAGAATACTCTAGAGAAATATACTAATGATTTTGTAATGATCGATCATCATCAACAACCAGAAGATGTAAAGTATATGTATTCAGACGTTGAAATATGTTCAACTAGTCAAATGGTTTATCAATTTATAGAATTAAATAATGATTTAGATTTAATTAATGCAGATATAGCTACTTGTCTATATACTGGTATTATGACTGATACAGGATCTTTTCGCTTTAGATCTACAACAAGTAAAACCCATAAAATTATTGCAGATTTAATAGATAAAGGAGCTGAGAATGATAAGATTCATAATAATGTTTATGATGCTAATTCTTATAACAGATTATTGCTACTAGGTCAAGCATTAAGTAATTTAAAAATTATCCCAGAAAATAAAACAGCTTTTATTACTCTTACTAGCGATGAAAAAAAACAATTTGATTTTCAAAAAGGAGATACAGAAGGTATAGTAAATTACGCATTATCCCTTAAAGGGATTATTTTTGCTGCAATTTTCATTGAAGATGAAGAACAAAAAATAATAAAAATATCTTTTAGATCAAAAGGTGATTTTTCAGTAAATAAATTTTCAAGAAACCATTTTGAAGGTGGTGGTCATGATAATGCTGCAGGCGGAAAATCTGATTTATGTATGAGCGATACTGTTCTTAAATTCACAAAACTTATAACTAAATATAAAAATGATTTAGAAATTTCTTATGAAGATTAAAGGATTAGTTTTGTTTTTATTATTGAGTTTTGGATGTGAAAAAAATGAGCCAAGGAGACCTATTAATCCTAGGCCTTCAACAACTTTATTTCATCAAACAGCTAAAGAATCAAAGGCTTTAAATCAATTGGAGGTAAAAATTATTGAGGATTATATTTCTAAAGATTCTATAAAAAAATATGAATTATCTAAAAATGGTTTTTGGTATTTTTACAGAAATAAAATTACGCTTAATCAACCAAAACCAAAATACGGAGATGAAGTTATTTTTGAATATGATATATCAGATTTACAAGGAAACATAATTTATGACAAAAAATCTTTAGGAGTAAAAAAATATAGAGTAGATAAAGAAGATTTTATTTCCGCTCTTCAGAAAGGAATAAAGTTGATGAAAGTTGGAGAAACCATTACATTTGTAATTCCTTCTTATCATGCTTTTGGTTTTTCCGGTGATGGAAGAAAAATTAAAATTAGTCAAATAATAAAAAGTACAGTAACATTAATAAATATAAAATAAGATATGAAGATTATGATAATTAAAGTTTTAACATTAGCAACAGTTTTAACAGTTTTAGCTTCTTGCAACAACCAACAAACAGAAAAGAAAATATTAGAAAATGAAGTAGATTCTGTAAGTTATGCGCTGGGTCTAGATATGGCTGTTAAAATTAAATCAAATTGGGACAAAGCTGATGTTAATATATATCAGCAAGGATTCAGGAATGGAATGGACTCTTTGAACCTTTTAATGAATCCTAAAGATATTAACTCAGTATTAAATACTTTTTTCAGAAAACTTCAAACTCAGAAAACCAAAGCTCAATTTGATAAAGCTTCAAAAGATGCTGAAGGAAACTTTAAAGATGTTAGAAATGAAGGTATTGCATTTCTAAAAGATAATAAAACCAAACAAGGAGTTAAAACAACTGCGAGTGGTTTACAGTATTTAATTATGAAAGAAGGAAAAGGAAATAAACCCTCAGGACCAACAACGAAGGTTAAGGTTCATTACCATGGTACAAATATTGATGGTATAGTATTTGATAGTTCTGTAGATAGGAAATCACCAGCTGTATTTGGTTTAAATCAAGTAATCAAAGGTTGGACTGAAGGAGTTCAGTTAATGAATGTAGGATCTAAATATAAATTTTTTATCCCCCAAGAATTAGCATATGGAGCACAACAAAAGGGTCCAAATATTAAACCTTTTTCTACATTGATTTTTGAAGTTGAGTTGTTAGAAATAATGAATTAATATATGAGAAATTTTAAATATTTATTTATTTTATTAATAATAATATCCTCTTGTAATTCTAGTTATAAAGATTTAAGTGATGGACTATATGCAGAAATGCTAACATCTAAAGGGAATATTATTATAGAATTATATGCAGAAGATACTCCATTAACTGTTGGTAATTTTATTGGTTTAGCTGAAGGAAACCATCCAAAAGTGACTGATTCATTAAAGGGTAAAAACTATTTTGATGGACTTCGTTTTTACAGAGTAGTCCCAAATTTTATAATACAAGCAGGTGACATTGGAGAATCAGGAAGTGGTGGTCCAGGTTATGATTTTTCAGACGAATTCCCAAAAGATTCTTCTGGGGTATTAAAATACAAACATGATGGTGCAGGAGTTTTGTCTATGGCAAATCCAGGAAGTCCAAATACAAACGGAAGTCAGTTTTTTATTACTCATAAACCGACACCTTGGTTAGATGGTAAACATAGTATTTTTGGTAAAGTAGTAAAAGGGCTAAACGTTATTGATTCGATAGTTAAATTAGATACTATTTTATCAGTTAAAATTATTAGACTTGGAAAAATAGCTAAATCTTTTGATGCAGCTAAATCTTTTATTGATGGTGAAATTATTGCAAATAAAGCCAAAGAGGAAAAAAGTAAACAATTAGAACAGGCAGAGCAAGTTAGATACGATCAATTTTTAGAAGCAAGAAAATTAAATTATACAAAAATGGGAGCAGACAAGGTAGTTGCATCCTCATCTGGTTTAAAAGTTTTAAAGTTAAAAAACACTTCAGGAAAAAAAGTTGTTATGAATAAGCCTATAACAATTAATTATACATTGTTTTTAGGTAACGGACAACGATTGCAATCTACTCTTGATAAAGGTGGAAAACCATTTGTTTTTCAATTAGATGATAAGAAAAAACCACTAATAGCTGGTTTTAAAGAAGGCTTGACTCAACTTAGATTAGGTGAGAAAGCTCGTCTTTTTATACCTTATTATATTGCTTATGGTGAAAAAGGTGGTGGGCCATTTCCTCCAAAAGCAGATATCATCTTTGAAGTAGAAATTTTAAAAATCGGCAAATAATTTGTTAGAATCAATCTTACAAAAAGACAAAGAGCTTTTAGTTTTTTTAAATAATTTAGGTAATGAACACTGGGATTCATTTTGGTTGCTAATTACAAATCAATTTAATTGGTCACCGTTGTTTATTTTTATCTTTTATTTAGTGATAAAATTAAATGGTTGGAAACGAGGAGGTTTTATTATTTTTTCTATGATTTTATTAGTAGCTTTTTCTGATCAATTCGTCAATTTAATTAAGAATACTACATCAAGATTACGTCCGAATAATGATCCTGAAATTCAAGATCTCTTAAGAACATTTATAAGACCAAAAAGTTTTAGTTTCATTTCTGGCCATGCAACTACCTCAACTTTTTTCTCTGTTTTTACTATTTTATTATTCAGAGAAAAATATAAATACATATATTTAATAATATGTTTCCCTATACTATTTGCATACAGTAGATTGTATTTAGGAGTTCATTTTCCTATCGATATTGCTTTAGGTATCTTAACAGGTGTAATACTGGCTAATTTCTATTTTAGACTTTATAAGAAAGTTGACAAAAAATTATTTGGGTAATTTTTTATTATTAAAATACAAATACTTAGTACTATGATAATATGCAGATAAAAGGCTATCCATACTTTGTGCAATTCTAGGTTGTAGCTTTTTAATATCTTTAATATTATCAGTACTTAAGCTGTATAAACCAGTTTTTTGAGAAATATTAGTCTTTTCATAGTAATAATTACCCTTAATTAACCCTACAGCTTTTTCACCTTTACTTTCTATATAAACAAAAGCACAAGTATTTACATTAGTACTGTCTAATAAATCTCTTCCTAGAGTGTAATTTATGTAGTCGATTTTGGCTAAACTAGTTGCTGTAGGAAATATGTCAACTAACTTCGCATATTTGTCTAAAACTTTAGATTTTACATATTTTGGAGCATGTATAAAAAAAGGAACATGATGTCTTTGAATACCTAAATCATTTTCATTATTTTTTAAGAAGTCTAACTTTTTCATACCACCTCTATGATCTCCAAAAAAAACAAAAATGGTATTATCATAATAGCCAGATTCTTTTGCTCTTTTTAAAAAACGAGCTACATTAAAATCTAAATAACGAATACCGTTCAACTGTCCTAATGATCTAAACCCTCCACTAAGTAAAGTTTCTTCTGTAATTTCATTTTCTAATATTGGTATAAACTCCTCTTTTTTATCAGGTACCGTAAATGGCATATGATTTGTAGCTGTTTGAATATAAGCGACAAATGGTTTTTCTTTTACATGTAATTTTTTAAATATTTTATCAGACTCTTTAAATAGCTCATAATCGTCAATCCCCCATACATCTGCTCTTACTTCATTTTCAAAACTACCTTCTTCATAAATCTTTAAACCCTCAATATTAGATTGAAAAACACCTCTAATATTCGCCCAATTGGCACTTCCTCCTATGAGATATAGTTTTTGGTATGACTTATATTGGTCAAAAATAATACGTTGATCTATTGCTAAAGGGTTTCTAGAAACCGTCTTAACATCATCTATATCTGGTAAGCCTGTAATACTAGCAAAAACACTTCCAGCTGTTCCTGGTTTATGGACATAGAATTTGGAAAAACTTAAGCTCTCTTTAATTAAAGCATCCATATTTGGAGTAGTGTTTAAAGGGTTTCCGTAGAAACTCATTGGAGCAGTACCTGTAGACTCTAACATCACATAAATTACATTAGGTTTTTTATTATACGTAGTTGTAAATGTTACTTTTTTCTCAAACGAAATCCTGTCTTTTGGTAAATTTAAGTAACTAGCTAATACAGGATAATATTTTTTAAACTTATCCATATCTACACCTTCACTTCTAAAAGCAAAGCTATCGAAAAAGTATAAAATAGGATTTAGACCAAATTGATTTACTTTATTATCCTTTGAGAAGAAAGCTTCACTCCATCTTAGAGGATAATGAGTTGTACTATTGTATATCCCATAAGAGAGTAATATAATAACCCCTAAGAAGTATATTGCTTTATTTTTTTTTGAAAGAGAAATAAGACAGTTTTTATTAGATGTATATAGATAATTTGAAATATTATAAATTAACAACCCAAAAATAAAAACACCTAGTAATCCCCTGTATATTGGATAACTTTCAAACAGAACTTGTGTAGATATTTTAAAATTACTTAGAAAGCGAAGAGAACTAGCGTCTAATCTCATTGCTAAATACTCGTAGTAGCCAAAATCAAATAAGTAAAAAAGTAAAACTATTGTATAAACTGATGTTAAATATATTGAGTTGACCCACTTATAAATAGTTTTTTTAAAAAAACGATCATTTACTATAAATATAAGAATGGCTAGTGGAAAAAATGAAATAATAGCCAGCTTGATGTCAAAACGAATTCCTAATAAAAAAGCTTTTTTAATTTCCTCCGTAGAAATATTATCTAGGTCTAATGAATAATTATAAAATATAACTCTAAATAGGATATTGAAAATAAATAAGAAAAAAATATTCTTAAAAATATACTTTAAATAATTTGGTATGAAATTTAACATAACTGCATTTTGTTTCGTGATGTATTACTTTCCGATACAGAAGTTCGAGAAAATATGGCCTAAAATATCTTTATCAACATCGAATTCACCAGTGATGTTTCCTAGATGACGAAGGCACTCTCTAATGTCTATAGAAAAAAGATCAGTAGATATATTTAGATCAATACCTTGTTGTACAGATGAAATAGCTGTAAGTGCATTATTCAGTGCTTCAAAATGACGAGAATTTGTAACTATAGTTTCATTGTTACTCAAAGCTCCAGTATTTACCAATGATATTAATATTGACTTTAATTCATCAATACCAGTTTTATCCTTTGCTGATAATAAAATTAATCTATCAATTTCTGAAAGTAGTCTTTCTTTTTCTTTCACTAATAGAGTGTCAATTTTATTAGCGATTACTAATAAACGTTTATTTGGAAAACGCTTTTTTATTGTTTCAATTTCTGACAAAAATTTAGTCCTAGAGTTCGTGAATTTATTAGAATCAATTAGAAAAATAATTAATTGTGCTTTTTCTGCTTTTTCGTAGGCAATTTTTATACCAATACTCTCAATAATATCCTGAGTCTCTCGGATACCTGCAGTATCTATAAACCTAAAAGCTACCCCATTAATAATTAACTCATCCTCTATAGCATCCCTAGTTGTTCCTGCTATTTCAGAAACAATTGCTCTTTCTTCATTTAAAAGGGTATTTAGTAAAGTAGATTTACCTACGTTCGGTTCACCAATTATAGCTACTGGTATTCCATTTTTCATTGCATTCCCAAAAGCAAAAGAATCTATTAAGCGTTTTAAAACAAATGTTATTTTTTTTACTAATTCTTTAAATTTTGTGCGATCTGCAAACTCTACATCTTCTCCAGAGAAGTCAAGCTCTAATTCTATTAATGCTGCAAAATCTAACAACTGTATACGTAACTCTTTTAATTCATTTGTAATACCACCTCGCATTTGTTGAATGGCCATTTGATGGCTAGCAGATGAATTAGAAGCAATAACGTCTGCTACAGCCTCAGCCTGGCTTAAATCCATCTTTCCGTTTAAAAAAGCACGCATTGTGAATTCACCATTATCTGCCATTCTACAACCTCTTTTTAAGAATAACTGAATGATTTCTTGTTGAATAAAACTAGAACCGTGACAAGATATTTCAACTACATCTTCACCAGTATATGATTGAGGGTTTTTAAAAATAGAAACTAAAACTTCATCTAAAATATTATCATTATTAATAATATGACCTAGATGGATTGTGTGTGTTTTTTGATTTTGTAATAACTTATTTTTTTTAATTGATATAAAATTATTCTCGACAATTTGTATAGCTTTATTACCCGAAAGTCTTATAATAGAAATTGCACCTACACCTGCAGGTGAAGCCAAAGCTATAATAGTGTCATTATAAATCATGATGTAAAGATACGTAGGTATTTTTTGTTATTTTAAATAAAATAAATATTACAATAGCAAATAGTAAAAGTTTTATTTAATATATAAAGTTAAATTTTCTTAATAATCTCTTCATATTCATAATAGAAAGATTCAAATTTTGTCATTGTTTCATCATAAAAGGTATAGCAATTTTTCCAAGTAGTTTTATCATAAATACTAAATTTTTTTTGAAATGGAATATATATTCTTTGAATTATTTTTCCATTATCTAGAATATACCCATCATCAAAAATAACCTCAGATAAGTAATTTGATTCTAATATTTTTTTTAATGATAAAAGTTGATCGTAATATAAAATATTAGCAACTTCATCTGGATTCTCAAAATCTAAACAAACGCACGATTTCTTTCTGTCTGCTTGAAATTTAAATGTAATTCCTTTTAGTTTAGTATTGTATAACAACCATTTCCTTGGAAATGATTTTCCAAAACTTGTCCAAAATTCTTGCCGTAAATTCTCAGATTCAATTTTAGAAAACATTAACCATGAATTTTTGCTAATGCTCCGCGTTCTTTCATTATTTCTGCCTCAAATGCCACCAATGAATTCCACTTTTCATCAACAATCTTTCTCTCTTGATATTTTCTGGCAAATTTTAAGAATATGGTATAATGATTTGCTTCAGAAATCATTAGATTCTTATAAAATTTAGACAATTCTACATCTTCCATATTTTCTGAAAAGACCTTAAATCGTTCACAGCTTCTTGCTTCAATTATTGCGGCAACTAATAATCTCTGAATTAAAGCATTTTTTCTATCCTTTGTTTTTGGGAAGAATTTTTGAAGCCTAATTGCATAATCGTTTTTTTGCTCTCTACCTAATATCATTCCTCGCTTTACCATCAGTAAGTGTACCATTTTAAAATGTTGCATCTCTTCTATAGCAATATTACTCATCTCTTTGACTAGCTCAGTTTCCTCCGAATAATTTATTATTAAGGATACTGCATTAGAAGCTGCTTTCTGTTCTAAAAATGCATGATCAGTTAATATTTGTTCTAAATTAACCTTAGCGATATTTGCCCAAGATGTTTCTGTTTCGAATTGTAACCCTAACATTTTTCTATAATTTTAAGTAAACTAGATCCAAAGTAGGAGAGTGCTTTCATTTCTTTAACACTAGCCAAACGTTCGTTACTAAATATTAATAATCCAACTTTCGAGCCTTCTATATAATATTCTTTATTACTTTCTAAGAATAAAATTAATTCATCTGTAAAAAAGGCTCTAATTTTTTTTTCATCTTTTCCTAATAAATAAAATCGTTTGCTAAAATCTGGATGATTATCAATATCTATGTCTTTAAACCCTGCAAAATGGTATAAATATTCAAAAAGACCTTCCTTATCTAAAGTGAAATTTGGAATTTCTTTTTTAGTATGAAGATGAAACATAGTCGCTTTAATCACTTGCTTTGCAATTAATTCACCCTCTGAAAATTGCACATCAAATACAGTACAATTATCAGTAGATAGCACATTTGATACTTTATCTATTGTTCTAGTTTTAAAATATTCAAACACTGGAAGTTCTTTCATTTCTATATCAGAGAACGCATCATAATGGTAGTGCATTTCTTCACTAATTTGTTGAATATTCTTTTGTCTTTTTGTTAAGACGCCTTGCTTAGGAATAATCTGTTTTGGCAAAATCTTACGTAATGCAAATGGATGTTCACTACCAGACTTGGAGTCGTCTAGACCAATAACTTCAAAGTGCCCTCCTTGTCTAGTAAAGGCTTCTGCGTAATTACTCATATTTTCCATCACAGAATGATCTACAAAATCACATAGAGAAAAATCTACAATTGCTTCTTCTGTTTCAGGAATCTGATTCAGTTTAGATTTTAATTTTGTGAAATTCAAAAAAGAAGAAAAGTTTTTTACACTAACATAATAAATATTATCTTCTGTAAACATTAAAACATTTGGTTTTAAAAGATTTTTTATAAACAGAAGAACATCTTTATTTATAATAATATGAATTATAAATGTAATAATTATACCGGCCAATATACCTGTTATTAAACTTGTAGATATTGTAACTATAAGAGTAACTAAAAAAATGATTAATTGTTCAGATCCAATACTGAAAACCTTTTTCAAGTTTTCAGGAGATGCCAATTTATAGCCTGTATAAACTAAAATTGCAGCTAAAGCAGGTAAAGGTATTTTTTTTAACTCTGAAGCAAATAATAATATAAACAAGATTAAAAAACCTGCATGAAAAAAATTAGCAGATCTATTACTTCCTTTATTATTGACATTTACTGAACTTCTCGCTATTACTGTAACTACATTTAAACCTCCTAAAAACCCACTAATGATAGTTGCAAGACCTAAAGCTCTTATATCCTTATTAATGTTAGATCTTCTTTTTAAAGGATCTAATTTATCTACAGCTTTAATACTTAATAAACTTTCTATACTTGCTATTAGAGTAATGGAAATGACTGCATTTATAAAGTTAAATTCATAAATCATACCGAAATCTGGAAAAGCAAAATTTGATAAAATATCATTAGGTAATTCAATTAATAAATTTTGATCAATAGGATAACTAGTATTAGAAAATATTTCAAAGTAATAATACATACCTATACTTAAAACTACTATCCACATGGGAGCAGGGATTAATTGAAAATACCGATTTCTAATTTTACTATAAAAAATCATAATTAGTAAACTAACAATACCTATCAACCCAGCATAAAAAATACTAGTATTATCTGTTTTTAAAAAATTAAAGAAACCCTGAGGGATTTGTATTAATAATTCAATGATACTTCCTTTGGCATCTAGATCACCGAACATTACATGTACCTGTTTAGCAAATATCCCAATCCCTATTGCAGCTAACATTCCTTGTATAGCAGAAGAAGGAAAGAAATCCCCTAGAGAGCCCATTCTCAGAAAACCAAGAATTACCATAATAATTCCAGAAAATACAATTGCTGCAAGAGTAAATAAGTATCCTTGATACATATCTCCATTTCCAAGTGTAGTTATTGAAGCTAAAATAACAACAACTAAACCATTACCTGGTCCAGTAATGGTTACATTAGAGCCACCAATTACAGAGGTTATAACCCCTCCAACTATGGCAGCTATAATTCCAGATATTGGTGGAGCACCCGATGCTAGAGCTAAACCTAATCCTAGAGGAAGCGCAATTAATGAAACGACAAAACCAGAAAATAAGTTTTTTGGTAGTTCACCTAAAAAAGTTTTAAAAGTATTTTTCTTATTCATTATTTTACGATTAAAACATCTGTTGGTAATTCGGATAAGATATACTCTATATCATGAGGAAAAATTCTATCTATAAATCTAATTTTATCTGGAGCATTCATAACGAGTAAATCTGCTCTTTTTACTTTAGCATAATGACCAATAGAATAACCTCTTCTCCCAAAGATACTTTGAGTCTTTACTGTTATATTATCATAATTAATTTCTTTTAATATGTTTTTTACACGCTTGTCTTCTCTATTTTTTATACGCTCTTTAATAATTGTAGATTTTCGAAGAGTCCTATCATCATTTACTTTTATCTGAAGTTCAGATTGACTTATTTCTTCTACAATTGTAATTCTTTTACAGCTTAATTGATTTGAAAAATTAAAAGCCATTTTTATAGTTTCTTCTGTTTTTTTATTATGTAGACCATTAACAACTATGTGCTTACAAGCGACTCTGACAATAGATGGCTTTATCATTAATAAGACAGAGCATGGTGCTTTTCTAGTTAATATTCTAGCTATAGATCCTACATAATATTTTAGTATTTTTTCTTGTTGTAAAGCACCTAGAATTAATAAGTCTATAGATTCATTTGTACAAGTATCTAGAATAACTTTAACAGGATCACCTGCTTTCCAAATTATTTTAAAAGAATTAATTAATGTCTCTGCTTCATCTAAAAGAGCTCTTAAGCTTTCTTTTTTTTCATCATTTTCATCACCAACATGAACGCCAATTAGTTGAGCATCAAACATATTAGCCATTCTAACGGCCTCAAATATGTTGGCTTTCAAATTAGGCGAAAATGCAATTCCAATAAGGATTTTATTAACTTTATTCAAAGATTTTAATTAATTTTAATGATCCTGCACAAGATAAAACTTTATAGGAAAGAAAAAAAATAATAATATTTATTTACTCTATAAGAGTTTAGGTCTTTAAATTATAGTAGTATACTGATTTTTTTGAAATAAATTTTTAAAGTTACATATCTAACTCAAAGGTAATTCGAAGTTTATCTAGTAATGGATTCTTTTCTTTTAGCTTATTAAATTTTTCCTGAGGTGTATAAGCGAATTTCTTTTCTATAGTTTCATTTAGGATAATATTAATTTTAATTCCATAATTATTTAATTTCTCACGTAAAAATTTCAATAGTTTAGGTTTACTTTTTTTTAATTGCTCCTGCATTAATTTATTAGGCACTGAAAAGGCTATTGTATAATTTTCTTTTAATTTAGGAATATCTGTAGCCACAATTGATGCTATACTACGTTCTCCTTTTTCATTTAATATAGTTACATATTCTTTCCAAATTTCTTGAAGTTTTAGTTCAGTAAAAGTATCTTTTGGATGACTATCAAAATTTTCTTCTGTAGAGATTTTTTTTTCAATCTTTTTGTCGTGAACGTTTTTTAAGGACAATGAAGATGTTCGCCTTTTAATATTTTTTAATACTGGTATCTCTATCTTTGGTTTTGAATCTTCTAAAATAGCTTTAGGTTCAGTAATTTCTAACACCTTTTGCTTATTTATCTTTTTAGGAGAAAGAACCTGGAAAAATGTTGCAGGGATTATATAGTTAGCTGTTTTTTTTTTTTCTCCATCAAAATTGATAGAGGCAATTTGCATTAAAGTTAATTCTGTAAGTAATCGTTGATTTTTACTTGCTCTATATTTTAAATCACAATCATTAGCTTTCTCAATAGCTTTTAATAAAAAAGGGATTGAAGCTTTTATCGCTTGTTGTAAATATTTCTTTTTTGCATTATCACCAACTTCTAATAAAGATATTGTTTGTTTATCCTTAGCAACAAGTAGGTCTCTAAAATGACTTGCTAATCCATTTATAAAATGATGACCTTCAAAACCTTTCCCTAGAATAGTATTAAATGAATTTAATACTTCAGGAATTTTATTTTCAAGCAATAATTCTGTCATCGAAAAATAAGTTTCATAATCTAGAACATTTAAGTTTTCTGTAACAGCCTCTCTAGTCAAATTTTTTCCCGAAAAACTAACTACTCTATCAAAAATAGACAGAGCGTCACGCATAGCTCCATCTGCTTTTTGAGCTATGATGTGAAGAGCATCATCTTCTGCTGTTATTTTTTCTTTTTCGCAAATTACTTTTAAATAATTTTTTGCATCTAATACTCCTATTCTTTTGAAATCAAAAATTTGACATCGTGACAAAATTGTAGGTATTATTTTATGTTTTTCTGTTGTTGCTAGTATAAAAATTGCATGTGCAGGTGGCTCCTCTAATGTTTTTAAAAATGCATTAAATGCCGATTGAGAAAGCATGTGAACTTCATCAATTATGTATACTTTATATTTCCCTGTTTGAGGTGGAATACGAACTTGATCTGTTAAACTTCTAATATCATCAACTGAATTATTAGAGGCAGCATCTAATTCAAAAATATTAAAAGCAAAATCTTCTTCATCTAAATTTTTAAAACCCTGTTGATTGATTTTTTTAGCTAAAATCCTTGCGCAGGAAGTTTTTCCAACCCCTCTTGGACCCGTGAATAACAAAGCTTGTGCTAAATGATTATTTTTTATAGCATTTTCTAGCGTATTAGTAATTGCTTGTTGCCCGACAACATCTTCAAAAACTTGAGGACGATATTTACGCGCAGAAACTATAAAATGCTCCATGTATATTAGTTATCTTTGTCAAACAAATGTAAGTATCTACTTCATTTTTTACAAGAATGATTTTAAACAAAATACTAAAGTTGTAAACAATTGTATTAAGTTTTTTATTTTTTAAATTTAAAATAAATATATCGAAATGAAATTTATTAAAAGAGGAGTAATTATTGGATTTTTGACCCTATTATTTGTATGTTTTAGTTTTATAGAAAAAAATGAAACTGTTCAATATGAATCAAATAAGGAAATAAAAGTTGCTTATTTTGCAAGTGGTTGTTTTTGGTGTGTTGAGGCAGTATTCGAAAGTTTACATGGAGTTGAAGAGGCCGTTTCAGGTTATGCTGGTGGTCATACTAATAACCCTACTTATCAATCTACTGGTTCAGGAAAGACTGGCCATGCAGAGACTGTTGCCGTTTATTATAACCCTAAAAAAATATCTTTTAAGACTTTAGTCACTGTTTATTTTGGATCTCATAATCCAACGACTGTTAATGGTCAAAAACCTGATTTTGGATCTCAATATCGATCGATAGCTTTCTATAAAACTGACTTACAAAGAAAAATTATTATAAATGCTATTACTGAACTAAGTAAAATCTATAATAACAAAATAGCTACAGAAGTTACTAAGTTTACTAAATTCTATATTGCTGAAGATTATCATCAAAACTTTGAAAGAAGAAACCCAAATCATCCCTATGTAAGATCAGTATCAATACCTAGGTTAAATAATTTTAAAAGGAAATTTCCTGAGTTATTAAAATAAAATAACATTGACATAAAAAAAAAGCTATCATATTATGATAGCTTTCTTGTTTTAACAATCGTAAATATCGTTATATAAATTTTTATAAATATTCTTTATAACTTCACGTTTCATCTTCATTGTAGGTGTTAAATGACCTCCATTTATTGACCATTCGTCTTCAGTTAATCGAAACACTTTTATTTGTTCCCATTTTGCAAAATGATTATTACATGTGTCAAGCTCTGTTTGGATACGTTTGATTACTTCTTCTGAGGATATAATTTCTTGATTAGTTTTACCAATATTCAATTTTTTACGATCTATCCATTCTTTGATAAATTCAAAATTTGGTTGAATTAGGGCTGCGGGCATTTTTTGCCCCTCACCAATCACCATCACTTGTTCTATAAAACGCGATTGTTTTAATTCACCCTCTAATAAAGGAGGTACTACATATTTCCCACCTGAAGTTTTAAACATCTCTTTTGTTCTCCCCGTGATCTTTAAAAAACCATCGGAATCAATTTCTCCTTTATCTCCTGTATGAAAAAAACCATCTTTTATTACTTCTGCTGTTTTTTCAGGATCTTTGTAGTATCCCATCATAACATTATGCCCTTTAACTAAAATTTCTCCAGTTTCTGCAATTTTTACAGTAATACCGTCTATAATTTTACCAACAGTACCAACTCTAAAACCACCATTTTCCATGCTGCTAACAGATACTACAGGTGATGTCTCTGTTAAGCCATAACCCTCCATAATTGGCATTCCTGCCGCAGTGAAAATTCTAGTTAATCTTGGCTGTAATGCAGAAGCACCTGAAGCCATTATTTTTAATTCTCCGCCCAAGGCTGCTTGCCATTTAGAAAAAATTAATTTTTTAGCTAAAGCTAGTTGTTTTTCGTACCACCAACCATTTTGACCATAAGGCTCATATTTTAATCCTAGATCTACAGCCCAAAAGAAAAGACGTTTTTTAATTCCAGTTAAATCTGCTCCTTTTGCAATAATTTTATCGAAAATTTTCTCATATAAACGTGGAACTGCTGTCATCATATGAGGTTTAATTTCCTGTGCATTTTCAGTCAATTTCTCAAGAGACTCAGCAAAATTAATATGTACTCCACTATATTGATATAGATATAAAATCATTCTTTCAAAAATATGACACACCGGTAAAAAACTTAATGCTTTATCCTTACCATAATTTAGAGGAATTTTTTTGTAACTCTCTAGAACATTAGTAACAATATTTTTATGACTTAGCATAACTCCTTTGGGTCTTCCTGTTGTCCCAGAGGTGTATATCAGTGTTGCTAAATCTTCAGGTTTCACCTTATTTTTTATTTCTTCGACATCTTTTTGATTGTCACTATCTTTTCCAGATTTTAATATTTCTTCCCAGCTTTTTTCACCTTTAATATTATCAAAGGTAAAAACTCCTTTTAGTTTTGTATTTCCTTTTATTTTATTAATTTTATTTAATACCTCTAAATCAGATACAAAAACATAAGAAGCCTCAGAGTGATTTAACACATATTCATAATCTTCTTTTGTAATAGTAGGGTAAATAGGTACATTTTGTGCACCAATTTGAAGAATTCCAATATCACAAATATTCCATTCAGTTCTATTATTAGAAGAAATAATTGCTATTTTATCATTAGGCTGCACCCCTAAATTCAATAAACCTCTACTTATAGAGTTTGCTCTATTTATATATTCTTGAGTAGATATAGAAACCCATTTTCCATCATATTTAGTAGTAAAAGCTTTTGGTAAATTATATTTTTCTAATTGATAATAAGGAAAATCGAATATTCTTGAGACTTTAGTAGACATGCATTTATTTATTTATATGTGTAAGCCAAATTAGGTAATTTCTCCTAATTTTCCAAATGTATAATATGAGTGTAAAATTTCATTTTATTTTTGCCTAGTAAATTAATTTTTCTAAACAAAAAAAACAAACTTTAACAAGTTTGCTTTTTAATTATTGATTAATAAATAATTTTATTTCTTGTTGTTAATCCACTTTCTTGCATTAATAAATGCTTCTAGCCATGGTGAAACTTCATCTTTTCTGTCAGCTGGATAATCAGCCCAATTCCATTGAAAAGTTGATCTTTCTATATGTGGCATTGTTACTAAGTGTCGTCCTGACTTGTCACATAGCATAGCAGTATTATAATCAGATCCATTTGGATTATTTGGGTAGCCTTTATATCCATATTTAGCAACAATATTATA
The DNA here is from genome assembly GCA_913047375.1 of uncultured Polaribacter sp. Classification (GTDB taxonomy): domain Bacteria; phylum Bacteroidota; class Bacteroidia; order Flavobacteriales; family Flavobacteriaceae; genus Polaribacter. Next base: position 58,614 of record CAJWTV010000003.1, read on the forward strand.
ATTTTTTTCAGATTCCGGTAAGTTAAATTTACCCTCTCCATGAGAAATCCAAACACCTAACTCAGAGCCAGATAAAGAGGATAACATTATTGAGTTATTTTTTTGAATTTTCACAGAAGTAAATGATGATTCGTGCTTTTTAGAGTCGTTATGTAATAATTTACCGTGTATTTTATGTTCTGGATTAATTAAGTCTAATTCCATCCACAATTGTGCTCCATTACATATACCAACTGAAAGAGTGTCTTCCCTGGCAAAGAAATTATTTAATGCAGTATTTGCTTTTTCATTATATTTAAATGCCCCAGCCCAACCTTTTGCAGAACCTAAAACATCTGAATTTGAAAACCCACCAACAGCACCAATAAATTGAATATCTTTTAAATTTTCTCGTCCAGAAATCAAATCAGTCATATGAACATCTTTAACGTCAAATCCAGCTAGATACATAGCGTTAGCCATTTCTCGTTCTGAATTAGACCCCTTTTCTCTAAGAATAGCTGCCTTAGGTTTTGGAGATGTTGTATTTATTTTTGGTAAGACCCCCTTAAAACCTTTAGGGAATTTATATCTTAAAGGTTGTTTTTTGTAATTATCAAATCTATTTTTAGCAAGATTATTTGCTGTTTGTTTACTATCTAATAAGTAAGATGTTTTGTACCAAATATCTCTCATTTGAGAAACATCAAAAGAGAACTTATCTTCGTTGTTAATAATTTTTACTATTCCAGAATTATTAGCTTCACCAATTTTAAAAAATTCAATACTATTTTTCTTTAGTATGTCCTCTATATCTTGCTTTGCTTGAAATACAATTCCAGAATTTTCTGAAAATAATACTTTAATACTGTCTTCTTCATTTAGGCTAGAGATATTGAAATCTGCTCCTAGATTTATATCAGCAAAACACATTTCTAACAATGTTGTAATTAATCCACCAGAGGCAACATCGTGTCCAGCAATAATTTTATCATTTTTAATTAAATTTTGAATCGTATTAAAAACATTTTTTACAAATGGAGCACTTTTTACATCCGGAGCTTCACTACCAATTGTATTTAATGACTGATTAAAAGAACTACCTCCTAATTTAAACTCATCTTGAGATATATTTATATAATATATGTATCCCTTATCTAACTTAACTAAAGGTTCTACAACTTTAGAAATTTCATTACAATTTCCCGCTGCTGATATTATTACAGTTCCTGGAGAAATTACTTCTCCATCAGGATATTTTTGTTTCATAGAAAGGGAATCCTTACCCGTTGGAACATTAATTCCAAGTTCTATAGAGAAATCTGATATTGCTTTTACTGCTTTATATAGACGAGCGTCTTCTCCTTCATTTTTACAAGGCCACATCCAGTTTGCAGATAATGAAACTGATGCTAAATTATCCTTTAAAGGTGCCCAAATAATATTTGTAAGGGACTCTGTAATAGAATTTCTACTTCCTGCTTCTGGATAAATTAAACCTGAGATAGGGGAGTGTCCAATAGAAGTTGCAACGCCTTCTTTCCCGTTATAATCTAAGGCCATTACACCTACGTTATTTAAAGGAATTTGAAGCGGTCCAACACATTGTTGTTTAGCTACTTTACCACCTACGGATCTATCTACTTTATTCGTTAACCAATCTTTACAAGCTACTGCTTCTAATTGTAAAACTTGTTCTAAATAGATTTGTAAATTTTTTATTTTGTAACGAGAGTTTTTATATTTTCTAATGATTGTTTTATCATTAAGTATGGTCTTAGGAGATGATCCAAACATATCTTCTAATTCAAAATCCATAGGTTTGTCACCTTTTGTTTTAGATTCGAAGGTAAATTTATGATTTTCTGTAACTTCACCAACCATATAAATCGGAGAACGCTCACGCTCTGCTATTTTTTGTAATGTCTTCAAGTTTTTTTCAGCGATAACTAATCCCATTCTCTCTTGAGATTCGTTTCCTATGATTTCTTTTGCAGATAATGTTGGGTCTCCTACAGGTAATTTATCTAAATCTATATTACCACCAGTATCTTCTACTAGTTCTGACAAACAGTTTAAATGTCCTCCAGCTCCATGATCATGAATGGAGACAATAAAGTTTTTTTTACTTTCGATCATTCCCCGAATGGCATTAGCAGCTCTTTTTTGCATTTCTGGATTTGATCGCTGTACAGCATTTAATTCTATTCCTGAAGCAAATTCGCCTGTATCTGCTGATGATACAGCAGCACCACCCATTCCAATTCTATAATTATCGCCACCAAGGATTACGATTTTATCTCCTTGTTTTGGAGTATCTTTTAATGCTTGTTCTTCTTTTCCATAACCAATACCACCAGCCTGCATGATGACTTTATCGTATCCTAATTTTCTTGGTTTTGAACTACTAGATGAAGAGTTTTCTTCATGCTCAAAAGTTAGTACTGAACCGGTAATTAGAGGTTGCCCAAATTTATTTCCAAAATCAGATGCTCCATTAGATGCCTTAATTAATATATCCATTGGAGTTTGATATAACCAATCTCTCGCTTCAAATTTATTTTCCCAATATCTATTTTCTTCTAGACGGGAATATGAAGTCATATAAACAGCAGTTCCTGCTAATGGTAGAGAGCCTTTACCGCCTGCAAGTCGATCTCTAATTTCTCCGCCAGAACCAGTAGCTGCTCCATTAAAAGGCTCAACTGTTGTGGGGAAATTATGTGTTTCAGCTTTTATCGAAATAACAGAATTAAAATCTTCGGTTTGATAAAAATCAGGTTTATGGGCTGTTTTAGGTGCAAATTGAACTGCCTTTGGACCTTTTATAAATGCAACATTATCTTTGTAAGCAGAAATGATGTCATTTGGAAACTGTTTAGACGTTTCTTTAATCATTTTAAAAAGGGAAGAGGGCTGCTCTTCTCCATCAATAATAAAAGTTCCATTAAAAATTTTATGGCGACAATGTTCCGAGTTTACTTGACTAAATCCAAATACTTCTGAATCTGTTAATTTTCTTCCTATTTTTACTGCAATATTTTCTAAATATATAACTTCATCATCATTTAATGATAGTCCTTCTTGTTTATTGTAAGCAGCAATATCTTCAATATTTATTATAGCTTCTGGTTGAATATCAATTTTAAAAGAATCTTGATTTAATCCATCAAACTTCTCTGAAATCATTGGGTCAAAATCAGAAAAATCATTACTTACATTAATAAATTCTTCGATTCTAATAATATCTTTAACCCCCATGTTCTGAGTAATTTCAACTGCATTTGTACTCCATGGTGTAATCATTGCAACTCTAGGTCCAATAAAAAAAGCGTCGATTGATGACACTTCTATTTTTGGTTGATTTGCAAACAGCCAAATTAATTTTTCAATAGTTTCTGTATTTAATTCTTTTGTTGTTTGAACAGCAAATATTTTACTGTCTGCGTTTCCAAAAAAGTGAATCATTTTATAATTTTTGTTATGTTGTTGTAAATAACAAATTTACTTTTTTTAGTTAAAAATAAACCATTATATTATATTGAATAGTTAGAGTTATTCACTTAGTTATCCACTATAAATAAACTTAAAAAAGACAAATATATTATTTGTCTTTTTTAAGTTTATTTATAAGAAGTTAATTATTATCTTTTTATGAATTTCTTTGTAATGAATTTCTTCTCTGAAGCTATTTTTATTAAATATACACCCTTAGGAAGGTAAGAAACATCGATACTATTTCTATTCACAGTAACGACCTTTTTTTTAATTAGTTTACCTAAAATACTATAAACTGATATTTGTAAGTCTTCAGTTGTATTAAAATATAATGCATTTCCACTATTTGGATTTGGGAACATTTTGAAATTAACCAAACTATTATATTCATTACTCATAGTGTAACTATGAGTTCCAATACCATCAAAAGTATTTGCATCAAATACGTCCCACTCGTTTATATCATATGTTGTATTAGGAGATATAATATCAGATTTTCTTCTAAGTGTCATATTTTGCGCAAAGTTTCCACTATTTCCAAAAGTACCAACTATATCAATTAGGACACCATCTTTAAAAAGTCCGATAGGATCATTACCATTAAAATTCATAGGAGAGGTATCAGGGTGAATTAAGTCAGCATTATCTATTAATTCTTGAGCGCTTGAGCCGCCGTTGACAATAACAAATACGTCTCCAGTTGTAATATTTTGAACAGAACCGCTATCCAAAGCCAGTTCAGTTATCCAATCTCCTGCTCCGTTAGATTGTTTTTTAATTGAATATCCTGTTAGATTGATTGCCGAGCTTGTTAAGTTAACGATTTCTATGGCTTTATTAACTCCCCCTTGAGGCTCTACATATTCAGATATAAATAATTCGTTAACTCCATTAGATTGACCGTCAGTAGTCGTTATAGCTACCTCATCACTTTGTTCAGATTCATTATCTGCAGCATCTTTTGCAGAAATACTTATTTGATAAGTTGTAGATATTGTTAAACCGGATAATGTATAAGATAAATCTGGTGTATTTCCTTCCAAAGAACCATTAACAAATACATTATAATCAGTCACGGCAGTATCATCAGTCCCTGCATCCCAATTTATTTTGAATGCTGTCCCGGAAATATTACTCGCTGTTATATTGGTTGGTGCACTCGGTGCAGTTGAGTCAATTGTCGTAGAACTATTTAAAACAGCACTTTTTTCGGATTTATTATTAGCGAAGTCTCTAGCTTCAATTTCTACAGCATATGAAGTATCAGGAGCTAATCCTGTTAATTGAAAACTAATATTTGAAGTTTGAGATGTTAAAACATCATCTATATAAATATTATATCCAGTAACACCGATATCATCTGTGGAGGCAGTCCAATTTAAATCTATAGTGGTAGTAGTTTGATTACTAGCTTCAACACCAGTTGGTTGAGTAGGAGCAACATTATCGTCACTTGATATTCCCCATAAGTCTTCTGCATTTTCTGTACCCCCCCATATCATAGTTGCTAAATAAGGGTTGTCTATAAATGGATTTCTATTTCCTTGTGCTGACCCATTACTTAAGTCTTCGTGATAAGTATTTCTATTTTTTTCAATATTTGAAACAGGGTCTTCAACGTTCCATTTTAAAAATAGATCGATCATATCATCTTGAGTTAAACTATTATCACCAATACCTATGTTAGTTGGTAAACAACGATCTTCATATCGAACATACATATACATCATCATTCTGGCAACATCTCCTTTCCATTCGTCACCTGGATACCAACCCCCTTGAGATATTCCCGAATTTCCAGAACCTTCAGCGAAACGTTTATTTCCTCTCGAACTATTTGTTGGTTTATCAACAGGCCTTAAATTATGAGCATCTTGTCCAGGTATAGTAGATGTTGTTATTGGTGGATTACCAAGTGACTGAGCGTAAACATGTTCTCTATTCCAAACAAAACTTCCATTACTTCCATTATCTTGGAGTGTGTTATCTCTAGTTCTATCATTCGTGCTATCATTATCAGAGCCGTCTTCCCATCCATAAATTAAAACTACCTCATCTGGATTATCAGGATTAGCATCTGTAATTTTAGACGCAATCCAAACATCTGGAGTGTATTGTAAAAAATTAGTATGCGTAGATGTTATTCTTGTAGTTAGCGCATTTTTTAGGGGAGTTCCTGTTAGTGTTGTGAAATCTAAACCATCATAATATGGAGATTCTTGAGAAACTGAAACTGAATAAGAAGTAACTATAAATAAAATTAGGAGTAATTTTTTAATCATTTTTAAAACTTTAAATATTTATGTAAATGTAACGTTTTATTTTTTTTCTAAAAGTGCCATATAGAATCCGTCGAAACCGGAAACATGTGCCAATACTTTTTTATCTGATACAAATGTAAAATCTTTTCCAGCCTCAGATTGAAGGAAAATATTGACTTGATTTTGATTTTCTGAAGGTAAAATAGAACAGGTAGCATAAACCATTTTTCCACCTGGTTTTAACATTCTAGAATAACTTTGTAATATTTCCTGTTGTACTTTTTTAATATTATCTATAAATTCAGGTTTTAACTTCCATTTAGCATCCGGGTTTCTGCGAATCACTCCTAAACCTGAGCAAGGGGCATCAATTAATATTCTATCAGCCTTACCAAATAATTTTTTAATTGGTTTTGTAGAATCAATTACACGCATATCAATATTGTGTGCTTTGTTTCTCTTCGCTCTTACTTTTAATTTACGAAGTTTGCTCTCGTAAATATCCATTGCTATAATTTGCCCTTTATTTTCCATCAAAGCAGATAAATGTAGCGTCTTACCTCCAGCTCCTGCACAAGTGTCAATTACCTTCATACCTGGCTTTACATCTAAATATGCAGCAACTAATTGAGAAGAGGCATCTTGTACCTCAAAATAGCCATTATGAAAAGCCTCTGTTTTAAAAACATTTGCTCTTTCGGGTAAAACTAAAGCATCAGGGTGATGAGGAACTAATTCAGTAACTACTTCTTCAGCTTTTAATTTCTTTTGAAGAATTTCTCTGGAAATATTCAAAGTATTTGTTCTTAAAATAACACTTGCTTGTTTGTTTAGTGCTTCAATTTCTTTTGTCCAAAGCTCTTCTCCTAATTCAGAAGAACAAATCTCATCCATCCAATCAGGTATAGATTCTCTATATTTTCTTGTTCTAGATAACTCTGCAAACCGACCTTTTATTCTCCTCTCTGGAACATCACCAACTTGATTCCATTCCGGTAACGCTATACCTCTTAAAATACACCAGACAGAAAATAGTCTCCAAATATTATCTCTATCATAAGGTACCTTGACTTCCGCTATCTCGGCATAAAGTCTATTCCAACGAACAATGTCATAAATTGTTTCTGCAACAAATTTACGATCTCTTGCTCCCCAACGTTTATCTCGTTTTAATGCTTTTTCTACAGCTTTGTCTGCGTATACTCCTTCATTAAATATATCTCTAATGCTGTCTATAACGGCAAAAGTTAAGTTTCTGTGTAATCTCATTTTTTATTTTCTAACGGGGTGCAAATATAGGTTAAATTAAGGTATATGTTTGTTACTTTTTTCCTTTCCACCGATTAAAAGAAACAAAAATTACCTTTTGTAAAAATTGAATTCTTTATTTTCGTTGTTGTTAAATTAATAAGTTGAATTTAAATAATCCTATTACATATATAAAAGGAATAAGTGTACAAAGGGCAACCCTTATGAATACAGAACTAGGTATAAAAACTTGTAATGATTTATTACATTTTTTTCCTTTTAGATATATAGATAAAACGCAGTTTTATTCAATTATAGATTTACAACCAAATTCTTCTGAAGTTCAAATTATTGGTAAAGTTACCAATGTAAAATTAATTACTCAAAAAAAAGGCAGTAGACTAGTAGCAAAATTTCAAGATGCAAATGGTGTAATGGAGTTGGTTTGGTTTAAGGGGCAAAAATGGATAAAGGACTCTTTAAAAGTAAATGAACCTTATGTAGTATATGGAAAGCTTAACTATTATAACGGAAATTTCAGTATTCCACATCCAGAAATGGAATTACTCACTGATTATAAGAATAAGTTGCAATCTAAGATGCAACCTGTTTACCCTTCAACCGAAAGATTAATAAATACTGGGCTCTCAAATAAATTAATTCGTGGATATATTCAAAATTTACTTCAACAGATTATAGATTCTATTCAAGAAAGTTTGTCTAACGAGATTATTGATGACTTTCAACTGATATCAAAAAAAGAGGCTTTATTAAATATTCACTTCCCTAAAGATCAAAAAAAATTAGCTAAAGCAGAATTTCGTTTGAAATTTGAAGAATTATTTTATATTCAATTACAGTTAGCTAGAAAAAAACTCATTAATAAAACAAAAATTAAAGGGGTAGTTTTTAAAAATGTTGGCGCAGTTTTTAATCAGTTTTATAGTGATAATTTACCATTTGAATTAACTAATGCTCAAAAAAGAGTGTTAAAAGAGATTAGAAAAGATGTTGCTTCCGGTGCCCATATGAATCGTTTATTACAAGGAGATGTCGGTTCTGGTAAAACAATTGTTGCACTACTGGCTATGCTATTGGCCATTGATAATGGTTTTCAAGCAACTATAATGGCACCAACTGAAATTTTAGCAAACCAGCATTATATAGCTGTTTCAGAGCTTTTAAAAGGCATGAATATAAAAGTTGATATTCTGACTGGATCTGTAAAAACAAAAAAAAGAAGAGAAATTCATCAGAATTTAGAAGACGGAACGCTACATATTCTAGTGGGTACCCATGCACTTTTAGAAGATAAAGTAAAATTTAATAATTTAGGAATTGCTGTTATAGACGAGCAACACCGATTTGGTGTAGCCCAGCGTTCTAAATTATGGATTAAAAATGAGTTACCTCCACATATTTTAGTGATGACAGCAACTCCAATTCCTAGAACTTTAGCAATGTCAGTTTATGGAGATTTAGATATTTCTGTAATTGATGAATTACCGCCAGGAAGAAAAGAAGTGAAAACTATTCATAGATATGATAGTAATCGTTTATCAGTGTTTAAATTTATGCGAGATGAGATTGATAAGGGGAGACAGATTTATATCGTATATCCATTAATTCAAGAGTCTGCACTAATGGACTATAAAGATTTAATGGACGGATATGAAAGTGTCTCCAGAGAATTTCAAACTCCAAAATATCAAATAAGTATTGTACATGGGCAAATGAAGCCAAAAGATAAAGAGTTAGAAATGCAGCGCTTTGTAAGAGGGGAAACTCAAATAATGGTTGCCACAACAGTTATTGAAGTAGGAGTAAATGTGCCAAATGCGAGTGTAATGATTATTGAAAGTGCGGAACGTTTTGGTCTTTCACAACTACACCAATTAAGGGGTAGAGTTGGGAGAGGAGCAGACCAAAGTTATTGTATTCTCTTAACTAGTTTCAAATTGTCTGCGGAAGCAAAAACACGTTTAAAGACAATGGTCGAAACATCAGATGGATTTAAAATAGCTGAAGTTGATTTAAAATTACGTGGACCAGGGAATATTATGGGAACTCAACAAAGTGGTGTTTTAAATTTAAAAATAGCAGATGTTGTAAAGGATGGTTCAACTTTGATAAAAGCAAGAAATGCAGCTATTGGTTTATTACAAGATGATCCCCGTTTAGAAAAATTAGAAAATTCGGGAATACTGAAAATTTTTAAAGCTATTTATAAATCATCAGGAATATGGTCTAATATTAGTTAGATTTCTTTAAATAAAAAACTCACATATTTCTATGTGAGTTTGGTTATGATTAGTGTTGTTAACTTTCTTTACGTCTTCTTCCAAATCCGCCAGAGTTTCTATCACTTCCAGTACTTCTCTCGCTAGATGCTCTGCTGGATCTATCTGGCCTATCAGGTCTATCAGAACGTCTTTCAGGTCTTCTACTTCCAGAATCACTGCTTCTCCTTGATGAAGAAGCTGAAGAATCAGAACTTCTTCTACGACCAAAGCCACCATCTTTTTTGCCAAAAGGTTTTTTACCACCTCTTCTTCCTCCGGCGCCACCTCTTTCTTTTTTTGTAATTTCTACATTAACAGAGCGACCATCAAAATCTGGTTGATTTTCTAAAAACGCTGATAAAGTTTTGTCTTCGTAGTTTTTATCAATTTCAAAAAACGAAAAAGTATCTAAAATATCAATAGATCCAATCTCAACTTTGTCACCAATATTTTGCTCATTAATTAAGCCAATTAATTTACCAGGATTTAAGTTATCTTTTCTACCAATATTGATAAAAAAACGAGTCATGTTTTCGTCTGAAGCTCTCGCTCTAGAATTATCTCTTGATGATAAATCATTTAAATCTTTTGCATTTTCATAGTAAGCTAGCATAGTGTTAAACTCTAATGAAACGAACTTTTTTATCAATTCCTCTCTTTCTAACCCTTCTAGTTTTTCAAAAATACTCGGTAAAAACTCACTAATTTGAGTTTCGTTAACTTCAATATTTTGAACTTTATCAATTAAATTCATTAATTGATTCTGACAAATTTCTTTTCCAGAAGGAACTTTACTTTCTATAAATTTCTTTTGAATAATCTTTTCAATCTGACGTAATTTTCCTTTTTCTTTTCCGTTAACTAAAACTATAGAAACTCCTTTATTTCCTGCTCTACCTGTTCGACCACTTCTATGTGTATAGTTTTCTATTTGATCTGGTAATTTGTGATTTAGTACATGTGTTAATTCAGTGACATCTAATCCTCGAGCTGCAACATCTGTTGCTACTAATATTTGGATCGTTTTCTTTCTAAATTTTCCCATTACAGAATCTCTTTGACCTTGAGATAAATCTCCGTGTAAAGAGTCTGCACTATATCCGTCTTTAATTAAATTATCTGCAACTTCCTGAGTTTCTCTTCGAGTTCTACAGAAAATGATTGCATAAATATCAGGATTTAAATCTGCAATTCTTTTTAAAGCTGGATAACGAGTTCTTTCTGTGACAGAATAATATTCATGACTAACATTTTCTGCACCTTGATTTTTTTGACCAGAAGTGATTTCTATCGGATTGGTCATATAATTTCTTGCAATAGATTCAACTTCTCTTGGAAAGGTTGCAGAAAATAATAATGTTTGTTTTGTATCTGGGGTAGCGTCTAGAACTTTATCTAATTCATCCTTAAAACCCATATTTAACATCTCATCAGCCTCATCTAATACGAGCCATTGAACGTTTCCTAATTTTAAAGCTCTTCTATTAATTAAATCTACTGTTCTACCTGGAGTACCAACAACTATTTGTGACCCTTTTTTTAAAGACCTTATTTGCTCTTCCATACTTGAACCCCCATAAACAGTTGTAACTTTTACGTTCTTTAAGTATTTACAAAAATCTTTAATATTGTTTCCGATTTGTACAGCCAATTCTCTAGTTGGAGATAATATGATAGCTTGTACGTTTCCATTATTTTCATCTAAAAGTTCTAATATTGGTAAACTAAATGCTGCTGTTTTACCAGTACCTGTTTGTGCAAATGCTTTTAAATCGGTTGTGGAAGAAATAATTTGCGGTATTGCTTTTTCTTGTATAACAGTAGGTTTTTCATAACCTAAATCTGTTAATGCTTTGTTTATAGGCTCTTTTAAACCTAATTCTAAAAATGTTGACATTCTGTGTTTTTTGTTGATTCACAGACGACCACCTGCAAACCGTATTTATAAATTCGACTTGATTTTTAATGAGTTACCTCAAAATTTAAAATCGCGCAAAGGTATGATAAATAAACAAGATAGGTAACAATCAGCTAAATTAATTCTTATTAAGTTCGTCCAACTGGGTATAGATATTATTTGAGGAAATAGAAGCGAATCCATTAGTAATAAAACCCATTTTATTGATAAGTATGGAGCGGGTCATTTTACTTGTCAAAAATAAATTAGCCTCGCTGTTTTGGTTTATGAAAAATTGTTTCTTAATATCTAACTTTTCAATTTTATCAAGCTTGTCCCCATCAATTTTAATAGTTAAAAACTGAACATCTGGATACTTTTTCTGTAAATAATTTACTCTAGAGCTAACATATGATTTAGATACTTGATTTAGACTCCAAAAAAACAATAATGTATTTTTATTTAAGAACTTTTTTGTAGAATGATTTTTATTATTAAAATCAGTAATTATAAAGTTATTTATTTTATGATCTACATGAACTAAATGATTATCATTTAGTATTTTTTTTATTAATTCTTTATCTTTTTTATTTGAGCTTAATGATAAAAAAGTATCAAATTCTTTATTATTAATATCACAAGTAGATTTTTTATAAAAATGACTAATCAAAGTCTGTTTTAAAAAGGCATTCTTTAAAACTTTAGACTGAATTTTAACATCTATAGTTTTTAATAAGTCTACAGTAAAATTAGAAGTAAAATTGTTTTGCATCGGTTTGTGACCCAAAGAATATGTAGAATTATATAAAAAACTTGTAACGTACATACTGTAAGGACTGTAATACATCAATTCATTTTTATCAATTTTTAATTCATTTCTATAGCTATAAAAATCATCTGATATTTCAGGAAAATCATTAAGTTTCATCCTTTTAGCATGAGCACTTGGATATCTCTCAATTCTTGTATATACTGGATAAGTCAATGCAGTTTTTAAAATATCTTTAAATTTTTCTGTATCTTCTGGATAATTAGAAGTGTATTCTTTGTAAGTTTTTATTTTGATTGTAATTAATGAATCTACTTTGGTCTTAAACGAGCTAGCTTTTAGAGAATTGTATTTGTAAAAAAGCTTTTTATCCTTTTCATATTGAAGAAAACAATCAATTAGCATATTATTTCTTTCTGCTCCAGTTCCTGAAAAAACTAAAGACTCATCAAAATTCCAAGTATTCAAACTAAGTGTTAAGCTATCATTTGATTTTAGATATAAAAATTGAGTTTCATCTCCATGAGCAAAAGAATAAAGTCCTTCTTTTATTGAGTCTAATTTACCTATAAATTTATTTTTAGAATCTATATAAAAAGTATCTATAACTTTGTCTAGAGAGTATAAAATGACATTATTAGTTTTAGGGTTAATTATACTCCCTCCAAAGTATATTGAGGTATCATTAACAGATTTACTACAACTAATAAAAGCTATAAAAAATATACAAATTAAAAGCAAGTTATTTTTTGGATTCATGTATTACTTTTCAAGAGAAAACAAATTTAAGTATCTAGTTTATTATTTATTGTTAATTAGCTGTTAAATAAGCATTTTCACTCCGTTTATATTATATTAAATTGATTTAAAAATAAATTTTTACGAACTAATAATAATAAAAATTTTGATTGAATTTAAAACAGCAGTATTTCTATATGTAAAACCAAAATCAATTTCATACTTTTGCACAAAATTTAAAAACAGTAAAAAGCATGTTATCAGTATCTAATTTATCAGTTCAGTTTGGTAAAAGAATATTATTTGATGAAGTAAATACAAAATTTGTTCAGGGTAATTGTTATGGAATTATTGGTGCAAACGGTGCTGGTAAATCTACTTTCTTGAAAATTATTTCTGGAATCATGGATCCAACCTCTGGTCAAGTTCATCTAGAAAAAGGAAAACGTATGTCCGTTCTAACTCAAGATCATTATGCATATGATGATTTTCCTGTTTTAGAGACGGTAGTAATGGGAAATAAAGATTTATTTAAAATAAAAAAACAAATCGATGAATTATATGCTGACTATACTGATGAAAATGCAGAGAAAATTGGAGAACTTCAAATAATTTTTGAAGAAATGAATGGTTGGAATGCCGATTCTGATGCAGCAGCTATGTTATCTAATCTTGGAATTAAAGAAGAAATTCATTATACTTTGATGAAAGATTTAGATGGTAAACAAAAGGTACGTGTATTAATTGCACAAGCTTTATTTGGCAATCCAGATGTACTTATAATGGATGAACCTACTAACGATTTAGACTTTGAAACTATTGCTTGGTTAGAAAATTTCTTAGCTAATTTTGAAAATACTGTAATAGTAGTTTCTCATGATAGACATTTTTTAGATGCGGTTTGTACACATATATCTGATATTGATTTTAGTAAGATAAATCATTATTCTGGGAATTATACTTTTTGGTATGAGTCTAGTCAGTTAGCAGCAAGACAAAGAGCACAACAAAATAAAAAAGCTGAAGATAAAAAGAAAGAATTAGAAGAGTTTATTCGTCGATTTTCTGCTAACATGGCTAAATCTAAACAAGCAACTTCTCGAAAGAAAATGATTGAGAAATTAAATGTTGAAGATATTAGACCTTCTAGCAGAAGATATCCTGCTATCATTTTTAAAAGTGATAGAGAAGCGGGGGATCAGATATTAAATGTGGAAGGTTTAGTTAAAAAATTTGAGGGTGAAATATTATTTTCTAATGTTGATATAAATCTTAATAAAGGTGATAAAGTAGCAATTATTTCTAAGAACTCTAGAGCTATTAGTGCTTTTTATCAGTCAATAACTGATAATGTGAAACCAGATAGTGGTACTTATAATTGGGGTGTAACGACTACTCAATCTTATTTACCTTTGGATAATTCATCTTTTTTTCAAAATGGTGATTTAAATTTAGTGGATTGGTTAAGGCAATATGCACAAACCGAAGAAGAGAGAGAAGAAGTTTTTATTCGTGGGTTCTTAGGTAAAATGATTTTTTCTGGAGAGGAAGCTTTAAAGAAAAGCAATGTTTTATCTGGAGGAGAAAAAGTTCGCTGTATGCTTTCTAGAATGATGATGAAAAGAGCAAATATTTTATTATTGGATGAACCAACAAATCATTTAGATTTAGAGTCTATTCAGTCGTTAAACAATTCATTAATTAATTTTCCAGGAACTTTATTATTTTCTACACATGATCATGAGTTTGCACAAACTGTAGCTAATAGAGTTATAGAATTAACTCCTAAGGGTGTTATTGACAGACATACTTCTTTTGACGACTATTTATCAGACCCTAAAATAAAAGAACTAAGAGAGAAGATGTACTCTTAAATAAATAAGCTAAATTATTTGCTTATTTATTTAGTAATGGACTAATAATTTTTACATCTGAAAAGGAGATTGCTCCCCTAACGACTCCATCAATAGTGCTCTTTAATGACTCTATTGTCTGCATTTTTAACTGAGATTTATGATAAATTAAACTTACTTCTCTTGCCGGAGGAGGACTTTTAAATTCTCGGAGATGTTTTTTATCAACTTCATTTAAATCTAGTGTATGTAAATAAGGAAGTAGTGTCATTCCTAACCCTTCCTTAGATAGGTTTATTAGTGTATTAAAACTTCCACTTTCTAATTTAAAGCCTTTTTTGTTATCCGTTTTGTGTGTCTTACATAAATTAAGAACACTATCTTTAAAGCAATGCCCATCCTCAAGCAATAATATATCGTCTACTTCTAACTCAATAGGTGTAATTTTTTTTTTATTAAAAAGGCGATGATTTTGAGGAATTAAGCCGACAAAAGGTTCATAGTATAATGGTCTCTCAATAATAGTCTCATTTTCTAAGGGTGTCGCTGCTATTGCAGCATCAATATTTCCTTCAATTAGTTTCTCTATGATATTTTCAGTTGTCAATTCTTCAATAATTAACTTAACTTTTGGATATTTTTTTGTAAAATTATTCAGAAACATTGGTAGTAAAGTAGGCATAACCGTAGGAATAATTCCTAATTTAAAATCTCCTCCAATATATCCCTTTTGCTCATGAACTATATCTATGATTCGACTACTCTCATCAACGATAACTCTAGCTTGGTTAACAATTTTTTCACCAACTTCTGTAAGTTCGATAGGTTTTTTAGATCGATTAAATATTTTTACATCTAGCTGATCCTCAAGTTTTTGTATTTGCATGCTTAAGGTAGGTTGTGTGACAAAACTGTATTCAGCTGCTATTGTAAAATTTCTATATTTAGCAACAGATAGTACATATTTCAATTGAGTAATTGTCATTGTTATAGATATTTATGATAAATATATAAAAAACAATCAATATTAATTATAGTAATTGCCGTTAAAATTATCACAAATTAAAATACGGGAATGCAGTAAATATATTTTAATCCCAAAATTTACGCTCTAGATTCAATTCTTTTTCTTCTTTAGCTAACTTTTCTAATTCTTTTACGGAAAGAACTTTTAGAAATGATGGATGTTGTTCTATTGCGTATTCTATTTTCGTTATAATTTCAGCAACATCGTCATTTTCATAATCTATTTGTAATGGTTCTTTAATAACCATTGACTGTAAAACGCTCCGTTTTTTAATCTTGAGTCCTTTTTTATCAAAAGATCGTCTAAAGCCGTCAATCACTACAGGCACAACTACTGGTTTATATTTTTTTATAATATGAGCAGTTCCTCTTCTAATAGGTTTGAAAGCTGTAGTAGTTCCTTGTGGAAATGTAACTACCCATCCGTCATCTAAGGCGGTCCCTATTTTTGATACATCAGACATTTTAACTTGTCTATTAACATCTTCTCCTTTACTTCGCCATGTTCTCTCTACAGATACTGAACCAGCATAAGCAAATATTTTTGGTATAATACCAGATCTCATTGTTTCACCGGCTGCAATAAAATAAAAGTTTAATTTAGGATTCCATAAGTAGCCTACATTTTTTAGAGTGTTATTTCTACCTTTCAAAGAGGCGTTAAATACATGAAACATAGCTATAACATCTGCAAAATAAGTTTGGTGATTTGATACAAAAAGAACATTTTTGTCCGGTAAGCCTCTAATAATTTCAGAGCCTTCTATTTTTAAATTATTAAAACGTTTAAATCTCCCATGAAAGGATATTCCAACAATTCTAATAATCCATTTTTTTATAATTAGTATATGTCCAAAAGGATTCCTTTTGATTAATGGCATATAAATACTTTTATAGTTAGCCGTCTAAATTACAAAACAATTTATAACCTCGCTATATTAATAATTCTTTAATTTCAGCAAGTATCATAGCGGTAGCTCCCCAAACAATATAATCATTTAGTTTAAAGCACGGTACATGAGTTTTATTCATGTAAGAAGTTGTCATTTCTACCATTTTAATTGATGTATCGTTCAATAAATCATTTAATAGAACTTCTATTATTGTTTCTACTTCATGATTTGTTTTAAAAATTGGTTTTTTCAATGTAATTCCTATGAAGGGAGTTGCTAAAAAGTTACTTGGTGGAATATAAACATCTGTAAGTTCTTTAATGATTTTTATATCTTTTTTTTCTATACCAACTTCTTCAAAAGTTTCTCTAATTGCAGTTTGTTCTAAACCGATATCATTTATATTTATTTTTCCACCAGGAAAACTAATTTGTGCAGAATGTGTTCCCTTATATGTTGCTCTTTTTGTAAGTAAAAAACGTGTGTTATTATTCTCATCTGGATAGAATAAAGCTAAAACTGCTGCTTTTTTTGGATTTTTAGCAGTTATTTTATCTTTATCATAGCTCAATCTAAATTCTGGAGCTAATTTAAATTGTGCATTAAGACCACCTAACTCTAATGTATCTATTATTTGTGTTTTTTTTATAAATTCAGAGAAATTCATTAATTACTTTTAATATTAGAGCAATCTATTTATCCTTAAAAAGAAATCCTAAACCAAGTCTATTTAAAATTTTTTTTTCAAAAGACCAGAAAAATTTAAATTGACCAAATAACCAACCAACTAGAGGAAGTGTAAATTGATAAATTGGAAATATTAATAAGATTCTTAATGGCCAATAGACTAAAGGAGAAACGGATTCTGTTGATAGACCTAAAAGAGAAGTGATGGGTTTAGCTACCCAAGCCGCAAAAGAACCATTAATAGCAAAAACAATAAAAATCGCAATTATCGCCCAATTACTTTCAATATTCCAGCGTTTTTTAAGTTTTTCCATATTGCAAAATTAAGAACAAAAAAAAAGGCGAACAAATGTTCATCGTTCTTATTTTAAAATATTTTAATATTATTAAATTATATCTATAAATTATTAGTAGGATACTGTAGTTAATGACGGTCTCTTTTAATTATTTTTTTTACCTTTCAATCTTATAAAAAATTTGAAATATAATATATGAAAGAATTGGCACTACACTGGAAGATTTTAATAGGAATGATTTTAGGAATTTTCTTTGGTTTTATTATGAACTCTGTAGATGGAGGAAAAGGCTTTGTAACAGATTGGATTAAACCTTTTGGAACTATTTTTATAAATCTTTTAAAATTAATAGCTGTGCCGCTTATACTTGCTTCACTTATTAAAGGTATTTCAGATTTGAAAGATATCTCCAAGATTAAAACGATGGGGTTAAGAACAATTATAATTTATGTTCTAACAACTGTTGTTGCCATAGTAATAGGGCTTAGTATTGTAAATATTGTAAAGCCAGGTGCTGGTATGTCTGCAGATACAATTGCTAAAATTAAAATAAAATATGAGAATTCAGCTGGTGTTGTAGATAAACTAACTAAAGCAAATGCACAGAACGATGCAGGGCCATTACAAGCTTTAGTAGATATTTTTCCAAGTAATATTTTTAAATCTTTTTTTGATGCTAGCATGTTACAAATCATCTTTTTCGCTCTGTTTGTTGGAATTTCACTTTTGTTGATATCAGAAAAGAAGTCTAAGCCTTTAATGGATTTCTTCGACTCATTGAATGAAATGGTAATGAAAATGGTCGATCTTATTATGCTTTTCGCTCCTTATGCCGTTTTTGCACTTTTAGCAAATGTTATTATTGCTTTTGACGATACAGAGATTCTTTTAAAATTATTGGTCTACGCTCTTTGTGTAGTTGGGGGATTAATTCTAATGATTTGTTTTTATTTAATTTTAGTCAGTGTTTATACTAAGAAAAGTCCTTTATGGTTTTTAAAGCAAATTAGTCCAGCTCAATTATTAGCCTTCTCTACAAGTTCTAGTGCTGCAACTCTACCAGTAACAATGGAAAGAGTTGAAGAGCATTTAGGAGTAGATAAAGAAGTTTCAGGCTTTGTTTTGCCGGTAGGGGCTACCATAAATATGGATGGAACTAGTCTATACCAAGCTATCGCTGCAGTATTTATTATGCAAGTGATTTGGCCAGAAGGTTTAACTTTTTCAAATCAATTAATTATTGTCTTAACAGCTTTATTAGCATCTATTGGATCCGCAGCGGTTCCAAGTGCAGGTATGGTCATGTTGGTCATTGTATTAGAATCTGTTGATTTTCCTCAAGAATTATTACCTATTGGTTTGGCATTGATTTTTGCAGTCGACAGACCTTTAGATATGTGTAGAACTATGGTGAATGTTACAGGTGATGCAACAGTCTCTATGATTATTGCTAAATCTTTAGGCAAATTAAAAGATCCTAATCCAAAAGAATGGGATGATAATATTGTAAAAACTAAATAAATCTTAATATAATAGATGCAGTGATTATAATTACTGCATCTCTTACTCCTAACAAGAAAAATTATTTTCTTCTTTTGAAAAAACTAACTATATTAATTTTTTTAAGATATTGAAATTAGTAATGATTTTATCTGCATTTTTTAGCGTCTGACCCTCCGATAATTTATTTGCGTAGCCGAAGACAAAAACACCAGCATCATTTGCCGCTTTAATTCCGTTATCAGAATCTTCTATAACTACACAATTTTCTTTTGGAATATTAGATAGAAGTATTGCTTTTTCAAAAATCTCAGGATGTGGTTTAGAAGCTATTAAATCTGCACCACTAATTTTCGCACTGAAATACCTCTGCAAGTTAAAACGCTCAAAAACCCGGTTTATATTTACCATAGCTGACGAAGACGCCAAAATTAAAATAATTCCTTTATTATGAAGATAAGTAATAATTTCTTCAACGCCTTCTACTAAATGTAAATCTGGGTTGTTTTCAAAAAAATTTATATATCGTTTTCTTTTATCTAAGACTAAATCTTCGGGGTTTTTATCTAATTTAAAATGAAAAATCAACTTTTGAAAAGCATTTATTGTAGAAGAGCCTGTTAAAGTTTTGTATAACTCTTCTGAAACATTTAAGCCAAGTGAAACAAAGGTTTCGAAGTATGCTCTTTTATGAATTTTTTCTGAATCTATAATTACACCATCCATATCAAAAATCACACATTTTATATTTTTTGATATTTCTTTTTTAAAATTAGTCATATAAATTTGAGAAAATTTTTATTAGTTCTTCTTATTAATAGGAGTTGATACTATTTTTATGAAAGGTTATTAAAATTAAAATGTTGGTTATTTTTGGAAAACCTGACATTATAAATTGAAACTAACTTAAAAAACGATCTTTTATTTGATCACTTGGAAGCATACAAACCTCTCTTTTACCAAACCATTTATACCTGTTTTTAGCAATAAAATCGTAAATATAATTTCTAAAGGTTTCTGGAAAAATTATAAAAATCGTAGTTATTTTCCAAAAACCACCTAGAAGGTTCATTATTTTTAAAGCAGCAGTAGATTTCTTATAATAGGAGGTATTTGATGTGAATAGTATAATACTATCCATTTTTAAAGAATTTATTTGTATTTTTTTACTAATTTTTTCACCAAATTCAGATTGTAAAGGACAAAACAGAAATATACCTTTTTTATCAAATTTAATTAGGGTTAACACTACAGCATTACACATATTACAAATTCCATCAAATAAAATAATATTTTTGTTCTTGGGTAAATCAATCATTTATGTAATATCTTTAAATATTAGTAAAAGTACTTCAACTTTTTTATAAAATTGGTGTAACATTTTATTTATTATAGCGTCTTATATTTATTAGTATTAAAGATTAATAAAACAATAGTTTTTAACAAAAAATTAATAGCAAAAACTTTTCTTACTAACTAGTTTTGCTAAAAATAATAAGTAGATGATTAGAATAGAAAAGCTTCATAAATCATACCCAATTGGTAAAGATTCTCTCCATGTTTTAAAAGGAATAGACCTACATATTAAAGAAGGTGAATTTGTTTCTATAATGGGGTCCTCAGGTTCTGGAAAATCTACCTTATTAAATATTGTAGGTTTACTTGACACACATGATCAGGGAGCTTATTATCTTAATGGCCAACTAATACAGGGTTTAAATGAGAAAAAGGCAGCCATACTTAGAAATAAATTCTTAGGTTTTGTTTTTCAATCTTTTAATTTAATTTCATATAAAACAGCTTTAGAGAATGTGGCATTACCTTTATATTATAAAGGTATGAACAGAAAAGAACGTTTAATAATAGCCTTAGACTATCTAGACAAAGTAGGTATAAAAGATTGGGCTAATCATTTACCTAATGAACTCTCAGGGGGTCAAAAGCAACGTGTAGCAATTGCTAGAGCTTTGGTTACTAACCCAAAAGTAGTTTTAGCAGATGAGCCAACGGGGGCTCTAGATTCTACCACTACAGATTCTGTAATGGATTTATTAAAAGACATCAACAATGAAGGAATGACAGTTTTTGTAATTACACATGAAGAAGAAGTCGCTAATCAAACAAAAAGAATAGTTCGTTTAAAGGATGGAGTAATCATTAGTGATGAACCTACAATAGCTTCTAAAAATTTATAGCTATGTTTGATTTAGATCGTTGGAGAGAAATATTTCAGAGTATAAATAAGAATAGATTACGATCTGTAATGTCTGGTTTTACAGTTGCTTTTGCTATTTTACTTTTTACTTTACTTTTTGGAATTGCTAGTGGTCTAGGGAACTTTTTTAAAGAAGCATTTGCAGACGATGCGAAAAATCTACTTTTCTTTCGTGCAGGAAGAACAACTAAACCTTACAAAGGTTTGCAAACAGGAAGAAAGGTTCAGTTAAAAAATACAGATTACAATTATGTTACAGAAGAGTATACAGACAACATACAATATAAAACTGCAAAAATTAATAAGAACTTAACAATTAAATATGAAAATGAAGCAAGTAACTACGGTGTTAAAGCTGTTCATCCAGATTACCAGTTTTTAGAAAAAATAATTCTGTATGAAGGTCGTTTTTTAAATGAAAGAGACCTTAAACTAAAATCAAAAGTAATAGTAATTGGAAGATTAATTAAAAAAGATTTATTTGGTGAAAAATTAGCTTTAGGAAAAAGAGTAAATGTTAATGGAAGTTCTTTTTTGATTGTTGGAATATTTTCCGATGAGAATACTGATCGTGAATCAGAAGCTTATATCCCTTTGACTACTAATCAAATGATGTATGGTAGTAATGATTTTATAGATCAAATAAATTTAGGTTATAATCCAAAATTATCAACTGATGCAGCTATAGCATTTGGCAAAAAAGTTGAACGTGATATGCGTAAAAAACTTAATATTCATCCCGATGATCAAAGTGCATTATCTGTTAGAAATATGGCAGAAGCGAATAAATTTGTTGGAATAATCATGTTAGCATTATATTTAATTATTGCCTTTATCGGCTCAGGTACTTTAATTGCTGGCATTATAGGTATTAGTAATATTATGATTTTTGTTATTAAAGAGCGTACAAAAGAATTTGGGATACGTAAAGCATTAGGTGCAAAACCTTCATCAATAGTTGGTATGGTTGTCCAAGAATCTGTATTAATAACAACTTTATCTGGTTATTTAGGGCTATCTCTTGGGACATATATTTTAAGTTTTATAGGAAACAGTTTAGAAGAAAAATATTTTATAAAAGATCCAAGTGTAAGTCCTACTATTGTAATAGGAGCAACAATTTTATTAATTATTTCAGGATTAATAGCTGGGTATATTCCAGCAAAAAGAGCGGCAAGTATTAAACCTATAGAAGCATTAAGAGCAGATTAACTATGAAATTTTTATTTGATTCAGATACTTGGCAAGAAATTTATGGAAGCATCCGTAAAAATAAAATGAGAACTGGAATTACTATTATTGGGGTTCTATGGGGTATTTTCCTTCTAGTAGTTCTGTTAGGCGCCACTAGAGGTCTAGAAAATAGCTTTAATAAAGCATTTGGGAGTTTTGCAACTAATAGTGTTTTTGTATGGACACAGTATACTGACACACCTTTTAAAGGATTTCAAAAAGGAAGAAGATTTAAT
Source organism: uncultured Polaribacter sp. (assembly GCA_913047375.1). Taxonomy (GTDB): domain Bacteria; phylum Bacteroidota; class Bacteroidia; order Flavobacteriales; family Flavobacteriaceae; genus Polaribacter. The sequence continues at coordinate 81,225 of CAJWTV010000003.1, forward strand.
TTAAACACGAAAGATGTTAGGGTATTAAAATCTGAATATGCCAATGAAATTAAAGTATTGGCACCCAGGAATCAGACAAGGAATCTAATTGTTAAAGATTTTAAATCAGGAACCTTTAGAGTAAGTGGAGATTATTCATTTTTAGACCAAATTCAAAAGAAAAAATTAATTTATGGTCGTTTTTTAAACTCAAGAGATATTTCATTAATTGCAAAAGTAACGGTGATATCAGAAGACATGTATAAGCAACTCTTTGATAAGGGCGTAAATCCTATTGGACAATATATTAAAATTAATAGTATCAATTTTAAAGTTATTGGAGTATACGAACCTTCACCTAGAATCAATATTGATGGAGATACAGCATATATACCATTTTCAACATTTAAAAAGGTATATAATACGGCCAACAAAATTTCTTGGATGATGATTACGGCAAATAAAGGTGTAGATATCGAACAAATGGAAAAAGATATTCTCTTAACATTAAAGAATTTACACAAAGTACATCCTGAGGATGAAAGAGCTTTTGGTAGTGTAAATCTTAGTAAAGAGATTGGAAAATTCTTAGGTTTTTTAACAGGGATGCAATTTTTAACTTGGTTCGTTGGTATTGCAACTTTGATAGCAGGGGTCTTTGCCATTGGAAATATTCTTCTAATTACTGTAAAAGAAAGAACTAAAGAAATAGGAATTAGAAGAGCTATAGGAGCTACTCCAAAAAAAATTAGACAGCAAATTATATTAGAATCTGTTTTTTTAACAACAGTAGCTGGAATGATGGGAATTATTTTTGGCGCAGCAGTATTAATGCTAATAGATTACCAATGGGGTAGAGGTGTAGATGCTGTATTAGTAAATCCAACTGTAAATATTCCAATTATTTTAGCAGCATTCACAACATTAGTAGTATTAGGAACATTAATCGGTTTAATACCTGCACATATGGCAACAGTTGTAAAACCAATAGAGGCATTAAGAGAAGAATAAATCAATCGAAAACTATGAGTAAAAGAGCAAAAATTATCTTAGGTATTATTATCGTATTATTTGTAATAGCATTAATATGGTTCGGTAAGAAAAACGCAAAAAATATAATTCAATTTGAAACTGAAAAACCTTTTGAAACAACAATAGTTAGTAAAACAGTTGCTACAGGAAAGGTTATTCCTTTAGAAGAAATTGAAATTAAACCTCAAATCACCGGTATTATAGACAAAATTTTATTGTTAGAAGGGACTAAAGTTAAAAAGGGAGACTTAATTGCTACCGTTAGAGTCGTTCCAAATGAACAATCATTAATAAGTGCAAAAGGTAGAGTTGATAACGCAATATTAAGATTAAATAATTCTGTAATTTCTTATAAAAGAAATAAACAATTATTTGATAAAGGGGTAATAGCAAGATCTGCATATGAGTCTGTTGAGTTAACTTTTAACCAATCGAAACAAGATTTAAAAAATGCTAAGAATGATTACCAAATTATCAAAAAGGGATCATCAGGTTCAGGTGCCACAGCAAACACCAATATAATTGCTCAAATGTCAGGTACTGTTTTAGAGATACCAGTTAAAGAAGGAGATCAGGTTATACAGTCCAATAACTTTAATGCAGGAACAACAATAGCATCTATTGCAGATATGAGTAAAATGATTTTTGAAGGTAAAGTAGATGAATCTGAAGTTGGTAAATTAATTAAAGGCACTGCTATCGAAGTTTCTATTGGTGCCATAGAAGGAGTTAAATTTCCAGCTAAGTTAAATTTTATTGCTCCAAAAGGAACCGAAGAGGGTGGAGCCGTTCAATTTAAAATTAAAGCCGATGTAACACTGGATGACAAATTTTTTATTAGAGCAGGTTATAGCGCCAATGCTGATATTATATTAGAGAAAAAAGAAAATATTTTATCTATAAGAGAGGCATTGTTGAAATTTGATAGAAAAACCGAAGAACCATATGTAGAGGTAAAAATAGGTGCTGATGAATTTGAGAAAAGGATTCTAATATTAGGAACATCAGATGGTGTAAATGTCGAAGTTATAAAAGGTTTATCTTTAGATGATGAAATTAAGGTATGGAATAAAGCTAAAAAATCTGAAGAAAAAGGAGAT
>CAJWTV010000004.1 GCA_913047375.1 uncultured Polaribacter sp.
ATATTAAGGAGTTTTCTGTTTTAATAATATGAGTAAGAATAAAAATAAGTTGGCAGACGTAGTGTATATTTTAAAAGTAACTTCAAATAACGATATTATTTTTAATCTCTCTTAATGTTTTATCTGAATTTATATATTCGGAAATAATATTGAATCGTAATTCATCTATTTCTTGTTCAAAATACATAGCCCATTTATCTTCCTTGAATAGATGAGATATTTGTTTTAATCTTTTTGAAGCATCTGAAAATGTGAATAATTTTTTATTTGACATGTTTTTATCACATTGAATTATAGCAGTTTTAAGGTTAAAATTAACTGTGATGAAAAATATCTTATTTATTGAATTTATAGGATAAAAATCTGACCATTTTGCAAAAGCAGTCAGACTGTTCTGGTTTTTATAATCTCTGTCAGTAAGTAATTTCCATCGACAATTTCCGACTCTTCCCCAATGGCCTGATTTTCTATACACACCTTTATCGGTATAAAAATAATAACTTTCAGATTTACTTTTATAATTAGTGTCTTTAGGGAAACTAAAGTCATCTATTTTTATAAACTCACAAAAAGTATGTTTAAAGAAGTTATTTTTATTATAGGTTTTCAAAATCATTAATTAATGACTAATTTCCTTGAAGGCTCTCTATAAAAACCTTCTATAGTAACAGTGTCTCTGTTAAAATTTACTTTTGCGAATGCTGAGGTGTTTTTTGTATCAACCATTCCTTTAAAGGTTAAATAATGTACATTATTTTCCATTTGATATGCACCCTCATGATTATGACCGTTAAAAAATATCTTTACATTTTTGTATGGCTTTATTAAGGATAAGAACTGATCTCTGTTCCAAATATTGTGTTGATCAATTGGGTAAATTGGAAAGTGACAATAAAAACCAACCTTTTGATTTTTTTTTAAGGCAAAATCTAATTCTTTTTTAACCCAGGTTAACTGATCTGAACTTAAAGCGCCGTTCCATTCCTTCAAATACGGTAACTTTTTGTCTTTTAATATATTATAAAGAGAATCCGTTTGTCGTTTTTTTTCTTTGGTTAATGCACCATGAAAACTAAGATCATTTCCGTCTAAAACGATAAAACGCCAATCTTCTTCTATAAAACTATAATATCTCTCTTTAAGATTTAATTGTTTAATTACCTCTTCTTTTAAGGAATCTTTTACCTCAAAATCGTGATTTCCTAATACATGATATGAGGTGGATTCTAGTTTTTTCCAAAGTGGTAAAATACGATCTAAACTTTTAAAATTTTTATCAATAAAATCACCTAAATGAATCGTATAGTTAAGAGTATCCTTATTTAAAATTTCAATTGCTTCTTTTAACCTTTGTGGTGCCTTTTTGTAATGTCTATCCCATTTAACATCACAATCACAATATTGACAGTCTGAAATAATTCCTATTTTAAAAGAAGTTTCGTCCTCTTTATTGCAAGAACCTGCATATATAAGTAGTGTTAAAAATAAAATGATTTTTTTCATTTTTTAATAAGTTTTATATTTTCAAATATACTGTATTATAAAAACAAAAAAACGTAATCAAATTAATGATCACGTTTTTTTATTTAGAATCTTTTGTTAAATATCCTGCTAAAAAATTGGGATAAGTGACTCTTACAACTTCGCTGAAAAGCGCTATTGGTTTACTACTTATTTTACTTCTTCGAAATCTACATCTTCAACATTGTCGCCTTGAGTGTCGTTTGCTTCTGGTTGACCCTCTTGTGATCCGCTATCTGCACCTGCAGCTCCTTGTTCTGCTGCATACATTTCTTCAGATGCAACCTTCCAAGCTTCGTTTATTGTTGCCATTGCAGTATCAATCTGTGAAAGATCTTTAGATTCATGAGCAGCTTTTAATTCTACCAATGCAGCTTCAATTGGTCCTTTTTTATCATCAGATAATTTTTCACCAAACTCTTTTAATTGCTTTTCTGTTTGGAAAATCATAGAATCTGCTTCATTAATCTTTTCAGCAGTTTCCTTTGCAGTTTTATCAGAATCTGCATTTTCTTCCGCTTCTTGTCTCATTTTAGCAATATCTTCTTCAGATAAACCAGACGAAGCTTCAATTCTAATCTCATGAGATTTATTAGTTCCTTTATCTAAAGCAGAAACTTTAATTATACCATTTGCATCGATATCAAAAGTTACTTCTACTTGAGGTACACCTCTTTGTGCTGGAGGTAAACCATCTAAATGAAAACGTCCTATTGTATTATTATCTGCAGCCATTGCTCTCTCACCCTGTAGGACATGAATTTCTACTGAAGGTTGATTGTCTACAGCTGTAGAAAATACTTGTGACTTTTTTGTTGGAATAGTGGTGTTTGCATCTATTAATTTTGTGAATACATTCCCCATTGTTTCTATTCCTAATGATAATGGTGTTACATCTAATAATAATACATCTTTAACATCACCTGATAAAACTCCTCCTTGAATTGCTGCACCTAATGCAACAACTTCGTCGGGATTTACACCTTTACTTGGAGATTTTTGAAAGAACTTCTCTACAGCTTCTTGTACAGCAGGTATTCTTGTAGATCCACCTACTAATACAATTTCATCTATATCAGAAATACTTAATTCTGCATTCTTTAAAGCAGTTTTACAAGGTGCAATAGTTCTTTTTACTAAATCATCAATTAATTGCTCGAATTTAGCTTTAGTCAAAGATCTTACCAAGTGTTTTGGTCCGCTAGCAGTTGCTGTTACATAAGGTAAATTTATTTCCGTCTGAGCAGATGAAGATAATTCAATTTTTGCTTTCTCTGCAGCTTCTTTTAAACGCTGTAAAGCCATTGGATCTTCTCTTAAATCAATATTTTCTTCCGATTTAAATTCTTCTGCTAGCCAGTTAATGATTTTTTCATCAACATCATCTCCACCTAAATGTGTATCACCGTCTGTTGCTAGTACTTCAAAAACACCATCTCCAAGTTCTAAGATAGAAACATCATGTGTTCCACCACCAAAATCAAAGACAACAATTTTTTTATCATCATGAGATTTATCTAAGCCATATGCTAATGCAGCGGCAGTAGGCTCATTTATGATCCTTCTAACTTTTAAACCAGCTATTTCTCCAGCTTCTTTAGTAGCTTGTCTTTGTGCATCATTAAAATATGCGGGAACTGTAATTACAGCTTCAGTAACATCTGTTCCTAAATAATCTTCAGCTGTCTTCTTCATTTTTTGCAATACCATTGCAGAAATTTCTTGAGGTGTATATAAACGACCGTCAATATCTACTCTTGGTGTATCGTTATCACCTTTAAGAACTTTATAAGGAACTCTTTTTGCTTCTTTTGTTGATTCTGAGAATTTATTACCCATAAAACGTTTAATAGAATAAACAGTTTTAGTTGGGTTAGTTACAGCTTGTCTTTTTGCTGGGTCTCCAATCTTACGTTCTCCACCTTCTACAAATGCAACAATAGAGGGTGTTGTTCTTTTTCCTTCAGCATTAGGTATTACAACTGGTTCATTACCTTCCATCACAGAAACACAAGAATTTGTTGTTCCTAAATCTATTCCTATAATTTTACTCATAATATTTATTTTTTATTAGAATTTGTAATTTAATTTTATATAATACTAATAGTCAAAGGGTGTGCCAACTAAGTTTTAATTATAAAATGTCAGTATTTATAAATATATTTATTTTAATTAGATGACATATTGACATAAAAAAACAAGTTCAATTTAATTACTCTTCTACAAATTTATTGTTATTCAAACCTAACAGAGTGTTTTATAGAAACTAAATATTCTTTTATATAAATGATTTGCTTGTAATTAATTTAAGAATTCTATTGCTCTATATGTTCTGTTTAATTTGTATATTAAATTATTCCAAAAAACATACCCCATTCAGTTCTATTTTTTACATTTACAAGATAATTTATAATTATTATTACGAATGTCGCAATTTATTAGTGTTTTTGATATGTTTAAGATAGGAGTAGGACCTTCTAGTTCTCATACCTTAGGTCCTTGGAGAGCATCTCAAGAATGGATTTCTAAACTCAAGAAAACTCAAGTTTTTTTACTAACTGATAATATTAAAGTAGATTTATACGGATCACTTTCTTTGACAGGAAAAGGTCATGCAACAGATTACGCTATTTTATTAGGATTAAGTGGAGCTGATCCAGAATATGTTCCGATTAAAGATATAGATGGAATTATTAACAGTATTAAAGAAACTAATCTCTTGTATTTAAACAATGAGAAGATGATTTCTTTTTCAATTGATAATATTAATTTTAACAAAGAATTTTTGCCTTTGAATCCTAATGGGTTAACATTTACTGCTTTTAAAGATGGTGAAATTATATCCAAGGAGACTTATTATTCGATAGGTGGCGGTTTTATTATTCAGGAAGAGGATTCTCTAGTTGATGAAATAGAAGTAACAAAACAAAACTTACCATATCCAATAAATAGAGCTGTTGAATTAGATAGATACTGTATTAGAGAAAAATTATCAATCTCTGAAATTGTTTTTCAGAATGAATTAGTCATAAATACCGAAGAAAAAATTAATTCAGAGTTACATCGAATTTGGACAGAAATGTTAGAATGTATCTATGTAGGTTGTCATACTAAAGGTATTTTACCTGGTGGTCTAAATGTTAAGAGACGAGCTTTTGATACGCATGCTAAACTAATTAAATCTTCAACATATACAAATCCAAATGAATGGATCACTGCGATTCGAAGTTCTGAAGTTAAGTTTCGGGAAATTTTGAAGTGGGTAAGTTGTTTTGCTCTCTCTGTAAACGAAGTTAACGCTTCGTTAGGTAGAGTCGTAACAGCTCCTACTAACGGAAGTGCGGGTGTAATTCCGGCAGTTTTAATGTATTACTTGGTGATAGAAAATCATGAAGCAGATTTTGAACACATCAAAAAATTCTTATTAACTGCCAGTGAAATTGGAAGCCTATTTAAGAAAAATGCAACTATTTCTGCAGCGATGGGAGGCTGTCAAGCTGAAATAGGAGTTTCTTCTGCAATGGCAGCAGGAGCTTTAGTTGAATTACTAGATGGTACGCCTGCTCAATGTTTAGTGGCAGCAGAAATTGCGATGGAACATCATTTAGGTTTGACCTGTGACCCTATTGGTGGCTTGGTTCAGATACCTTGTATAGAAAGAAATGCGATGGGTGCCATAAAGGCAATAAATGCCGCAGAAATGGCTCTAGAGACTAATCCAAAAGACGTTAAGGTCCCTTTAGATAAAGTAATAGATACTATGTGGGAGACTGCAAAAGATATGAATAAAAATTACAAAGAAACTTCTGAGGGAGGTTTGGCAGTTACAGTTAGAATGGTTGATTGTTAGTCAATGCCTCATTAAATAAAATAAAAAAAACCCAAGAGTATTTAAACTCTTGGGTTTTATTATTTATTTGGTATTCTGAATTTATTTTTCAGAACTGCTTACTGCAAGAGAGTAAACTACTAGTCCAAATCCTATTTTGTTAATTGCATCTCCAATGTTATAGATAACATTTAGATCTAATCCTCCAAAGATACCATCGTACCATCCTGGAGTACCAGCCATATATCCAATTGGGTAAATTGCCCAACCAACTAGTACGAACCAACATAAAGCTTTGTGAGCTTTTAAAGTTGCTCCACCAGCAGCTACAGCTAATTTCTTAGCAGATCCTAACCAGATATCATAAGCTATCACAAAGTATGCTGCTCCTGAAACAAGACCCCATAATTGTGCATTTGCTTGATCCATTGCTTCTCCAATGTAACCTGTAACTAGCATAATAACTGATAAGAAGATTAATCTCCACATCATAGATTTTTTTGCTCCTGCTAACTTTAATATTAAGTAAAACTCAACACACATTAGTGGCACTGTTAAAATCCAATCTACATAACGGAAAAAAGTTGGAGAAGTTCCAAAATCTGCCCAATAATCTCTCATGTATAGGTAGTGAACCGCAGCAATGAAAGTAATTAAACCAGAGACAAGAAGAGATGTTCTCCATTTCTTGTCAACACTTCCCATTGAAAGGAAGAAAAATACTGATGCAGCCATCATAGCCATACATCCAATAAAAAACGTAAATCCTACGTAATCATTAGCTGCCATCTCTTTTGTCATAAAAAGAAAATTAATTGATAAATTCATAATGTTTTAAAAATATTAAGTTAGTAAATAGTTTATAGTTTATAATTTTAACATAAACTCTTAGCCCAAATATAGGGATAAAATTATTAAATTTGTAAAATGAATAGATTAATTAAAGCAAATTATCAAAATACCGCTATTTTTTTCACCTTCTTCCTTTTATGGTTTAGTATTCAGTTTGGAAGACTTGTTGAAGATTCGGTTGCATTTGTCCTTATAATATCTTTAGGTATATTACATGGAGCAAATGATTTACTAATTTTATCTAAAGGTAAAAAAGATAAAAAAGTTTTCTTGAAACATTTGACGATATATTTATTAATTATATTTTTTTGTGTAATAATTTTTTTACTCAGCCCTATAGTAGCAATTATGTTATTTATTTTATTGAGCTCTTATCATTTCGGTGAAGAACATTTGGGAGAGAAAATTGTAGTTAATAAATTATTTAATTTAATTTTCTACATGTCCTATGGAGTATTTCTTTTCTCTATGCTTTTTTATGAATCTATGTCAGATGTAGATGAAATTATGAGAGAACTAACAACTGTAACATTTTTAAAGTCACAAATAGAAATGGCTTTAATCATTTCTTCATCATTCTTAGTTTTAGCAAGTTTATATTTAGTCATTAAAAAAAACATAAACTTAAGTATGCTTTTAAAAGAAATATTTTATTTTGGATTGTTTTTTTTAGTATTTAAGACTTGTTCTCTAATACTGGGCTTTGCAATCTACTTTATATTATGGCACTCAATCCCCTCAATAATTAATCAAGTAGAATTTGTATATGGAGATTTAACAAAAGAAAACATTATTTCTTACGTTAAAAAAGCAATTATATATTGGATTATAAGTATATTAGGGTTGTTGGCTATTTATCAATTTATTCCTCAAATGAACCTGTTTTCAACTATAATATTTGTGGTATTATTTGCTGTTACAGCACCACATACTTGGGTTATGCACAGAATGAAAGGTTAACGCGTAAACATCAGTTCATTTCCAAATGACAGTTCATTTGAAAATCGATAGTTTTCTAAATTAAAACCCTTTAGCTCTTCAATACTAGTTAGATTATTTTCTATAATGTATCTAACCATTAAACCACGAGCTCTTTTAGCAAAAGTCATAACAGTCTTATATTGTCCATTTTTAAAGTCTTTAAAAACAGGAGTAATCATTACTGTTTTTAATATTTTTTGGTTTATAACTTTAAAATACTCAGAGCTTGCTAAGTTAATTAATAATTCATTTTCTTGAAGTTCTTCATTTAAAGCAATTGCTATGGTGTCACCCCAAAACTTATATAGATTTTCAGTCTCCCCAATTTTTAATTTTGTCCCCATTTCTAAACGATAAGGCTGGATTAAATCCAATGGTTTTAATAAACCATATAAACCAGATAGAATTCTTAACTGATCTTGTAAAAGAGGTATTTTATTTTCTTTTAAAGAATTCACATCTATTGCTCTAAAGACCTCTCCGGTAAAAGAATACACTGCTTGTTTTGAATTTAAGGATGTAAACGGAATTTCCCAATTTTGATTTCGCTCGTAATTAAGCTCAGACAAATTTTGAGATATTTTCATTAAATCACCTATCTTTTTTTTTGAAAGGGTTTTTAGTTTTTTATTTAATATTTCAGAATTAAATAAAAACTGAGGTTGTGTGAATAAGCTTGTTGGAACCTTGCTTTCAAAATCTAAAGATTTTGTGGGAGAAATAATTATTTTCATAATAATAAGTCTAATATTTTGTAAAAGTACAACTTCAATAATTTATCTTTTAAAATCCTTCTTTAGAGTTTATAGAATAGTTTTTCCATTTTTCTAAACATGCTGTAATATCATCTGGTACTTTAGAATTAAATTGCATAAACTCACCAGTTACAGGGTGTGTAAAGCCTAATGTTTTTGCATGTAAGGCTTGTCTTGGAAGAGTTTTAAAGCAATTTTGCACAAATTGTTTGTATTTAGTAAATGTAGTTCCCTTTAAAATATCATTCCCACCATAACGTTCATCATTAAAAAGAGTATGGCCTATATGTTTAAAATGAGCCCTAATTTGATGAGTCCTGCCTGTCTCTAACTTACATTGTACTAAAGTTACATACATGAAACGATCTAATACTTTAAAATGTGTAACAGCATGTTTTCCAAAATCTCCTTGAGGAAAAACATCCATTTGTAAACGATTCTTAAGACTTCTTCCAATATTTCCTTCAATTCGTCCCTCATCCTCATCTATATTTCCCCATACTAATGCATAATATAAGCGCTCTGTTGTTCTATCAAAAAATTGTTTTGACAAATTAGCTAAAGCATATTCAGTTTTTGCAACAACTAGCAGCCCACTTGTATCTTTGTCAATTCTGTGCACTAAACCAGGACGTTCATTAGAATTTGTTGGTAAATTCTCTATGTGATGTATTAAGCCGTTAACTAGAGTTCCAGAATAATTACCATGTCCAGGATGAACAACCATACCTGCAGGTTTATTTACTACGATAACAGCATCGTCCTCATAAATAATATCTAAAGGAATATCCTCTGCAACTAATAAGCTCTCAGCAGGTGGATGGGTTAAAAGGACTCTAACTATATCATTCGGTTTTACTTTGTGACTTTGTTTCACCGAAATTTCATTTACTAATATATTACCATCTTTAGCAGCTTGTTGAATTTTATTACGTGTAGCATTTTCTATGAAATTCATTAAAAACTTATCTATTCTAAGAGGTTCTTGCCCTTCACTTGCAGTAAATCTGTGATGTTCGTATAAATCATCACTTTCTATTTCTTGCTCCCTATTATCTTGCATAATTTATTTGTAAATACTTAAAATTTAATTTCTACTTCCATCTCCTAAAATTAATTCAATAGTTGAATTTTCAGGTAATTTATCTCCAGCCTTTATTATCTTATTATCAAATTTTAGACCTCTAACAACGTTTTTACCAATATCTGGTACATAAGTAAAATCAGATCCAATTTTAAAACCAATTGATTTTAATTCTGTACTTGCTTGTCTATTTGTTTGACCATTTACATCAGGTATTTCGATATCTCTATATTTAGATGGATTTAAAACTAAGTAAATTTTTCGTTTCTCTTTGACGAAATCTCCTGCAAGAGGATTTTGTTCAATAACTGATTTGTTTGGGTAATTTGGGTTATATCTTGCGGAATCCATTACTTTTAAATCGAGATTTAAGCCTTTCAGTTTCTGTTTAACCTCTGTCAAAGTCATCTTATTTAAATTAGGGACTTGTATCCTCTGGTCGTGATTAGTTGTAATATTCAACCAGAACTTTAGAATAAAAAACAATAGGATTGCGCCTATTAGAGCTATGAATAATTGTTTAAAAAACAGCTTACTTTTTAGAAATTTAAAAACACCCATAATTCGATTTTTAGAACAAACAAATATATAAAAACTAAACGTTGCTATTTCTATTTATATTTTGATAAATTTGTTTTATTTTTTTACTATAAATGAAACAAAATATTGCCATAATAATGGGAGGCTATTCGCCCGAAGTCAACATTTCGCTAAAAAGTGGAAATGTTGTTTATAACCATTTAAATAAGGAGAAATACAATCCTTTTAGAGTTCATATTTTAAAAGAAAAATGGGTGGCTTTAGATGAATTTAATAAAGAATATTATATAGATAAAAATGATTTTTCCTTTATTTTAGAGGATAAGAAAATTATTTTTGATTGTGTTTTTAATGCAATTCACGGTATCCCAGGAGAAAATGGAGAACTATTAGCTTATTTGAATTTGATTGGAATAAAGCATACTTCCGCAAATTCTTATCAAATGGGAATAACATTTAATAAAAGAGATACATTAAGTATCGTAAAAGATTATGGTGTTAAAACTGCAAAATCTATCTACTTAAATAAGGGTAATCCAATAGATTTAAAAGCAATTATTGATAAAGTAGGTTTACCTTGTTTTATAAAACCAAATAATGCTGGCTCTAGCTTTGGCATTTCTAAAGCTCATAGTCTTGCACAAATTACACCTGCAATTAACAAGGCTTTTAAAGAAGATACTCAAATTTTAATAGAATCTTTTTTAGATGGCAGAGAGTTTTCTGTAGGTATAATTAATCATCAACAAAAATTAAAAGTTTTACCAATTACTGAGATTATCACCGAGAATGATTTTTTTGATTATGAAGCAAAGTATGAAGGAAAATCTGAAGAAATAACACCCGCAATAATTTCTTTAGAGCTTCAAGAACAAATAGAATTAGTTGCTGAAAAAGTATATAATATTTTATCTCTTTCAGGTTTCTCCAGGTCAGAATTTATTTTGGTTGATCAAGAACTATACTTTTTAGAAATTAATACAGTTCCGGGTTTAACAGAAGAGAGTATATTACCTCAACAAGCAATTTGTGCTGGCATTTCTTTTGAAGAATTATTTGATAACGCTATACAATCTGCCTTAAATTAAGATTATGAAAAGAGCAATTTTTCCAGGATCATTTGATCCAATTACACTTGGTCACATTGACATTATTGAAAGAGGTGTTACACTATTCGATGAGTTAACTATTGCAATTGGTATAAACTCAGGTAAAAAATACATGTTCACACTAGAGCAGCGTAAGAAATTCATTGAAGATTGCTTTAAAGATAATCCAAAAATTAAAGTTGTTACTTATAAAGGATTAACAGTTGATTTCTGTATGAAAAATAGTTTTAATTTTATTTTAAGGGGATTAAGAAATCCCGCAGATTTTGAGTTTGAAAAAGCTATAGCTCATACAAATAGAGATTTGGCTCCTGTAGAAACTATTTTCTTGTTAACGGCAGCCAGTACCTCCTATATTTCATCTTCAATAGTTAGAGATGTAATTAGAAATGATGGAGATTACACGAAGTTAGTTCCAAAAATGGTAAGGATTTAGAAAATTCAAAGGAAAAATAAATTATGAAAAAAATAATATTTTTTAGTTTATTAATATTTATATTTTCTTGTAATTCTAACAAGAAAAATAGATCAAATTTCACTACTCATTTTGAAGATTCTAATGGAAAAGAGACATCTAAATATAAAGATGTAATTTCTTATTACACCAATTTAGCAGACTCATATTCAGAAATATCAATATTTTCTTTCGGACAAACAGATTCAGGTGAACCTTTACATTTAGTTGTTTACAATTCTGAAGGAGTTTATAATGTAGATGAAATAAAAAAAAATACAAAAAACCGAATCTTAATTAATAATGGTATTCATCCAGGAGAATCCGATGGAATAGACGCTTCTATGCTTTTTTTAAGAGATATTGTTCAAAATGATTCTTTAAAAGATATTTATAAAAACACACTCATCACAATAATTCCAGTTTATAATGTTGGAGGTGCATTAAATAGAAACTCTTATAGTAGAGCTAATCAGAATGGGCCTAAAGATTATGGTTTTAGAGGAAACACAAGAAACTTTGATTTAAATAGAGATTTTATAAAACAAGACACTAAAAATTCTGTTGCGTTTACAGAGATTTTCCATACTGTAAATCCTGATATTTTTATTGATAATCATGTTAGTAATGGAGCTGACTATCAATATGCGATTACACATTTATTTACTCAACATAATAAGTTAGGTGGAGAGTTAGGTCTTTTTTTAGAATCAAAAATAAGACCTTTACTAGAGGAATCTTTAGAAGAAAAAGGAATAGCTATAACCCCTTATGTCAATGTCTGGGGAACTACTCCTGACAAGGGTTGGTCTCAATTTTATGACTCGCCAAGATATTCTACAGGGTATACAACTTTATTCAATACTTTCGGAATGATGGTGGAAACACATATGTTAAAACCCTACAAGATAAGAGTAGAACAGACCTATGAGCTATTATTTTCAATGATGGACATTCTAGAAAACAACTCCTCTAATATAAAAAAAATAAGAAATAATGCTGTTGCTAATATCATATCAAAAAACACTTATCCCCTTAGTTTCAAAATTGATAGACAAAAACCTACGATCTTAAATTTTAAAGGATATGAAGCCTCTATCATAGATAGTAAAGTGACTAACGGTAAAAGAATACTTTACGACAATAAAAAACCATTTACAAAAGAAGTAAATTACTTTAATAACTCATTACCTAATAATGAAATCAGAATCCCTAAAGCCTATATATTAAAGAAAGGCTGGCATAAAGTTATAGATCGGTTAGAGAGTAATAAAATAGAGTTCACAAAGTTTGACATTGACACTACTATAATTGCTGATGTGCAGCATATAGCTAATTATAAAACAAGAGTTAATGCATATGAGGGGCATTATTTACACTATGACGTTAAGATTTTAGCGGAGAATAAAATGATGAGTTTTAGTAAGGGAGACATTTATATCCCAACAAACCAAAACGGAATTCGTTATATTATAGAAACATTAGAAGCAGAAGGTGTAGATTCCTTTTTTTGCTGGAATTTCTTTGACACTATTTTACAAAGGAAAGAAGGTTTTTCAGGATATGTTTTTGAGGATTTAGCAGAAGTTTTTTTAAAAGAAAATCCAATTATAAAAAAAGAGCTATTAAATAAAATAGATACTGACGAAAGCTTTTCAAGAAATCAAAAAGCTCAGCTAGACTTTGTATACAAAAAAACCCAGCATTATGAAAAGGCACATCTCCTTTTACCAATTTTCAAAGTGTACTAATTCTTTAAAAAAAAGTATAGCGTAAAAAGAATAATATATATTGTAAGATAAAAGCGATAAAAGTTTCTCATTTTTAAGTATTCTTTATTTTCAGGGTATAAATTGAAAAGTAAGCCTTTTAATTCTCTTATAAATAGAGGTTTTATATTTATAACCCAAGAATTTGTGTTGTATACTATTTTTCTAAATTTACTTCGATAAAAAGATAAAGGGAATCCCCAAATTAAAAAAAGTATAAACCAAATATTCAGAAAGTCTGTCATTTTTTATTTTTTTGGAAACCAAGGGAAAAAAGCATTCGTTTTTTTAATATACTCCTTATAATCAGGTTTTTTATTAATGAGTGTTTTTTCTAATAATGTAACCCCTGAAACTTTAACAATTAAGAATGTCATTAAAGCAAAACTAAAAATAGGGAAAAAGCAGTTTACTGATATTGAAAATAAAGTAAATCCTAGCCAAACGGTAGCATCCCCAAAATAATTTGGATGTCTAGTAAATTTCCATAAACCTTGGGTAAGTAGTTTGTTTTTGTTTTCTTCTTTAGATTTAAATTTAGCTAATTGATAATCGCCTCTTGATTCAAAAATAAATCCCACTAACCAGACAAAACAAGCAAGAAAGTCAATGAGTTGTAAAGGTATATTTTCGCCAAAATACATAGCAGCCAATAAAGGAGCAGAGATTAACCATGCTAATATCCCTTGTAAAAGAAAGACTTGAAAAAAGCTAAACCACCAGTATCTTTTTTCTCCATAATCCTTTCTAAATTGTTTGTATCTGAAATCCTCTGATTTCCCCCAATTTCTCCACCCTAAATATAAAAAAAGTCTAATTCCCCAAACTAGTAAAAGTAATAAAACTAAAATTTTACGATTTTGACTCCCATTAGTATTAAGAAAATAAGTAATCCCTGCAGTAATAAAAGCGATACTCCAAAAAGGATCTACAATACTTACATTTTTTTTAAAAACACTAATTATCCAAAGAAAAGACATTAAAATAATTATTGCTAAAAATCCCTGAATGTATAAAAGTAAAAAGTTTATCATTATTAAAAGTATGATTAATATTAGTAAAATAAACTAGAATGCAGAGGTGATATTTAATGTTACTTCATCCCATGTCTTTGAAATTCCGTCCGAACCTTTATGTAACTCTTCACAAACTTTATTTAATGATGCTATAGCAGCTTTCGCATTCCAATTATTAATATCTAAGGTAGATTTCATAGAGAATGTATTTTCATTAATAACATAAGTAAAAGGAACTTTATCTGAAATCCCATTCATCTTTATAGTAGCAACTCCTGTATTATTAGTTAAAACCTCTAATTTACCAGACAGTAAATTCGTATTCATAAAGCTAAAAAAAAATTTTCTAATTTTATAATCTCTACTTGAATCTTGTGTAAAAATACTACTCACAGGTATTGCAAATTCAGTATTATTTATTGCTTCTTTTATTGTGTTTCCATTTCCATTAGCAGTAATATTCACTTTTTTAAATTTTCCATTTACAGGTATTTTTTCTGTTGTTTTATATGCTGTCCAACCAATTGTGTTTTTAGCATTACTTAGTGAAAACTTTGATGAGGATATCTCAATCTTTTTTAAAACCTCCTTTGTTATATTCTCTTTAACTTCAGTCTTACAGCTAGACGATATAACTAAAGTTATAATTAATAATATGTATGAAATCGATTTTCTCATCACTTAAAATTTAGGGTTTATTATTATGTTTACTAATTTAATGTATTCTGCTTTTGCCTCATCTGGTTCCATATCTTTTAATTGGGCCCATGCATTAAACTTAAAGCCATTTCTAACGTCATGAAGTCCATTAAAAGAGAAATTATTACCAAAATTAGCTTGTTTATCAAAAGCATACAATTTTAACATTATATCTGTTGCGATAATTTCATTTAAATTAGAAACTTTATCATAGGCTAATTTAAATTCTTTGTCTAATTCATTTAGCATCTCTCGACTATTTTTCTGCAATTACTTGAGTTCCACCTTTTACCTTATCTCCTAGTTTTACATTTATTTTTGTATTTAACGGTAAAAAAAGATCAACTCTGGAGCCAAACTTAATAAATCCAGCATCTGTTCCTTGTACAATTTCATCACCTTTTTTTGCATAATTTACAATTCTTTTAGCAAGTGCTCCAGCAATCTGCCTGTATAAGACTTCTCCAAAAGATTTGTTTTCTAATACAATTGTTGTTCTTTCATTTTCAGTAGATGCTTTCGGATGCCAAGCTACTAGGTATTTACCAGGATGATACTTGCTGTAATTTACAGTCCCACTCATAGTATATCTTGTTACATGAACATTGATAGGAGACATGAATATAGAGACCTGTAATCTTTTTCCTTTAAAATATTCTGGCTCTTCAACTTCTTCAATCACAACTACCTTACCGTCAACAGGAGCAATAATGTGATTTTCATTCAACGAAGTAGTTCTTTTAGGATTTCTAAAAAATTGTAAAATTATAATTAAAAAAAATAAAATTATAATTTGAATGGATTTAACTAGCCAAGCTGGTTCAATAAATTTCTCTGTAAGTAAAACTCCTGCAACGGATAATAATAATGATGTTATTATTATCGTGTAACCTTCTTTGTGAAAACGAATCATGAATTATATTATAAAGTTGATATACAAATATACAAACGGAGCAGCAAACAACAAACTATCTAGCCTGTCTAAAATTCCTCCGTGACCTGGCATAATATTACCACTATCTTTTATGTTTGCCTGTCTTTTAAATTTAGATTCTACTAAGTCTCCTATTGTACCAATAATTGAAACAATACCAGCAATAACAACCCAATTTAATAATGAGTAATTAGTTGCATATTTAGAAATGATAAAGCCTGTTAATATTGAGAAAACCAGTCCACCAATAAATCCCTCAATTGTCTTTTTTGGTGATACAGAAACAAACAACTTATGTTTCCCAAAATTCTTGCCAACTATGTAAGCAAAACTATCATTAACCCAAATAAGTATTAATATGTTTAATATTATATATTTAGATACGTCATAATTTTCTTTTTGAAAAGGAATAAGAATTAAAAAGCAAAAAGAGAAAACTAAGTATCTTACAGTTAAACCGACCTTAGAACGATCATCTTTAAAAGAAATTTCTTTTTTTGATATTAATTGATATATTAAAAAGACAGACGAAATAATATTAATTCCCAAAATTATTATTACGGCATAACTATCAGGTCTCTTTAAAAGCAGGAAAATAGCTGCAGCAAAAAAGATATAGGAAGCAAAACTTTTAAAGTTTATTAATTTGTGAAATTCCCAAATAGCTATTAAACTAAAAATTGATGTAAGAACTATGTATGATTCTTTAGAATAAAGAATAGCTGAAAGAAAAATTACAACGAAAATAAGCCCTGAAAGACTCCTTTTTAAAAGGTTGTGCATATTATAAATCTTCAAATAGTAATAAATATAAGTTTTTTGAATTACTGTTGCCGTAGTTTAAAAAGTTATCATCATCTTTTTCTATATTATAACTTTTAATAGCACTTATGTTATTTGGTAACTCATCTTTAAAACTTGATTTAATACCTGTTAATCCTTGTCCTGTATCTTTTACAATCTGACTTGTAGAAGCATAAATAATAAAATCTTCAGAATATTCTGCAATTTTACTACTTTTTAATTGATTCGAAGACAATAGAATGTCACCTTTATCAGCAATTAAGTGTTCACAGGTCATTAAAACAGGAAGTGATAAGTTGTCTTTTGAAGTTTGTATTTTTTTATCTAAAAACTTTAAAAGAGTTTTGTCTAAAACTTGAATTTGATTCCAATTATTTTCAACTAATATATTTCTTAAGTTAGAGATTACTTCTTCTTTCTTTATACAATATAAAAACTTACCTCCTTTAGCTATAAAGTTCTTGACAAACAAATCATCCAAAGATATAAAGACCTTTTCTTTTGGTATTTCATTATCTTCAATTGATTTTCTATTAAGAAGTTTCTTTAAAAAATTCATTAGTAAATTAAAGATTTTAATTACTTGTCTGATTTATCGTCTTCTGATTTAGAAAACTGGATAGAAGGTACTGTTTTATCATCAGCTGCTTCTTTTTCCTCTATTTTCTCCTCAACTTTTACTGGTTTCAATGGTATGATTTCCGGTTCGAATGGTCTTTCACCAAATATTTTTACTAAATCGTCTTTAAAAATAACTTCTTTTTCTAAAAGTAGTTCAGCTAAAACTGTAAGCTTATCTTTATTACTACTTAATAGATCAATAGCTCTTATATATTGAGCTTCAATCATTTTTGAAATTTCTCTATCAATTGTTTTGGCTGTTTCCTCACTGTAAGGTTTTACAAAAGAATCATTTCCAGAAGAATCATAATAAGTAATATTTCCAACCTCTTCATTCAAACCATAAACAGTAACCATTGCTCTAGCTTGTTTAGTTACTTTTTCTAAATCACTCAATGCCCCTGTTGAGATTTTATTAAAAATAATTTTTTCTGCAGCTCTACCTCCTAAAGTTGCACACATTTCATCTAACATTTGCTCAGTTTGAACAATCATTCTTTCTGCAGGTAAATACCAAGCTGCACCTAATGACTGACCCCTAGGGACTATGGTAACTTTTACCAGCGGTGCAGCATGCTCTAACATCCAGCTTACAGTAGCATGTCCAGCTTCATGAAAAGCTATTGTTTTCTTTTCTTTCGGTGTAATTACTTTATTCTTCTTTTCTAAACCACCAACTATTCTATCGACAGCGTCTAAAAAGTCTTGGTGTTCTATTGCTTTTTTATTGTGTCTTGCTGCTATTAAAGCTGATTCATTACACATATTTGCAATATCCGCCCCAGAAAATCCAGGTGTTTGCTGTGCTAAAAATTCAACTTTTACATCATCTCCTAATTTTAAAGGTTTAATATGTACTTCAAATATTTCTTTTCTTTCGTTTATATCAGGTAAATCAACATAAATTTGTCGATCAAAACGTCCTGCGCGCATCAGAGCTTTATCTAAAACATCAGCTCTATTTGTTGCAGCAATTACGATTACATTTGTATCGGTTCCAAAACCATCCATTTCTGTTAGCAGTTGGTTTAATGTGTTTTCTCTTTCATCGTTACCACCTGTCATACTATTTTTTCCTCTAGCTCTTCCGATAGCGTCAATTTCATCTATAAAAATTATAGACGGAGATTTCTGTTGAGCTTGCTTAAATAAATCTCTTACACGAGAAGCACCAACTCCTACAAACATTTCTACAAAATCTGATCCCGATAAAGAAAAGAAAGGAACTCCCGCTTCTCCTGCTACTGCTTTTGCTAATAATGTTTTACCTGTTCCTGGAGGTCCTACAAGTAGTGCCCCTTTCGGTATTTTACCACCTAATGATGTATATTTTTCGGGATGTTTTAGAAAGTCTACAATTTCTTGTACTTCTTCTTTTGCCCCTTCTAGTCCAGCTACATTCTCAAATGTTGTTTTTACTTTGGTATCTTTATCAAACAGTTTAGCCTTTGATTTTCCGATATTGAAAATTTGGCCACCACCACCAGATCCACCACCACCAGACATCCTACGCATAAAAAATAACCAAACTCCAATTAATATGATAAATGGTAAAAAACCAATTAAAGTATCAAAAAGACTTGTTTGACTTTTGTTTTCTACATCAACAATTAAGTTTTTTAATTTTTTTGCAACTTCAACTTCATTTTCGAAATTTTGTTGATCTCCGAAATTATATTCAAAAATTGGTGATCCTGGTCTGTAGAAGGCGGAAGATTTTTGTTCTTTATATTTTTCTTTTTCTAACGCTTTTTGAGTTAAAAAAATTTGAGCAGTTGTATTATTTATAACTAATATTTTTTTAATATCATTATCATTTAAAACTCTCTCAAATTTATTTTTTGATAGTGTTTTTGAGTCTAGTGAACCAGAGTTAAAAAATTGAAATGCTATTAAAAGTAAAAATACGCCACCATAAATCCAGTATGAACTAAATTTGAGTTTTGGAACTTTAGGTTTATTTTCTTTATTTGAATCTTTCATATAATATAAATGAAATGTATTTATTTAGTTTTTATCTGTGTAATATTGGCGTCACCCCAAAGACTTTCAATATCATAAAACTCTCTAATGTGCTTTTGGAAAACATGAACAACTACGTTTACATAGTCCATTAAAACCCATTCAGAATTAATTTGACCCTCAATATGCCAAGGTTTGTCTTTTATTTCCTTAGAAACAGTTTTTTGCACTGAACTAGATATTGCATTTACTTGAGTATTAGAATTACCTGAGCAAATGATAAAATAATCACAGACAGTATTTTCTATTTCTCTTAAATCTAGTAATTGAATATCCTCACCCTTAACATTGTCAATTCCTTTTATAATTACAGCAATTAATTCGTCTGTATTGATTATTTTTTTGGTCATTAAAAATTATAAATTTTAAGCAAAGTTATTCTTTTTTTGCCACTTTTTTGTGTATTATTGAACTACTTTATACATTATTTAACACTTGAAAATAATCAAACTTGATGCCATTGATTCAACCAATTCTTTTTTAAAAGATTTGTCAAGAAATTCAACGTTAGAGAATTTCACAACTGTTGTATCCAAATATCAAACAAAAGGAAGAGGGCAGCAAGGGGATTATTGGATTTCTGCAGACGGTAAAAATCTAACATTCAGTACTTTTGTGTCCTTTGTGTCTTTAGAATTACATCAACACAAATACTTAAATTTTGCGATTAGTATAGCTATTTTAGAAGTATTAAAACATCTAGGAGTAGTTAATTTAAAGATTAAATGGCCCAACGACATTTTGGCAGGGAATGATAAAATATCAGGTATTTTAATTGAAAATAGTATAAAAAACAAAAAAATACAATCTTCAGTTATTGGAATTGGTATTAATGTAAATCAATTAGCGTTCCCAATATTCAATCGAAATGCGACATCTTTAAAAAAATGTTTACAAAAAGACTTTGACCTTAAAGAACTATTAAATATTTTTTTAAAAAAAATACAAATTAAAGTTAACCTTTTAAACATTGGAGATTTTGATGCTTTACAAGAGCAATATTTAAATTATTTATACAAAATAAATGTTCCAACTACTTTTAAAGATAAAGAGAACGTTTTGTTTATGGGTATAATTATTGGAATATCAAATAACGGTAAGTTACGAATCCGATTAGAAAATGATTCAATAAAAGAATTTGGAATAAAAGAAGTTTCCTTTGCTTAAAGCTTTGCTATATTATCTGTAAGAGTGTCAACAAATTTCGTTAACGGTTTTTTTATCATCATCGCCATCATTGCATTAAATTCACCGAGAAAACTTAATTGGACAGTACATGATTTATCAGAAGACTCCTCGATATTTGCTGATAACGTAAAAGGCAACTTACTACTTGCTGCACCTAAAGTTATATTAGAGTATTCAATCTTTTCCTTTACTACCAATCTGATTTCAGGCATCCCTTTTAAACCAAAAATAAAAGACTTTCCATCTACTTCAAATTTTTCAGTATTTTCCGGCATTAATCTTTCGAAGTTTGATAATTCTATCAAAAAAGAATAAATTTCTTTTGCAGATTTTTGTGAAGTTATTTTGGTTCCTTCTATATTCATTTTTATATTTTTATTGTTTCCAAAGACTTGGATCACTTCTCCATTCTTGTAAAGTATTTATTTCATTCTCAGAAATATAGTTACTATCTGAAGCTTGTTCTAGTAAATTAGTATAGTTGCTTAACGTAGTTAAAGTAACATTCTTTTCTTTGAAGTTCTCATTAGCAATATCAAATCCATATGAAAAAATCGCTACCATCCCTTTAACAACAGCGCCAGCCTCTTTTAAGGCCTCTACTGCATTTAAGCTGCTTTTCCCAGTACTAATTAAGTCTTCTATAACTACAACATTTTGACCGCTTTCTAAATATCCCTCAATTTGATTTTTACGACCATGTTTTTTTGGCTCTGGCCTTACGTAAATAAAAGGAACTCCTAATTCTTGAGCAACTAAAATACCAATAGCGATTGCACCAGTAGCTACTCCTGCTATTACATCAGGTTTACCATGTTGTTGTTCTACTATTTTTGCAATTTCTTCTTTTAGAAAAACTCTTACAGCTGGATAAGATAATGTAATTCTATTATCACAGTATATTGGAGATTTCCATCCAGAGGCCCACGTAAATGGAGTGTTTGGACTCAATTTTATAGCTTTTATTTGCAATAAAAGTTCAGCTGTTTTTTTCGCTATATCTTTGTTTAGTATCATATTGCAAATGTATAAAGTTTTTGTAAACGAGAAACCTATTATCTCAAATGATTCTTTTAAATTTTTAAAATAAGTACTCAATTTTCCTCGTTATAATTTACTTGAAGATATTATATCAATAAATAGCTATTTGATGTAGAATTGATTTCAACAAATACGAATACTTATATGAATAAAATTAAAAATCAAACTATCTTTGCCGACTTGTAGAAAATAACAAAAATCATGACTGAGTTTATTAAAAAAAGAGTTAAAAATGTTAGAAATGATATTTTATCAGGAATCACAGTATCACTAGCATTAGTACCTGAGGCTGTCGCATTTGCTTTTGTAGCAGGTGTAGATCCATTAGTAGGACTGTATGCGGCTTTTATGATAGGATTAATAACCTCTATATTCGGTGGTAGGCCAGGAATGATCTCTGGAGCAACTGGAGCATTGGCTGTAGTAATGGTCTCATTGGTAGCAGAGGGTAATTCTATGGGTACACCTGATGAAAACTTAGGACTTTACTATTTGTTTTTAACTGTTATTTTAATGGGTGTTATTCAGGTATTAGCTGGTCTTTTTAAACTTGGAAAATTTATTCGTTTAATACCACATCCAGTAATGATGGGGTTTGTAAATGGTTTGGCAATTGTTATTTTCTTATCTCAATTAGGAATGTTTAAACAAACTTTAAATGGTGAAAAAGTTTGGTTAGAAGGAAATAGCTTGTATTTTATGATTGGTCTAGTTGCTTTGACCATGATGATTATGTGGGGATTACCAAAAATAAAAATAACAAAAAAATTACCAGAAGCTTTAATTGCAATTTTAGTAGTTTCTGGAATTGTAGTTTTTTCAAATTTAGATGTTGCAACTGTTGGTTCTTTCATTAAAGATGGAGGAGGAGAAGGTTTAAAAGGTGGTTTTCCAATTCTAGTTCTAGAGACCTTTTCTAAAATACCAATGAGTATGGATACTTTTTTGTTTATATTCCCTTATGCAGGAATCTTGGCTGCTATTGGTTTAATAGAATCTTTAATGACTTTAAATTTAATAGACGATTTAACAGAGACTCGTGGTAATTCTAACCGCGAATGTTTAGCCCAAGGTGGTGCTAATATAATTACTGGTTTATTTGGTGGAATGGGTGGTTGTGCTATGATTGGTCAATCTATTATTAATATAAAAGGTGGTGGACGAGGTCGATTATCAGGTCTTACTGCAGCAGTATTCTTACTTATATTTATTCTTTTCGGATCTTCTTACATTGAACAAGTACCAATTGCGGCACTAGTTGGAGTAATGTTTATGGTTGTTATCGGAACATTTGCATGGTCTAGTTTTAGAATTATCAATAAGATCCCTAAAACAGATCTTTTTGTATTAATATTAGTTTCTGCATTGACTGTAATTTTTGATTTAGCAATAGCAGTAATTGCAGGGGTAATAGTAAGTGCATTAGTTTTTGCATGGGAAAATGCTAGAAGAATTCGTGCTAGAAAACATTTTAAAGATGATGGTACAAAAGTATATGAAATTTGGGGGCCTTTATTTTTTGGAAGTATTTCAGCTTTTAATGAAAAGTTTGATATTAAAAACGATCCCACTAGTATAGAAATTGATTTCATAGAAGCTCGTATATCTGATCACTCAGCAATTGAAGCTATTTTTACGTTAGTTGAAAAGTATCAGGTAGAAAATAAAAAAATTATACTAAAACATTTAAGTGAAGATTGTAAGGTTTTACTTTATAAAGCAAGTCCCATTTTCACAGGAATTATAGAAGAAGCTATAGATGATCCACGCTATCACTTGGCTGCAAATCCTGAAGACTTTCCAAAGCCTTTACAAGATTATAAGTTCTAATAAATTGTAAATAATAAAAAAAGAGCAACTCTATAAGGTCGCCTTTTTTTATTTGATTTTTAAGGTTAGATTAACCCTAGGTCAATCAGAGGTAAAGTTCTCACTCGTTGTCCCGTTGCACTAAAAATTGCATTACAAATTGCGGGAGCAATTACAGGTACACCAGGTTCACCAACACCAGAAGGTGCCGTTTCCATATTGTCAATGATCGTAATATCTATATTTGGTGTATCTTTCATTCGTGTCATTAGATAGTCATCAAAATTACCTTGTTCTATTGCTCCATCTTTAGCTGTAATTTTACCAAATAAAGCAATAGACATGCCAAAGACTGCAGCTCCCTCTAATTGATTTTTAACATTGTCTTTATTTAGTACTAATCCGCAATCAATCGCCGTCCAAATATTTTCAATTTTTATCTTTTTATTTTTTGCAGAAACTTCAACAATAGTTGCTACATAACTGTAAAAACTATAATGAATAGCCAAACCTAAGCCATGCCCTTCAGGTAGTTTTTTACCCCATCCGGACTTTTTAGCAGCAATTTTTAAAACATTTTTCAAACGTTTAGAATTAAATGGATGTTCAGATTTTCCTTGAATAACTCTATCTATTCCTAATAACTCTAAATGAAACTCTAAAGGATCTTTATTAGCTTTTGCTGCCAATTCATCAACAAAAGAATTAATTCCAAATCCACTGTGAATATGAATAACTGATCGCATCCATCCTATCCTAACATATGCTTCAGCTTTTGCATTTTCAAATCTAAAATTTTCTATTTGATATGGATTATTGATGAATCCTTGCCCTAGTTCAAAACCAGAGGCATAATCAGATAAAGGCTTAAAGCTAGAAACAATAGAAGGGAATGCAGCTCTGTGAAGCCATCCAGAAACTTGTCCTTCTTTATCTAAAGAACCTTTTAAATATTGTGTGCTCGTAGAATGATAAAAACTATGTTTAATATCATCTTCACGAGTCCAAACAACTTGAACAGGACCATTTATTTCTTTTGATAAAGCAACTGCCTCAACCACAAAATCTGATTTAGATTTTCTTCCAAATCCACCACCTAAAAAAGTAACATTAACTGTAACATTTTCTAATGCTAAATTAAAAAAATGTGCAATTTCACTTCTTACTGTCTGTGGATCTTGAACAGGAGCCCAAACTTCACAAGAGTCTCCTTTAAACCAAGCTGTTGCGTTTGGAACTTCCATTGGAGCGTGAACTAAGTGTGGTACATGATATGTTGCTTCAATAATATCCTTACTTTCTTTAAATGCGGTTGCTACATTTCCACGACTTCCAGGAACTAATTTTCCGTTTTTTTGAAGTCTTTTTTTAATTTTTTGATTGTACGAATCTGTATTATAGCTTTTATTATCGCCTAAGTCCCATTCAATATCTAAGTTTAATTTTCCTTGAAAAGCGGCCCATGTATTATTAGCGATAACAGCTACACCTCCAAGCATTCCAAAAAACTTACCTGTTGGAGGAACCAATCTATCGATTTGAATAATTTTATCAACTCCTTTAATATTCTTAGCGTCTGATTTATTTATACTTTTAACCGAACCAAAAGTTACTGGACATCTTGCAATTGCAGCAAATTTCATGTTAGGAATTTTTTTATCCATTCCGTAAATAGCTGTCCCATTCGTAAAATCTTTTAAGTCGATACTCTTTAAGTTTTTACCTATGTATTTAAAATCTTTAATTTCTTTTAATTTGATATTTTCTGTATCAGGTATTTTTACTTTCGAAGCCTCCTCTACTAAATCACCAAAGAAAATTTTCTCATTATTTTTTGTATTTCTTATGTAGTGATTTTCTGCAACACACTCATTACTTGAAATCCCCCATCTTTTTGAAGCTGCAGAAATTAGCATCATTTTCACAGTTGCACCCATCTTACGCATAGGCTCCAACATTGTTCTTACACTCCTTGAACCATCTGTATTTTGATTGCCATACTTTTCGTGCCCTACTGCTTGTTCAACAGATATGTAATCCCAATCTGCTTCTAATTCGTCTGCAATTGCAGATGCTAAGGAAGTTCGAATTCCTTGTCCCATTTCAGATCGTGAGGCTATTAAAGTAATTTTTCCATTTTTATTAATGTTAACAAAGAGATTTGGGGAAAATGAGTTTTTATCTGAGGAGCTAGGTACAAATTCCTTTTTATCTCCTGAAACATTACAACCTAGAATAATTCCTCCAGTAGCTAATCCAAAAACCTTTACAAAGTTCCGTCTACTTAAATTTTGAATTTTAGTCATTATCATTCATTTTAAGTTCGACTGCTTTGTGAATTGCTTTTTTAATTCGAGTATAGGTTCCACATCTACAAATATTACCGCTCATTGCATTATCAATATCCTCGTTTGTTGGTTTTTCGATTTTATCTAATAGAGCAGTCGCAGCAATTAATTGACCAGATTGACAAAAGCCACATTGTGGTACGTTACCCTGATGCCATGCCTCGCGAAGAAACTCTAAGTTTTTTGAAGATCCCTCTATTGTAAATATTTCTTTCCCTTCTACATACGAAATAGGGATACTACAAGATTTCATTAAATTACCATTAATTAAAACAGAACAAGCTCCACATTGACTTAGACCACAACCAAACTTAGTTCCAGTTAGGCCAATAATATCTCTAATAGCCCAAAGTAATGGCATTTCATTTTGAGCTTCTATGGAAAAATTTTTTCCATTTATTGAAAGGGATTTCATGTTTATTGGATATTTATATCAGCAAGTTACGTTTTTTTTAAATTATTTAAAAAACAGCAAGATTTTATTTTTCAAATAAGTTAGAAAGTGCCTTTGATAAAGATTTAAATTTAAACTGAAAACCTACTTCTTCAATTTTTTTTGAGGACAACCTACTTCCTTCTAATAATATAATGGCTAATTCTCCAAAGAACAATTTCAACAGAATACTTGGAATTGCTAATGGCAAAAACGGTTTTTTTATTTTTTCAGCTAATATTTTAGAAAAAGATTTGCTATTATGAAATTCTGGGCTTACGGCATTGAAAATACCAGAAATCTTGTTTTCAATTATAGTAGTGTATATATAGCATAAATCGTCAATATGAATCCATGATAAATATTGATTTCCTGAACCTAAAGGAGATACTATTGGTGTTTTCATTTTTTCTAAAGCTCCCCCATTTTTAGATAATACTATACCTGATCTTAAAATGGTTACAGGTATATTTAGTTTTTCAAATTGATGAGCAGATATTTCCCACTTTAGACAAACATCACCTAAAAAATCATTACCGGCTTTATCTGTTTCTTCAAAGATTTTCTTCACTGTTTTTGCTCCGTAAAAATTACTACCTGAGGATGATATAAATCCTTTTAAAGAAATATTTAATTCTTTTATTTTTGAGAAAATTAAATTAGCTGTCTCAACTCTACTGTTTATAATTAATTTTTTACGTTCTGTAGTCCATCGTTTGTCAGCAATTCCTGCGCCTGCCAGATGAATTATATAATCTAAATTAATTAGAGCTTTTTCATCAATATAATTCGAAGTAACATCCCATTTGTATTCGTTTTTTGCTGAAGGATTTCTACTTAATATTCTTACATCATGCTTTTTTGATAGTAAGATTTGAGTAAGTCTTTTTCCAACTAAACCTGTTCCCCCGGTAATTAAGATTTTTGCCATATTGCAAAAATAAAAAAAACCGTAGTCTAAAAGACTACGGTTTGTATAAATAATTCTTATGTGATTATTTAATTTCTTTCATCGCATTTGTAATTAATGTTCTTAAGTGATTTTTATGGGCTTTTGTAGCTATATCACCTTTTCCATTACTTACCCAATTTTTGATATTTTTTAAATTATAAATCGCCATCGATTTTGCAGCTATTGGATATCTGTTATTTGATTTTCCAGAAATTATTTTAATCAAACCTTTTGTGTAGGCTGCTTGAAGGTTTTGACGAAATGAATTTATGGTGCCATAAACATCTTGTTTAAACATCATGTTATTTAGGTCCGTCATATAAGTGGCTAGTTTGTATTTATTACCATACAATTCCGAGTTAGAAATTCTTTGAAGCGTATTTGGATGAGTAATATGTGCTAAAACCTTGGTCTGATATCCTAATACTTGTTCGTGGATTTTAGGATCTTCAGGCCCACCAAAGAAATTAAAACCACGTCTTTGTTTTGCAAGATAGTTATACAAATCATTTGGTGCACTAAATGCATCTGACGCAAACACATATTTATTTAATGCGTCCATTGCTCTTTTTTGGTCCTTTAAGCTTACTGGTGTGAATGGCATAGTGCCTCCAGTTTGTCCAGGCTTTGCTCTATCAACATAAACCCCTCCAATAAATCTTGAGATTATTCCAGCAGCTGTTGAAGACTGTCCACTTAATATATAATAGGCTTGTCCTAATTGCATGTATGATTCTCCAGAGTTGCCAAATCGTGTTTTGATATCTTTCATCATTTTATTAACTAATTCAATTCTATCAATGGAATAGCGAATTTGATCATTAGACATATCTCCGATCATTACTCTTGGGTCTATTGCTTTTCCAGGGGAACGCATGTCATCAGCATCATTCCCAAAAATTAAAGCAGGTTCAGTAGATCTAGCTAATAAAGCATCTCTTTCAATTTTCGATTTAAATGGAGTATATCCAAATTGAATTGCCCATATATCATAAGGTCCAACTGCCATATCATAGTATTGTCCTTGTTTTTTTCTATCAGCAGTTAAATTAATTCCAGCATAATCCATTACAGATCCTGTTAGTGCTTTTCCTTCAATGAAACTTACATCAGCTAATTGTTCTGGAGAGAATAATTGACTAGCCTTCATATTATGATTTAATCCAAGTGTATGTCCAATTTCATGCATGATTAAAGATTTCATCCCTTGCTCTTTCATTCCTTCCATTTCTAAATCCGATGCACCCGAAGCGGCTAAAACGGTCTTGCCAAACAAGGTGTTTTCATGCATTAGATGTCCTTTAGAACAATATAGATGATGATTTTTATTTTGAAAGAATTTAATCTTTTCTTCTTCTTCAGTTTCTGCGGTGAATTCTGATGCTGCTGCATTTTTAAAGATTCGCTCATAATAAACTCTATTGGTAAAATGCACATATTCTAACATTATATCAGACCCTAAAATCTCTCCAGTTCGTGGATTCACAAAACTCGGCCCATAGCCTCCAAATGGTGGGTTTGGAGAGGAGGTCCAGCGTAAAACATTGTAGCGTACATCTCCAGCATCCCAATCTGCATCATCTGGTTGTATTTTTACGACCATTGCTTTTTTAAATCCAGCTTTTTCAAAAGCTTCGTTCCATGCTAGAACTCCATTTTTTATAGTTTCTCTAAATTCAACAGGGGTACTGTTTTCAATCCACCAAGTAATTGGTTTTACAGGCTCAGAAATTACTGCATCTGGATTTTTTTTAATCAATTTCCATCGATGAATAAAATCTCTATAATTAACAACATCTGTAGATGTCATATTGTTTGTTTGTGTTAAGAAATACCCAACTCTAGAGTCATCCATTCTTGTATTATAATTATCCGAAGGCATATTCATAAACGTATGAAAAACTTTTATAGACACATTTCTTCCGTCCGTTATTGCTTTCCCACCTCCGTTTAAAACACCTGGGTTACTATATACATACTCAGTTTTGACATTTGTATTTTCCGGATAATTTTTAATTTCATTGATTTTAGATTTTTCTTTATTAAAACTCCCTAACTTAAAAGCTAGTGGGGATTGTCCAGGAAAACGAGGTCCTTTAATTCTTGTAAATGTTTCAGATAAAAACAAGCCATCTGCAGCAATTAAATATTCTCCTTTTTTGTCATCTTTAGCAAGAATTTTTCCACTCGCAATTACAGCATCACTTATATTGGCTTTAGAGGATTTAGAGATTGCATTTTCTGTATTGAAATAAAAAGCAGTATTTGGAGCTACAAACTCTATTTTATTAAAGTATTTTTTTACCTGAAAAACACTAGACCCTTTAAAAGACCCTCTAAATTGCCCAGCTTCTGTTACCCCATCTGCAATTTGAGAAAAGTAAATAAAGTCTTTATCTAATTGTTCTTTTTTAACTAACAGTTTTGTTGTTCCTGTTATTGTATCTTGAAATATAGTGAATAAACCTTCAATTTTTTTACTACTTTTTGTAAGTTCCTGTATTGTTTTACTTTTCTTTTTTGGATTTTTTTTCTTTGCAGTCAATTCAATTTTTGCAGCTTTTTTCTTTTTCCAAAACTGTGCCTTTGTATCTTGAACACCTATGATTGCTAGTATTAATATGAATGAGGACAGATTTTTAAATGTGGAGGCTTTCATTGTTTTTATATTTTAAAATTGATTATAATTTACCTTGTTGAGGTAAATATTGGCATGTAATTATAGAATTAAATTAATTGTACTTAAAAGTATAAATTTAATTAATAAATGCGAAAAAGAGATAGATCTATAATTATCTTTTATTTGCGCAATATTTAGATCATTTCAAACAATAAAATAAATGATTCGCATCATTACTATTTTCATTATACTGAAAAAAAATATTAAAAATATAGATTTAATAGTATTATTACTAGGTATTAATCGCATTATCAAAATTTCTAATTCATAAATCTATTAAAGCTATGTTAATATTTTCACACACATCCATTAAAGCCGTATTTTTACACTGATGATAAATGATACGAAAAGAAGCGGTTTTATATTTAAAACTTACAAAGCAAAAGATCAATCTATTTTTGAGATGCTTTTTGAGATATTTAAAGAGTTAATCACTCATACGTCTGGAGACTTTGATGAAGCAATTGATTGGTTACGCTCTTTAGATAAGGAATACAAGTTAACAAATGAAAATTATACTATTGACGATTTCATCGAAGACCTTAAAAAGAAAGGTTACATTAAAGAAGAGGTTAAAAGTGATGGGCTTGGAGAAATGAAAATAACTTCAAAGACAGAACGAGCTATTCGCCAACAAGCATTAAATCATATTTTTGGTAAAATAAAAAGAAATGGAAATGGGAACCATAAAAGTAAGTCCTCTGGAATTGGAGATGAGCATACAGGAGATTTTAGAAATTATCAATTTGGGGACTCTCTAGATAAAGTTTCTCTCACAGAGAGTATCATAAATGCCCAAATCAATAATGGGATTGATGATTTTAATTTAACGGAGAATGACTTGGTTGTCGAACAGACGCTTCATAAAAGTCAAATGAGTACTGTTTTAATGATAGATATCAGTCATTCTATGATTTTATATGGTGAAGATAGAATCACGCCTGCGAAAAAAGTTGCTATGGCTCTAGCAGAGTTAATTACTACTCGCTACCCAAAAGATACAATAGATATTATTGTCTTTGGAAATGACGCTTGGTCTATAAAAATTAAGGAGTTACCCTATTTACAAGTAGGACCTTATCATACAAATACAGTAGCAGGTCTAAATCTTGCGATGGATATACTTCGAAGAAAAAGAAATACTAATAAACAAATATTTATGATTACTGATGGTAAGCCAAGTTGTCTACGTTTACCAGACGGGGAGTATTACAAAAACAGCAATGGTCTTGACGAATATATTGTGAATAAATGCTATGCAATGGCACAAAAAGCAAGGAAATTACACATACCTATTACCACTTTTATGATAGCAGAAGATCCATATTTAATGCAATTTGTGAGAGCATTTACTCAAGCAAACCAAGGAAAAGCATTTTATACAGGTCTAAAAGGATTAGGAGAAATGATTTTTGAAGATTACGAAACAAATAGAAAAAAAAGAATAAAAGGATAAATGAATTTAGAAAGCATTAGAACATTAGGAGAATTAAAGAAGTCTGGTTATAAATCAAAATCAATTAAAGATGAGCTAAGAGAAAACTTAATCAGTAAAATGATGAGTAAAGAAACTGTTTTTAAAGGAGTTCATGGTTACGAGAATACTGTGATACCTGAGTTAGAACGAGCTATTTTAAGTAAACATAATATTAATTTATTAGGTTTACGTGGGCAAGCAAAAACAAGATTAGCAAGATTAATGATCAATTTATTAGATGAGTTTATTCCCGTCGTAGAAGGTTCTGAAATTAATGATGATCCATTGAATCCCATTTCGAGATTTGCTATTGAGATTATTAAAGAAAAAGGTGATAAAACACCGATATTTTGGTTAGAACGTGAACAACGTTTTGCAGAGAAATTAGCAACTCCAGATGTAACTGTTGCAGATATAATTGGAGATGTAGATCCAATAAAAGCTGCAAATTTAAAATTAACTTATGCTGATGACAGAGTAATTCATTACGGTATGATTCCTAGAGCAAATCGATGTATTTTTGTAATTAATGAATTACCAGATTTACAAGCTAGAATTCAGGTAGCTTTATTTAATATATTACAAGAAGGGGATATTCAGATTAGGGGGTTTAAACTCCGTTTACCGTTAGATATGCAATTTGTATTTACAGCAAACCCAGAAGATTACACGAATAGAGGTAGTATAGTTACTCCATTAAAAGATAGAATTGGCTCACAGATTTTAACTCATTATCCAGAAGATATAGAAACAGCTAAAACTATTA
Source organism: uncultured Polaribacter sp. (assembly GCA_913047375.1). Taxonomy (GTDB): domain Bacteria; phylum Bacteroidota; class Bacteroidia; order Flavobacteriales; family Flavobacteriaceae; genus Polaribacter. The sequence goes on from CAJWTV010000004.1 coordinate 31,685, forward strand.
CAGAACAAGAATCTAATAAATCGAGTTCACAAAAAGAGTTTATTCAAGTTCCAGAATTAGCAAAAGATTTGTTGGAACAAATTGTTTTTGAAGCTAGAGAAAGTGATTTTATAGATTCAAAAAGTGGAGTAAGTGCTCGTTTGAGTATTTCTGCTTATGAAAATTTATTAAGTACTGCAGAAAGAAGAGCATTGCTTTCAGGAGAAGATAAAACTACAATTCGCTTAGGAGATTTTGATGGAATTATACCAGCTATTACAGGGAAAGTAGAACTTGTATATGAAGGCGAACAAGAAGGAGCTCAAGTTGTAGCAGAAACTTTAATTAAAAATGCAATAAAAACACTGTTTACATCTTATTTTCCTGAAATTAAAAAATTACAAAAACAGGAAGAAGAGACTCCATATGATGATATCGTTTCGTGGTTTTTTAACGCTAACGAAGATTTTGAATTATTAGATGATTATTCAGAAAAAAAATACGAAAAGGAATTAGATAAAATAATACCGTTGAATGATTTCTTAAAAAAACATCAGCCAAACATGAATAATAACGATACATATTTTGTGAAAGAATTTGTGCTTTGGGCTCTTGTTGAATACAAAAAATTAAGTAAACACAGATACGCAGAGGGAACACAGTTTAAGGATCCTTATGGTAGTTTTTTAAAAGGATTATAATTAATTATTTAGTAATTACACAATATGACCGAATTATATCTATAATTCGGTTTTTTTTGGACATTTATTCCGAAGGTTTATTCAATCGGTACTATCCCATTCTCTTAAATCTCAAAATTAATAAAATAAAACTGAAAATTTTAAAGTAAAACTAATGTCATTAATCTATTATCTAAATACTTTATTTGGAAATGTAACGATACTTTCATAACCATTTTTTCCAACAGCTGCGACACCAAAAAAGAAGTTGTCAATAACAATTCCTTTTAAAGTAAATTCGCTGCTTTCAACATATCGACTTTGGTCCCAAGTAGGAGATGTCGTATCTCTCCAATAAATCTTATAACCTTTAGCACTGGGTACTTTATTCCATTTAAGTTTTACCGAAGCTTGAACTATACCACCAATTTCTAAGGTCTTAGGGGCTGGAGGAGCAAATGCTAAACTTGCTATTGTAATTGCATTTACAGCTGTTAGTTTTTTTGCATAACCAAAGTTTACATGCTCAAAAGTATCACCATACTTAATACCATTTTCAATTCTAATATCCTGATGTTGCTGTGTATAGTTTTCATGGGCTTCCATAATTCTAATCCCAGCATATCCTAGATCATTAAATGGCCTATGATGACCACCACGGCCAAAACGATCTAATCTATATATCATCATTGGATTCATTTCAGGCATATAGGTTTTTACAGTTTTGTGAGTATATCTTGCTAACTGTCGAGAAATACCATCTACTTCTCCACCATAAAAACGTCGCATTCTTCTTTCTTTTTGTGTTTCGTTAGCTGGAACAGGTTCAGAAAAAATTCTAAAAGCCCTATTATCTATTATACCATCTTCTCCTGTAATATTTCCAATCATATCATTATTTAATACCCCAATAATATCCCAGCCTTTTTTCTTAGCATACCTTGCAAGCCCAGCACCTCCAAATAATCCCTGTTCTTCGCCCGAGAGGCCAACATAAATAATACTACTTTCAAACTTATATTTCGATAGGACCCTAGCAGCTTCTATAGTTCCTGCCATCCCAGAAGCATTGTCATTTGCACCTGGTGCATCTTCTGTAAAATTAGATCCATCACTATTTCTGGAATCAATATCACCACTCATAATTATAAATCTGTTTGGGTACTTTGTTCCAATTTGGATAGCAACTACATTTACAACCCACGCATCGTGAGGAACTCTTTCACTCATTTTTGTTGTAACTAAATCTTTTTGGTAAAAAACTTTCATGCAATTATTGCAGTCTTTAGAAATAGTTTCAAATTCAGATTTTATCCAACGTCTTGCAGCACCAATTCCCCGAGTACTAGAAATTGTATCAGAAAAGGTGTTTCTAGTTCCGAACTCTGTAAGGATTTTTATATCTTTTTTAATTCTATCTTCAGAAACTGCATTGATAATATCATATATTTTTTGATCAGTTTGGCTAAAAACACAAGTAGTGGTCAGTATAAACAATAGACATAAATATTTCATAAAGTTAGAGTTGTTAAAAATTACTATTTTTTAAAGATAATAAACTTTTTAAAAAGCACATTCTAATAAAAAATATTTGACAAAATCATATAAATCAGTATTATTGTACTTTAAAAAAAAATCAAAAATATCAAAAGGTTTAAAAAACATATAAGTTTCCTATTGCTGATATTCTTTTTATCACCAATAATACTGCTCTCTTTACATGTATTTAGCAATCATGAGCATGCTGTTTGTTTTTCTAAAATAGAAACTCATATACATGAAGTAGATGTAGATTGTGATTTACATTTATTAAAACAAAATAATACTTTTTTTGAAAAACAAGATTTTAAACAGACGCTTTTAGTATTCATTAAAGTACAAGAAGTTTTAAAATATAATTTTTTAAAAAATCATCATCAATTATCGTTCTCATTAAGAGGACCACCTTCATCAATCATTTAAAATATAAAATTTCTTTAAACTAAGTATATCTCAAGAGGTATAGCTAGTTTTTACTTTCAAATCTATAAAAAAATAGAAATTTTATATTTTAAACTTCAATTTCCCTAGCATTTAGGTTTTTCAAATTTATCTCTAACAAATCTCTGTGGGATATCTCAGCTCAAAACAGTCTTAATTTAAATCATTAAAAAAAATGATAAAACAATTTTGTTTATGTCTCATTGTATGTTTTATGTTTACAACTACAATTGCACAAAATTGCCAGTATTCTTTAAAAGGAAAGATTAGTGATTTCCATGATAATTCATCCATTATTGGTGCTTCTTTACAAATAGTAAATTCAAATAAAAATACTATTACAAATTTTGATGGTTCATTTGAATTTAAAAATTTATGTAAAGGAAAAATCACAATAGTTATAAAGCATGTTGCTTGTGAATCAAAAACAATTTCTTTTATAATAAGTAAAGATATCGTCAAAGAAATTACTTTAGAACATCATTTAGAAGAATTAGAAGAGGTTGTTGTTAAATCCGAATCTAAGTCAGAATCTACTAGTATAGAGAAATCTATAAAGAAAGATATAATCACTAATTTTTCAGATAAATCTCTAGGAGATGCTTTAAATACTTTAAGTGGTGTGTCTTCATTAAATACTGGAAATACTATTGTTAAACCGATGATTCATGGTCTTCATAGTAGTCGATTATTAATTATTAACAATAATGTTAGAATGTTTGATCAAGAATGGGGAGACGAGCATGCACCAAATATAGACATGAATGCTAGTGATAGAATTGATGTAATAAAAGGTGCTAATTCATTAAAGTTCGGAAGTGATGCAGTTGGAGGCTTAATAGTTGTTAGAGGAAAAAAATATGCTAGAAAAGACAGTTTATTTGGCAGTTCATTAATGTCTTTTAATTCAAATGGATTTGGAGGTAATCTTAATTCTGAAATTATTAAATCTTACAAGTCAGGATATTATACAAAAGTTCAAATGAGCTATCGTCGTTTTGGAGATTTTAAAGCAGCAGACTATTCGCTTACAAATAGTGGCTTAGAAAATATCAATGCTTCCTTTAGATTGGGGTATAATAGTTATCTAAAAGGTTTTGAATTCTATTATAGCCAAGTAAATAATAAATTTGCTATCTTAAAATCATCACATATTGGAAATGTGAATGATTTGGTAACAGCAATTAATAGTTTAGAACCCAGAGTTATTAAAGAATTTTCATTTTCAATTGATAATCCTAAACAGTCAATTATACATCATTTAGGAAAAATTGAAGCTTACAAGCGTTTTCAAGGGTTTGGAAAGTTAACCTTTCAATACGACTTTCAAGTTAATAGACGTCGAGAATTTGATTTGAGAAGAGGTGATTTAAAAAATACTCCAGTAATTGATTTAAGACTGGTTACAAATAGTATTCAATCTGATTTACAAGTAAAACCGAACGATAACCTTAAATTAAATATTGGTTTTTTAGGAAGGTTTCAACAAAATAATCCTATTTCAACAGGCTATAGACCACTGATTCCTAATTTTGATAAATTTGATATGGGTCTTTATACGATAGGCAATTACAGCTTAAATGAGAGCACAGAATTGAATGCAGGCATTCGATACGACTTCTCTAAAATAAAAGCTAGAAAATGGTATAACATAACAGATTGGAATGAAACCTACAACTATGATGAATTATTTCCTGAATTTGAAACAGGTACCATAGCCGGAGTTAGAATATTTACAAAACCTCAGTATACTTTTCATAATTTTTCTACAGGTTTAGGGCTTTTGAAAAAAATTAATGATGACTTATCATTATTCATTAATTATGGATTGGCTAATAGAGTTCCTAACCCTTCAGAATTGTTTAGTGATGGACTACATCATTCCGCTGCAAGAATAGAAAAGGGGTTATTAAACATAAACAAAGAAACTGCCAATAAGTTTATTGTCTCTATGGAAAGGAATAACAACAACTTTGGGTTTGTTATCAGTCCTTATTTTAAAAAGATAAATGGATTTATTCAATTGATCCCTGTGGGAATATCAACGACGATTAGGGGTGCATTTCCTGTGTATGAATACAATCAGATTGATGCAGAAATTTATGGAATCGATATTGATTTGAATAAAAAAATTAATAATAGACTTGATTACTATGGAAGTATTAGCCTATTAAGAGGAAAAAACACCTCAGAGAACCTCCCTCTTATTAATATGCCAGCAGCTAACTTTAATAATAAACTAATGTATTTTAATGAAGAATTTAAACAGTTATCTATTAGCATCACTCACAAAACAGTGCTCCAACAAAATAGATTTCCAGATTATAACTTCTTTACACTAGATCCAGTTACTCAACAAGACGTATTTGTAGATATCAGTTCTACGCCACCAACATATTCAATATTTGGATTGAATATCTCTAGCGCTTTTAATGAAGGAAAGTTACAATTTGAATTGAATGTTGAAAACTTATTTAATACTTCATACAGAGAACATTTAAACAGGCTTCGATATTTTGCTGACGAATTAGGTAGAAACATCAACTTTAAAATTAAAATCAATTATTAACAATGAAAACAATGAAAACAATCAAATTATTAGCAGTTCTATTTATCTCTAGCTTTGTTATAACAAGTTGTGGAGATGATGATGTTATAGAAGACCCTAATGTAGAAGAGTTAATTACCACAATTACCTATACTTTAACCAATGGAAGTGATGTTGTAACACTCAAGTACACTGACCTTGACGGTGAAGGGGGAAGTGATGGTACTTATGCTATTTCTGGTCCATTTACTGCAGGTGCATCCTATACAGGCTCTATTAAATTAGAAAATGAAACAGAAAGCCCAGCAGAAAATATTACTGAAGAGATTGAAGAAGAAGATGAAGAACATGAATTTTTCTACACTTCTTCTCTCGACTGCACTTTCTGTAGCTTAGTAATCGATAAAACCGATATAGATGGCAACGGGAATCCTGTAGGTCTTGAAACTTCATTATTCTTTGATACTCCAGCTACCGATGGTTCTATCACTGTGGTCTTAAAGCACGAACCTAGCAAACCTAATGATGGAACCTCTGCCGATGCTGGAGGAAGTACTGATGTTGAAGTAAGTTTTAACATTACAGTTCTGTAAACATTTTTAACTATTTTATAAAAAGTCTGGAATTTTAAAACTCTAGACTTTTTTTATAATTTACTTTCACAAATTAAAATTTGACGAATTATAAACTCTTTTAAGTCATAAAAGTACTCGAATCTGAACTGTTTTATTTTAAAAATCACTAATAATCTAACAATTGATAGTTAAAGTTTTTTTTATCTATGTCAATATTTTATATAAAAAACCTCTATATTTTCATATAGAGGTTTATGTTTTATAAATTTATATTCTGTAAAATATAATTACTTAATTAATTCATAAGAACGTTTGATGAAATTTGTTAAATCTTCACCATGCAAAAGGTTTTGAGATAATTTAGCTAAATCAAATGCTTGAGAGATTAAGTGTTTTTGTTCTTTTCCATCTTTACTATTAAGGATATTTGTTATTAGCGGACTATTTGTATTGACAACTAAGTTATACATGTCAGGGAAATTTCCCATACCCATCATTCCACCTCCACCAGATGCCTGCATCTCTTTCATTCTTCTCATGAATTCTGGAACAGTAATTATGAAAGGAGAGGAGTCAGAGTCCATTGCTTCTAATTGAACGGTGTAATTTTCTTTAGGAACAGCCGCTTCAATAATCGGTTTTAATATTTCTTTTTCCTTATCAGATAATTTAGAAGGTACAGTTTCATCTTTCTTAATTAAGTTATCCACATGATCTGAATCTACTCTAGTAAATTTAACTTTTTCTCCAGAAGTTTCAAGCTTTTGCATTAAGTGAGAAATAATAGGGGAGTCTAAAACGACAACTTCATAACCTTTAGCAGTTGCATTCTGAATATAACTGTGCTGAGCATCTTTATTAGAGGCATATAGTATAACATGCTCACCATCCTTATTAGTTTGGTTTACTTTTGTTTTTTCAATTAATTCGTCAAATGTAAAATAAGAATCACTTACAGTTGGATATAAGGCAAATTTCTTTGCTTTGTCAAAAAATTTATCTTCAGACAACATCCCGTATTCAATTATTACTTTAATATCATTCCATTTTTTCTCAAAATCTTCACGATTGTTTTTGAATAGTGACGATAACTTGTCTGCTACTTTTTTAGTAATGTATCCTGAAATTTTCTTCACGGCACCATCTGCTTGAAGATAAGATCTGGAAACATTTAAAGGAATATCTGGAGAATCAATTACTCCTTTCAACATTTGTAAGAAATCAGGTACAATACCTTCAACATTATCGGTAACGTAAACTTGATTTTGGTAAAGTTGAATCTTATCTTTTTGCATATCCATAGAAGGACTTAGCTTTGGAAAGAACAATACACCAGTTAAATTGAAAGGGTAATCTACATTTAAATGAATATGAAATAAAGATTCTTCAAATTGAGTTGGGTATAATTCTCTATAAAAGTCAGTGTAATCTTCATCAGTTAGGTCTGCAGGTTTCTTATTCCAAGCAGGCTCTGTGTTATTAATTATATTATCAATTTCAATTTGTTTATGAGGCTCTGTAGTTTCTTTACCGTCTTTATCTTTAGTTGTTTTTGGGGTAAAATCCGGATCATTTACTTGTTTAGTTCCAAATTTAATTTGAACTTGATTAAAACGATTATACTTAGATAATAGACCCCTAATTTTCTCTTCTTCAAGAAATTCCTTAGAATCATCTGCAATTTGAAGAACTATCTCTGTTCCTCTATCCTTTTTATCATGAGCTACTAAAGTATATTCAGGTGATCCGTCACAAGTCCAATGAGCAGCAGGTTCATCTTTAAAAGATTTTGTAAAAATATCTACCTTTTCTGCAACCATAAAGGCAGAATAAAAGCCTAGTCCAAAATGTCCAATAACACCGGTCTCATTTTTATCATCCTTATATTTTTCTAAAAACTCTTCAGCTCCAGAAAAAGCGATTTGATTGATGTATTTTTCAACTTCATCCATCGTCATTCCTAAGCCCTGATCTTTAATAGTTAGTTTTTTCCCTTTTTTGTCAATACTAATTTCAATTTTAGCATTTCCTAATTCTGTTTTTGCTTCACCAATAGAAATCAAGTGTTTTAATTTCGTAGTTGCATCAGTACCATTAGAGATTAATTCACGTAAAAAGATTTCATGATCTGAATACAAGAATTTTTTAATCAGTGGAAAAATATTTTCTACGGATACATTAATATTTCCTTTTGCCATTTTATATAGTTTTGTTATTTAATTAATTAACAACTCAAAAAAAATACCAAACATTTTATTGTGACAAGATGACAGTTTTTAAAGTGTTTTATTACTTATTACTAAGCTAAATTATTGTGAAATCAAAATTCACTATTTTTGTCATTTAAAATTAATAAACAACTAAAAATTCCAACTATTAATTATGTATAACTCAAAAATAACTGGTCTTGGGTTCTTTGTTCCTGAAAATATCGTTACTAATAGTGATTTAAAGGAGTTTATGGAAACTTCTGACGAATGGATTGAAGAGAGAACAGGGATTAAAGAAAGACGATGGATTGATCCTAAGACTAGGGAAACCACCTCTACAATGGCTGTTAAGGCATCTAAGATTGCTATAGAAAGAGCGGGTTTAAACAAAGATGATATCGATTTTATTATTTTTGCAACACTAAGTCCAGATATGTATTTTCCTGGAGGTGGTGTTCGTGTTCAAGATATGTTAGATATGCCAACAATCGGTGCTTTAGACGTAAGAAATCAATGTTCTGGATTTATTTATTCCATGTCTGTTGCTGACCAATTTATAAAAACTGGAATGTATAAAAATATTTTGGTAATTGGTGCAGAAAATCATTCAGGAGGATTGGAGAAATCTACAAGAGGAAGAGGCGTTACAGTTATATTTGGAGATGGAGCAGGAGCAGCAGTTTTATCACGGAGTGAAGAACAAGGGAGAGGGATTTTATCATCTCATTTACACTCTGAAGGGAAGCATGCAAGAGAATTAATGTTAGATGGTCCTAATACCGGAAGGTGGATTCCAGAAATAATAGCAGAAAATGACCCAGATGATCAATCGTATTTTCCATATATGAATGGTCAATTTGTATTTAAACATGCAGTAACCCGTTTCTCTGAAGTAATAATAGAAGGTTTAAAAGCAAATGATTTAGATAAAGAAGATATAGATATTTTAATTCCTCATCAAGCTAACCTTAGAATTGCACAATTTATTCAAAAGAAATTTCAATTATCAGACGATAAGGTTTATAACAATATTATGAAGTATGGAAATACAACCGCTGCATCTGTAATCATTGCATTAACAGAAGCTTGGGAAAAAGGTAAAATAAAAGAGAATGATTTAGTCGTCTTAGCTGCATTTGGGAGTGGTTTTACTTGGGGATCTGTCGTAATTCGTTGGTAAATAGAAAGTAATTGAAAAACTAAGCTTTATACTTTTTTTATTTACGAAAAGTCTTCAATATGTTTAATAATAATTTTGTCAAAGTTATCTTTTAAAGTTTCTGAGAACTTTGTTTCTATGGGTAAATAATTCAAGTCATTTAATTTATTTTTCAGTCTTGAATAGTCTTTTTCAGTAGTTAAAATAATTTTATTTTTATTTTTTATTTCTGAAAAGTTCTTTTTAATTTGATTAATTTCTTTGTCAGAAAAATTATGGTGATCAGAATAATTTAAGTGATTGTAATTAACATTTAAGTTATTTAAATGATTTAAAAATGGAGTAGAGTCCGCAATTCCTGTAATTAACAAAACTTCATACTCCTTAAGATTAATATTTGAAATTGATTGACTTCCCATAGTCTTATTAGCATAAGATACATATGTAAAAAAGATCGGTTTATTAAATTTACTTAGTCTTTTTGTAATATCTTTTTTATCAAATTCAGTTATATTTTTGGGACATTTAGTTATGATGATAATATCTGCCCGTTTTACTCCTTTTTTACTTTCTCTTAAATTACCTGTAGGAAATAAAAAGTCATCAATAAACAAATCATTATATTTTGTTAGTAAAATATAAAAACTTGCTTTTACTTTTCTGTGTTGATATGCATCATCTAATAAAATAACTGTTGGGTTTTTAAATGCAATTAAATTTGAAATTCCATTTACACGATCTGTATCAACGGCTACATTAATATTATTAAATTTATTAAAGTATTGTAAGGGTTCATCTCCAACTTCTTGAGAAGTAGATGATTCATTTAATAAAATAAAATCTCTAGTATTTCGATTATATCCTCTACTTAAAACAGAAATTTTATGATTAGCTTTAAGTAAACTGATTAAATATTCAATTTGTGGAGTTTTACCTGTCCCCCCCATACTTAAATTACCAACGGCAATTATAGGGATATTAAAAAATGATTTTTTAAAAATTTTTAAATCAAATAATATATTACGGATAGAGGTTACTAAGCCATATAAAAACGAAATAGGAAATAATAGATAGCGTAAAATTTTCATTAGTACGAAAATAACTCATTTTTATGAATTGATACCCGGAAAATACTAACTTTGGTTTTTGTATAAATTTTATAAAATGAGGATAAAAGAAATTACAAACTATATCGAAGAGTTAGCTCCGCTTAGTTACGCTGAAGATTTTGATAACGTTGGTCTATTAATTGGTAGTTATAATTCAGAAGTTAAAGGTGTATTAGTTACTTTAGATACCTTAGAAGAAACTGTTGACGAAGCAATAACAAAGAATTGTAATTTAATTATTAGTTTTCATCCCATAATATTTGATGGATTAAAAAAAATTAATGGGAACTCTTATGTTGAAAGAGTTGCTATAAAAGCTATAAAAAATGATATAGCTATCTATGCTACCCATACAGCTTTAGATAACTCTAGAAAGGGTGTTTCTGCTAAAATGTGTGAAATCATAGGATTAGTAAATACTAAGATATTAATTCCAAAAAAAGGAATAATAAAAAAACTAACGACTTATGTTCCTACTAAAGATGCTGATTCTTTAAGATCTTCACTTTTTGAAGTGGGTGCTGGAGATATAGGTAATTATGATCAATGTTCATTTAATACAAGTGGTGAAAGTACTTTTAAAGGGAATCAAAATTCGAACCCTATCCTCGGTAAAAAAGGAAAGCTTCATAAAGAAAAGGAAACTCAAATTAGTTTAATATTTGAGAGTAAAAATGAAACTAGGATTTTAAATAAACTGTTTGAAATTCATCCTTATGATGAGGTTTCATACGAATTACTAACTACCCAAAATGAACATCAAGATATTGGAATCGGTATGATTGGAGAGCTATCTCAAGAAATGAATGAAAAGGATTTTTTACTATATCTTAAAAAAACAATGAAAACCGATTTGATACGATATTCTGAATTTATAAACAGAAAGATCAAAAAAGTAGCAGTTTTAGGAGGTTCAGGAAGTTTTGCTATTTTAAATGCAAAAAGAGCGGGTGCAGACGCATATATTAGTGCTGATTTTAAATATCATGATTTTTTTAAAGCTGAAAGAGAGATTTTATTAGCTGATATTGGGCATTATGAAAGCGAACAGTTTACAAAAACCCTTTTGGTTGATTATCTTACGAAAAAATTTAGTAATTTTGCAATCGTTTTATCACAAAAAAGTACAAACCCTATTTATTACATATAAACATGGCAAAGAAGAAAGAAGTTTCTGTTGAACAAAAATTAAGAGCACTTTATGACTTACAATTGATTGACTCTAGAATTGACGAAATTAGAAATGTAAGAGGAGAATTACCTTTAGAAGTTGAGGATTTAGCTGATGAAGTTGCCGGTTTAAACACACGTGTTTCTAACCTGAGTGAAGATATCTCTAATTTAGAAACAGATATTAATAATAAAAAATTAGCTATAGAAGAATCTACTTCGTTAATGAAAAAATATGAAGAGCAACAGCAGAAAGTTCGCAACAATAGAGAGTTTGATTCTTTAGCTAAAGAAATTGATTTTCAAGATTTAGAAATTCAATTAGCTGAAAAAAGAATCAATGAGTATAAGGCTAAGATTTCACAAAAAGAGGAAGTAATAAATTCAACTAAGGAGAAATTAGGTAAGCAAGAAGAGCATTTAGGACATAAAAAATCTGAATTAGATGCAATTTTAAAAGAAACAGAAAAAGAAGAAAAATTATTAGCTGAGAAATCTGAAGAGTATTCAAAATCCTTAGATGCTCATTTATTTACTGCTTACAATAGAATTAGAACTAAAGTAAAAAACGGTTTAGCAGTTGTAGCTATTGAAAGAGGTGCTTCTGGAGGTTCTTATTTTACAATACCACCTCAAGTTCAATTAGAAATCGCAAACAGAAAAAGAATTACTATAGATGAGCACAGTGGCCGTATATTAGTTGATGCTGTTCTAGCTGAGGAGGAAAAGAAAAAAATCGATAAAATATTTTCGTAATAAAATAATTATATTAAATAATAAAAAACTCGAAGCTTGTCTTCGAGTTTTTTATTATAAAAAAATAATCAAATGAAAACTACTACACTTGTTTTAGGAGCTTCTTTAAAAGAAGATAGATACTCCAATAAAGTTATCAAAAAACTAAAAGAATATAAACAAGAAGTTTCAGCTATTGGTTTTCAAAAGGGAGTAGTTGCAAATGTAATTATAGAAGTTGATAGTAAAAATTATACAAATATAGATACTGTTACTTTATATTTAAATCCAAAAAGACAAGAGATCTATTATAAATATATTATTAGTTTGAAACCAAGGAGAGTGATTTTTAACCCTGGAACAGAAAATCTCCAGTTTATAGAATTACTTCAAGAAAATAAGATAGAAAGTGAAATAGCTTGTACGTTAGTTTTATTATCTACTAAACAGTATTAATCAATAGAAAATACTTCTCCCGCTTCGGTAACTTCTGAATTTAAAAACACTTCTTTTGCTTCTTTTTTAAATTCAGAAATATCCTTGTAACGTCCAGAGTAATGACCTATTAAGAGCTTTCCAACATTAGCTTCTTTAGCTATCTTTGCTGCTTGTTTTGCTGTAGAGTGCTTAGTTTTGTTTGCCAAATCTTCTCTATCTGAAAGAAAAGTGGCTTCATGATATAACAAATCAGCATTTTTTATTATTGGAACAATATCAGGTTTATATGCTGTGTCACTGCAAAAGGCATAACTAATAGGTTTTTTTGCTTTTAATGTCAGTTCCGAGTTTGGTATGATTTCACCTGTTGGTAAATGAATATCTTTACCGGCTTTTATATTTAGATAATCTGCCTTATCAATTTCTTCATAATTATTAATATTATCAAAGTGTAATTTTAAAGGTTTTTGTTTTTCTGTAAATAGATATCCGTTGGTATATATTCTGTGTTTTAATGGAATTGTTTTAACAGAGATCTTTTCATCTTCAAAAATTAATTCACTTTTTTTAGATAATAATTCGTGAAATATTATTTTATATTTTGCGTGAGATTGCGAGGTTCTCATCATCACTAATGTTGCTTCTTTAATTCCTTTTGGACCAAAAACATGTAAATCCCTTTCACGATTCAAAATACCGAAAGTAGATAGAAGTCCAACTAATCCATAAAAATGATCACCATGTAAATGTGATATAAAAATATGATTAATTTTTGTGAATCCAACTTTATATTTTCGCATTTGACGTTGGGTACCCTCTCCACAATCTATTAAAAAATAATGATTATTTATTTCTAAATATTGCGAAGTTGGGTGAGCATTTTCTCTCGGAGTAGCCGAGTGGCAACCTAAAATAATAAGTTTTAAACTCATTAAATGTGAATGTATTTATAAACTTTACTTTTATTGATTATACTTTCCATATTAAAAACCTAATTCTCTTTCTATACTTTCCATTTCAATAATATCTTCTGCTTCTTGAAGTGTTGGTACAACATTTATTTCTTCAGGTAAATCATCAATATTCAAAGATGATATGATAACTACGAAGGATGTATTATTTGCTTTTTTTTCTAATGATATTCTTAAAAACTCTAAAATATTTAAAGAAGTTATATTGAGGTTGTCAGAAAGGTGAAGAATAATATTTTCTTTTTTTTCGCTTTTTATACTGTAATTAAATTTTTTTAAAACATCAGAAAATAAATTCTCTTCAGTATGGAAAATAGAGTAATTTTCTTTTTTTTCAATTTTCATTATAATTTTTTATGGTAGGGTTTTGTTAAGAAGAACTACCTCTTAATTTGCTGAGCTAATAAATATATAACCGCCATTCTAATAGCAACCCCGTTTTCTACTTGATCTAAAATAATAGAATCACTCGAGTCTGCAACCTCACTTGTAATCTCAACACCTCTATTAATTGGACCTGGATGCATAATAACAATTTTCTTTCCAATACGATCAAGTATCTCTTGATTTATACCGTAAAGCTGGGTGTATTCTCTAGTTGATGGAAAATAATTTATATCCATTCTTTCATGTTGAACTCTCAGTACGTTTGCAACATCACACCACTCTAGGGCTTTCTTAAGATCAGTTTCTATTTCTACACCTAAACTTTTAATATATTTAGGTATTAAAGTAGTAGGCCCACAAACCTTTACAGTAGCTCCTTGAAGTTGTAATGCAAAAATATTAGATAAAGCAACTCTGGAATGTAGCACATCTCCTACGATTAATATTTTTTTTCCCTTTACCTTACCTAGTTTTTCTCTGATAGAATACGAATCCAATAAAGCTTGTGTAGGATGTTCGTGTGTACCATCGCCAGCATTTATAATTTTAGCATCTACATGTTTAGATAAGAAAACACCTGCACCCACATTACCATGGCGCATAACTATAATGTCGACTTTCATCGCTAAAATATTATTTACTGTATCTATTAAAGTTTCTCCTTTCTTTAAAGAGGATTGGCTAGCTGAAAAATTCAGGATATCTGCAGAAAGTCTCTTTTCTGCTAACTCAAAACTCAACTTTGTTCTTGTACTATTTTCAAAAAATAAATTAGCTATTGTTATATCTCTTAATGAAGGAACTTTTTTAATTGGTCTGTTAATCACTTTTTTAAATTGATCAGCAGTTTCGAAAATAAGATCAATATCCGTATTTTTTAGATATTTTATTCCCAATAAATGTTCTACACTTAGTTGTTTCATATTAGATAGCTTCTATATAAACTGCGTCTCTTTTATCTGTTTCTTTCCAAGTAACTAATACTTTCTCTTCATCAATAGCATCAACTTGCCTTCCTCTGTAATCAGGTTGTATGGGGAGGTGTCGACTAAACCTTCTGTCTATTAAAACTAATAACTCTACACTCTCTGGTCTACCATAAGACTGAATAGCTGTAAGTGCTGCTCTAACGCTTCTTCCAGAAAATAGAACATCATCAATAAAAACTACTTTTTTATTTTCTACTAAAAAATCTATTTCTGTGGTATTTGCTTCAATTGGAATATCTCTTCTTCTAAAGTCATCCCTATAAAATGTTATATCTAAAGAGCCTAATTTCACTTCTTTGATTTGGTATTTGTCTTTTAATAATAACAACAATCTATTAGCCAGAAATGAGCCTCTTGGTTGAAGACCTATTAAGACTGTATTAGAAAAATCGTTATGATTTTCGATTAACTGGCACGCTAATCGGTTTAAAATAATTTCAACATCCTTAGAGTTAAGTAAGGTTTTTTTGCTCATAAGAAGCCTGTTTAATTAGGTAAACAGTTATCAAAACACAAAACTAATGTAAAATTTTGTACAAGCAAAATTTATCCAATATAAAACGGGTCACTATTTGTTAATTAAATTGTTGAAAAAAAAACAATAGATTATCAACGATATGGAAGACTTGTAGTACATTTAAAATAATAATTCAAACGCAATAGCTATGTCTTTAGTGAAATTTGAATCAATGTTGAAAACAAATAGTGTTTATTTCTTTGATTTAACTGAATTTGAGGAGATTATAATTCATTATATTGATATCGGAAAGCATTCTTTAGCGAAAAAGGCTTTAAATTTAGGTTTAGAACAACATCCAGATTCTGTAGATTTAAAATTACTACAAATAGAAATTTATGTTTTTGAAAATAAATTAGATTTAGCTAAAGAACTTCTTTTACAAATAGAAATTTTAGAACCTAATAATGATGAAGTTTTTATCCAGAAAGCAACTATTTTATCTAAAGAAGGAAAGCATAAAGAAGCGATATTATATTTAAATAAAGCATTAACCCTAACTGACGATAAAGAAGATATATGGTCTTTATTAGGTATGGAGTATCTTTATTTAGATGATTACGAAAACGCATTATTATGTTTTATAAATTGTGTTTTTGTAGACTTTGAAGATTATTCATCATTATACAATGTGTTGTATTGTTTTGACATGCAGCAGAAGCATCAAGAAGCAATAGATTTCTTAAATGATTATATTGACAAAAACCCTTATTGTGAAGTAGCTTGGCATCAAATTGGTCGTCAATACTCAGTTTTAAAAAGATATGAAGAAGCTCTAATTGCCTATGATTTTGCAGTGATTATTGATGAGTCCTTTGTTGGAGGTTATTTAGAGAAAGCAAAAGCATTAGAGGAGTTAGGTGAATATAAAGAAGCCATCGAAAATTATTTAATTACATTAGAGTTAGATGATGCCACTGCATTTGCTTTTATTAGAATTGGAGAATGCCATCAAAAGTTAGAAAATTATGATACAGCAATTTTATATTATCAAAAAGCTGTTCATGAAGATCCTCTTTTAGACAAAGGCTGGTTGTTTTTAGCTAATTTATATTTAGATCAAAATAATTATGAAAAAGCAAGTTATTCCATAGCTAAAGCTTTAAAAATTGATGAATCTAATTCGCTTTATTGGAGAAGATACTCTGAAATAAAATTAAAATTAAGTTTTTTTGAAGAAGCAATTAATGGGTTTAAAAAATGCTTATTTTTAGGTGACGATGATGTCAATACTTTTATAGCTTTATCAGATGTTCTTGCTTTTATTGGTGAATTTGAAGAAGCTTTAAGTGTTTTATTTAAAGCTCAAAAAATGCATATAAATCTGGCAGAAATTGAATACCGATTAGCAGCCTTGTCATTAATTTTAAATAAGAAAAAAATTGGTACAATTCACCTGATAAACGGTATGAAAATCGATTACGAATGTCATATCATATTAAAAGAATTATATCCAACTATATATTTCAATAAAAATATTCAAAAATTATTGATTGATTTCAAGAAGGCAACAGAATAATCAACAGTTTATTCTTCTTTAAAGCCTATTTTTTAAAAACTTTTCTCAAAAATATTTTATCTTCGTCTAATCAAATAATGTAAAATGGTTAGAGTATTAAAAGATTATCTTATAATTGGTTTGAAAGGAATGGCTATGGGAGCTGCAGATGTTGTTCCAGGAGTCTCTGGTGGAACAATTGCATTTATTTCTGGTATTTATGAAGAATTGCTAACTTCTATCAGTAATATTAATTTCAGTTTATTCAAAACTCTTAAATCAGATGGTTTCAAGGCTGTATGGAAATTATTAAATGGCAATTTTTTAATATCTCTTTTTATTGGCATATTTATTAGTATTTTATCTCTAGCTAAAGTGATTAAATATTTATTAGAGAACCATTCTATTTTATTGTGGTCTTTCTTTTTTGGATTAGTACTAGCAAGTTTGATATATATAGCAAAACAAATAACAAAATGGGATTTTATTTCCTTTTTTGTTTTAATTTTAGGAGCTATTTTGGCTTATTATATTACTACTTTAAATCCTTTAATTTCTGAAAATTCTTCGCCCGGATTTCTATTTTTGGCTGGTGCAATTGCAATTTGTGCTATGATTTTACCGGGAATCTCAGGTTCTTTTATTTTGGTTTTACTTGGAGCCTATAAACCTGTTCTAGATGCTGTTAGTAGTAAAGATTTTAAAACTATTTTAATTTTTATGGCAGGTGCTGTAATTGGTTTACTAACTTTTTCTAGAGTTTTAAAATGGCTATTTAAACATTATAAGAATTTAACCTTAGCAGCCTTAACAGGCTTCATTATTGGCTCTTTAAATAAGATTTGGCCATGGAAAGAAACTCTTACTTGGCGTATTAATTCTCAGGGTATAAAAACTCCTTTTAATCAAGAGAGTATTTCTCCTTTTTCATATTCAGATGAAAGTCATTTAATGATGGCCTCGGCTTTAGCCTTTTTTGGATTTTCTCTTATTTTATTAATGGAGTATTTTGCAAAAAAAAAGTATAAATGAAGCAAGAAAGAACTTTTTTGCATAAACTAAATCTCTTTTTAAAAGGTTTAGTTATGGGAATAGCTAATAAAGTTCCCGGTGTTTCCGGTGGTACGGTGTCCTTTGTTTTGAATTTTTATGAAGAACTAATCTACTCATTTAAAAAAATAAATTTAGGAGGTTTAAAGCTTCTTATGAAAGGAGAACTTAAAAGTTTCTATGTTCATATAAATGGACAATTTCTCTTATTAATAATGGGAGGGAGTCTTTTCAGTTACTTTAGCCTATCATTAGTTTTAGATTATTTCTTAGCTAATTACGAGTTGTATGTTTGGAGTTGGTTCTTTGGTATGATCGTTGGTTCGATATTTTATATTGGAAAAGATTTTAGTAAATGGAACTTTAAAATAATTATTTTTTTAGTGATTGGAGTATCTATAGGTATTGGAGTTAGTTTTTTAACTCCTGCTAAAGAGAATGATAATTTATGGTTTGTTTTTTTCTGTGGAATTATAGGTGTTTCAGGAATGACACTTCCAGGTTTATCTGGTTCTTTTATTTTAATTCTATTAGGAAACTATGTATTACTTTTAGTAGACTCGGTAAACGTTCTATCTAAAGTTATTACAGAGGTGTTCTCTGGTGATTTTTCAGTGTTTAGAGATGAAGTAAAGATAAGATACCTTAAGGTTATAGCTGTTTTTACAGGAGGTTCTTTATTTGGATTAATAACAATGTCCCATATTTTAGGGTATGTTATAAAACGATGGAAGCACTTTGTTAATGCAGTTATTATAGGTTTTATTACTGGTTCTTTGGGAATTGTATGGCCATGGAAAAAAACAGTTTTTTTAGAAGAAAATGGTGTATTTATTTTAGATAGTAAACGAAATAAAATTGTAGAAAATTATGAGCGATTTATTCCTGAATTTTCAAACAATGAAACTTGGTTTGCTTTTTTATATATGGCTTTAGGTTTAGGATTGATTTTAGTATTAGATTTTTATGGAAGAAAAAGCAAAAAATAATTTATACGGACTTTTAGGAAGAGATATTGGATATTCTTTTTCTAGGGGATATTTTACAGATAAATTTGAAAAAGAAAATATCAAATATTCAGAATATGTAAATTTTGATTTAAGCTCTATTAAAAAGTTTAATGCATTATTCTTTAATAACAAATCTCACTTACAAGGAATAAATGTAACTATCCCATATAAAGAAGAAGTGATTCCATATCTAGATAAGCTTGATAAGGTAGCTAAAGAAATAGGCGCTGTAAATACAATAAAGATAACTAAAGAAGGATTGTTAAAAGGCTATAATACAGATTTTTACGGGTTTGAAAACTCGTTAAAGCCTCTGCTTCAAAAACAACATAAAAAAGCCCTGATTCTAGGCTCTGGCGGTGCCTCTAAAGCTATTGCATATTCTTTAAAAAAAATGAAGATTAAATATAAATTTGTATCTAGAGATCCATCAAATAAAAAAGAAATCTCTTATGATCAAATTACTGAAGATTTATTAAGAGAATATAATATAATTATTAATTCTACTCCTTTAGGCACATTTCCAGAAGTACATTTAAAGCCAAAACTTCCTTATCGATTTATATCTAAAGATCACCTATTATTTGATTTAATTTATAATCCTGTAGTTTCATCTTTTTTGAAAGAAGGTATTAATAGAGGAGCTATTATTAAGAATGGTTTGCAAATGCTAGAGTTACAAGCCGAAGAATCATGGCGGATTTGGAAAAAATAAAAATATACATAACAAAGCCTTATTAGATAATAGAAATAATTATTTTTCAATAAATTATAAAATTTTATAAAAAATGATGTAAGATCTAACTATCTTTATACTCTGTAATATAGACCCTTAAACATTGTAAATATGTTAGATAACAATCCAGATAACGTTGAAGATAACTTTGAAAAGAAATTTGAAGAAAACTCTGAAGAAAATAAAAATAATTCAATTAATGAAGCTGTAGACTCTCTAATTGAATCCCCAGATGAACTTCAAGAAATTAAAGATACAACTCAATTAATAGATTCGGAAGTTAGTTTGACAATTAAAAATACCGAATTTTCTGAATCTATAGAAGAAATCGAAGTAAAAGCAGCTGTGGAGGCAGAGGATGTCAAAATCGTTGTAAAAGAAATTAAAGATATAGATTATTCTAAAATGAACTTAGAAAATTTAGTATCCGAGTTAGAAAAGGTCATAAATGAACAACCTGTTAATAAAGTAAAAAAACAAGTTGATGGTATAAAAAATATATTTAATCAACAGTTTGGAGTACTCTTAGCAGAAAAAAAAGCTGATTTTATTAGCGCAGGTGGTGAAAGTTTAGACTTTCAGTTTTCTAGCCCATTAAAAACCCAATACAATCTTTTATTGTCTAAGCATAAAAAAGAACGTGATGCTTTCTACAATGATCAAGAAAAGGCACAAAGAGTAAATTTAGATAAGCGATTTGAAGTCATAGAAAATTTAAAAAACTTAATTATTAATGCTGATACAAAAACAATGTACAAGCATTTTAAAGAGTTACAAGACTCTTGGCGTGCTATAGGACCTGTCTCTAAGACAAAATATAATGATACTTGGAAAATATATCATCATCATGTAGAGCGATTTTATGACCTTCTCCATTTAAGCAATGATTTTAGAGATCTAGATTTTAAAAATAATCTAGAAGAAAAGTTAAAAATCATTCTAAAAGCAGAGTCTTTAGCAGAAAATGAAAATATTAACGATTCCTTTAAAGAGTTACAAGAATTACATAAAATTTGGAAAGAAGATATTGGTCCTGTAGCTAGAGAAATGCGAGAAAAAATTTGGAAGAAATTTAGTCAAGCTACTAAAAAAATACATGACAAGCGTCATGATTATTATAGATCAATGAAAACTAAGTTTGATGAAATGATTCATAATAAATTACAAATTATTTCTCAAATTAATGATTTAGATACTTCAAAAAATAATAATCATAGTGATTGGCAATCTAGTATTAACGAGATAGAAAAGTTAAGACAAGCTTATTTTAATGAAGGTAAATTACCTTATGCTAAGAGTGAGGAAATCTGGCAAAAATTTAAGATTGCTACAAAGAGTTTTAATAAAGCTAAAAATAATTTTTATAAAGGAGAAAAAGACAGTCAGCAAGACAATTTGAATAAAAAAATTGCTCTTATTGAACTAGCTGAATCTTTAAAAAACAGTACAGATTGGGAATCTTCAACGGACATAATGAAAAAAATTCAGTCTGATTGGAAAAAAATAGGACATGTGCCACGTAAGTTTTCAGATGATGTTTGGAAACGTTTTAAGGATGCATGCAATTATTACTTTGATGAATTCCATAAAAATAAAAATGCAGTAAGTTCTGAGGATCAATTGATAATTGATGGCAAAAAAGCTTTTTTAGAAAAAATTAAAAAAGAAGAATATAATACAAAAGAAGCACTTTTAGAAGCTATAAATTTATGGAAGGATTTAGGTAGTCTTCCAAGGAGCGTTCGTCATTTAGAAGGGAAGTTTAATAAACAAATAGATCGTTTGATTTCTTCATTATCTATAGATAAACATGAAATAGAAATACTGAGATTTAAAAATAAAGTTGATAGTTTTGCTTCTAATAATGATGTTAGAAAATTAGATTCAGAACAAATATTTATTAGAAAAAAGGTAGATGAATTCATAAGAGAAACCCAACAGTTAGAGAATAATTTAGGTTTCTTTTCTAATGCAAAACCGGATAATCCATTAGTATTGAATGTGAAATTAAGACTAGATGAGTTTAAACAAGACCTATCACTTTGGAAAGAAAAGTTAAACTATATCAAAAAATTAAACTATTAAAAATTATTTGTATTAAACATTTATTACCCCTGTCGTTTCATCTTAAATTGTAGTATATTTTTTGATTATCAAAAGATTAAATTATTTATGATTTTTAGGAAATTCAATCATAAAAGTCTTCCCTTTTTTTATGTTTTTCCAATGAATTTCGTCAAATCGAATTCCTATTACTCCACAAGTTGGAACGTACGCTATAGGTTTACTTCCATATTTATTTACAAAGGTATTTATACCGTGGTCATGACTGAAAATTATTGCAGAATTATAATCGTCATCTAATGCATTTACTGTTTTTACCAGATAACCATCACTAAAATTATATAATTGTTTTCTAATATTTAGATTTGAGAGTGGGTATTTTAAATTTTCACAAAAGATTACTGCAGTGTGAAGTGCTCTGTTTGCACTACTTGAAATAAACACATCAGGTTTGGTAACTTCTTTTGATAAGAAATTAGAAATTAAATGTGCATCTTTTATCCCCCGTTTTTTTAAGGGTCTATCTATATCTTCAATTCCCTCATATTCCCAAGAAGACTTTGCATGACGAACAATATATAAAGTTTTCATTTGATTATTTATTGTGTGTAAATATAAAATTTATGGCGCTAAACGTTCCAATTTCCAGGAAAAATCTTTTTGTAAAGTATATCTAATCCTATCATGCATTCTATTTGGTCTTCCTTGCCAAAACTCGACTGATAAAGGTTTTATCAAATAACCACCCCAATGCTCAGGTCTTGGAATTTTTACGCCTTGAAATTTATTTTCTATGGATATTAAACGATCTGTTAATTCTTTTTTTGAAGAAACAACACTACTTTGTGGAGAAGCCCAAGCACCTAATTTACTTCCATTTGGTCTGGAGTTAAAATAATTATCAGATAGTTCGTTTGACAATTTCTCTGCGATCCCTTTTATTATAATTTGTTGTTCTAGAGCTGGCCAATAAAAAGAAATACAAATATTATTATTCTCATCTATTGCTTTCGCTTTTTCTGAGTTATAGTTAGTATAAAAAATCAAACCTTCTTCAGTATATTTTTTTAATAAAACAACTCTACTTTTTGGAAATCCGTCACTACCTATAGTAGAAATAGTCATTGCATTAGTTTCTTCAATAGCATCTATTTTATCTGCTTTTAAAAACCAATCTTTAAATAACTCCATTGGTTTTTTAGGACAATTATTTTCTAAAAGTTCTTGTTTATCGTACGATTTGCGATAGTTGCTTAAATCTTTTTCCATTATTTTATTTTAATTAAATACAATCCTATAAATGTTACAATCCCATTTAATATTAATAATGAAAAACCAAAATCAAAACCGGTAAATATTAATGTAAAATCATTTACTATATAGGTTACAAAGGGTGATAGAATACAAATAATTGGGGCAAATCTATCTTTTATTTTAAGTTTTGTAAACAACCCAAAAGCATATAAACCTAACAATGGTCCATAAGTGTAATTAGCGAATGTAAAAATTTTCACAATTACGCTTTCGTCAGCTATGAAATATTTAAAAATTAAAATTGTAGCTATTAGAATTAAAGAAAATAAAACATGAATTTTCTTTCGAATTTTAATTTGATCATTTTTATTTTTTTTCTTATCAATTTCTAGTATATCAATACTAAAAGATGTGGTTAGGGAAGTTAAAGCTGAGTCTGCACTAGAATATGCAGCTGCTATTAGTCCAAGTAAAAAAAACATTGCTGTGGCTAAACCTAAACCACTGTTATTTGCTATAATGGGAAACAGTTGATCTTTATGAGCATCTATTCCATTCTTTTGAGCATAATCCGTCAATAAAATACCTAATGCCAAAAAGAAAAAGTTTACAATAACTAAAACAATAGTAAACCAAAACATATTTTTTTGTGCATCTTTTAGTGATCTGCAGGTCAAGTTTTTTTGCATCATATCTTGGTCTAAACCAGTCATTACTATAGCAATAAAGGCACCAGCAAGAAAACGTTTCCAAAAATAATTTCCAGAGCTTACATCATCAAAAAAGAAAGTTTTAGATAATTCACTTTCTCCAATATATGAGAAAATATTACTTATTTGTAATTCGTTACTAATATTGTAGATACAAACTCCAACTGCTATTAGCATAAATAATGTTTGTAATGCATCTGTCCAGACTATAGTTTTTATACCACCTTTAAATGTATATATCCAAATCAATAAAATAGTTAATGAAACAGTTAACCAAAAAGGTATTCCATATGCATCAAATAGCAATAGTTGTAGAACATTAGCAACTAAGAATAATCTGAAAGCTGCACCTATAGTTCTTGATAATAAAAAAAAACTCGCACCAGTTTTGTATGAATATATTCCAAACCTAGTTTGTAAATATGTGTAAATAGAGATTAAGTTTAGTTTGTAATATAATGGAAGTAATACAAGGCCAATTACTGCATACCCAACAATGTAGCCTAATACCATTTGAAAATAACTCATTCCTTGATCTTCAACCCAGCCAGGTACAGAAATGAATGTCACACCTGAAAGTGATGCACCAATCATACCAAAAGCAACCAAATACCAAGGGGAAGAATTATTAGCTTTGAAAAAAGTTTTATTATCTGCTGACTTTCCTGTGAAATAAGAAATTAAAATTAAGATACTAAAATAACCTATAATTAGAAATATAATATACTCTGGTTTCATTTTTAAAATTTTCCTTATTCTGCATTACGAATATAAGTTTTTTAGAATACAGAATTTAAATAAAATGATAAATAATTATAAATATTTAGCGTTACTTTTTTCTATTTTTCTCAATAATAACTTAAATTTGCAGCTATGGATTTTTCGTCAAAATTATTAGAAAATGCTGTAAACGAAATGTCACGTTTACCTGGTATTGGAAAACGAACAGCTTTGCGTTTGATCTTACATTTACTTAAGCAGCCAAAAGATAATACAAAGTATTTATCTGAAGCGTTGTTACATTTAAGAAATGAGGTAAATACTTGTGAGCAATGTCATAATATATCTGACACTCTTATATGTGACATATGTAGTAGCTCAAAAAGGAATCGAGAAATTATTTGTGTTGTAGAGGATATTAGAGATGTAATGGCTATAGAAAGTACTTCACAATTTAATGGAAAATATCATGTTTTAGGTGGTAAGATTTCCCCAATTGAAGGAATTGGACCCCAAAACTTACAAATAGAATCACTCGTTAATAAGGTTGGTAGTGGAGAAGTTAAAGAGCTTATTTTTGCCTTAAGTTCAACGATGGAGGGAGATACTACAAATTTTTATATCTTCAAGCAAATAGAAAAATTTAAAATCACAACATCTACAATTGCCCGTGGAATTTCAGTTGGTGATGAATTAGAATATGCCGATGAAATTACTCTGGGAAGATCTATTGTAAATAGGATCCCATTTGAACAGAGTATAAAAGGTTAGTAACTATTTTGCTTTAAAGTCATTATTTAAGATTCTCACCCTTATTATTTCTTTTTTCCCAGCTTTTATTTTTTCTAATTGTTTTGTATAGCTTTATTCCAAGCATCATTAAGATTCCAAAAAGAATAATACCGATAACCCCCCAGACCCAATTAATAGCACTTTTTAGAGTTACCAGAAAGACAATAGCAAAAAGAATAATAGTTGCAATTTCATTAAAAATACGCAGTCTAAAAGCAGAATATTTAATAATATCATTTTGTAGTTTTTTAAAGATGTGGTGACAAAATCCATGATAAAAATATAGAGCTAAAACAAAAGCAAGTTTTACAATCATCCATGGTTCTAGAAGATAATAAGGGTTTTGATATATCATCCAGAAACCAAATCCACCTGCTAAAATAGAAGACGGCCAAGTAATAATATACCAAAGCCTTTTACTCATTAATTTAAATTGAGTTTGTAAAATTTCTTTAGCAGGCTGTAATTTATCTTCTGCTTCTGTTTGATAAATAAACAAACGTACTATATAAAATAAACCAGCAAACCAGGTTATCACAAAAATTATATGTAAAGATTTAACGTATAAGAATTCCATTTTATAAAGTTAAGAGTTATTCCATTTATTAATCCAAGAAACCATTACATCTACCCAATCATCATTATCATTCATACAAGGTATGTGCTTATAATCTGTTCCACCCGCTTCTATAAAATCTTCTTTTCCTTCCATTGCAATCTCCTCAAGAGTTTCTAAACAATCAGAAACAAAAGCAGGTGTTATAACGGCTAATTTTTTCTTTCCCATTGATGGAAATTTCTCTAGCTCGAAATCTGTGTAAGGTTTTAACCACGGATCTTTTAATAACCTTGATTGAAATGAGTTACTATAGGTTCCTTCTTTCAGCTTTAAGGATTTGGCAATTCCTTTGGTAGTTTCAAAACATTGATGTCTGTAACAGGTGTAATGAGCAACAGAATTTTGCTCACAACACGAACCATCTAGTTTACAGTGACTCTTTGTGGGGTCTGATTTTTTAATATGACGTTCTGGAATTCCGTGATATGAAAATAAAACATGATCATAATCAAATCCTTTTAGATGTGTTGCGATATTATCACTCATAGCTTTTATATAATCTGGTTTATTATAAAATGGAGGTAGAGTATCTAATTTTACATGCGGATATTTTTTGGATAAAATCTCTTCAGCCTGAGTAACAACTGTTTCGTAAGAAGACATTGCATAATGTGGGTATAGTGGAGCTAAAAATATTTTTGTAACACCTTTATTAATTAAATTCTCTATACCTTGATCCATACTCATAGATCCATATCGCATTGCTAATTCGACCGGTATATCAGTTTTTTCTATTACTTTTTTTGTAAATCTCTGAGATATTACTACTAAAGGAGACCCTTCTTTCCACCAGATTTTTTTGTAGGCAGCTCCAGATTTTTTAGGTCTAATTTTTAAAATGATACCTTTAATCAGTATCCAGCGCTTCCAAAATGGAATATCTATAACTCGCTCATCCATTAAAAATTCACCTAAATACCTTTTAACATCTTTTGTTTCAGTACTATCAGGCGATCCTAAATTATTTAATAATATTCCTTTCATTATTTTATTTGAAATTATTTTGTTTTTATTTTATTTGTAATTTCATATAGAGTTATTGCTAAACTGTGTATTACGTTCATAGACGAATTTCTGCCAAACATTGGTATAGAAGTTGAATAATCTACTAGTTCGGTGCTGGTGATTCCTTTTCTCTCACTACCTAAAAGTAACACGATTTTTTTGTATTTTTCAAATTTAAAATCTTGAATATTTATGCTTTTATCAGTAATTTCTATAGCAATAATAGTATTACCCTCAGCTCTTAATTTATTTATAATTTCTGAGAAATCTTTGTAATAGTCATATTCAATTTGATTAATGGTATTTCTTGCAGTTTTTTTGACAATTCTATTTTCTGTGTTAGGAGAGCTTTCATGAAAATATATTTTTTTTATCCCAAAACTTTCAGATATTCGAAAACACATTCCAATATTTTCCGGAGTCCTAATTGCATCACAAACAATAGTTATAGGAAACTGTTTCTGATTATTATCTATTTCATAATGGGATAATTGTTTCAAAATACAAATCTTTATTGATTATGGCTCATTACATGTTTTTTTGGAGTTGTGCCAAATTTCTTTTTAAATGCGGCTATAAAGTGGCTTGCTGAACTATAACCAACCTGAAGACCAACTTCATTTACATTAAATTTATTACTCTCTAATAGTTTACGTGAGTATTCCATTTTATAATCAAATAAAAAACTGTAAACTGTATCACCATAAATTTGTTTAAAACCCTCCTTTAATTTTTTTAGATTTAGTCCAATTTCAGTAGATAACTCTTGTAAACTTGGTGGCTCTGCCATTCTGGATATAATAATTTCCTTTGCCTTTCTAATCTTTAAGACATTTTCTTCATCTACTAAAAAAGGACAGTATTCTGAAGATGTACTTTCCTCTTTTTGAAAATGTAAACTAAGTAATTCGTATACTTTTCCTTTAACATATAAATCCCTAACAGAGCTATTAATGTTTGAGTTTATTATTTGTTGTAAAACAATTGAAACAGTAGGTTTAATTTCTGCATCATCATAGTATTTTTTATTACTATTCTGACTACTTAAAAAAGGAATATAACCTGATTCTTTTGAAAATAAAGAATGAAATTTTTCAATTGATATCATTAATGAAACCAGTGTGGTTTTAGGTTGGATATCTAGATTTATTGGGAGAGTTCTTTGGGGGTTATATAAAAGGATTGACCTGTTGTCTAAAACATCAAAAGAATATGAACCATTATTAAACAGAAATTTAGAATTACCTCTCAGGCAAAAATGCATTTGTATAAAAGAACTATCTATTTCTCTTACGAAATTTTGTATTGTATTACTTTCATTCTGAAAATGAAGAATATAAAACCCTTTTTCTAAGGTGATTTCGTCTAAAGAACTTTCTCCGACATTTTTAAGCATTTCTATTCATTTATTAATTTTTATTCTATTTAGAATGATTCTATATAAAAATAATTCGTAAGGTTATTATTACTGCAAAAATAGGGCTTTTCATCTGTTTTTTAAAAAAAAAGTGATGAAAAAACACAGAACGTTATTAAAAGTACTTTTAGCGACACTTTTATCATAATGAAGTTTATATTTTTGTTAAATCTTTTAAATATATATGCAACACGATTTACAAAAGTACTTTTACAATATTGGCGTTAGTTATATTAAAGCCGACGCAAGCACACGAGGGAAATTTTCTTTATCAAAACCTAGTCAAGCTTCCTTACTAGAATTAGCAAAGGAGAAAAAAATCGAAGGAGTTTTTATATTGTCAACGTGTAATAGAACCGAGGTTTGTGGTTTTGTAGAACATCCCAATCAGTTAATAGAGCTTTTATGTCATTTCTCAAAGGGATCAGTGGCGGAATTCGCAGAGATTTCAAATGTATATAAAAATCAAGAAGCTATAAATCATCTTTTTAGAATAGGTACTGGATTGGAGAGTCAAATCCTAGGAGATTATGAGATTATTGGTCAGTTAAGACAGTCTTTTAAAATGGCAAAAGTTAAAAAAACAACAAATGCTTATTTAGAAAGATTACTTGATAGTGTAATGCAAGCCAGTAAAAAAGTCAAGAACGAAACAAAATTAAGTTCTGGAACAACTTCTGTGTCCTATGCTGCTGTTCAATATATAATTAAAAATTTACCAGATTTTAATTCTAAAAAAATACTTGTTTTTGGTTTAGGTAAAATGGGAAAACATACTTGCAAAAACTTAGCTGAATACACTCAGAATAAAACTGTTTGTTTAGTAAATAGATCAGAGGAGAAAGCTGCAGAGTTTGTTAAAGAATTCGCTTCAATTAGAAAGTCTGAAATTCAATATTTATCAGATGAAATTAAAGAGGCAGATGTATTGATTGTCTCCACTGGTTCTGATAAGGCGACTATTACAAAAGATCATATCCATGAAGATAAAAAATTATTGATATTAGATTTATCAATGCCACAAAATGTATCTAAAGAAGTTACTGATTTCAAAGGAGTTTCTCTAATAAATGTAGATGTACTTTCTAAGATAACAGATAATACCCTAGCTGTTCGTCAAAAAGAAATTCCTTTTGCAGAATCAATTATAGATATCCATAAAAAAGAATTTAATGATTGGTTAAGTCACAGAAGATTTACACCCGCAATAGCCGTATTAAAACAGTCGTTAGAAATAATCAAGAAGGATGAAATTAATTTTCAGAAGAAAAGAATAAGTAATTTTGATGAAGATCAAGCGGAAATTTTGACTTCTAGATTTATTCAAAAAATAACAACACAATTTGTGAAACATTTAAAAGAAGAAGATGCTTCTGTTTCGCAAAGCTTACAACTTATACAAAAGGTATTTCAACCTTAGTGAAAAGATATGCAAAAAACTATTAGAATAGGAACTCGTGATAGCCAATTAGCACTTTGGCAGGCTAATAAAGTTCGTAAAGAATTAGCTGTACTTGGCTATGAGTCAATTTTAGTTCCTATAAAATCTATGGGAGATATTATCCTAGATAAGCCTTTGCATGAATTAGGAATAACAGGTGTTTTTACCAAGAGTTTAGATATAGCAATGTTGAATGGGGATATAGATATCGCTGTCCATTCGTTAAAAGATGTACCAACCTCTTTACCAGAGGGAATTGTTCAAGTAGCAGTTTTGAAAAGAGCAAATTATAGTGATATTTTAGTTTTAAAAGGTACCGAAGAGTTTTTTGGACAACCAAATGGAGTTATAGCTACTGGAAGTATTCGAAGAAAAGCGATGTGGTTGAACAGGTATCCAACACATAAAGTAGTAGACTTGAGAGGTAATTTAAATACACGATTACAAAAAGTTGAAGAAAATAATTGGAACGGAGCTATTTTCGCTGCTGCAGGTTTAGAAAGAATTGGAAAACGTCCTAATGGAGCAGTAAATCTTCCTTGGATGATTCCTGCGCCAGCTCAAGGAGCAATTATGATAGTTGCCTTAGAGAATGATAACTATACTAAAGATGCATGTGAGCAATTAAATCACCACGAAACAAAAGTTTGTGTTGGGATTGAACGTGAGTTTCTAAGATTACTTGAAGGTGGCTGTTCAGCGCCTATAGGAGCATTAGCGTATGTTGATGAAAAAACAGAAGAAATAAATTTTAAAGGAGTTTTATTAAAAAGTGATGGTTCTAAAAAGATTTCAGTTAATAAAACTGCAAAAATAGGGAGTCATGAGTTTTTAGCTAAAGATTGTGTAGACTATATCATAAATAGGGGAGGTCGAGAATTAATGATTGAAGATGGTGAAGCATCCATTAAGAATCATACAATCTATTCTACTAAGAAATTATCCGAGCCACAAAAGAAAAATTTAGATAATACAATTGGTATAAAAGACAGTGATTTTATTAAAATTAGATTTAATAGAATTCCTGCAAAAGTGATGAAACTTCAGCACGAAAATGTAATAATTACTAGTCAGAACGGAGTGGAAGCATTATTAAATTCTTTCACAAAAGAAGAAATCAATTTTAAAAATATTTTTTGTGTAGGCAGAAGGACTAAAAAATTAATTGAAAAGAGAATCGGAAAAGTCACTTATGCTGCCAAAAATGCTTTAAAATTAGCAGAGTATATTTCAAAAGAGACAGAAATTAAAGAGCTTTCTTACTTCTGTAGTGATTTAAGATTAGATGTCTTACCAACTTATTTACAAGCAAATAATATCATTGTAAATGAGGTTGAAGCTTACAAGACAATGTTAAGTTCAGTAAAAATTGATGAATCTATTTCTGGAGTATTATTTTATAGTCCATCAGGGATAGATAGTTATTTGCAAGAGAATCATAAAGGAAAAATAGCATTTTGTATCGGAGAAACTACTGCTTTTGAAGCTCGAAAACATTTTAAAAATGTTCAAGTTGCAAATATGCCAGATGTAGATAGTATTTTAGAATTGGTAAATAATCATTTTTCAGAAAAATAAATATTAGAAAATGTTTAGAACTCGTAGATTAAGAAAATCTGAAGGTATTAGAAGATTGGTCAGAGAAACAAAATTATCTATAGATGATCTTATTTATCCAGTTTTCATCGAAGAAGGAAAAAATATAGAAGCAGAAATAGTCTCAATGCCTGGGATTAAACGATTTTCTTTAGATAGGATTTCTAAAGAATTAGATGAAATTTTATTTTTAAATATTCCAGCCGTAATGTTATTTGGAATTCCCTCCAATAAAGATGATCAAGGAACAGAAACATGGAACGATAATGGAATTATTCAACAGGCAATTCGTTTTATTAAAAAAAAATATCCAAGTCTATATGTAATATCAGATGTATGTTTTTGTGAATATACTTCTCACGGTCACTGTGGTGTAATTCAGGATGATGATGTTGATAACGATGCTACTTTATTAAACATTGCAAAACAAGTAATTTCTCATGCAAATGCTGGAGTAGATATGGTTGCGCCCTCTGGAATGATGGATGGGACTATTTCAATGGTACGAGAATCTTTGGATAATACTGGTTATGTTAACTTACCCATTATGGCATATTCTGTTAAATATGAATCTGCCTTTTACGGTCCTTTTAGAGATGCAGCTGACTCATCACCAACTTTTGGTGACAGAAAAACATATCAAATGGATCCATCTAATAGAGACGAGGCTTTGCGAGAAGCAACTTTTGATGATCAAGAAGGGGCTGACATTTTAATGGTAAAACCAGCTTTATCATATTTAGATATTGTTCGTGATTTAAAGAATAATTTTGATAGACCAATTGCTTGCTATAATGTAAGTGGAGAATATGCAATGATAAAATCAGCTGCAGAAAAAGGTTGGATTGATGGAGAAAAAGTAATGATGGAAAGTTTACTGTCAATGAAAAGGGCAGGAGCAGATATCATAATTACATACTTTGCTAAGGAAGCAGCAAAGTTTTTGTTGAAAAGTTAATCTGTTTAAATAGATTGTAATTAAACAAATAAACAATAACATAAAATGTTTAAAAAATCTCAAAAATTATACGAACAAGGATTGGTGAATCTTGTTGGAGCAGTAAATTCTCCAGTTAGAGCCTTTTCTTCAGTTGGTGGTAATCCTTTGTTTATTAAAAAAGCGAAAGGGAGTAAGATTACAGATGTTGATGGAAACGAATATATAGACTTAGTTTTATCATATGGACCAATGATTATAGGTCATCGTCACAAACAAGTACAAAGAGCAGTTGTAAAAGCATTGAAAAACGGTTATTCTTTTGGAGCGTCAACAGAAAATGAAATTATTTTAGCAAAAATAGTTTGTGATGCTTTCCCAGAAATGGATAAAGTCCGTTTTGTAAATTCAGGGACAGAAGCAGTTATAAGTGGAGTTCGCTTGGCAAGAGCATTTACAGGAAAAGATAAAATAATAAAATTTGCAGGTTGTTATCATGGACATCAAGATTCATTATTAGTTGCAGCTGGATCGGGACTAGCAACTTTGAGTTTACCGGGTTCTAAAGGAGTTCCTGAAGGTGCTGTGAAAAATACCCTAATAGCAGAATACAATAATTTAGAAAGTGTAAAAAAACATTTTGACGAACATAATGATATTGCAGGTGTTATAATCGAGCCAATTTGTGGTAATATGGGAGTAGTCATTCCACAGAAGAGTTTTTTAAAAGAGTTAAAAGACTATTTAGAAACTAAAAATGCTTTGTTAATCGCAGACGAAGTAATGACCGGTTTTCGTTCTAAATTTGGCGGTGCTCAAGAGTTATTGGGTGTTACTGCAGATATTACCTGTTTAGGAAAAGTCATTGGTGGAGGTTTTCCTGTAGGCGCTTATGGCGCAAGAAACGAAATTATGGAAGAGGTAGCTCCTTTAGGAGGTATGTATCAAGCAGGTACTTTAAGTGGAAACCCGATTGCTATGGCAGGAGGAATTTCTACTCTAACAGAATTACAAAATCAAGATCCGTATAAAAAGTTTAATATAATTGGAAATACTATAGAAACTATTTTATTAGAAGCGGCTAAAAAGTATAGTGTAGATTTAGTAGTAAATAGATTTGGATCAATGATGAATCCTTTTTTTACAAATAGTCAAGTGACAAATTTTAAGGAGGCTCAAACTTCCGATATAAAAAAGTTTGCTGTTTTCTTTTGGGAAATGATAAAAAATGGTGTGTTTTTACCACCATCACAATTTGAAGCTTGGTTCTTATCATCGGCATTAACAGTTAGGGATATTAAAAAATTAGCTATAGCGGTAGATAAGGCCATGATGGCCGTTTCAGAAATGTAATTATGATAAAAAACGATTTATTTTTAAGAGCACTAAAAGGAGAAATTGTTGATAGGCCTCCCGTTTGGATGATGCGTCAAGCAGGAAGGTATTTGCCAGAATTTATGGAAATCAAAGCAAAGTATGATTTCTTTACACGTTGTAGAACTCCAGAGTTAGCATCAGAAATAACTGTACAGCCAATTCGAAGATATGGAATGGATGCTGCAATATTATTCTCTGATATTTTAGTTGTTCCACAAGCAATGAACGTTGAGGTACAAATGAAACCTGACTTTGGGCCTTATTTACCAAATCCAATACGCACACAAAGAGACGTAGATAACGTAATTGTTCCAGATGTAAATATAGAGTTAGATTATGTTTACCAGGCTATAAAGGCTACCAAAGAGAAATTAAATAATGAGATTCCTTTAATAGGTTTTGCAGGTTCTCCTTGGACAATTTTGTGTTATATGGTCCAGGGTCAGGGTTCTAAAAACTTTGATAAGGCAAAAGAGTTTTGTTTTACAAAACCGGTTGCTGCTCATCAATTATTACAGAAAATAACTGATACAACTATAGGGTATTTAAAAGCAAAGGTTTCTGCAGGAGTCAATGCTGTTCAAGTTTTTGATTCTTGGGGAGGAATGTTATCTCCAGTAGATTACCAAGAATTTTCTTGGCAATATATACAGCAAATAATAGATGCCTTAAAAGAAGAGGCACCTGTGATAGCTTTTGGAAAAGGATGTTGGTTTGCTTTAAATGAGATGTCTAAATCAGGTGCTTCTGCATTAGGTGTTGATTGGACATGTTCTGCAAGGAATGCACGTTATTTATCTGGAGGTAATATTACTTTACAAGGTAATTTCGATCCATCTAGATTGTTGTCTCCTCCAAAAGAAATTAAGAAAATGGTTTATCAAATGATCAACGAATTTGGGAAAGATAAATACATCGTAAACTTAGGACATGGTATTTTACCAAACATTCCATTAGAGAATGCAAAAGCTTTTGTTGACGCCGTAAAAGAATATAAAAGTCCATCTTAAATTTTCTTAAAAGCCGATGTTAAAGTTTTAAAATAGTTTATGAGAAATACTTTTTATTCATACATAGAAAAGCTACAAGATCAGATCTCATCTAAATTAGAGAAAGTTGATGGAAAAGCTACTTTTCAAGAAGATTTATGGCAACGTAAAGAAGGAGGTGGTGGAAGAACACGGATAATTGAAAATGGAACTATATTTGAAAAAGGAGGAGTAAATATCTCTAAAGTTTTTGGAGAGCTACCAGAGGTATTAAGAAAACAATTTGGGGTAGAAGAAGGTGATTTTTTTGCCTGTGGTTTAAGTTTAGTTTTACATCCTATAAACCCTTTTGTACCGACAGTTCATGCAAATTGGCGTTACTTTGAAATGTATAATAGTAGCGGAGATATTGTTAATCAATGGTTTGGAGGAGGCCAGGATTTAACTCCTTATTATTTATTTGATCAAGATGCAATCCATTTTCATACTATATGTAAAACTGCTTGCGATAAACATCATAAAGTTTTTTATCCAAAATTTAAAGAATTATGTGATACCTATTTTTGGAATACTCATAGAAATGAAGCTCGAGGTATAGGAGGTTTATTCTTTGATTATTTAAAAGAAACAGAAGAGTTTACAATTCAAGATCGTTTCAATTTCGTAAAAGAAATTGGAGATAGTTTTTTAGATAGTTATATTCCAATTGTTGAAAAAAGAAAAGAAATTCAATTTACTAAACATCAGAAAGAATGGCAAGAAGTTAGAAGAGGTCGTTATGTTGAATTTAATTTAGTGCATGATAAAGGAACTCTATTCGGATTAAAAACAAATGGTAGGATCGAAAGCATTTTAATGAGTCTACCACCAATAGTAAAATGGAAATATAATTATCTTCCAGAAGAAAATTCTCAAGAGGAAATCCTCTTAAAAGTTTTAGCAAATCCTCAAAAGTGGATTATATAAACTTGATTTTTTCACATATTAAATTACTTTAAACTTTATTACTTTGATGTTTTTTTTGAATGCAGCAAAAATAATAATAATATACTTGATTAATTACCATATATTTAATATAATTATAATATTAGTCAATTTTGTTATCATATTTTTATAATTAATCAGTATTTAATGATAATAATTTAAAAAATAGAAAAATCAATCTTTTATTTCTATTAGAATTTTTAGTAAAAAACCATCTGTTTTTAGTATTTTTACATTTACAAAAAGAAAGGAATGGCAAGATTCGAGTTAAAATTACCAAAAATGGGAGAAAGTGTTGCAGAAGCGACCATCACATCTTGGTTAAAAGGAATAGGAGATACTATAGAATTAGATGAAGCTATTGTCGAAATTGCTACAGATAAAGTAGATTCTGAAGTTCCATCTGAAGTAGAAGGAACTTTGGTTGAAATCTTATTTAAAAAAGATGATCTTGTTGCTGTTGGATCTACTATTGCTATTATTGAAACAATAAGTGATATTGATGAATCTAATAATGCGCCAAATCCAGAAATATTAAGTGAAGTTACTCAGTTAGAAGAATCTTTAAAAATCATTGAAATAAATGAAGCCCCAATAACAAAAACTTCTCCAAGTGGGAAATTTTATTCTCCACTAGTAAGAAATATTGCTAAAGCAGAAAATATTTCAATGGCTGAATTAGAGATGATAAATGGAGTTGGAAAAGATGGAAGAGTTACAAAAGATGATATTCTTTCTTATCTAGAAAATAGAAAATTAATACCGAATAATAATACCACAAGTAAAGTAATAGAGAAAGTTGAAAAATTTATACCATTACAAGTTCAAAAAGTAACTCCTGTATCTGTTAACGGGGAAGATGAAATAATAGAGATGACCAGAATGGGAAAATTAGTTTCCAAGCATATGGTTAATTCAGTTCAAACTTCTGCTCATGTTCAATCTTTCATCGAAATAGACGTAACCAATATTGTGAAATGGAGAAATAAAGTTAAAGATGGATTTTTTATCAGAGAAGGTGAGAAATTAACTTTTACGCCTATCCTAATGCACGCAGTAGCATCTACAATAAAAAAATATCCATTAATTAATATTTCTATAGATGGTGATAATATTATCAAAAAGAAAAATATTAATTTAGGAATGGCAGCAGCTCTTCCTAATGGTAATTTAATTGTTCCAGTAATTAAAAATGCAGACCAATTAAATTTAGTAGGTATGACCAAATCTGTAAATGATTTGGCAAACAGAGCAAGAAATAATGCATTGAAACCAGATGAAGTTCAAGATGGAACGTATACAGTTACTAATGTTGGTGGCTTTGGTTCAGTAATGGGAACACCAATTATTAATCAACCTCAAGTTGCAATCTTAGCCCTTGGAGCTATTAGAAAAGTTCCAGCTGTCATTGAAACCTCAGAAGGTGATTTTATAGGAATTAGGCAAAAGATGTTTGTTTCACATTCTTACGATCACAGAGTTGTAAATGGTGCTTT
This sequence comes from uncultured Polaribacter sp., assembly GCA_913047375.1. Classification (GTDB taxonomy): domain Bacteria; phylum Bacteroidota; class Bacteroidia; order Flavobacteriales; family Flavobacteriaceae; genus Polaribacter. Next base: position 68,827 of record CAJWTV010000004.1, read on the forward strand.
AGGTGGTATGTTTATTAAAACTTTAAAAGAAACTTTAGAGGCTTGGGATATTAATCAAGACTTTTAATTCAAAGTATTTTCTCATTTATTATAATTCATAAAAAAACCAGCAAATTTTGCTGGTTTTTTTATGAACTTTTTTAAGAAAACTTATGCTAACATTGTAACGGGATTTTCAATAAAAGTTTTTAAAGTTTGTAAAAATTGAGCGCCAATTGCACCATCTACAGTTCTGTGGTCACAAGCTAAAGTTAATTTCATAGTATTTCCAATAACTATTTGTCCATTTTGAACCACTGGTTTTTCAATAATTGCTCCAACAGATAAAATTGAAGAATTAGGTTGATTAATAATAGAAGTAAAACTTTCTATACCAAACATACCTAGATTAGAAACAGTAAAAGTACTTCCTTGCATTTCTTCAACTTTAATCTTTTTCTCTCTTGCTTTACTAGCTAAATTTCTCACAGATGCACCAATTTGAGTTAAACTTAGTTGATTTGTATATTTCACAACTGGCACTAATAATCCTTCATCTACAGCTACAGCTACTCCAATATGAATATGACTATGGAATAACGTATTTTCCTCAGTCCAAGAAGTATTTACTTGTGGATGTTTTTGTAAAGCCATTGCGCAAGCTTTAACAATCATATCGTTAAAAGAAACCTTTGTGTCAGGTATAGTGTTGATAGTCTTTCTTGAAGCCATTGCATTACCCATATCAACTTCTATATTTAAGTAAAAGTGGGGTGCATTAAATTTAGAGTTTCCTAAAGATTTAGCAATTGCTTTTCGCATTTGAGAATTTTTGTGCTCCATAGTATTTTCTTTTCCTGCTATCGTAAAATTAGAGACTATCGGTGTTAAATTAGGAGTAGATATAACCTCTTTCGTTTCTGAAGTTAAAGGAGTATAATTTTCTACATCTTTCTTAATGATACGTCCATTTTCACCTGACCCTTTTATTTCAGCGAGATCATACCCTTTATCAGATGCTATTTTCTTTGCTAAAGGAGATGCAAAAATACGTCCAGTGTCATTCTTAGAGATAGTTGCTATTTTAGTTTCTTCAACTTCTTCTTTTACAATAATTTCTTCAGGTTTATCGATCACTAATTTTATAGTTGAAGCTCCATTTTTAATAATAGCGGATACATCAGTTCCAGCAGGACCAATAATAGCTAGTAGACTATCAACGGGTGCAGTTTCTCCTTCTTTTACACCAATGTATAATAATACTCCTTCATAGAAGCATTCAAATTCCATAGTTGCTTTATCAGTTTCAATCTCAGCTAAAATATCACCTTCTTCAACATTATCATTTACTTTTTTCAACCATGAAGCTACTGTACCATCAGTCATAGTGTCACTTAATCGTGGCATTGTAATTACTTGAACACCTTCAGGAATTGTAGTGTTAGCATCTGGTATTTTTTCTAAATTAGTTTCTTTTTCTTCTGAACGCTCAGTAGGAGTTTCATTTGAAGAATCATCTTGTTTTAAAATTGCAGAAATATCCTCACCTTCATCTCCAATAATGGCTAACAGAACATCAACCGGGGATGTTTCTCCTTCTTTTACTCCAATATATAATAAAGTTCCTTCATGAAATGATTCAAATTCCATTGTAGCTTTGTCGGTTTCGATCTCTGCTATAATATCACCTTCTTCAATTTTATCTCCAATATTTTTTAACCATTTTGCCACAACACCTTCTTCCATAGTGTCACTCAAACGCGGCATATTTACAATTGTAGCCATATTTTAACTTATAAAAGGATAATCTTTTTGTTCATATACCATATCATACATTTGTTGAGGCTCTGGATACGGAGAATCTTCTGCGAACTTTTCGCATTCATTCACCATTTCCTTTACTCCTTTAGCAATTGCTGTAATCTCTTCTAAAGTAGCGTAATTTTTTTCTAAAATAATATCTTTTACTTGAGTAATAGGATCTATTTTTTTATACTCTTCTACTTCGTTTTTTGTTCTATAGTTTTGTGCATCTGACATTGAGTGTCCTCTATATCTATATGTTTTCATTTCTAAGAATGTAGGTCCATCTCCACGTCTTGCTCTTTGTATAGCCTCGTCTATTGCTTCTGCAACCTTAATAGGGTTCATAGCATCTACGGGACCACAAGGCATTTCATAACCTAATCCAAGTTTCCATATATCTGTATGGTTAGCAGTTCTTTCGACTGAGGTACCCATAGCATAACCATTATTTTCAACTATAAAAATTACTGGTAATTTCCATAGCATCGCCATATTAAATGCTTCGTGTAAAGAACCTTGTCTAGCTGCACCATCACCAAAACAGGTTAATGTAACAGCATCACTTCCTTTGTATTTATCACCAAAAGCGATACCTGCTCCCAAAGGAATTTGGCCACCAACGATACCGTGACCACCATAAAAACCAAATTCTTTAGAGAAAATATGCATAGAGCCACCCATTCCTTTAGATGTTCCTGTAACCTTTCCATATAATTCAGCCATAACCTTTTTTGGATCTTCTCCCATTCCAATTGGTTGTACGTGATTTCTATATGCAGTAATCATTTTATCTTTAGATAAATCCATTGCATGCAAAGCTCCTGCCAAAATAGCTTCTTGTCCGTTATATAAATGAAGGAAACCCCTTACTTTTTGTTGTATGTATACAGAAGCTAATTTATCTTCAAATTTTCGCCAAAATAGCATATCCTTATACCAATCTAAATAGGTTTGCTTGGTGATTTTTTTCATTCTGAAATTGTTGTTGTTATTTTATTTACCTTTTACTTCAACCACAAAAATAACTGTTTTAAATAGAATAAAAAAACATGGTTTTATCTATTTACTTAAACCTTTTCGTCTTTCTTTATTTATCCTTAGCGATGATCAGATTAGCCTTGGCACCAGTAGCTAAATTCCATTCATTAGAAGACAATAACAATCCGGAATCATTATATATCTTGAATGCAGCTGTATTTGGCCCAGAAGAACCTTGATTTAATGCTAATATGGTAATATTATTAATTCCTTTTTCTAATGGAATGTTAAATTTTTGATATCGTTGTTGAAGAATAATATTTACGATTACTGGAATATTATTAACTAAAATTGTAACTCTATCACCATCTGGATATTGATAATCTCTACAAATAATATTTATGCTTCCAGAGTTTGTTCTTAAGCTTCCTAAATCTTGATCAATAACAGGGTATTGATACATCCCATTAATTTTTTTGAATGCTTTTAAAAATCGTTCTTCTCTTATCTGTTTTTGAGTAATAATACCTTTGTTATTCAACTTTTCTTCTGTCTGTTTCCTTTTAAGTTGTTTTTGCTCTTTTTCGTAAGCTTCTTCAAATCCTTTAGACGGATCTAATTTGATAGATTTAGGTCTCTTAATTTCTTTTGTATTGGTAGAAATTATAGTCCGTATTTTTCCAATTTTATTATCAGAACGATTATTATCAATTTGTGATTGCAATTTTATTATGTTGAATAAAATGAATATTATAGAATATGATAGATATTTCATGTTTTTTTATTGATGGCCCTTGTTAGCAAATATAATGACGATTTTAAATTATGTTGTTTAGAATTTGTTAAAACTTTTACCTTATTGGAAAGTTAAAATATCTCTGAGAAAACGGTTCGTTTTTCAGTGTAAAATGCCACCATTCATTTTCATAAGGGGAGAAATTATTTTGCAACATAATTGTTCTTAAAAAGAGTCTATTATTTTGTTGATTTATATTAATTTTTTTAGAGCAAGGATGTGATTCAATTCCAAAAAAATCATAAATACTACCCATATCTAATTCTTCGTTTGTTTTTAGATCTATAATTGTAAGATCGACTGAACTCCCCCTTGTATGGCCAGATTTTTCGGCAATAAAGCCTAGTTCAAATAACTTTTTTTTCGGTACTTTAGGGTAAAATATCTTTTTCATTAGTGTATCATTCAAATCTTTTGCCCATTCTACAAAATGGTCTACAGCTTGTTGTGGTCTGTAGGCATCAAAAACTTTAAGACTCATACTATCTTTTAATAATTCATTTTGAATTTTTTTTAATGCTTTTGCAGCTCTCTCAGATACTATTAAAATATTCTTTTTATATCCTTTTATTGGTTTACCAATAAAATTATTATTAGTAAAATATCTTAATTCTTTTCGAATAGAATTATCTATAGTTGAGAGATAAACAAATCCTTTTGGTAAATTTTGACAAGTTACTGAATAGCTAATAGATACAAATAAAAATGAGTAGAGTATATTCATATACCAAAAGTACTAAAAATAAAAAATTATTAATTAATTTTGAACCATTATGGAACAATTAACATTAACTACACCTGCTCTTTTATTTTCTGCTATATCTTTAATTATGTTAGCCTACACTAATAGATTTCTAGCTTATGCATCCGTTATTAGGAATTTACATGATAAATTTTTAGAAAAAAAAGATGAATCATTAATAAGACAAATTAAAAACTTAAAATTGCGTTTAAACTTGACAAGGTGGATGCAAATTTTTGGTATTTCTAGTTTACTTTTATGTGTATTAACTATGTTTTTGATATATGTTGGTGAAAAAAATATAGCTGTTTGGGTCTTTGGTTTTGCTCTTGTTTTACTTATTATTTCTTTATCACTTTTAATTAAAGAAATTCAGATATCTGCCCAAGCTTTGCAATATCATATAGCAGATATAGAAGAATATTTAGAGAATAAGAAATAAGTTACCTGAAAAAATTAAATATATTTTCTGGATTATAATGGTATCATTTAATTTATTGTAAAACTTGATAACTACTGTTAATATTAAGTTTTATCTTATTTATAAGTATATTGTGATCGTGATAATATACTTTTTTATTTAAACTATTAATTACTAGAAATGAAATTCACACCATCAAAAGTTAATCTTTTTAACCTCATAAAATTACCACTAGCTTATTTTGGAGGTGTCAGGGTGCAATCAATTACTAATAATGAAGTAACTGTTTCTATAAATCACAAATGGATAAATCAGAATCCATTTAAAAGTATGTTCTGGGCAGCTCAAGGTATGGCTGCTGAAATGCCAACAGGTCTTTTAGTAATGAAAGCTATAAAAGATTCTGGTAGAAATGTTTCTATGTTAGTTACTTATCAAGAAGCAGAATTTTATAAAAAAGCAACTGGTAAAATTATTTTTTCTTGTAATGATGGCAATGGAATAAGAGAAGCTATTAAAATTTCAATTAAAACAGGTGAAGGTCAGAAAGTTATATTAACCTCAAAAGGAATAAATGAAGAAGGTATTATAGTTTCTAAATTTAATTTTCATTGGAGTATTAGAGTCAAAGATTAATTAATTTTACGATAAAAATTGTAAATTCGTAAAACCTGAAAAGAACAATAAATGTTAGATAAAATAAGAATTGTTAAGCAACGTTATGATGAGGTTTCTGATTTAATTATTCAACCAGAAATAATCATGAATCAAAAGCGATATGCTCAATTGAGTAAAGAATATAAAGATTTAGGAGACGTTGTTAAAAAGGGAGAGGAATACCAGGTTTTAACCAATAATATTATTGAAGCGAAAGAAATTCTTTCAGATGGTTCTGATTCTGAGATGAACGAAATGGCGAAAATGGAAATTGAAGAAGCCAATACTAGAATTCCTCAATTAGAAGAAGAGATAAAGTTTTTATTAATACCAAAAGATCCAGAAGATTCAAAAAATGCTGTAGTAGAACTCAGAGCTGGTACAGGTGGTGACGAAGCAAGTATTTTTGCTGGTGATTTGTTTAGGATGTATTCTAAATATTGTGAAAGTAAAGGTTGGAAGGTATCAACAGTAGATTACTCTGAGGGTACCAATGGTGGCTTTAAAGAAATACAATTTGAAGTCAATGGTCCAGATGTATATGGTACTTTAAAATTTGAGGCTGGTGTTCATCGCGTTCAACGTGTACCTCAAACAGAAACTCAAGGTCGTGTTCATACTTCAGCTGCTACATGTATGGTTTTTCCAGAAGCAGAGGAGTTTGATGTAGAGATAAATCCAAAAGATGTTAGAATAGATTTTTTCTGTTCATCAGGACCTGGAGGACAATCTGTAAATACTACCTATTCTGCAGTGCGTTTAACACATATGCCAACAGGATTGGTTGCCCAATGTCAAGATCAAAAAAGTCAGCATAAAAATAAAGAGAAAGCTTTTAAAGTTTTACGTTCTCGGTTATATGATATGGAATTAGCAAAAAAAAATGCAGAAGATGCACTGAAGCGAGGTTCTATGGTTTCTTCAGGTGACAGAAGTGCAAAGATTAGAACTTATAATTATTCTCAGGGTCGTGTAACAGATCACAGAATTGGCTTAACATTATATGATTTATCCAATATTGTAAATGGAGATATTCAAAAAATTATTGATGAATTAATGCTAGCAGAAAATACCGAAAAGTTAAAACAATTAAGTGATGGGTTTTAAAATCTATTTTTAAAAAAAAAGCCATATAATCCCACTAATTATTACAATTAAAGGGAGTAGAAATATTAATTGACTTATTATAGATTGGAATAAGAATTCAAATCTGTCTTAACGTTGTTGTATTTAGCTTCAAATGTTATCTAATCTTTTTTTACAGTAATTATTAAGAACCCCTTTGTTTAATAATTTCGTCTTGTAATTGTCTTCTTAATTTTTGTTCTTTTAATAAAGCTTGCTTTCGCTGCTGCTGCAATTCAAACTCGATATCTATTAATTTTTTTTTGGTTTTTTTAGTTACAATTTCATTATCCTTGAATTTAAATATAAAATAGAGTAACCCTGAAATTAAAATAATTATGATTATCCAGAGAAACAAATTATAACTAATCTTACTTATTACGAGGCCAAATAATGAAATTTTATTTTCTTTTTCTAGAGATATGATTAAGGCTAATTCGCTTTTTTCTAACTGCTTTTTTAGCTTTTTTAGCTTTTCTTCTTCTTTATTTAAAAGATCTACATTATTAGATAATAGTTTTTTGTATTTCTTGAGACTATCTAATGCATTTAGTTTTAAATCTTGAAAATATACTTTTTTAATTATTTTATATTTTTCATAACTATTAGATACCTTATAAACATTATTAAATTGAATTTCTAAAGTCTCATTTCCATTGTTAATACTCTGAGCATACGTTGATGCACATGATATAATTATAATTAAGATCTGTAATATTGATTTCATCTATTTTGCTTTTTAAAATATAAAGTTAATAAAAAAACCCAAACGACAGTTTGGGTTTTTAATATAAGCAAGTATTAATATTTATTTAATTTTCTCTACAACAGCCTTAAAAGTTTCAGGATTGTTCATAGCTAAATCAGCTAAAACCTTACGGTTTAATTCGATATTATTAGCTTTCACTTTTCCCATAAACTGAGAGTAAGACATTCCGTGTAAACGAGCTGCTGCGTTGATACGCACAATCCATAATGAACGAAAGTTTCTCTTATTGTTTTTACGGTCACGGTATGCATAAAGCATTCCTTTTTCAACCGCATTTTTTGCTACTGTGTAAACGTTTTTTCTACGTCCAAAGTACCCTTTTGCTGCCTTCAAGATTTTTTTTCTTCTTTTTCTTGAGGCTACTGAATTTACTGATCTTGGCATAATTTAAATTTTTTTTTGTAGTTGGCGGTTCGAAAACAAACACTTTTAATAGCCAAACTCCATGGTTAATAATTAAATTCCCTAATTAACTAATTAAATAGCTAATTGTTGTTTGATGTTTGCAACATCTGACTTATGAACTAATGTATCATGAGTCAATTTTAGCTTACGTTTTTTAGACTTCTTTGTTAAGATGTGACTTTTAAACGCATGCTTTCTTTTGATTTTTCCAGAACCGGTTAACTTAAAGCGTTTTTTGGCACTAGATTTGGTTTTCATTTTAGGCATTTCTCCTTCGTTTTTATCTTGCTTATAGACTATTTAACTTTTTTTGGAGCGATAAACATAATCATACGTTTACCTTCTAATCTCGGCAATTGCTCCACTTTACCGTATTCTTCTAATTCTTGTGCTAGTTTTAATAAAAGTATTTGTCCTTGTTCTTTAAAAATAATTGATCTTCCTTTAAAGAAAACAAAAGCTTTTAATTTAGCTCCTTCTTGTAAAAATTTTACAGCATGTTTTTTCTTAAAATCATAGTCATGTTCATCTGTTTGAGGACCAAAACGAATTTCTTTGACAATAACCTTTGTGGCTTTTGATTTAAGAACTTTTTCACGTTTCTTTTGCTCATACATAAACTTTTTATAGTCTATGATTTTACAAACAGGAGGTACTGCTTTTGGCGAAATTTCAACTAAATCCAATTCCTGCTCTGCAGCAAGCTCCTTAGCTTTATCTAGTGAATAGACACCTACTTCAATATTTTCGCCAACTAAACGGACTTCATTAACATATTTAATTTTGTCGTTTATTCTGTGTTGGTCTTCTTTGATTACTCTTAAAGGCCTTTTTGACCTTGATCTTCTAATTGCTATGACTTATAATTTAAAAATTAAACAGCAGTTGTTTTTCACAACCTTACTTTAATAACTTTTGTAAAGTTAAATCTTAATTATTTAAAATTCAACTAAAGTTTTATTTACTTCTTTTTTTATTAAAGTGATAAACTCTTGAATCGTAAGTGTTCCAATATCACCTTCACCATGTTTTCTTACTGAAACTGTTCCTTCTTGTTCTTCTTTTTCACCTACAATTAACATAAATGGTACTTTGCTCACTTCCGCATCTCTAATTTTACGACCTGTTTTTTCATTTCGATTGTCTGCGAGGGCGCGAATTTCGGAATTTTCTAACGATTTTAAAACTTTTTCTGAATATTTTTCATATTTCTCGCTGATTGGTAATAAGATTACCTGATCAGGAGTCAACCAAAGAGGGAAATTTCCGCCCGTATGCTCTAGTAGCACTGCAATGAAGCGTTCCATTGATCCAAATGGTGCCCGATGGATCATTACAGGTCTATGTAATTGATTGTCCGCCCCTTTATAGGTTAAATCGAAGCGTTCTGGCAAATTATAGTCAACTTGTATCGTTCCAAGTTGCCATTTTCTGCCTAAAGCGTCTTTGACCATAAAATCTAATTTAGGACCATAAAACGCAGCTTCACCTTCCTCAATAACAAAATTTAAGCCTTTATCTTTTGCTGCATTTATTATTGCATTTTCTGCAATTTCCCAAGTATTACTATCCCCTATGTATTTTTCCGAATGTTTAGAATCTCTTACAGAAACTTGTGCTGTAAAGCTTTCAAAACCTAAAGACTTAAACACATATAGAACTAGATCTATAACATCTTTAAACTCTTGATCTAATTGCTTTGGAGTACAAAATATATGAGCATCATCTTGAGTAAAACCCCTAACCCGAGTTAAACCATGTAACTCCCCGCTTTGCTCATATCTATATACTGTACCAAATTCTGCAAAACGTTTAGGTAGATCTTTATACGAGTATGGTTTAAAATTATAGACTTCACAATGATGAGGACAATTCATAGGCTTTAACAAGAATTCTTCGTCCATTTTTGGAGTTTTAATAGATTGAAAACTGTCTTCACCGTACTTTTCATAATGACCAGAAGTAACATATAGCTCTTTTTGTCCAATATGCGGAGTCATTACCATTTCATAACCTGCCTTTTTTTGAGCTTTTTTTAGAAAATCTTCTAGTCTAGAGCGAAGTGCTGCTCCTTTGGGCAACCATAGTGGTAACCCTGCACCAACTTTTTGTGAAAAAGTAAATAATTCTAATTCTTTACCTAATTTTCTATGATCACGTTTTTTAGCTTCTTCTAATAACTCTAAATATTCTTTCAATAATTTTTGTTTCGGAAAGGAGATCCCATAAACACGAGTCAATTGGTTATTGTTTTCGTCACCACGCCAATAAGCCCCGGCAACACTCATTATTTTAATAGCTTTTATTATTCCAGTATTAGGGATATGTCCTCCTCTACACAAGTCAGAAAAATTACTATGGTCACAAAATGTGATATCACCATCAGTTAAATTTTCAATTAGCTCAACTTTATACTCATTATTTTCTTCTTTATATAAGGATAACGCATCAGCTTTAGAAACTGAGCGTATAGAAAACTCATGTTTCCCTCTAGCTATTTCTAAAAATTTATCCTCTATTTGTTTAAAGTTATTTTCAGAAAGAATATCTTCTCCTAAATCAACATCATAATAAAAACCATTACTAATAGCGGGTCCAATAGTTAATTTAGCTTTAGGATGAAAAGCTAAAATTGATTCAGCTAAAACATGTGCAGAAGAGTGCCAAAAAGCTTTTTTACCGTCATCATCATTAAAAGTATATAGTATTAAAGCGCCGTCAGTATTCAGTGGAGTAGTGGTTTCAATAGTTATCCCATTGAAATTTGCAGATATAACGTTTCTTGCAAATCCTTCGCTGATACTCTTTGCAACATCCATTGGAGTGCAGCTTGGAGTAAATTCTTTAATACTTCCGTCTGGTAAAGTGATTTTAATCATTTAATATTTCTATTATTTAAGATTACAAAGGTATTAGAAAACAATTTTTTATACAATATATATAGGTACTTATTATAAACTAATTATTTCTCTACTAATTAGCACCTACAATAATATCTTTTTAATTAAATATATATTGTTTATTGCCCTTATTTAATACTATAGCCTTGTCTTTAATTAATAACACTGTTTCATATTAAATTATTTTTACACTAGTTCAACCTAAGTCTTAATTTATTTTTATTATAATCCACCTATTTTCAGTGTTTTAAAA
>CAJWTV010000005.1 GCA_913047375.1 uncultured Polaribacter sp.
CTGCGACCTCCTCGTCCCAAACGAGGCGCGATGACCGGGCTACGCTACACCCCGAGTGCAATTTCTTTGCGGAGAGACAGGGACTCGAACCCTGGCGACAGTTACCCGTCGACAGATTAGCAATCTGCTCCATTACCACTCTGGCACCTCTCCTTTAGACATCAAAAATGAATTTTGATATTAAAAATTGCGAGTGCAAATGTAGTATTACAATTACACTTTTGCAAGATTAATATAAAAAAATTATTATTATTTTACTCTGGATATTCTACTCGTAAATGATATATATTCATTAACTTTTTCTTAATCACCTTTTTAATGATTTCTATCTCCTTAAAAGTAATATCAGAATTTAAAAACTGACCATCATTCATCTGTTTATTTATGATTTTATTGATCAATTCATCAATTAGTAAAGCAGTAGGTGTTTTAATACTTTTTGAAGCCGCTTCAGAAGCATCACACATCATTAAAATAGCAGTTTCTTTTGAAAAAGGGATAGGCCCATTATATTGAAATTTCTTAATATCAACATCTGGGTTATTTTCTTTTTCTTTCATATAGAAATAATAAGTAGTACTAGTACCATGATGTGTTCTTATAAAATCGATAATTCTATCTGGTAAATTATTTTTTTTGGCTATTTCTATTCCTTTAATCACATGGTCAGTAATAATTTTAGAACTGTCTGTATATGAGATATCGTTATGAGGGTTTACTGATGTTGTTTGATTTTCTGTAAAATACATTGGGTTAGACATTTTACCTATATCATGGTAGAGTGCTCCTGTTCTTACTAGCATAGAATTTGCACCAATTTCGTTTGCTGCAGCTTCTGCTAAATTTGCAACTTGCATGGAATGCTGAAAAGTTCCAGGCGCTGTTTCATTTAGCTCTCTTAACAACTTACTATTAGTATTTGATAGCTCTAACAAAGTAACATCAGAAACTAAACCAAATAATTTTTCGTAGATATAGATAAAAAAGATAGCTAAAAATGATAGAACACCGTTAGCTGCAAACATCATAAAATAATATCTATTTATTTGCGATGCATCTCCTTCCTTAATAATAGAGAAAGCAAAATAAGTAAGCATATAAATAAGTGTAATTTGACCTATAGAAATAAATAAATTTGCTCTTTTATATAATTCTGAAACAGTAAGAATTGTTACAATACCTGCAATAATATGAAGGTAAATAAACTCAAAACTATTTGGAACAATAAATCCTAAAAGCAAAATAGTTAATACATGAGTAAATAAGCCCAATCTAGCGTCAAAAAAAGCTTTTAATACAATTGGTAAAATACTCAAGGGAACTACATATAAATAATCTGAATTATATTTAATAACCAAAGTCTGAATTAAAATCATTAAAAAAACATTCAGAAAAATAAATGTCACCTTATTGTTATTATTATAAATTTCTATTCTGTATTTCTGTAGAAATAATAAAAGCATTAATAAGGCCAAAGATACTAGTATGGCGTAACCAAAAATAATCCAATTATAAGAAGATTCTGTCCAAACTTTAGACTCAGATTCACTTTTGAAAGAGTTTAATACTGCTAACTTCTCCCCTTCTACTATTCCTCCTTTTGAGATAATTAACTTTCCTTTAGAAACCATCCCTTTTGTGTAAGAAATTTGATCTATCTCTAACTGAATCATTTTATCTGTAAGAAACCGGTCAAAGGAAACGTTAGGTTTTATAATTTCTGATAAAATATTTAAAATACTATTCTTTATATAGCTAGTTTGATCATCCTCTAACTCATTTTTTATTTCTAAAAACACTCTATTAGATGTTAATAGTGTTTTGTATGGAACATCTTGAATCTGATTGTTCTCTTTAAGCACTACCATAATATTTTCATCAGGGACCGCTCCTTCACTGAGTACTTCTAAAAAACCGCTAGCGTATATTTTCTTAATAATTTTATCTGCTTTAGAAGTATAAAAGTTAAAATCGCTGTCATTAATAGTATTCGTTAATAAATTCAATCGGTTTTTAAAACTCTCTAAAACTTCTTTTTGAATAAACGAATTATAAAGAAAATAAAATTTTGCATTCTCTTTTATGAGTTGTTTCTCTATTATAATTTCTTTATCTGTTTTCTGTATAGCAAAATTAAAAGTTGCATATAGATTATCATATTCCCAAACTTGACCATTTTTAAAATCATATTTAAACTGCCCTCCTTTTGGAAAAAGATAAACGATTGCAACTGTAGTTAACAAAAACAATAATACTTTATAGATAATGGTATTATTCTGATAAATTTTATTTACAACTTTACGCATAGAAAAAAGTTTATATTAACAAACTTACAGTAAAAAAAGCAGGGCTTAAAATTCACTGAAAGATATAAAAGTGAAAATTAATTAAAAATCGTTATTTTCGCAGTAGTAAAAATAATAAAAATTCATCTTATAAAATATGAAAGAAGTAGTAATTGTATCTGTTGCTAGAACACCTATCGGAAGTTTTATGGGCAGCTTATCCTCTGTGCCAGCAACACGATTAGGCGCTGTTGCTATAAAAGGAGCTTTAAAAAAGATTAACCTCCAACCGGAAATGGTTGACGAAGTTTATATGGGTAATGTTGTTTCTGCAGGACTAGGACAAGCTCCTGCTAGACAGTCAGCAATTTATGCAGGAATCCCAGAGACTGTTCCTTGTACTACAGTAAATAAAGTCTGTGCATCTGGTATGAAATCAATCATGTTAGCGGCACAAAGTATCGCTTTAGGTGATTCTGATGTTGTTGTGGCCGGGGGAATGGAAAACATGAGTATGATTCCGCATTACCAATACGCAAGAAATGGAAATAAATTTGGTCCAATTACTATAGAGGACGGAATGCAAAGAGATGGATTAGTAGACGCTTATGATAAAGTAGCAATGGGGGTTTGTGCAGATGCATGTGCCGCCAAATATAATTTTTCTAGAGAAGACCAAGATGCTTATGCTATACAATCTTATCATCGTTCTGCTGCTGCTTGGAAAGCAGGTAAGTTTTCAGATGAAATTGTACCAGTAGCAATACCTCAAAGGCGCGGTGAGCCAATTATTTTCTCAGAAGATGAAGAATATAAGAATGTAAAAATGGATAAAATTCCTAATTTACGAGCTGCTTTTAGTAAAGACGGAACTGTAACGGCTGCAAATGCATCAACAATTAATGATGGTGGTGCAGCGTTAATTTTAATGTCAGCTGAGAAAGCAAAGGAATTAAATATTACTCCTATAGCAAAAATTAGAAGTTATGCAGACGCCGCACAAGAACCAAAATGGTTTACAACTGCACCAGCGAAGGCATTACCAAAAGCTTTAAAGAAGGCAAATATTTCAATAAATGATGTAGATTATTTTGAGTTAAATGAAGCTTTTTCTATTGTAGGTTTAGCTAACATGAAGATATTAGGTCTTTCAGATGATAATGTAAATGTTAACGGAGGGGCAGTTTCTTTAGGTCATCCTTTAGGAGTCTCAGGTGCAAGAATTGTAATTGCATTAACCTCTATTTTAAAACAAAATAATGCTAAAATTGGAGCTGCTGGAATTTGTAATGGTGGAGGTGGTGCTAGCGCTATGATTTTGGAAAAAATTTAATTTTAAAAAACGATTTTGTTATACGGAATTTGTAATTTAAGTATTGTTCCTCTTCGTTTAGAAGATTCTGATATGTCAGAAATGGTAAACCAAGTTTTATTTGGGGAACATTTTGAGGTTTTAGAAAAGGATAAAAAGTGGAGTAAAATTAAACTTCAACACGACAATTACGAGGGTTATATTGATAACAAGCAATATGAAGAAATTACTCAAGATATATTCATTAAATTATCTGATGGAGAGAAGAAATATTCGGGAGAATTTGTTGATTTCATAACTGATAACCAAAATAATCTAACTACAATCCCTATTGGATCTAGTCTTCCTTTTTTTGAAAATAATTCATTTTCTATAAACCAATCTGTATTTTCATATGATGGAAATATTTTTAACAAAAAACTACCAAAAAAAGAACTAGTAAGTAAAGCACTTCTTTTTCTAAATTCACCTTATTTATGGGGTGGTAGAACTCCTTTTGGAATTGATTGCTCTGGCTTTACACAAATGGTTTACAGACTATGTGGCTATGACCTATTAAGAGATGCTAAAGACCAAACCAAACAAGGAGAAGTTTTAAGTTTTATTGAAGAAAGTGAAGCTGGAGATTTAGCTTTTTTTGACAACGAGGAAGGCAATATTACACATGTAGGAATTATTATGAATGATTACAACATCATTCATGCTCATGGTAAAGTCAGAATCGATACTTTAGATCACAGTGGTATTTATAATGTAGATTCTCGAAAACATACACACAAATTAAGAGTAATTAAAAAAATAATATAACAAAAAAACCTAAACTTTAAAGTCTAGGTTTTTTGTTATATATAATTAATTAATATTATTTCATTTCCTTGTAGTAAGCTCTAAATTCTTTTGACTTATCATCCATTTCTAAAGTATCATATATATTTAAAAGTGTCTTTACTGTATCCAATGTTCTTTTTATGCTATCTGCTTTTTCTAGGTGATATAAAGCTTTAGAACAAACATCTCTTTGCTTTTGCTCTAATTCATCATACTTTTTAAAGTCGCTTAAACTTTCATTCATTTCTTCGACTATGGCAACTCTTTCATTTAAAATTGAATAAGCTAAATTTAAATGAGCGTCTCTATACTCTGGATCTAATTCAATGGCTTTTCTATAATACCCTTCTGCTTCTGCTTTCTTTTTTTGATTATAATTAACAACCCCTAAATTAAAAAATAATGCAGGATTATTTGGGTCCATTTTAACAGCTTCTTCCATAAGCTCACCAAACTTATCCATTTTGTCTAATTTAATATATAATTCAGCTTCTGCTAAAAGTAAATTTATATCATTCGGGTTTGCTTCTCTTGCTACACTTAATGCTTTAATTGCTAAATCAACTTTACCTTGATCCTTCAATATTAAAGCAATATTTTTAACAATAGTTGAGCTCTTAGATTCAGAGCTTTTATCTACTGGGTTAATATATAATCCCGATTTAACACCACCATCCCTGAGTGCTTTTGAGTCAAAAGACTCTTCTAGACCAGATTTATTATTAGATGCAAAATACTCAATAACAATACCTGTATATCCAATCTTCTCTAATTCTTTATAATAACTGATAGCTGTATCATATTCTTTTGCTTGTGTAGCACTTACTGCTGCATTATACATAAAGGCTGTATCTTTGGGGCTTAACTTATAGGTTAAATAAAATAGCTGAGTCGCTCTACTAAAATCTTTTTCAACATTATATAGTTTTAAAGCTTTTTCTGAAACCTCTTTTGTCAATTGGCCTAACATTGGCAATGCCTTACTAGAATATCTTTTTCTGCCTATTTCTTCTTCAAATGAAATGAGTTTATTAAAAGATTCTGCGGCAACTTTATATTTCTTTTGACCTGCAAAAGCTTGTCCTTTTAAAAAATAAAATTCTGCCTTATTTTTATCAGACATATTACCCATTAAAGACTCTGCGGATGAAATAGCAGTTATTGCTTCAGCAAAAACTTTATTTTTAATTGCTTTTTTTGCGGCTTTTAGTTCATTTTTTTGTGCAAAAGCAACAATAGAAATTAGTACTAAAAACAATGTTATAATTTGTTTTTTCATTATTATTCTTAATTAAAATTTATTATTATTCTTGATTTTCGTTAGATTCATTTACATCGTCTGAACTATTTTCATTTTCTTCCTCTAAACCTTCTTCATTGATATCTTCATCAGTATCCTCTTCGTGTGCAACTTTAGCAACAGCAGCGATACTATCTGAATCTTTAATATTTATTAAACGTACTCCTTGAGTTGCTCGTCCCATCACTCTTAAATCCTCAACAGCCATTCTAATTGTTAAACCAGATCTATTGATAATCATTAAATCATTAGAATCATCAACATTTTTTATAGCTACTAAATTTCCTGTCTTTTCAGATATGTTTAAAGTTTTTACTCCTTTACCTCCTCTATTAGTGATTCTATAATCCTCTAATTTAGAACGCTTGCCATAACCTTTTTCAGAAACAACTAAAATATTACTATCCATGTCATTTACTGCTATCATACCTATTAGTTCATCAGATTCACTTTGTAGAGTAATTCCTCGAACTCCAGAAGCTGTTCTTCCCATAGGTCGAGTTTTAGCTTCTTCAAAACGAATAGTTTTACCAGATTTTAAAGCTAACATTACTTGGCTATCACCAGTTGTTAATTTTGCTTCTAATAATTCATCTCCTTCTTTAATTGTAATTGCATTAATACCATTTGTTCTTGGACGAGAATATTGTTCAAGAGAAGTCTTTTTAACTTGACCTTTCTTTGTTGCCATAATTACATAATGACTATTGATATATTCTTCATCTTTTAAATCTTGTGTTACTAAAAAAGCTTTTACTTTATCGTCTTGCTCAATATTGATTAAGTTTTGCATAGCTCTACCTTTGGTGTTTTTACCACCTTCTGGTATTTCATATACTCGCATCCAGAATACTTTTCCTTTTTGAGTAAAGAACATCATATATTGATGATTTGTACCTACAAATAAATGTTCTAAGAAATCTTCATTTCTAGTAGTAGCACCTTTTTGTCCTCTTCCTCCTCTATTTTGGACTTTATATTCATCTAGATTTGTTCTCTTTAAATATCCTGCATTAGAAATTGTTACAACTACTTTGGTGTCAGGAATCATATCTTCAATTCGCATATCACCTCCAGCATATTCTATAACAGATCTTCGCTCATCCCCGTATTTATCTTTAATAAGGAGTAATTCATCTTTTATAATTTGATAACGTCTAGGTTCATTAGTTAAGATATCTTTTAAATCTGAAATTGTTTCTATAATTGCATCAAATTCAGTACGTAATTTATCTTGTTCTAATCCAGTTAATTGACGTAAACGCATCTCTACAATAGCCTTGGCTTGAATTTCTGACAATTCAAAACGAGTAATTAAAGCCTCTCTTGCCTCATCTGCATTACTAGAACCTCTAATTATTTTAATTACTTCATCAATATTATCTGATGCAATAATTAAACCCTCTAATATATGTGCTCTTGCTTCTGCTTTCTTTAATTCAAATTCTGTTCTCCTAACAACTACTTCATGTCTATGTTCTACAAAATAATGAATTAACTGCTTTAAGTTTAGTTGCTCTGGACGTCCTTTTACCAAAGCAATATTATTTACACTAAAAGAAGTCTGTAATTGTGTGTATTTGTATAATTTATTTAAAACAATATTTGGAATTGCATCACGCTTTAAGATGTATACTACTCGCATTCCATTTCTATCAGACTCATCTCGAATATTTGAAATCCCCTCTAACTTTTTATCATTTACTAGTTCAGCAGTTTTCTTAATCATTTCTGCCTTATTCACCTGGTAAGGTATTTCTGTAACAATAATACATTCTCTACCCTTAACCTCTTCTATAACTGCTTTAGCGCGCATTACAATACGTCCACGACCAGTATGAAAAGCATCTCTTACACCATCATAACCGTAAATAGTCCCTCCAGTTGGAAAATCTGGTGCAGTTATATGCTCCATCAATCCGTCTATATCAATATCATTGTTTTCAATATATGCAACAGTACCATTAATTACTTCAGTAAGATTGTGCGGAGCCATATTAGTAGCCATACCTACTGCAATTCCAGAAGCTCCGTTTACTAATAGATTAGGAATTCTGGTTGGTAAAACTGTTGGTTCCTGAAGTGTATCATCAAAGTTTAAACGATGATCTACAGTATCTTTTTCAATATCAGCTAACATATCTTCTGATATTTTCTGCATCCTCACCTCTGTGTAACGCATTGCTGCCGGAGAATCTCCATCAACGGACCCAAAGTTACCCTGGCCATCAACCATCATATAGCGAACACTCCAATTTTGTGCCATACGGACCATAGAATCATAAACAGAAGTATCTCCATGTGGGTGATATTTCCCTAAAACTTCACCTACAATTCTTGCTGATTTTTTATAGGTACCGGTTGCTTTAATTCCAAGTTCATGCATACCGAACAATACTCTTCTATGTACCGGTTTTAGACCATCTCTTACATCTGGTAATGCTCTTGAAACAATAACTGACATCGAGTAATCGATGTATGCAGATTTCATCTGCTCTTCAATGTTAATCGGAATTAACTTTTCTCCGTCTGCCATATAAATATTCTATTAATTTTTGTTATATTTTTTAGTATAGGCAAGATAGTATTTATATCAGTATTTACAAAGGTTTTAGCCTTTCTAAAACAGAAGAGTTATCAACATTATTTAATAATATTTTACATTATTTTATCTTACTGATATTCAGTGGTTTTTATCATTATAAATAGGCAAAATTGTCAGTTTTTTAAGCTTGGCATATTTTTTGTGATTTTCTTGTAAAAAAAAGGAGTAAATTTACAATATATATACACAAAGTATGGACGACAATTTTTCACCAAAAGTTAGAGATGTAATTACATTTAGTAAAGAAGAAGCTTTACGTTTAGGAAATGATTTTATTGGAACAGAACATCTTCTTTTAGGGTTAATTAGAAAAGACGATGGAAAAGCTATTGAAATTTTAACAACTTTTGATGTCGACTTAGTTCTTTTAAGAAAAAAACTAGAACAATTAAATCCTGCTGAACCTACTTTGTTAGCTAGAACAAGTAAGAAAAACCTACACCTAACTAGACAAGCCGAAAAAGCATTAAAAACAACTTTTCTAGAAGCTAAATTATATCAAAGTGAGGCAATAGATACAGCTCATTTACTTCTTTGTATTTTACGAAATGAAAATGATCCTGCCACAAAATTATTACAGAAATATAATGTAAATTATGATGTAACCAAAGAACTTTATAAAGAGTTACATGTTGACAATGATTTACCTTTAAACCCCATTGCAGAAACACCTTCAGATGATGAATTTTCATCGGAAAAAACAAATCCATTTGAACAACAGCAATCAACAAAAAAAGAGAAAGCTACAAAAAAATCTAAAACACCTGTTCTAGATAATTTTGGAAGAGACTTAACTGCTTTAGCTGAGTTAGGGAAGTTAGATCCAGTTGTTGGAAGAAAAAAAGAGATTGAACGTGTGTCTCAAATACTAAGCAGAAGAAAGAAAAATAATCCAATGTTAATTGGAGAACCAGGTGTTGGTAAATCTGCAATTGCAGAAGGTCTTGCACTAAGAATCGTTGAACGTAAAGTCTCTAGAATTTTATTTGACAAACGTTTAGTTTCCTTAGATTTAGCAAGCTTAGTTGCTGGCACAAAATACCGTGGCCAATTTGAAGAACGCATGAAAGCTTTAATGAATGAATTAGAAAAAAATGAAGATATTATTTTATTTATTGATGAAATTCATACTATAGTTGGTGCAGGTGCGGCTACAGGCTCATTAGATGCTTCTAACATGCTTAAACCTGCCTTAGCTAGAGGTGAAGTTCAGTGTATAGGGGCTACTACCCTTGATGAGTTCAGAACAAATATTGAAAAAGATGGAGCACTAGAACGTCGTTTTCAAAAGGTAATAGTAGAGCCAACTTCAGTTGAAGAAACTATTCAGATTTTACAAAATATAAAAAGTAAATATGAAGAACATCATCATGTAAATTATACAGATAATGCTATAGAGGCTTGTGTGAAATTAACTAACAGGTACATGACAGACAGGTATTTGCCAGATAAAGCTATTGATGCTTTAGATGAGGCAGGATCTAGAATACATATCACAAACATTGTAGTCCCTCAACAAGTTCTTGATTTAGAAACGCAATTAGAAATTATTCGTAACAATAAAACGAATGCTGTAAATGGGCAAAAATATGAGGAAGCTGCTAAGCTGCGTGATGACGAAAAAAATACAGAAGTTGCTTTAGATTCTGCTCAAAAACATTGGGAAGATGACTCTAAACTAAATAGAGAAATGGTAACGGAAGATAATGTAGCTGAAGTTGTCTCTATGATGACTGGGATTCCTGTTAATAGAGTTGCAGAAGCCGAGACTAACCGTTTATCTGAATTACCTCTATTAATAAAAGGAAAAGTTATCGGACAGGATGAAGCTGTCACTAAAGTTGTAAAAGCGATTCAAAGAAATAGGGTGGGATTAAAAGACCCTAATAAACCTATTGGTTCTTTTATTTTCTTAGGCCAAACTGGTGTTGGAAAAACACAATTAGCAAAAGTATTAGCTCGAGAATTATTTGATTCTGAGGATTCTTTAATTAGAATTGATATGAGTGAGTATATGGAGAAATTTGCTATATCTCGATTAATTGGAGCACCTCCCGGATATGTTGGGTACGAAGAAGGCGGACAATTAACTGAAAAAGTTAGAAGAAAACCTTATTCCGTTATATTACTTGATGAAATAGAGAAGGCGCATCCAGATGTATTTAATACACTGCTTCAGATTTTAGATGATGGACATATTACAGATAGCTTAGGTAGAAAAATTGATTTTAGAAATACAATCATTATTATGACCTCTAATATTGGCGCTCGTCAATTAAAAGATTTTGGAGGTGGTGTAGGTTTTGGAACTACTTCTAAAAAAGAACAAGCAGATACACATGCGAAATCAGTTATAGAAGGTGCTTTGAAAAAATCATTTGCACCAGAGTTCTTAAATAGAATTGATGATGTAATCATATTTAATACGCTTGAGAGAAAAGATATCCATCTAATAATAGATATTGAATTAGACAAATTACTTAATAGGATATCTGATTTAGGCTATAAACTTAATTTAAGCGAAAAGGCAAAAGATTATATAGCTGACAAAGGATTCGATAAAAAATACGGAGCAAGACCTCTTAAAAGAGCTATCCAGAAATATATAGAAGATGCTCTAGCTGAAGAAATTGTAAATTCTAAACTATCCGAAGGAGATACTATTACAATGGATTTAGATGAAAGAAAAGATGAACTTACTATAAAAATTAAAAAAGGTAAGAAAAAGCTTGAAACAAGAACAGAGTCAGAAACAGAATCTTAAATTATTACTTTATTCAAATAACTCATTATTATCAATTTCTAAAGAATTAATGAATTCAGATGCATTTACTATATCGTGATGCATCACTCTGTCTTGAGAAACAATAGTAACTTCTTGTCGAAATAAACTAACCATAGATTCTAAGAAAGGTGATGATTTTCCATTTCCAAAACTTAGAGCTTGTGAGGCAGTAAACATCTCTATGGCTAAAATAGTTTGAAGATTATCTACTACTTTTTTACATTTAGTCGCTGCGTTAGCACCCATTGAAACATGATCTTCTTGACCATTACTAGATTCTATAGAATCTATACTAGCCGGAGTAGCGTATTGTTTATTCTGACTAACTATACTAGCTGCAGTATATTGTGGTATCATAAAACCAGAATTTAACCCTGGATTAGAAACCAAAAAAGGTGGTAAATGTCTATGACCAGAAACTAGTTGATAAATCCTTCTCTCTGATATATTACCTAGCTCTGCGATTGAAATTGCAAGAAAATCTAATCCTAATGCTAAAGGTTGGCCATGAAAATTTCCTCCAGATATAATTTCATTTTCATCAACAAAAATATTAGGATTATCTGTTACAGAGTTTATTTCTGTAAGAAAAGTTTCTGTCACAAATTTAATTGTATCCTTTGTAGCTCCATGAACCTGGGGCATACACCTAAAAGAATAGGGATCTTGGATATGTTTTTTTTCTTGTGATATTAAATTACTATCCTGAAGGAAACCTTTAATTCTTGCAGCAGTTTTTATTTGACCGTTGTGAGGCCTCACAGAATGAATCAAGTGACTAAAAGGTTCTATTCTACCATCAAAACCTTCCAAAGATATCGTTCCAATTAAATCTGCTAAATAAGATAGTTTATGTGATTTCAATAAACAATGAATCCCAAAGGCAGACATAAATTGTGTTCCATTCAGTAAAGCTAGACCTTCTTTTGACTGAAGATTAATCTTGTCCCAAGAAAAAATCTCCAACAATCTCTGACCCGATATTTTTTCGTTTTTATAAATTACCTCTCCTAAACCTATTAATGGTAGTGATAAATGCGCTAAAGGTGATAAATCTCCTGAAGCTCCTAATGATCCTTGAGAGTATACAACAGGAAAAATATCATTATTATAAAAGTCGATCAATCTATTAACCGTAGCTAATTGTACTCCAGAATGGCCATAACTTAAAGCTTGTATCTTAAAAAGTAGCATTAATTTCACAACCTCATTAGTTATCTCTTCTCCAGCTCCACAAGCATGACTCATTACTAAATTCTCTTGTAGCTTTTGAAGATTATTTCCATCAATTTTCACATTATATAAAGCCCCAAAACCTGTATTGATTCCATATATTGGTTTCGAAATAGATTTCATTTTTTCATTTAAGAAAACTCTGCACTTTTCAATTTTCTGAATAGCATTATTGGACAAAACTAATTTTGCTTCTGAAGAAATTATTTGATGAATTTTAGCTAAATCAAGTAATTTATTATCTATGTAGTGGAATGTGCTCATAAATGATCTTATTATTTTTCAAAAGTGCAAATTCGTATTTGTATATGCAAATGATTTTAACAATATTTCTATAGAAGAATATTCTATATTTGCAGTCAAATTTAAAAATTAAAGAATGAAAGTATTAGCAATATTCCTTTTTAGTATAAGTATTTTAGTTTCATGTGTTAGTAAATCAACAGATTACGCTACAATTACAGGTAGATTAGAAAATAATAAAGACTCTTTAATTACAATCGGAGGTAGAAACGGGATTATTAAAACTATAAAAATAAATACTGATGGCACGTTTAAAGATACTCTTAAAGTTAATAAAGTAGACATATATACTTTTCAAACGAGTAGATCTAAAAGAGCGCCTATTTATCTAAAAAATGGATTTAATATTAATCTAACTGGAGATTCAGAAAAATTTATGTCTAGCTTTAAATACTCTGGGAATGGTTCTGATAACAGTAATTACATATTATCTCAAATAGCAATGAGTCAGAGTATTGGAAATCCAGAATTAATTTTAAAACTAGATAAACAATCTTTTGATAGAAAAGTTGCTAGATTAAAAAAGGATTTTGATAGTATTTTAAATTTATATAAAAACTTAGATAGTGCTTTATCTTTAGATGCAGTCAAACAGAGTGAGAAAATGGTAACTTATTTTCAAAGAGCATATTCTGATAATTTAAAGACATCTATTGGTTCTACTTCACCAACTTTCTCGGATTATATGGATTATAATGGAGGTAAAAAATCTTTAAACTCTTTTTTAGGTAAGTATGTATATATTGATGTTTGGGCCACTTGGTGCGGACCATGTATTCAACAAATTCCTTCATTGGAAAAATTAATGAAAGAATATAAGAATAAAAATATCGAATTTATAAGTATATCTACTGATGATCAAAGAAGAAATGGGGGTTCTTGGGATGCTGCAGAAAAAAAATGGAGGAGCTTCATTAAAAAAAGGCAAATGGGTGGAACACAACTTTGGATAGGAAAAGATAATTCGTTTCAACAAGCTTATAAAATAAATTCCATACCAAGATTTATATTAATTGATCCAAAAGGAAACATTGTTGATGCTAATGCTCCAAGACCCTCTGATCCAAGATTAAAAAGTTTATTTACTTCTTTAGGTATTTAATATATAACCTAACTAAATCATATAAAAAAACTCCTTTAACTAATTGTAAAAGGAGTTTTTTTATATGATTTGAATACTATTTAAAAAAAGAATCTACAAATTCATTTTTATTAAAAACTTGTAAATCATCTATTCCTTCTCCTACTCCAATATATTTTACTGGAATTTGAAATTGATCTGAAATCCCAATTACTACACCACCTTTTGCTGTACCATCCAGTTTTGTAACGGCTAAAGATGTAACTTCTGTTGCTTTTGTAAATTGCTTTGCTTGCTCAAATGCATTTTGACCAGTAGAACCGTCTAAAACTAGTAAAACCTCTTGAGGCGCATCTTCTACAACTTTCTGCATTACACGTTTAATCTTAGTCAATTCGTTCATTAGATTTACTTTGTTGTGCAAGCGTCCTGCTGTGTCGATAATTACTACATCTGCATTTTGAGTAACTGCAGATTTTAAAGTATCAAAAGCAACAGAAGCAGGGTCAGAACCCATTTCTTGTCGCACAAGTGGCACACCTGTTCTATCTGCCCAAACCTGCAACTGATCTATAGCCGCAGCTCTAAAAGTATCTGCTGCTCCTAAAACAACTTTCAATCCTTGCTTTTTAAACTGACTAGCTAATTTACCTATAGTTGTAGTCTTCCCTACACCGTTTACACCAACAACCATAATAACAAAAGGTTTTTGATTTGAAGGTATAGTAAATTCAGTTTCGTCGGCTAAGTTTGTCTCTG
This sequence comes from uncultured Polaribacter sp., assembly GCA_913047375.1. Taxonomy (GTDB): domain Bacteria; phylum Bacteroidota; class Bacteroidia; order Flavobacteriales; family Flavobacteriaceae; genus Polaribacter. The sequence continues at coordinate 14,492 of CAJWTV010000005.1, forward strand.
ATAATAAACCTGCTATTTCTTGCTTTAAAATATTATTTAATTCTTCTGTACCAACATACTTCTCTCTAGCGACCCTTTCCTCTATTCTATTAATTATTTTAAGAGTAGTATCAACACCGACATCAGAAGCAACTAATATCTCTTCTAAATTATCTAATACATCGTCATCTACTTTCGATTTACCAGCAACAACTTTAGATAGTTTAGAAAAAAAACTTGTTTTTGTTTTTTCTAAACCTTTATCTAAGGTTTCTTTTTTTTCTTTTGAAAATATCTTTTTAAAAAAACTCATATTTTGAATGTATACTATTTCTTAGAACTTAAAAGAAATCTCATATTATAATAAATAAAGCTAATTACTATTTTAAATAAGAATTTAGCCTAAAATGTAAATATATAAAAAAAGCTACTTTCTGATTAGAAAGTAGCTTTAAATATTTTATGAGTAAACTATTATTTTTTTGCTAAAAAGTCATTTACTTTAGAAGGATCCATAATAGATTCTACAAACATGTAAGCTCCGGTCTTAGGAGATTTTACCATTTTTATAGCTTTACTTAACCTTTTTGCTCCTGTCTGTAATGATGCTACTGATTTCTTTGCCATGATCCTAACTATTTAATTTCTTTGTGAACTGTCATTTTCTTTAAGATAGAATTGAATTTTTTGATTTCCATTCTATCTGGAGAATTCTTCTTATTCTTTGTTGTAATGTATCTTGAAGTCCCTGGTTTACCAGTTCCTTTATGTTCAGTACATTCTAATATTACTTGAACTCTGTTTCCTTTTTTTGCCATCTCTGTATATTTTTATTCAGGTGAGATTACTTAGTTAAAAATCCGTTCGCTTTCGCGTCCTTAATAACTGCAGAAATACCTTTCCTATTAATGTTTTTTAATGCAGATGCTGATATTTTTAGGGTAACCCATTTATCTTCTTCTGGTATATAAAAACGCTTAGTCATAAGATTAGCGTTAAATTTTCTTTTAGTTCTATTCATGGCATGAGAAACATTATTCCCAACCATTGCTTTTTTTCCTGTTAATTCACAAACTTTTGACATCTTCTGGATCGCTTTTTATTGTGTTATCTCTAAACGAGGTGCAAATTTACATATTTTTTTAAGTTCAAACAAAACTATTCTGCTAATTTTTTAGAATTTCTATTGATAATAATTCTAGTGCTTTATTTACAGTTCTCTTTATTACTTTCTCTCTGGGTTGGCCAAAATTAAACTCATTTGTTAAAACTCCATTTTTTGATGCAATAGTAATATAAACTAAACCGATACTTTTATCATTATGATCTTTTGATGGTCCGGCATTACCGGTTACTGAAATTGCATAATCTGTTTGTAATTTCTCTCTTACATTAATTGCCATTTGCTCAGCAACTTCTTTACTGACTAAAGAATATTTGTCAATTATATTTTTTGAAACATTTAGGAGCTTTTGTTTAAGCTCAGCTGAATAAGCAACTATACTTCCCTTAAAATAAGATGATGCACCGGGTATTTCAACTAAGTTTGCAGCAATTCTTCCACCAGTAATACTCTCTGCTGAACAAATTGTTTGATTTCTTTCTTTTAGTAATTTTCCAACTTTATTCTCTATTGTTCCTGTCTCATCTAAACCTGAAATAATATCCGGAATCAATTGATATAATTGTTTTAATAAATCTTCTAGCGTTGATTCTAAAATATTTTTATTATCACCTTTTGCCGTTAGTCTTAATCTAACTCGTCCATAGTTTGGTAAATAAGCTAATTTTATAAAAGGAGGTAAATTATTCTCGAAGTCAGAAATTCTTTGCGAAACAACGCTTTCACCCTGTCCGTAAGTCATAACCGTTTTATGAATTATGTGAGGTAAATTAAATTCATCCTGTATTTTAGGAAGTACATACTTACGCATCAAATTTTTCATTTCATTGGGAACTCCTGGCATTGAAATAAATATCGTTTTATTTTCTAAAAACCACATTCCTGGTGCTGTTCCAATATCATTCTTAAGGTATAGTGCTTTTGAGGGCATCATTCCTTGTAAACGATTCATTTCACTAAAAGGAATATTATAGGTTTTAAATAATTGCTCTATGTGAGATACTACTTCTTGATTTAATACTAAAATATCTTTAAAATATTCTGTAATTGTATGTTTGGTAATATCGTCTTTTGTTGGACCTAATCCACCAGTAATAAAAACAATATCAGCTCTATCTTGAGCCTCTTTTAATGCATTTAAAATATGTTGTTTATCATCTTGGATAGATGATATTTGATAAACAGAAACTCCTATTTGATTTAACTTTGTACTAATCCACTGAGAATTGGTATCAACGATTTGACCAATTAAAATCTCATCTCCTATGGTTATTATTTCTGCTTTCATTTATTTTAATTTTTAAAATTCAAGTTATTTCTTGATAATTTTAAACCCTAGTAGTTATTATTTTACTCTGATATTAAAAGCTTCTTTACCTTCTAATGTACCAATTAAAACATCGTTTTCTATAACTCTACCTACTCCTGAAGGAGTACCTGTAAAAATAATATCTCCCTTTTTTAAGGTGAAGTATTGTGAGACGTAAGAAATTAATTCATCAATTTTCCAAAGCATACCATTTGTATTTCCATCTTGAACTAACTCTTTATTTTTTTTTAATTGAAATTTAAGGTTATCTAAATTAAATTGTTCTTTTGCATAAAACTCACCTAGAACAGCACTACCATCAAAAGCTTTTGCTTTTTCCCAAGGCAAACCTTTTTCTTTACACTTCTCTTGAACATCTCTTGCTGTGAAATCTATCCCTAAACCAATCTCATCGTAATATTTATGCGCAAATTTCTCTGAAATATGTTTACCTACTTTATTAATTTTCACTAAAACCTCTACCTCATAATGAATATCATTAGAAAATGGAGGTATAAAAAATGGATTTTTTCTTGGAAGTATAGCTGAATCTGGCTTTAGAAAAACTACAGGGCTGTCAGGCTTCTCATTTGCTAGCTCCTCAATGTGTTTCGCGTAATTGCGCCCAATACAAATTATTTTCATAAGTCACCTTTAAATCATATTAGGCTACTGTTATTTTGAGATCATTAAAATACCTCTATGGTATCCACTTTTTAGGGAAATTAGGCTTTCTTTTTTCTAAGAAAGCATCTCTTCCCTCCTTTGCTTCGTCTGTCATGTAAGCTAAACGAGTTGCTTCTCCAGCAAAAACTTGTTGACCGACCATACCATCGTCTGTTAAATTCATAGCAAACTTCAACATTTTTATAGACATAGGGGATTTTTCTAAAATCTCTTGTGCCCATTGAAATGCTGTGTCTTCTAATTCATCATGTGGAATAACCGCATTCACCATTCCCATTTCATAAGCTTCTTGTGCAGAATAATTTCTTCCTAAAAAAAAGATTTCTCTTGCTCTTTTTTGTCCTACCATTTTTGCTAAGTATGCTGAACCATAACCTCCATCAAAAGAGGTTACATCTGCATCTGTTTGTTTAAAAATAGCATGTTCTTTTGACGCTAAAGTTAAATCACAAATAACATGCAAACTATGACCGCCACCTACAGCCCATCCGGGAACTACTGCGATAACGGCTTTTGGCATAAAACGAATTAAACGCTGTACTTCTAATATATTTAAACGATGATAACCATCATCCCCAACGTAACCCTGTTGTCCACGGGATTTTTGATCACCTCCTGAACAAAAAGAATACACACCATCTTTGGTACTTGGTCCTTCTGCTGATAATAATACAACACCAATTGAGGTATCTTCTCCTGCATCATAGAATGCATCATATAATTCTTTAGTAGTTTTTGGTCGAAAAGCATTTCTAACATTTGGTCTGTTAAATGCAATTCTAGCTACTCCATTTGATTTTTTATAAGTAATATCTTCATATACTTTTGCAGTCTTCCAATTAGGTTTTATCATAATCTATGCTTTAATTAGCTCTATCCTGTCTGATTTAATAATAATCTGTTTTTGTTTATATAAATTCCCTACCGCTTTCTTAAATGATTTTTTACTCATTTTTAAATGAAATTTAATTGATTCTGGAGAACTTTTATCAGTTAATAAAATAAAACCCTCCCTACTATCATTTAATTTGGTAAGAATCTTATCCACATCAGAATTTATAACATTTCTAAAACCTTGAGGACGCAACGAAACATCTATTTTACCGTCCTCTCTAATTGTTTTTATGTAACCAATTACCTCCATGTTTTCTTCCAATTCTTGGAAAATCTCATTTCTATATAACAATCCGTCAAATTCATCATCAATTAAAACAGTATAACCAAGAGTTGTCTCTGTTTCAATTATTAGCTGCACTTTATCTCCTTCTTGTAAATCCATTATTTTATATAATTAAAATATTCTTTTAAAATTAAATCATTTTTAGCACTTGGGGTGAAAATTTCTAAAATTTTTGGTTTTTCTGAGATTTCATAAAATCCTTTTAGACTGCTATTTAAATTTTCTGTAGATGAAGCAACCTGGTATTCAAAGCCATACATTTCACACAAGTGTCTAGCTGTCAAACAATGAGGTGTTTCAAAGTATTTAATTGCATTAGTTGTAGAAGGTCCAGGAATGATTTTGAAGATTCCTCCTCCAGAATTATTAATTAATATAATTCTAAAATCAACAGGTATATGCTTATTCCACAATGCATTACTATCGTAGAAAAAACTTAAGTCACCAGAAATAAAAATAGTTTGTTTTTTTGATTCGAAAGCAGCGCCAATTGCTGTACTAGTACTCCCATCAATACCACTAGTTCCTCTATTGCAGTATACAGCTATCCGTTTATTAATAGAAAATAATTGTGCGTACCTGATAATGGAGCTATTACTAATTTGTAATTGAGAATTCTCAGGAATACTATCTATTACTTGTTCAAAAACTTTAAAATCTGAGTGCTCAATATTATTTAAATATTCTTGGTGTTTTATTCTTTTATGATCTCTAAAGGTTAACCATTTTTGCTGATAGTTACTTTCTATTTTTTTAGTGTTAGGATTAAAACTTCTAAAAAAGTCAATGGGTTTTTGCTTAATAAACTCTGTCAAACAAAAAAATGTATTTGTTGCTTTATTCTGATCTATATTCCAATGATGCTTTGGCTGATGATTTCTTAAAAACTGTTTTACTCTTTTAGATATTATCATTCCTCCAAAAGTTATCAGAATATCCGGTTTTAAGTCTTTAAATTGATCTTCATTTAAAGAAAAAATAAGCTGATCTATTGAGTCAACTATATTTTTATGACTTAAGTTAGAAGTAGTTTCTGTCAATATTAAAACAGAAGTATCATTTACATAAAAATTAATAAGTTGATTTATTTGTTCGTCGGGATAACTTACACCTACTAAAATTATTTTCTTTTTTGCTTTGTTCCAAATATCTGTGAAAAAAGAATAATCAATATTTGAATTACCTAAAGGACTTATAGAAGCAGGTGGTAAATGAAATTTTTCTAAAACATCTACTGTCTCATATAAAGGCTCATCAAAAGGAACATTTATATGAACTGGCCCTTGTTCTGAAACGGAAGTCTTTAGTGCCTCAACTATTAAATATATATTTTGAGTTTTAAGCTTTGGATTCTCAATTAGGTTTGCCGAAAATAGAATGTGATTTTCGAAAACATTTTCTTGTCGAATTGTTTGTCCATCGCCAATATCTATTAGGTGTTTTGGCCTATCTGCAGAAATAATAACTAGAGGGATATTACTGTAAAAAGCTTCTGCTATTGCAGGGTAATAGTTTAATAAAGCTGAGCCAGAGGTACATAAAACAGCAACCGGTTTTTTAATTTGTTGCGCTATACCTAAAGCAAAAAAAGCGGCACAGCGCTCGTCAACAATACTGATAGTTTTAAAATCTTTATGATTAGAAAATCCAATTGTTAATGGAGCACTTCTAGAACCTGGAGAAATTACCACTGTATCAATATTGAATTGATCGCAAGCAGCAATAACTAATTGGGCTAATTCTTTTTTTGGATACATTTATTACAGTAACAAAGGAGCAAAATTTTGTTATTACCTAACTTTACTTCTTTTTTTCTAATTGCCTTTCTTATAATCTGCTAAAAATTTAGCTAATCCGATATCAGTTAGAGGATGTTTTAATAAGCCTTCGATAGCACTTAAAGGACCGGTCATTACATCGGAACCTAATTTTGCACAATCTATAATATGCATTGTGTGACGAACAGATGCTGCTAAAATTTGAGTTTCAAATCCATAATTATCATAAATCAATCTTATCTCAGAAATCAAATTTAAACCATCGGTAGAAATATCATCTAATCGACCAATAAAAGGTGAAACATATGTAGCTCCAGCTTTAGCGGCTAATAATGCTTGACCAGCAGAAAATACTAGGGTTACATTAGTTTTGATTCCTTTTGATGAAAAATATTTACATGCCTTAATTCCATCTTTTATCATTGGTAATTTTACAACGATTTGAGGGTTTAAAGCGGCTAAAGCTTCACCTTCTTTTACCATTCCATCAAAATCAGTAGCTATTACTTCAGCTGAAACATCACCGTCTACCAATTTACAAATTTCTTTGTAATGGCCGATAATATTCGCTACTCCTGTTATTCCTTCTTTAGCCATTAGAGAAGGGTTAGTAGTAACCCCGTCTAAAATACCCAAAGCCTGTGCTTCTTTTATTTGATCTAAATTTGCTGTGTCTATAAAAAATTTCATTTATATATATTTAGTTCCTAATAATTTATTTAATAAATACAAAGATACTTAGATGTAATTTATTTTTTTAATGGAATAAAAAGTATTTACTATCATTTATAAACAATTAAACGAATTATAATTTATAATGATTCATTAATAATTTTTCATAAATTTTATCTGGTAAAATTCTTTTTAAAACAATAGAAAACTTCTCCATATTGCTCCCAACCTTGTAATGAATTTTAGGTTTTTTTGTATTGATGATTTTAAAAACTTTTTTTGCCATTTCTGATGGATTCATTCCACGGTCAACATGCGCATCAATTAAATCTAAATTTGCTTGATAATTCTCTTTGTAAGCAGAATTTTCGAAAACAGGAGTATGATATCTACTAAAAGCAATGTTGGTAGCAAAATCTCCTGGAGCTACATTCACAATATCAATACCAAAATTTTTAATTTCTATTCTTGCCGCTTCAGTAATAATTTCTAGTGCTCCCTTTGTGGCTGAATAAACACCTCTATATGGCAAACCCATATAACCTGCAATTGAGGTTATATTAATTATAATTCCAGAATTTTGAATTCTCATTTGAGGTAAAACAGCCTTCATCACATCAATGGCGCCAAATAAATTAGTATTAAAAACTTTACGCATTTCTTCTGTTGGTGTGTCCTCAACAGAACCAGTCATCCCCATCCCTGCATTATTGACTAAAACATCTAACTTACCTTCTTTTTTAATCACTAAATTAATAGCTTCAATTATAGATTTATTATTCAATACATCTAAAGCTATTAAATGAAATGTTAAGGGTTCGATATTTTTAGGATTGCGACTTGTTCCGTATACTATGTAGCCTTTTTTTTGTAAAAAAATTGCAATTGCTTTTCCTATCCCTGACGATGCTCCTGTAATTAAAACTACTTTAGACATAATAATGTATTATATTATAAATGTAAAGTTAAAAAAGTTTTGGAAGAAAAATACTAATTAATAGAACGAAACTTTAGGGCACAAAAAATGGCAAGCTATCTACATCACACCGCTACAACCTAATACCTTTGCTGCGTTCCCGCCCTGGAGGATTCAAAGGGAGCTAGTTGTGTAGGACTTGCCGGTACAAATTTACAATCTATTTTTATTTATACAGTTAAAAAATAACAAAATTTATAAAAGTTCCTAGACTAATATTTTATTATAAAAAACTTCAATATCAATTTAATATATTTGTAAAAATTAAAACTTAAAATAATGAATGAACTTATCAAAACTAAAGGTATCAACTTCGGTTTATACTATGGCTTATTTCTAATTTCTCTACTTCTTTATGCATATGCAATTGATATTAACTTTTTTGTAAGCTACTGGTATGCGGGACTTGTATTTGTTAGTTTTTTTGTCAATGGATTCTGGGTCTTGGGAAGTTTAAAAAAAGCGCAAGATGGTTTTATGAGTTTTAAAGAGGGTTTTTCTGTGTTCTTTATCTCTAACGCTTTAGCACTTCTTATATCTGCAGTTCTTACTTTTTTGATTTTTTCGGTCATAGATCCTGAATTACAAAATACTGTCAAAGAGTTAACTATATTGACAACAACTGAAATGATGGAGAATTTTAATGTACCAATGGATCAAATGGATCAGGCTATTGAAGATATCCGAAATCAAGATAATTTTTCTTTAGTTGCTCAAATTAAAGGATACTTTTCAACATTAGCAATATCTTCAATTATGGGATTACTTTTTGCCTTGATATTAAAAAAAAATAAAGAAGAAGAATATTAAATTCAAGTTAAAATAGATCAATTTTAGTTGAAAGGATAGAAGAAAAACTACTTTTGTTTTACTAAAAAGTAGATTCAATTTTTAAAATATGGATATTTCGATAGTCATACCTCTTCTAAATGAAGAAGAATCTTTACAAGAATTATACGATTGGATTGCAACGGTAATGCATTCAAATGGCTATATCTATGAGATCATCTTCATTGATGATGGTAGTTTAGATAATTCTTGGGGTATTATTAATAAATTATCCAACGAAAATAGTGCCATAAGAGGAATTCGTTTTCAGAAAAACTATGGAAAATCACAAGCATTAGATGCTGGGTTCGATTTAGCGGAAGGGGATGTAGTAATTACTATGGATGCAGATTTACAAGATAATCCGGATGAAATTCCTGAATTATATGATTTAATCATTAAAGAAAATTTTGATCTTATCTCTGGTTGGAAAAAGAAACGTTATGACAATGTTATTACAAAAAATATTCCATCAAAACTATTTAATGCTGCAGCAAGAAAAACTTCAGGATTAAAATTACATGATTTTAACTGTGGATTAAAAGCCTACAAGAAAGAAGTAATTAAAACGGTAAAAGTTAGTGGAGAAATGCACAGGTATATTCCTGTTTTAGCAAAAAATGAAGGTTTTACTAAAATTGGTGAGAAAGTAGTAAAACACCAAGCAAGAAAATACGGAGTAACTAAATTTGGAATGGACAGATTTGTTAATGGTTTTTTAGATTTAATAACGATCTCATTTTTATCAAAATTTGGAAAAAGACCTATGCACTTTTTTGGTCTTTGGGGAACATTTATGTTCTTATTTGGTATGACTTCAGCATTTTACATTGGTGTTCTAAAAATATATAAACTCTATAACGATTTTAAAACAATTTTAGTAACTGATAATCCTTGGTTTTATATTGCCTTAACATCAATGATATTAGGGACATTGCTGTTTTTAGCTGGTTTTATTGGAGAATTAATAATTAAGTCTAAAGACAGTGTAAAACATTATTCAATAAAAGAAAAACTCAATTTCTAAACTATATATTCGCATTTAATATTTTTTTTACAAAATGAAAATAATCTTAGAAAAAGCAAAGCATTGGCTTACCTCTACTTTCGATTCTGAAACAAACAAAGAAATTCAGCATTTAATAGACACTAATTCACCTGATTTAGAAGACCGATTCTATAAGGATACAGAATTTGGGACTGGAGGAATGAGAGGTGTTATGGGAGCTGGGACAAATAGAATTAATAAATATACTCTTGGTAGAGCTACTCAAGGTTTATCTAATTATCTAATTAAAAATGTAAAAAAGGATCAGTTAAAAGTTGTTATAGCTTATGATTGTAGACACAACAGTAAAGAATTTGCAAAGTTGGTTGCTGATGTTTTTACCGCTAATAATATAAAAGTCTTTTTATTCGAAGATTTACGTGCAACGCCAGAACTTTCTTTTGCCGTTCGTTATTTAGATTGTGATGCTGGTATTGTTTTAACTGCTTCGCATAATCCACCAGAATATAATGGCTATAAAGTTTATTGGGCCGACGGAGGGCAAATAGTCCCACCTCATGATAATGGAATTATAAACGAAGTAAAAGCAATAGATTTTTCTGAAATTAACTTTAATTCAAACAATGATTTAATAGAAGAAATTGGAAAAGATATCGATACTGCTTTTATCAATGGATCTGTAAAAAATGGTTGTTTATCTCAAAATATTGATAGAGAAAAATTAAAAGTTGTATTTACTCCACTTCATGGTACTTCTATAGTTTCGATTCCTGAAACATTAAAAAAAGCAGGATATACAGATGTTCACATCGTTGAAGAACAAAGATTACCAGATGGAAATTTTCCGACCGTAAAGTCTCCAAATCCAGAAGACCCTGAAGCTTTAAAATTAGCAATAGATTTAGCTGATAAAATTGGAGCAGATATTGTAATAGGTACAGATCCTGATTGCGATAGGTTAGGTGTTGCAGTTCGAGATACTAATGGAAATATGAAATTAATGAATGGTAACCAAACAATGGTTGTTATGACAAATTTCTTATTAAGGAAATGGAAAGAAGAAGGTAAAATTAATGGAAATCAGTTTATTGGCTCTACAATAGTTTCAACAGAACTTGTAAATAAACTTGCCTCTAACTATGGGGTAGAAACTAAAGTTGGTTTGACTGGGTTTAAATGGATTGCAAAAATGATTCAAGACCATAAAACAATGGATTTTATTGGAGGTGGTGAAGAAAGTTTTGGCTATATGGTTGGTGATTTCGTCAGAGATAAAGATGCTGTTACCGCTACCCTTCTTGCCTGTGAAGTTGCCGCTTATGCAAAGCAGCAAAAAAGTTCATTTTATGAAGAATTATTGAAAATTTATTTAACAAATAATTACTACAAAGAATATCTAATTTCGATTGTTAAAAAAGGAATGGATGGTGCTGCTAAAATTCAACAAATATTAAGTGAGATGCGGAATAATCCTTTAACACAAATTGATGGAGAAAAGATAGTAACACTGTCTGATTATAATTCTTCAATTGAAAAAAACTTTATTACCGGTAAACAAACAAAAATCGATTTACCAAAATCAAATGTTTTAATTTACAAAACAGAAAAAGGAACGAGAATAGCAGCAAGACCAAGTGGTACAGAACCTAAAATTAAATTTTATTTTAGTGTAAACACTCCTTTAGATTCCATTAAAAATGCAGCGAAAATTGAATTAGGATTAGATGATAAAATTCAAAGGATAATTAAGGAAATGAAATTAAGTTAATGAGTTATTTTAAAGATATTCTAAAGTATGAAAGACGATATAGAAAATACACCGTTCTAAATGTTGTGTTTAACATTTTGTATGCAATTTTTAATGTTCTTTCTGTATTGGCATTTATTCCTGTTTTGGGTATTTTATTTGGGATAGAGAATAAAGTAACTGTTAAACCTTTGTATGAAAGCATCACCAAAATTGGAAGCTATTTAAAAGATCTTTTTTACCATTTTATATCCAACAAAATTGAAACACAAGGAAGCATAAAAACTCTTTTATTTATTTGTCTATTAGCATTGTCTTTATTTTTCTTAAAAAACTTCTTTAGATATTTGGCCTCCTACTCTATTACATTCCTAAGAACTGGAATTGTACGAGATTTACGAAACCAACTATATAACAAAATTGTAACCTTACAAATTGCTTATTTTTCAGAAAAAAGAAAAGGAGATATCATTGCGAGAATGACAGCAGATGTTCAAGAGGTTGAAGTTTCTATACTGACATCCATAGAAACAATTGTAAGAGAGCCATTAACAGTAATAATAGCAATCGCTATCATGTTTTTCATGAGCGCCAAATTAACTCTTTTTGTTTTTATATTATTACCCGTTTCTGGTTTTATAATTTCATCTATTAGTAAGAAGTTAAAATCAAAATCTGAAAAAGCTCAAAAAGAAACTGGTAATTTCTTGTCATTTATCGAAGAAACATTGTCTGGGTTGAGAATTATTAAAGGTTTTAATGCAGAAAATATAATAGAGAGTAAATTTAATGCTTCAACTAAGAAATTTAAAAATTTAATGACAAGTGTCTTTCATCGACAAACATTAGCATCACCAATGAGTGAGTTTTTGGGTTCTGCAACTATTATTGCCATACTTTGGTATGGGGGCTCTGAAGTACTCTCTAAAACAAGTGCTCTTCAACCAGATGAGTTTTTTGGTTATATCGTTTTATTCTACACAGTTTTAAACCCAATAAAACTTATCACAACTGCGTATTATAAAATTCAGAAAGGAGAAGCATCTGCAGAAAGAATTATGCAAGTTTTGAATACTGAAAATGATATTAAAGAAAAGAAAAATGCAGTTATAAAAAGGGCCTTTACAAATAAAATTGAATTTAAAAATATTTCATTTAAATATAAGAATGATTTAGTATTAGAGGGTTTTTCGTTAACTATAAATAAAGGCGAGACGGTAGCTTTAGTTGGACAATCAGGAAGCGGGAAATCTACTTTAGCTAATTTAATAACTCGTTTTTATGATGTCAACAAAGGTGTTATATTAATCGATGGAGAGGACATAAAAGACATAACAAAAAAATCTTTACGAGATTTAATGGGAATTGTATCACAGGAATCAATTTTATTCAATGACACTGTTGCTAATAATATTAAATTAGGCATGCAAAATGCAACAGAGAAGACTATTTTAGAGGCATCAGAAATAGCAAATGCAAATGAATTTATTCAACACTTACCAGAAAAATTTAATACTAATATTGGTGATAGTGGAAATATACTTTCTGGGGGTCAAAAACAGCGCCTATCTATCGCTAGAGCTGTATTAAAGAATCCACCTATAATGATTTTAGATGAAGCTACATCAGCTTTAGATTCAGAATCTGAGCAATTAGTTCAAGTTGCATTAGAAAAAATGATGAAGAATAGAACTTCGTTAGTTATAGCACATCGATTATCTACGATTCAAAAAGCAGACAAGATTCTAGTAATGAAGAAAGGAAAAATTGTTGAACAAGGGAAACACCAGGAATTACTCGAGAAAAAGGGTGAATACTTTAAATTAGTTTCCATGCAATCTTTAAGTTAATTAGTAAAGTCTTTTTACTAAATTATTAAAAATATTACCTTATTTATTATTATTTTTATAACTACAGATCATAACACTATAATCTTCCTCAAGGACAAGTTTTAGAAACACACAAAAAACTATTGACAACATACATAAAATTGTTTAGGTTGAATCAATAAGTCCTTAAAACCAATCTTCAAATCTATTTTAATCAAAATAGCGTATGACTCTAAAATTTGTATAAAAAAAACCACCATAAGAGGTGGTTTTTTTTTATTATATATATTGTTACTATTTAATCAAATAGCATACTCTCATTAACTTTTGAAAACTGAGCATTTAAAACTACTTTCCCTGAGTCATCAACTAAAAAAGCAAGAACTGCAGCATTCGAATAAGGATTTGGATTATCATCAGTAGGTGAGGTGAAATTATTAGCAGCTAAGTTAACAGAAAATGGCAAGTGCTTAACACCTATAGATGTATCTATATTATCTCCTAAAACATCTGTTATGGAGTATCTTAATACATGGTTGTGTTCGAAGTTATTCAAATTACTTCCTCCACCATAATAACTTGTGTAATTAGATTGACTAGCAATAATTCCATCTTCAAGAATAAAAATAACTAATTTAGTTCCACTGACATTTTCATTGAAACCAGTAGATACAAGAAGTTTTATTGTAGAGCCATCTAAAATTGATCCAACTGATAGCCCAACGTTAGCAACACCTGTTGCTTGATTAACTGCTTGAGCAACATTGTTTGGTTCAGGATAGGCCCATACTGCACTCCTATTTACATAGGCAGTTGGATAACCGGTTACTCCAAAAGCATCCTTAAGTGAGTTTGAATATGAGTTCTCCATAAAATCACCTATGTGAGCACCTACAGAAAAAACTTTATCTGTTTGTTCTTCAACCAAACTAATACCGTATGAAACTCTTGGACACCATCCACACCAGGTTCCTGTATAATCTTCTATAATTGCTTTTTTAGTAAAAGCTGAAGGAGCATCTACATTTGAAACTTGAATAATAATTTCGTTACTAATTTGAGGAGTTAAACTAGCTTTTATATTAAAACTACCAACTGATTCAGCTAAGAAACTGCTTCCATTAACTACACCATCATTTATTATTAACGAACACTCATTAGTTTTATCCTGAGTAGACCCGTCACTATAATTTGCAATTACTGTAAATGAAGCAACTCCACCAATCTGTAGTTGTTGGTTAAGTGGATCAGTAGACATTGTTATAGATGTTATAGTAGGAGGTTCATTTACCGTTAAAAGTAAATCATTACTTGCAATTGAGTTATAAGTTGCTTGAACGGTATAGACTCCTGAAGAAGTCGGTGTATAAGTAAATCCGCTATTATTTGATCCATTAACAGTGAAAGAGGCATCTGAGGTTACTGTTGTACCTAAATTTGTTTTTACTTGAAAAAATACAGTATCTCCAGTTAAACAGGTAGAGTTATCAACCGTCAATGAAATAGAGGTTACTGTCGTAACAGGAGGAGGAGTACCAGAGTTTCCTGGTTCCTCTGCTGATGAGCACGAAAAGAATAAAATGAATGCAAAAACTGTAGTTAGTACATTTAGCAATTTGTGAAATTTCATAAAAATAAAGTTTTTTTAAATTATAATTTTATTAATAATATCAATACAAAGATATTATTATTCTATAAAGAAAATCATTTAAAAACAAGTAACCTATTTTTATATTAAAATGTTTAATTATTTAAGAAAATTATTAAACGAAATTATTAATTCTTTGCACTTATAATATATATATTTGCTTTAAAATCATCAAAATTCCTCATGAATAAACTATTATTTTTATGTTTCGTTATTTTCACAACAATAAATCATAGCCAAACAAAACTCCCAAATGTTAATTTAACAACACTAAATGGTAAAACGGTAAGTATAGATAGTCAAATTTCAAAAGACAAAATTACTGTTTTAGCTTTTTGGGCCACATGGTGTGTTCCTTGTATAAATGAATTAGATGCAATCAGTGATGTATATTCTGATTGGCAAGATGAAATAGATTTAGAAATAATAGCTATATCGACTGATGATTCAAGAACTCAAAAAAGAATTAAGCCATTAATTAATGGAAAAGGATGGGACTATTTAATCTTACTAGACAAAAATCAAGAATTAAAAAGAGCTTTAAATATCTCTTTAATTCCCCACGTAATTGTTTTAAAAGGGAATAAAATATTATACAGAAATACTGGGTATTCCCCTGGAGCAGAAGATGAGCTTTTTGAAATTATAAAAAAATACTCAAAATAAAATACACAACATTATTTATGAAAAAAATAACTACAATTATTTCTTTATTATTTACTCTTGTCGCTTTATCTCAAGAAAATAGTAATATTTCTTATGGCTTTGAATCTAACTCACAATATTATTTAGATGATTCCAAAACAGGTGATTTTTTATTTTCTGATAGATTTAGGTCCAATAATTATTTTAAAATAGATTACACCAATAATAACTTTTATGTTGGTTTGCAAACAGAGAGTTACGAACCAAGTGCTTTATTAAATTATTCTCCTAATCTAGATAAAACTAATATTGGATTATTTTATTTAGGATACAAAACAGAAAAATTAAACCTAACCGTAGGACATTTTTACGAACAGTTTGGTAGTGGGTTAATCTTAAGATCATGGGAAGACAGGCAACTAGGGGTTAATAATGCTCTACGAGGTGCAAGAGTTAAATTCAGTCCAAAAGAATACTTACATTTTACAGGGTTGTATGCAAAACAACGTAAAGGATTTGATGTTTCTAAAGGTGAGATATATGGTCTTAATTCAGATATTGATTTATCATCAGCTTTTAAAATTGAAAACTCGTCTTTAAATGCCGGTTTTAGTTATGTTGGAAGAAAACAAGATGTAACAAATACTGATTTAGATATCAATAATTTAACAAACTTATTTTCTAGTAGACTAGAATACTCTAAAGATAACTTTTACTCAAATATAGAATATGTTTCTAAGGGAAATGATGCTGTATTTATTGCTAACCAAATAAGAAATGTAAAAAAGGGAGATGCCCTTTTGTTTAATTTTGGTTACGCAAAGAAAGGGTTAGGTATAAATGCTACATTTAGACGAATGGAAAACATGAACCTTTACTCAGAAAGAGAAGCAACAGGTAATATTTATAATGAAAGTGTTGTTAATTATATACCCGCTTTAACTAAACAACATGATTATTTGCTGACCAATATATATGTTTATCAAGCTCAGCCTCAAGTTTCTTTTCAAGATCCTAGCTTGCTGAAATCTGGTGAAATCGGTGGTCAAATAGATTTTTATTATAATGTAAAAAAAGGTACAAGTTTAGGAGGTAAATATGGTGCTAAAATTGCTATAAATTCTTCATTTTGGTACGGTCTAAAAGGGGATTATAACTTTACTGGATTTGATTATGATACAGATTTTCTTGCCTTTGGTGAAAAGTATTTTACTGACTTTAGCATAGAGATTCGTAAAAAATGGTCAAAACAATTAAGTTCTATATTCTATTATGTAAACCAATCTTACAACAAAAGGTATATTGAAGAAACTTTTGGAAAAATAGATGCAAATATTATTGTAACAGAAGCAACTTATAAATTAGGAAAAGGAAGGTCTGTTCGGTTTGAAGGTCAATTTTTAGCTACACAGGATGATAAAAAGAATTGGGCCGGTGCAACATTGGAATATAATGCAAATTCAAAATTAGGATTTTACTTAAATGATATCTATAACTATGGCAATGATGAGACTAGCCAACAAATTCATTATTTTAATATTGGAGGAAGCTACTCTGTCGGTGCACATCGATTTGCTTTAAATTACGGAAGACAACGTGGAGGATTATTATGTGTAGGTGGGGTTTGCCGATATGTTCCTGAGAGTACTGGAGTTACAGCAAATATTGTCATGTCTTTTTAATGTAATAATAGATTATTCTCAAAAACCTAACTTTTTTCCTTGCAATAACATGAAGTCAAAAGAAGCTTGATATTCATTTGGTATTTTACCATCTAAAATTGCTTCCTTAATAGCTTCCTTAATTTGGCCTATCTCTCTACAGGGTTCTAAATTAAAAGCTTTCATTATAGCTTCACCAGATATTGGAGGCTGAAAGTTACGAACTCGATCTCGCTCCTCTACTTCTTTTATTTTAGAGCGAACCAATTCAAAGTTTTGATGATATCTTTTAAACTTCTTTGAATTCTTAGTAGTAATATCTGCCTCACAAAGAGTCATTAAGGAATTAATATCGTCACTTGCATCAAATACTAAACGCCTTACAGCAGCATCTGTAACTTCACTAGCTAGCACTATTGGTCTTGAACTTAATAACACCATTTTTTGGACAAATTTCATTTTATTGTTCAATGGCATCTTTAAGCGTTTAAACAAAGTATAAACCATTTTAGCTCCAACAAATTCATGAGAATGAAAAGTCCATCCTACCTTCTTACTAAACTTTTTGGTAGGTGCTTTTCCAATGTCATGTAATAATGCCGCCCATCGAAGCCAAACATTATCTGTATTTATAGAGATATTATCTACGACTTCTAAAGTATGATAAAAATTATCTTTATGCTTTTGACCTTCTAATTCTTCTACACCTTTTAAATCAATTAGTTCTGGTAAAATTTGCTTTAATAAATTAGTCTTTTCTAACAATAAAAAACCAACTGACGGCATTGCTGAATTCATTATTTTATTTAATTCGTCTACAATTCTTTCACTAGTTATAATTTCTAATCTAACTGAATTTTTAGTAATTGCATTAAGCGAGTTTTCTTCAATCGTGAAATTTAGTTGTGAAGCAAACCTAATTGCACGCATCATCCTTAAAGGATCATCTGAATAAGTAATATTTGGATTAAGAGGAGTTTTAATTATCTTATTAGTCAAATCATTAATACCACTGAAAGGGTCTAACAATTCGCCAAAATTGTGTTCATTTAAACTTAATGCTAAAGCATTTATCGTAAAATCTCTTCTATTTTGATCGTCTTGTAAAGAACCTTCAAAAATTTCGGGATTTCTACTTTCTTTAGAATAAGATTCTTTTCTAGCTCCTACAAATTCGATATCAATATCATTATAACGCAGCATTGCTGTTCCATAAGTTTTAAAAACTTGAACTTTTGGTTTTTTTGGTAATAAATCTGCAACTTTTTCTGCCAAATCTATACCACTTCCAACAGCTACTATGTCGATATCTTTTACGCTTCCTTTTTTTAAGAAGTAATCACGAACGAACCCACCTATCACATAACTATCAATACCTAATGATTTTGATGCATCTGAAATGATTTTAAAAATCTCTAATGAAATTGCTTCTTGATAAATTTTACTTTGCATGAACTATGATCTTAAAACCTCAATCTGACTATCTACTATTTTAAAAATAGTAGATGGTTTAGAATTTTCTTTATTTTGATGCAAATTTACTACATAATTGACATCATCCAAAATTGACTGACTAATTTCTTTGAATGATTTAGGAGTATCTTGCCCACTCACATTTGCTGATGATGAAATTATTGGTTTTTTAAACCTTTTAATAAGTTTTCTACAAAATTCATCCTTCACAACTCTAACTGCTATTGTTCCATCTAACGCTATTGTATTCTTAGCAAATCCCTCGGGATTCTTATAGATTATAGTTGTTGGTTTTTTTGCTTTTTTTAAAATATCTAAAGCTTTTGAAGGGACTGTAACGTATTTTTTTAACATATGAATAGAACTAACTAGTACAATTAGACTCTTACTTTCAGTTCTGTTTTTAATTCTATAAATCTGAGAAACAGCTTTAAAATTTGTGGCATCACAACCTAATCCCCAGACCGTGTCTGTTGGGTATAAGATTATATTACCTTTTTTTAAAACTTCTAAAGAATTATTTATTTCTCTCATTAAAATTCTTTTCTAATTTAAGATCTAACCAATTTAAAATTAATTTTAATTTATGATTTGGCGCTTGATCTAAGCTTTGGGCACACAAAAATAGTTTATCTTTCTTTTGACTCAATGTATTTAACTTAAACTTTAACCATAAAAATGGTTTTTTATAATTTTGAAAATATAACATCTGATAATCAAATTTTAAAACACAAGAATTATTTTGAATTTCTATGTGATTAACTAAACCTTGAGGTGTAAATTGATTATAATTTCTAAACCTATACTTGATATTAAGGTCTTCAATTTGTGGGTTTATTTTAAAGAAATTTTCAAATGTTGATTTCCTTAAGGGGTAAGGGGTATGATGAAATTTAAAGTATTTTTTAAACCCAATAATTTTAGCTCCTTTTTCTTGGGCAATTTTATGACCGGCTCTAGTCTTTTTATTTTTTGAAGAAAATATTTTTTTAAAAAACATATCTTCATTAAATTTAAGCCACTTACCCCTTAGAACAGGAACTCCTCTTATAAAGAAATCCTCTAAACTGACCTCTTTAATTAAAAACATATCATCATTAAAATAAATAAAATGCTCTGATAAATTTGGAATTTTATATAACCTAGTTTCTATAGGTCTACAATTAAAAACAGGCAAATAAGATTCCTTGTCTTTGAAAATAATATCATGATCAATGATTTTTACATTTTTATACTTATTTGTATCATTTTTGAGAAATATTGGTATTTGGTTATCTGTAACTATGTATATATTTTTAATGAATTTCGCGAACTTCAATATAGAGTCTACTGCATACCTGATTTCTTCAACTTGATCAAATCTTGTTCTAAAGTTTTTATTTTTAAGAGCTCTTTTATCACTTAAATAAGGAGTTATCTTTTTTTGGTGATTTATATCACCTCCATCTACCCAAGTAATTACAGCATCAACAGAAGTGATTAAAATTTTACTCATGTTCTATTATTTAAAAATCAGTAATAATATCTTTACCAACTAGCTTAAATGGTAATTCAAAAAGATCTCCAATACTTTTATTGTATACTTCGGGGTAAAAATCTTTTCTTCCATCAGAGGGGTAAAAAGTCATTTCTCCAAATATTATATTATCATCTATTGAGTAAAAATCGACTCTTACAAAAGGTAATTTATCCGATAATAATTCCGAAAGCTCTATCATTTTATTCAAAGTAGGTGGTTTTGGAATTTCCCTATCTATACTTTTTTCAACAGAAACATTTCTAAAAGCTAACTTATTAAAATCTAAATCATAAAATGCTCTCTTTTGATTATCTTCTCTATCTATGTGTACTTCAAGAAATTTAGCAATTCCCTTAAAGCAATAAAATTTGTAATCAATTAAAGAGCTTTCGTCTTTATCTTTTAAGAATTTTTCAACTACTAACCTTGGCTTAACATCTTTATAGGCCCACTCTTGGCCTGTCCTGTAATATTGATTTGTACCTAACCATTTTTTAAATAATCCCTTAAGTTTTCTTTTATCAATAGAACTTTTATCCTTTACAATTAAATTATAGCTACTAGCATGTGTAGCTTTTATAACAAACTTATTTGGTAAAGTATCAAAATTTATTTCTGAAAAAGAATCATATACTCCGAAAATTTTATTTAAATATTGGGACCCAATCTTCTGTTCCACATAGGATCGAACTGCATATTTATCGACTAATTGATTTAATATTTTTGGATGATAAAAAACCTTGTACCATTGAATTTTTTCATTAAATTCTTTTGGATTATTTAAATCTAATTTTTTTTTTGTGTTGTACTCATATAAATAATGAACATATTTCGTTGGTGGCAAAAATGTCATTTTCTTTAACATCCTCAATCTAAAATTAAAAATTGCCTTTGAAGGAATATTATTAGTTATTTTATTTAAAGTTTTAAGCATATTCATATATTATTAATACAAAAAATTAGTGTTTTTTTTTATTTAACTCCCCCAATTTCAAATATCTAGTATAAACACCATAAGCTTGAGTTTTTGCCACTAACAATCCCAAAAAACCATCTAAGAAACCCAATCGAACTATATAATGTATTAAAAAACGTACTGGTGGTTTTATTAAAAGATGGTAAATCCTAACTGTTTTATCTTGTTCATGTAATTGCTTAGCACTTAGTTCAGCATAATGATTCAATTTAGCTATGTAATGGTCGTAATTCCTATAAGAATAATGATCTATTTTATTTTTAAAAAAACCTACTTTACCTTTCGCCACTATAGTCTCGTGAACAGGGTTTCCGTTATATCTACAAAATTCTTTTAAAAATAAACGAATTACTTTATCTCTTTGAAAACCACTATAATTTACTTTTTTGTTAGAAAAATAAAAGGCTCTTTTTACATAAAATCCTACGTATTCTCCTGGTTCCTTAACTGCATCAAGGATCTCTTTTTTAACCTCTGTAGTAACTCTCTCATCAGCATCTAAAATATAAACCCAATCATGCTTGGCTTTATCTATTGCATAGTTTTTTTGTAATGAAAAATCATCAAATTCTCTTTTAATTATTTTAACATTAAACTCTCTTGCAATCTCTAATGTTTTATCTGTACTGAAAGAATCAATAACAATAATTTCATCAGCAAAACTGACAGATTTTATAGCTTCTTGAATATGAATTTCTTCATTTAATGTTGGAATTATAGCAGTGATTTTTTTCATTATTTACTAATTAAACAGCAACATCATATTCTCGTAAAGCATCATTTAATGATGTTTTTTTGTTAGTACTTTCTTTTCTTTTCCCTATTATTAATGCACAAGGAACATTGTATTCTCCTGCAGCAAATTTCTTTACATAACTTCCAGGAATTACAACAGATCTTGCAGGTACTATACCTTTCATTTCTATTGGATGGCTTCCAGTAACGTCTATAATTTTTGTGCTCATTGTTAGCACAACATTCGCTCCTAGGACTGCTTCTTTTTCAACTTTCACCCCCTCTACAACAATACATCTAGACCCTATAAAAGCGCCGTCTTCAATAATAACGGGAGATGCCTGTAAAGGTTCTAAAACACCACCAATTCCTACACCTCCAGATAAATGCACATTCTTGCCAATTTGAGCACAGGAACCAACTGTTGCCCAAGTGTCTACCATAGTTCCTTCATCTACATATGCTCCTATATTAACATAACTAGGCATTAATATTGTCCCTGAAGAAATATAAGCGCCATGTCTTGCAACTGCATTAGGTACAACTCGGATACCTCTTTCTGCAAAATTTCTTTTTAATGGTATTTTATCATGATATTCAAAAATACCAGCTTCTAAAGTTTCCATTTTCTGTATTGGAAAATATAAAACAACGGCTTTTTTAACCCACTCATTTACTTGCCAGCCACCTGAAGTTGGTTCAGCAACTCTTAACTCTCCTTTGTCTAATAAATCAACAACTTTTCTTATGGTATTTATTGTTGTTTCTTCCTTCAATAAATCACGATTATCCCAAGCTGATTCTATAATTTTTCTAATATTTTTCATGTTAATTATTAAATTTTTACAAATATAAATTTATCAATAAAATCAAGACAAATATACGTTATTTAAACAAAATACCTTTCGTTGTTTAATTTCGTATTTTTGTAAAAAACTTTATAATTTGGGAAGAATTTTGGCTATTGATTATGGAAAGAAAAGAACTGGTATTGCTATTACAGACGAAATGCAAATTATCGCGTCTGGTCTAACAACTATCGATACGAAAGATATTTTCATTTTTTTAAAAAAATATATTTCAACTGAGAAAGTTGATTTATTTTTAGTTGGAAAACCAAAGCAAATGAATAATTCTGACAGTGAAAGTGAAGAATTGATAGTTCCTTTTTTAAAAAAGTTAGAAAAGCAGATTCCACAAATACCGATGCTTAGAGTTGACGAGCGCTTTACTTCCAAAATGGCTTTTCAAACAATGATTGACAGTGGTTTAAATAAAACTCAACGTAAAAACAAAGCTTTAGTTGATGAAATTAGTGCCACAATAATTTTACAATCTTATTTATATAATCAATAAAAAATATTCAAATTCACTAAAAAATAAATTCACAATTTAAAATTGAAGATTAATAATTGTAAATTGTATTTTTGCATTCCCTAAAAGAAGAATAAATGATATTACCAATTGTTGCTTACGGAGACCCTGTTTTAAGAAAAGTTGGGGTTGAAATCGATGATAACTATCCTGAGTTAGAAAAATTAATTTCTAACATGAAAGAGACAATGTATAATGCATCTGGAGTTGGTTTAGCTGCTCCTCAGATTGGGAAGTCTATTCGTTTGTTTCTTATAGATGCTTCTCCATTTGCTGATGACGATGATTTATCAGAAGAAGATAGAGACGTTTTAAAAAATTTCAATAAAGTTTTTATAAATGCAAAAATCATAAAAGAAGAAGGGAAAGAATGGGTTTTTAATGAAGGTTGTCTGAGTATTCCTGATGTTCGAGAAGATGTTTATCGACAAGAGAAAATCACGATTAAATATACAGATGAGAATTTTAAAGAACATACCGAAACTTTAAATGGATTAGCTGCTAGAGTTTTTCAGCATGAATATGATCATATTGAAGGTGTTTTATTTACTGATAAACTATCTTCATTAAAGAAAAGAATTATAAAAAAGAAATTAGAAAACATCTCTAAAGGAAAAATAAAATCAGACTATAGAATGCGTTTTCCTAATTTAAAGAAAGGTAATTAGTCTTTTAATATAGATATAAAAAAAATACAAATGGAATTTAATAAAATTATTGCAGTTACTGGAAAACCAGGTTTATTTAATGTTGTTTCCCAAACAAAAACTGGTGTTATTGTAGAATCTTTAAATGATAAAAAAAGATTCCCAATCACTTCTACTCAAAATATTAGCATGTTAGAAAATATTGCTATTTACACCTATGAAGAAGAGGTATTATTACTAGAAGTATTTAAAAAAATATTCACAAAAGAAGAGGGTAATAAGTCAATTTCTCATAAAGAAAGTAGTAAAAAATTAGAAAATTATTTTTCAGAAGTATTACCTGAATATGATGAAGAAAGAGTTTATACCTCTAACATCAAAAAAGTAATACAATGGTATAATATTTTAGTAAAAGCTGGTTTAGATTTTTCTAAAATTGAATCAACTTCTGAAGAAAAAGAAGTAGAAGTATAAAATGAATACAAGAAAAGATCAGTTAGCAGCTTTCAATCGTTTATTAGACATCATGGATGAGCTTCGAGAGAAGTGTCCTTGGGATAAAAAGCAAACTTTAGAAAGTCTTCGTCACCTTACAATAGAAGAAACATATGAACTTGCTGATGCCATCCTAAAAAATGATTTACAAGAAATAAAAAAAGAATTAGGCGATATATTATTGCATATTGTTTTTTATTCTAAAATTGGAAGCGAAAAAGAAGCTTTCGATATTGGAGATGTTGCCAATTCGATTTCCGATAAACTTATAAGTAGACATCCACATATTTATGGTGGTGTAAAAGTTGAAAATGAGCATGATGTAAAGCGAAATTGGGAACAATTAAAACTTAATGAAGGAAGAGAGTCTGTTTTAGAAGGAGTACCCAATGGTCTTCCTGCAGTTGTCAAAGCTTCTAGAATTCAAGAAAAAGTAGCTGGGGTCGGATTTGATTGGGAAGAACCCTCTCAGGTTTGGGAAAAAGTCCAAGAAGAACTAACAGAGTTAAATGAAGAGATTAAGACAGGAAATAAAGAAAATACTGAAAAAGAATTTGGGGATGTTTTATTTTCTATGATTAATTATGCTCGTTTTATTGATGTAAATCCAGAAAATGCTTTAGAGAAAACAAATAAAAAATTTATAAATCGTTTTCAATTTTTGGAGAAAGCAGCAAAAAAAGAAGGCAAAAATCTTTCAGACATGTCTCTAGCTGAAATGGATGTTCATTGGGAAAGTTCGAAAGAATTCTTTAAATAATTTATAAGAACACCATACTTTATTGTAACCACTTTTTAAATTAGATGAAAAAGCTAACAATTATCGGAGGAGGACCTGCTGCACTGATGCTTGCGGCTCAAATAAATATCGATAAATATCAAGTGGTAATATATGAAAAGAAAAAAACTGTTGGTAGAAAGTTTTTAGTGGCTGGGGAAGGTGGTTTAAACTTAACTTATAATTCATCTCCAGATGAACTTATAAATCAATATCACCCTAGTAAATTTATGGGTCCCATAATTAATAAGTTTACTAATAAAGATCTTATAAACTGGCTTAATAAGGAAGATATCCCAACATTCATAGGATCAAGTAATCGAGTTTTTCCAGAATTTGACATAAAACCAATTCAGGTACTCAAAAAAATTATTGAGCTTATATCTGCTAAAAAAATAGAATTTCAATTAAATAAAAAATGGTCAGGTTGGGATGATGAAGGTAATTTAAACTTTGAAGATTCTGAGAGTATTAAATCTGATATTATTGTATTTGCTCTCGGTGGAGCTAGTTGGAAGGTAACTGGTTCTGACGGATTATGGAGTAATCAGTTTAAAGAAAAAGGCGTAAATATAGCACCATTCAGAGCAGCAAATTGTGCTTTTGAAGTAGACTGGAATAAAAAATTTATTAAAATACATGAAGGAAAACCTTTAAAGAATATCGCTTTAGCTTTTGATGACTGCGTTTCTAAAGGAGAGTTAGTTGTTTCTAAGTTTGGCCTTGAGGGTAATGCTATTTATGCTTTAAGTAAAAAAATACAAGACAAACTATTAAATCAAGTAAATGCTCAGATTTATTTAGATTTAAAACCTACTTTGACAATTGAGCAATTAAAAATTAAATACAAAAATAGCCGAGAATCTAAGATAACAGATATTTTAAAAAAAGATTTAAATTTAGACAGAACTGCTATCAGTATTTTAAAACAATTCTCTGATAAAAATACTTTTTCAAACCCTGATTTGATATTAAAAAAAATAAAAGCTATACCTATTATTATTAAGTCTGCCGGTAAATTAGAAGAAGCAATATCCTCCCTAGGTGGCATAGATTTAGATGAAATAAATGAAAACTTTCATTTAAAGAAAATAAATAATTCTTACGCTATTGGTGAAATGTTAGATTGGTATGCTCCAACGGGTGGCTATTTATTACAAGGTTGTTTTAGCATGGGATTTTCACTTGCAAGCCACTTGAATAATTTAGATGTTAATTAACACTTGCACAGATTTTGTAGTTTAATTGTTGGCTCATTAGAAAACTTATAGCCTTTAGAACCTTATTAAAGCATTATTATAATCTTTACAACACTTATTATGAAGCTATTTTTAAAAGATTATAAAAATAAATATTATAGATACAACTATAATTGAAACTATAATTTCAAATGTTGTAAATCTTCTTTTCATTAATATGATTATTTGATAATATTAAAACTTTTTTAATAAAATTGGTTAATTATTCTCGATGTAGATTCAAGTCCTAGTTATTCTTTATAGTAATTTTTTAGCATTTTTCACCTTTTGCTTTGTTAGAGCAATATCTATTACTTCTTTCATTTCATTTACATAGTGAAATGTAAGACCTTTTAAATAACTTTCTTTTATTTCTAAAATATCCTTTCTGTTTTCTGCACACAAAATTATTTCTTTGATATTTGCTCTTTTAGCTGCTAATATCTTCTCTTTAATCCCTCCAACAGGCAGTACTTTTCCACGCAAAGTAATTTCTCCTGTCATTGCTAGTTTGTTTTTAACTTTACGTTGAGTAAATGAGGAGATTAAAGAGGTTAACATAGTAATACCCGCGCTTGGACCATCTTTTGGAGTAGCCCCTTCTGGTACATGAATATGTACATTATACTTCTCTAAAACCTCAGGTTTTACTCCAAATTCATCAGCGTTTGCCTTAATATATTCCATAGCAATTGTAGCAGACTCTTTCATAACCTTCCCAAGATTACCTGTAATAGAAAGAGTTCCTTTGCCTTTGGATAAAATAGATTCAATGAATAAGATGTCACCTCCGACAGATGTCCAAGCTAAACCTGTAACGACTCCTGCTACCCCATTATTTTCATATTTATCTCTTTCTAAACGTGGGGGACCTAAAATATCTTCAATTTTATCTGTAGTAATTATAATATTGTATTCTTCTTCTAAAGCTATAGATTTTGCTGCAAAACGGACTACTTTAGCTATTTGCTTCTCTAAACCTCTCACACCAGATTCACGCGTGTACCCAATAACAACTTTTTCTATTTGAGCTTTAGCTAACTTTAAATGATCAGAAGTTAATCCATGTTCTTTTAATTGTTTTGGTAATAAATATTTTTTAGCAATTTCTATCTTCTCTTCAATGGTATACCCTGTAACATTTATTAACTCCATTCTATCTCTTAGTGCCCAAGGCACTTGACCAATATTATTTGCCGTAGCAATAAATAGGACTTTAGATAAATCGAAACCTACTTCTAAGTAATTGTCATAAAAAGCAGTATTTTGCTCAGGATCTAATACTTCTAACATTGCTGAGGATGGATCTCCTTGTTGACTTTGACCTATTTTATCAATCTCATCTAACACAAAAACAGGATTAGATGTTCCTGCTTTTTTTAAATTCTGGATCAACCTTCCTGGCATTGCTCCAATATATGTTTTTCTATGTCCACGGATTTCTGATTCATCACGTAAACCACCTAAAGACATTCTTACATATTTTCGTCCCAAAGCCTCTGCTACAGATTTACCTAAAGAAGTTTTACCTACTCCTGGAGGACCATATAAACAGATAATTGGTGATTTCATATCTTTCCTTAGCTTTAAAACAGCCAGATGCTCAATGATTCTTTCTTTAACTTTTTCTAAGCCGAAATGGTCTCTATCTAATATTTTTACAGCTCGTTTTAAATCAAATTTATCTTCAGAAAACTCTCCCCATGGTAATTCTAATAATAATTCTAAATAATTACGTTGAACACCATAATCTGCCATTTGAGGATTCATTCTTCGTAATCTTGCTAGTTCTTTATCAAAAGTGTCTTTTACCTCTTTATTCCATTTTTTCTTTTTAGCTTTTAAACGCATTTCTTCTAACTCCTGGTCATTAGAAACACCACCCAACTCTTCTTGAATAGTTTTTAATTGCTGATTTAAATAATATTCTCTTTGCTGTTGATCTAGGTCCTCTCTTGTTTTAGATTGAATGTCATTTCGTAATTGTAATTTTTGAAGTTCTTTATTTAAGTTTTTCAAGGCCAATAAAGCGCGCTCTTTTAAATTATCTTTTTCTAAGATTAATTGTTTTTTAGCAACACTTAGATCCATATTTGATGAGATAAAATTGATCAAAAAGGAATCTGATTGAATATTTTTTATAGCAAAAGATGCTTCTGAAGGCAACATTGGATTTTCTTTTATCACCTCTAAAGCTTGTTCTTTTATTGAATCAATAATAGCTTTAAACTCTTTTTCATCTTCAATTAATTTATCCTCAGTCGCTTCCTTTACGGTAGCTCTTAAATATGGTTTGTCTTGAATTATAGTGTCAATTTGAAAACGTTTCTTACCTTGAATAATAACTGTTGTATTTCCATCAGGCATTTTTAAAACACGTAATATTTGAGCTACAACTCCTGTAGTATGAATATCTTTTAATGTTGGTTCTTCTACATCTTCATTTCTTTGTGCCACTACTCCAATTACTTTGTCACCTTTATTAGCATCTTTAATTAATTGAATAGACTTATCCCTTCCGGCTGTAATCGGTATTACAACTCCTGGAAACAAAACAGTATTTCTTAGAGGCAAAATAGATAAAGTTTCAGGTACACTTTCTTTATTAATAATCTCCTCATCCTCTGGAGTCATTAAAGGGATTAACTCAGAATCTTCGTTAAGTACACTGTGTAAAGACATACTGTCTAAAGTGGTTATTTTTGGCTTACTCATAGTTTATATATATGTCAAACTGACATTTTTTTTTAATATTGATTAATCAATATATGTTCTTTAATAAACAAATAACTAACAATCAGTTACTTAATTATAGATTAATAGTTATTTATATACTATATTTCAATTCTTATGCCACTATCAAAAATGAATATAAATACTTTAGGGAAAGGTTATGAATGTATGATTTTTTTAAACTTCAATCCTTAATCCATCAAAAGCTAAAAAAATATTTTCTGGTAATTCTTTTTGAACTTCATTATGTAAACCTAACTTGTGACTTATATGAGTGAAGTATGTTTTTTTAGGTTTAATTTCATCTACAAAAGCTAACGCTTCCTCTAAATTAAAGTGTGTAGGGTGCTCCTCAATTCTCAATGCATTCACAATTAATAAGTCTAGATTCTTTAGTTTATTTTTTTCGATTGAACTTATCGTCTTTACATCTGTTAAGTATGCAAAATTATTAAAACGATAACAAGTGATAGGTAACTCACCATGAAGAGCTTTAATAGGAATAACTTTTATGTTATTTAGCATAAACTGATTACTATCAACCATGTTTATTTGAATTCTAGGTGCACTTGGGTATCTATTCTCAATAGCAAAAATATATTGAAAACGCTGCTCCAGACTTTTTAAAGTTAATTTATCTAGATATACAGGAACTTCTCCTAATTGAAAACAATAGGGTCTTAAATCATCTATACCAGCAGTATGATCGGAATGCTCATGTGTAAACAAAACACCATCGATAGAACGAATATTTTCGCGCAACATTTGCTGCCTAAAATCAGGTCCACAATCAATAACATAGTTAACATTATCCCAAGAAATTAAAATTGAGGAACGCAAACGTTTGTCTTTTTGATTTTCAGACATACAAACTGGATGATTATTAGCAATCATTGGTACTCCTGTAGAAGTTCCAGTGCCTAAAAAAGTAATCCTAAATTGTGTTGGATCTTGTTTTATCACATAACAAAAATAGGATAAAAATTGACGGATAGCATTCTAATTTACTACATTTGTTAGAGTTTATAAAAATATATTATGGCAATTTCTTTAAAAGGAGATCAAAAAATAAGTAACATACCACCAACGAAAAGTAAATCTTTAAGGATTAACTTAAATACAGATATTTATGGAACATTTGCTGAAATTGGTGCTGGGCAAGAGACTGTAAGGAATTTTTTTAGAGCAGGTGCTTCTTCTGGTACTATTGCAAAAGCAATGAGTGCATATGATAAAGATTTTTCTGATGCGATTTACGGTATCGAGGAGGACAAAAGATATGTTACAGAACCTCGTTTAAAAAGGATGCTTAGACACGAAATTGATTTAATTGAAGATCGTTTAAGTAGGAATAAACACCCAGGTAAATTATTTTTCTCTTACGCAAATACGGTTGCAACTATAGATTTTGCTAAAAAATTTAAAGGTCATGGTTGGGTCGGAATTCGCTTTCAATTAGATCCTCTAGAAGAATACAACGAAATAGTTTTACACTTACGTTTTAAAGAAACTGACGCCAGACTTCAACAAGAAACATTAGGTATTCTGGGTGTAAATCTAATTCATGGTGCTTTTTACTTAAATGACAATCCTAAAGAATTAGTAAAATCTTTTTATGATAATTTAGATGCAGATCAATTAGAAATTGATATGGTTAATTTTTCTGGACCACGTTTTATGTATGTAGATAATCGTTTGATGAGCCTACAACTACTTAAAAACGGAATGACAAACGCAGTTATGTTTGGGCCTGACGGAAACAATCTTTTACCAGCTCAAGTTCTTTATAAAAAAAATATTTTAGCATTAAGAGGTAGTTTTAGACCGGTGACTAAAGTAAATATGGATATGTATGAAAAGTCAAAAAAACTTTTCTTATCAGAAAATAAAGTTTCTGAAGAAAATACACAAGTCATTTTTGAAATTACACTTAGTAACCTTCGTGCGGAAGGAGAAATTAATGAAAGAGATTTCTTAGATAGAGCTGAATTGTTATGTTCTTTAGGTCAAAATGTAATAATTACTAATTTTCAACAATATTTTAAATTAGTTGAATATTTTAGTGAGTTTACCAAAGAAAGGATGGGTCTTGCAATGGGGGTGTATAATTTAATCCAAATTTTTGATGAAAAATATTATCGTGATTTAAGTGGTGGGATTTTAGAAGCATTTGGAAAACTTTTCTACAGAGATTTAAAAGTATATATGTATCCGTATCACGATCAAAAAACAGGAGAATACATAAATAGTCAAAATCTAAAAGTCCACCCTAGAATGAAAGAGTTATATAAATTCTTCCATAAGAATGGTAAACTTGTGAATATTGATAATTTCGAGCCAGAAATTTTAGATATATTCTCTAGGACAGTCCTAAAAATGATTGTTAAAGGCGAAAAAGGTTGGGAAGAAATGTTACCCGAAGGAATCGCTAAAACTATAAAAGAAAAAAAACTTTTTGGATATTCTAGAGCAAAAGCTAGAAGATAATATTATCTGAATTAAACTTTTTCCTTATAAAATCGTCTAATATAAAAATTCAATATACTTGATAGACGAAGTAACATTAGTTAAACAATTAAAAAATAAAAAAAATAAAGACGCAGCCTTTCGTGATTTAATATCACAATATAAAGAGGCGCTTTATTGGCATATTCGTAAAATTGTAATTTCACATGATGATGCTAATGATGTTTTACAAAATACTTTCATTAAAGTTTTTAAAAATATAGATACATTTAAAGAAGAAAGTAAATTATATTCATGGATGTATAGAATAGCATCAAATGAATCTTTAACATTTATAAAAAAGAGAGCTAAAGAAAAAAAAATAGATATTACTGAGGTATATATAGATTTAGCGTCAAATCTTCAAAGTGATATTTATTTCTCTGGAGATGAAATTCAAATAGTTTTACAAAAGGCAATAGCAACATTACCACCTAAACAAAAATTAGTTTTTAATATGAAATATTATGATGACTTAAAATATAATCAAATATCAGAAATATTAGAAACTTCTGTTGGTTCACTCAAAGCGTCATATTTTCACGCTGTAAAAAAGATAGAGAATTTTATTAAAAAAACCGATTAAACCTTTTTTTAAACTAAAAGTCTAAGTAATAATGAACAAAGATAAATTAAATAGCGAAAATTTTATCTACCAAAAGGTTGGAAAAGAATCAGGATTCACTGTTTCTTTAAACTATTTTGAAGAAATAGAAAATGATTTTTCAATTCGTTTATTTCAAGATGAAAATATAAAGAAAAAGTCGTTTGAAATACCATCAGATTATTTCGATAATTTAGAGGAAAAAATTACTAGAAAAATAGAATTAAAGCAACGAAAAGAAAAATTAATTTCTTTTAAAAAATTGGCTTTAAAAATTATTCCTATTTCTGCAGCTGCTTCTATTATTTTATTTATTGGGGTAAATTCTTTTAATTATAATAAAACAAATCTAATCGATTTTAGTTCTATTACAAATAATGAAATAGAAAATTGGTTAATGAATAACTCAAATAGTATTAATGATGAAGACATAAACTCTTTAATCTATGATGTTAACTCGTTAGATGACGATTTAGAATTTACATATATTGATAACCTTAAAATTGAAGATTATATATATACTGATTATGATTTAATAATTATAAATGAACTGTACTAAAATGAAAAAATACATATTTAATCTTTTTGTGATTTTCGCTTTTTGCTCCGCTCTAAGCGCACAGGATAAAGATCGAAAAGAGACAATTAAGAGTCTAAAAATAGGCTACTTAACAAAGGAGCTAGATTTAACTATTGAAGAAGCAGAAAAATTTTGGCCAGTCTACAATTCTCACCAAAGAAATATTTATAATAGTAGAAATATTATAATGAAAAAGTTTAATAGCAAATTGGAAGCTAAAAAAAATTATAATTCCCTTTCAGAATCTGAAGCTAAAAAATTAGTAGAAAAAGATTTAGACGCTTCCGAAAAAGTTTACATTGAAAGAAAAAAGTTTCTCAAAAAATTAACGAGTATCATTTCTTATAAAAAAATCTTAAAATTACAAATTGCCGAGAGGGATTTTGGTAGAAAAGTAATGAGGAAGTTTAGAGGCAGAAAATAGTATATTTTACTTAATCAAATTCATGCAAATATGTAGTTCTGGCTTATTATTTATGAATAGTTTTAGCCATATACTCAATTCATTTATTTCGTGAGGCAATAATCTTGCTAAGGCTTTTTCTAATTCCTTACAGAACAAATCTGAACTAAAACTAACCTTTTTAAGAACCGTTTTGGAGTACTCGAACATTGCTCTTGCCATATAAATTTAAAATCATTTATACAATAACGAAAACTTACGTTAAATATTGTTGTAAACAAAAACGATTCTCAAAATGAGAATCGTTTAAATAAAATTTAATTTCCTTGTCTTATAAAGCGTTAATTTTAGAAACTAAAGCAGAAGCTTTTGTCTCTAATTCTGAACTTATTCCTTGAAAATGTGCTTTTTTGTTTTCTACATTTTTAGCGTTTAATTTTGCAATTAAATCGTCAAAAGTAGCAATTGCATCATCAATAAGTGCTTCAGAAGCTTTTACATCTGCTTTTGGGTTTAATAATTGATAAACGTAACATTCTTCAATTAAATCTCCTAAAGTATAATTGATATCTTTTTTTAAGTTTTTTATGCTTGCCATAATATTTTTTATTTATTGTTGCAAAAATAGTTTATTTATTTAAAAGAGCGTTAAAACTTCTTTTATATTTAAAACAGTTTTATAATCTATTAATGATTTCTCTAGTTCAGAAATTTCTTCATGAATCCAAGTGGTGTGAAAAGGTATATGAATTGCTTCTGCACCTATCTCTATCAATGGTAAAACGTCAGATTTCAAAGAGTTCCCAATCATCAATAACTCGTTTGGTTTAATATCTAAACATGCTATTAACTTAAGATAGTTTATTGCTTTTTTATCACTCATTACTTCTACATGATGAAAATATTTTAACAAACCGGATTTTTCTAACTTTCGTTCTTGATCTAATAAATCTCCTTTAGTAGCTAATATGACTTTATAATTAGTCTGTAATGATTGTAATACAAGTTCTATATCATCTAATAGTTTTATTGGCTTATCGAGCATAGCTTTACCAATATTTAATATTTTGCCAATATCCTCTTGATTAATTTGATAATTAGAAATCTCTAATGCAGATTCTAACATCGATAACACAAAACCTTTAACTCCATATCCATAGAGTTTTAAATTTTCTATTTCTTTATTAAAAAGCTCATTGTCTATTTTTATTTTAGATTGATATTTAGATAATATTGTAGCAAATTCTTGTTCTGCATCTCTAAAATAGGTTTCATTTGCCCATAATGTATCATCTGCATCAAAAGCAATTACTTTTATGTCCTTGTAAATTTTAAGATTCACTATAAATTCAGATGTTTTTTAGCTTTTTCTAAATCTTCCGGAGTATCAATACCAATAGATTCAATTTCAGTTTCAATCATCTTAATTTTTTTACCTACTTCTAAATAACGTAAAGCTTCTATTTTTTCTGAAGCTTCAAGTGGTGTTAAGTCCGTATGATAAAAATCTATTAAAGTCTTTTTTCTAAAAGCATAAACTCCTTTATGTTTATAATATTTTACATTAAGATCATTAGCTCTATTAAATGGAATTATACTTCTAGAGAAATATAACGCAAATCCAAAATTATCTGTAATTACTTTTACATTGTTAGGGTTAAGAATATCATCTTTATTTAAAATTTCTACTTTTAATGAGGCTAAATCTATCTCTTTATTAATATCATTTTTAAAAACTTCTATCAGCTTAGATAAAGAGACAACATCTATAAATGGTTCATCACCTTGAACATTAACAACAACATCTACATCTAAATTTTCGACAACTTCTGCAATTCTATCAGAACCACATTCATGATCTTTTATACTCATGATTACTTTTCCTCCAGCTTCAGAAATATTATTAAAAATAATTTCAGAATCTGTTACTACATAAACCTCATCAAATAAGTTGGTGTTTACAGTAGCTTCATAGGTGGTTAGAATAACTGTTTTTCCTCCCAAATTTTTCATTAATTTACCAGGAAAACGAGTTGCACTATATCGTGCAGGAATCATTGCAATTATTTTCATACTTTTTTTATTCTCCAGAATATGTCACAAAATTCCTTGGAGTTTCATACAATGTAACTTTTAAATCTAAATTATTAGGTAAAAGCTTTCTTAATTTACCATAAATAACAACTGAAATGTTTTCAGCTGTTGGATTTAAGTCTTTAAACTCCGGAACTTCAATATTTAAGTTCTTATGATCAAAAGCCTCTTCTATTTCAGATTTTATATGATTTTTCAAAATACCTAAATCATAAACATAACCTGTTTCTTGGTCAATATCTCCAGTTAAAGATACTATTAATTCATAATTATGACCATGAAAATGGGGATTACTACACTTATTAAAAACTTCAAAGTTTTTTTCATTGGACCAATCTTTTCTGTATAATCTGTGTGCACTATTAAAATGTGCTTTTCTGTGTACGGTAACTTTAGGCATTTTTTAATTTTTGATAAGATTCTTTAAAAATAATTTTAAACCAAGCTGTATATATCTCTGGTTTGTCTTCAATATCTTTTTTTACGTCTTCTAAAAGCATCCATTTGTAATTTTCCACTTCTTCAAGATTTATGTCAGGTACCCCTTCAAAACTACCTACCATAACATGATCTAACTCATGCTCTGTTAAGCCGTTATCAAAAGCCGCTTTGTACACAAAAGAAAAAACTTCTTTTAAATTAGTTTTTATACCCATTTCTTCTTGTAATCTTCTTTTACCAGCGTCCAAGTTGGTTTCTTCATCTCTTTGATGTGAACAGCAAGTATTTGTCCAAAGTAATGGCGAATGGTATTTATGAGCAGCTCTTTGCTGTAACATTAACTCTCCTTTTGTATTAAAAACAAAAACTGAAAATGCTCTGTGTAAAATAGCTTTTTCATGTGCTTCCATTTTTGGCATCAATCCAATTTGATTGTCGTTTTCATCTACCAGAATCACTTGTTCTTCCATATTTACAAATATAATGAAATCAAATATCATTAATTGATAAAAAAAATAGAAAACAACTTAAATTAATAATTTATTTATGCTGATGATTTATATTTACAAATACTAAAAATAAGTTTCGAATATGAAATTTCCTGTAATAATTCCTTTTATTATTTCATTAATAACTTTTTATCAGTGTCAATTAAAAGAAAATAATATCTCTCCTGCTGAAGATATAATTTCTTATGAAATGCCTGTGAAAAAAGAAATTAAAAAAGCTTGGGATAGTTTAAATAAAAATAATGTCACTAGTTTTTTTAAAGAATATGGTCAACAAAATAAGGACACGAAAGTTATAATAAAAACTGATTACGGGAATATTAAAATTAAATTATACAACGACACACCTTTACACAGAGCAAATTTTATTTTTCTAACTAAAATCAAATACTTTAACACTACTGTTTTTTATAGAATTGCGAAAAACTTTGTTATTCAAGGAGGAAATTCCGATAATTTTCAGACAGTAAAAGATAGATATAAATATGGTAATTATAAATTACCTAGAGAATTTAGAGAAAATAGAAAACATAAATATGGTGCATTAGCCGCCGCAAGAAGTTGGAAAAAAAACCCACTTAAGGTATCTAGTCCATTTGAGTTTTATATTGTTCAAAATAGGAATGGAGCTCATCATTTAAATAATGAACATACTGTTTTTGGTGAAGTTATTTCAGGATTTTCTACCATGGATAAAATCGCAAAATTAAAAGTCGGAGTTGACGAATGGCCAGAGGAAGATGTAAATATGGAAGTCGAAATTTTAGATTGATAATTGCAGTTGTAAAACGTATCTTTGCATCCTAATTTTCATTAATGAGTTTTTTAGAAGAAATTAAACGTAGAAGAACATTCGGAATTATTTCGCATCCAGATGCTGGAAAAACAACCTTAACAGAAAAGTTATTACTTTTTGGTGGTGCTATCCAAGAGGCAGGTGCTGTGAAAAATAATAAAATAAAAAAAGGTGCCACATCTGATTTTATGGAAATTGAACGTCAACGTGGGATTTCTGTTGCTACTTCTGTTTTAGCTTTTATTTATAAAGATAAAAAAATAAATATTCTTGATACTCCTGGTCATAAAGACTTTGCAGAGGACACTTTTAGAACTTTAACAGCTGTTGACAGTGTAATTGTAGTAATTGATGTTGCTAAAGGTGTAGAACCACAAACTGAAAAGTTAGTTCAAGTATGTAGAATGCGTAGCATACCAATGCTTGTTTTTATCAATAAATTAGATAGAGAAGGTAAAGATGCTTTTGATTTACTTGATGAAGTAGAGCAAAAATTAGGGTTACGTGTTACTCCAATGAGCTTCCCGATAGGTATGGGATACGACTTCAAAGGAATTTATAATATTTGGGAAAAAAAATTGAACCTTTTTTCTGGTGACAATAAAACATCTATTTCTGAAGGAATAGAATTTAACGACTTATCAAATAGTCAGTTAGACGAAATTATTGGAGAGAACTCTGCACAAACTTTACGTGAAGATGTTGAATTAATTGATGAAGTATATCCTAATTACAATCAAGAAGAATATTTAAACGGGAAATTACAACCTGTTTTTTTTGGTTCTGCTCTTAATAATTTTGGTGTGAAAGAATTATTAGACGCGTTTATTGAGATTGCTCCCGCCCCACTTCCTAAAAAAGCCGAAGAACGTTTGGTAGATTCCAAGGAAGAAAAAATGACAGGATTCGTTTTTAAAATTCATGCAAATATGGATCCTAAACATAGAGATAGATTAGCTTTTATAAAGATAGTTTCCGGAATATTTAAAAGAAATTCTCCTTATCTACACGTTAGAAATGGTAAAAAAGTAAAATTTTCTAGTCCCAATGCTTTTTTTGCTGAAAAGAAAGAAATTGTAGACGAATCTTTCCCTGGAGACATAGTTGGAATTCATGATACTGGTAGTTTTAAAATTGGAGATACACTCACTGAAGGAGAGCAATTAAACTTTAAAGGAATCCCTAGTTTTTCTCCAGAACATTTTCGTTATGTAAATAATGCAGATCCAATGAAGTCTAAACAATTATTTAAAGGTTTGGACCAATTAATGGATGAAGGTGTTGCTCAATTATTTACCCTAGATACTAATGGAAGAAAAGTAATTGGAACAGTTGGAGCACTTCAATATGAAGTAATACAATATCGTTTAGAACACGAATATGGTGCAAAGTGTAGCTATGAAAACCTTCAAGTTCATAAAGCTTGTTGGGTAGAGCCTGAGGATTTTAAAAATGCAGAATTTATTAACTTTAAAAGAGTTAAGCAACGCTTTTTAGCAAAAGACAAACAAGGTCAATTAGTGTTTTTAGCAGATTCTGCTTTTACTATACAAATGACACAGAGTAAATACCCAACAGTAAAATTACATTTCACAAGCGAATTTAAAAACTAAAAATTAATTAATTATGAATAATGGTATATATGCAAAATTCACTACTTCAAAAGGTGATATTTTAGTAAAATTAGAAGAAGAAAAAACACCAGGAACCGTAGGTAACTTTGTAGCTTTATCTGAAGGGAATTTAGAAAACTCAGTAAAAGCTCAAGGAACGCCATATTATGACGGATTAAAATTCCATAGAGTTATTCCAGATTTTATGATTCAAGGGGGCTGTCCTCAAGGAACTGGAACTGGTAACCCAGGATATAAGTTTGATGATGAATTTCATACAGATTTAAAACACGATACTCCAGGGAAATTAGCAATGGCGAACTCTGGTCCTGCAACAAATGGAAGTCAGTTTTACATAACTCACATTCCAACCCCATGGCTAGACAATAAACATACTGTTTTTGGAAGCGTAGTTGAAGGGCAAGATATAGTTGATACAATTGGACAAGGCGATGAATTAACTTCAGTGAAAATCCTAAGAATAGGTGCAGATGCGGAGAAATTCAACGCTGTTGAAGCTTTTAGAACTTTTGAAGGATCTAGAGAAGGACGTGAAGCAGAAGAAAAAGCAAAACAAAAAGCTTTGCTAGATACAGTTGCAGCAGGATATGATGAAACCGATAGTGGTTTACGTTATCAAATATTACAAAAAGGAACAGGAAAACAAGCAACAAAGGGTGCTGGTGTTTCCGTACATTATAAAGGTCAATTGTTAGATGGTACTGTTTTTGATTCTTCATACAAAAGAAAAGAGCCAATAGATTTTAATGTAGGTCTAGGTCAAGTAATCTCAGGTTGGGATGAAGGAATTCAATTATTAAAAGTTGGAGATAAAGCGCGTTTTGTAATTCCGTCGGACCTCGCCTATGGTGATGCTGGTGCTGGTGGAGTAATTCCTCCGGGTGCTACTTTAATTTTTGATGTTGAATTAATGGATGTAAAATAATTTCAACTCTTTTTTAATAATTAAAAGCTCAGTTTCAAAACTGAGCTTTTTTTTTATTTTAAATTATAAATTTTATCTGATTTTACTAAGAATTGAGTTAAATTTATATGATGAAAAAAATTACTATTCTTTTATTATTTACTGCTTTACTAATCTCAAATAATAGTGTTGGACAAAAGTTCAATACTGATAAAAAATACACTTTTAAAATTGGAGATAATAACGGAATTGGAAAGTGGTACATGGGCAGAGAAATTGCCTATGTAATGGGATTTGAAGGAATTGGTTGGCTTGAAAGATCCGATCGAGAAAAAGAAGAAAATGTTTCTAATTTGATTAAAAACATGAGAATTAAATTAAATGATACTATTGCAGATATTGGAGCTGGTTCTGGGTATCATGCTTTTAGGATGGCACCGTTAGCTAAAAAAGGCCTGGTTTATGCAGTGGATATTCAAGAAGAAATGTTAATGGCGATTGAAAAGAGCAAAGAGTCTCGCAAAATTAGAAATATTGAAACAATTCTAGGAAGTGAAAAAGGTGTTCATTTACCTAAAAATTCAGTTGATAAAATTTTAATGGTTGACGTATATCATGAGTTTAATTTCCCTTCAGAGATGATTGCTTCAATGAAAAACGCATTGAAGCCCAATGGACAATTATTCTTAATAGAATATAGAGATGAAGATTCAAAAGTTCCTATCAAAAAAATACATAAAATGACTGAAAAACAAGCTGTTAAAGAAATGGAAGCTGCTGGTTTTAAACTTAAAGAAAATATTGAGAATCTTCCTTGGCAGCATTGTATGGTTTTTGTTAAAGAATAAAAAACCTAATTAATTGAATAATAATAAAGTTTATTTATTCTTTAACAAAAATCATACATTTGTAATATGCGAATAGATATTATTTCAGTAGCACCAGGATTATTAGAAAGTCCATTTAATCATTCTATAATTAAGCGTGCAAAAGAAAAAGGTTTAGCAGAAATTATAATTCACGATTTACGTGCTTATGGTTTGGGCAATTACAAACAAATAGATGATACTCAGTTTGGCGGGGGCGCAGGAATGGTAATGATGATAGAGCCTATAGCTAATTGTATTAAAAAATTACAATCAGAACGAGTTTATGATGAAGTTATTTATATGACTCCTGATGCAAAAACACTCAATCAATCGAGTGCAAACACCCTTTCATTAAAAAAGAATATCTTAATATTAACTGGTCACTATAAGGGAGTAGATCAACGGATTAGAGACATCTACATAACCAAAGAGATTTCTATTGGTGATTATGTTTTAACGGGTGGGGAATTAGCTGCAGCTGTTTTAGTAGATGCTATTGTTCGTCTAATTCCAGGAGTAATAGGAGATGAGCAATCAGCTTTGACAGATTCATTTCAAGATAATTTATTATCCCCTCCGGTATATACAAGACCCTCTGATTTTGAAGGAAATAAAGTGCCAGATATTTTATTATCTGGAAATTTTCCTAAAATTGAAGATTGGAGGAGTGACAAAGCGTATGAAAGAACAGAACAAATAAGACCTGATTTATTAGATAAAATCACCTAAAAATTCCATAAATAAATCATTTGAAAAAAATAAAAGAGATCATAAAGAGTAATAAATTAATCTCTTGTGTTATAGGTTTTCAGCTATTTAGATTGGTTTTACTTCCATTTATGGGATTGATGCCTCAAGATGCCTACTATTATTTATATGGTCAAAATTTATCATTATCATATTTTGATCATCCAGGAATGATTGGTTTCATACTTCGCTTTTTTACGGAGATCTTTGGAACTTCAATTTTTGTATTAAAATTTACTGATTTCTTTATTACTTCTCTAACCATATTGAGTTTTTATAAATTAGCATTCTACTTCTTATCAAAGCAAAAGTTACAAAGAGCTATTGTATTAGTGAGTTCAACAATTTTTATATCTATACTATCATTTAACTCTACCCCAGATGTTCCTTTATTGTTATTCTGGACACTTAGTTTATTATGTCTTTATAAAGCTATTTTTGAAGAAAAAAAATGGTTTTTTATTTTAGGAGGAATCGCAATGGGATTGGCTTTTAATTCAAAATACACTGCTCTTTTATTGCAAATTGGACTAATATCTTTTATTTTATTCTCTAATAAATACAGAAAACTAATACTATCTCCTTGGTTATGGTTTTCTATTATTATTTCTTTGGCTGCTTCATTTCCTGTTTGGTATTGGAATTATCAAAATGAATTTGCATCATTTGTATTTCAAT
The DNA here is from genome assembly GCA_913047375.1 of uncultured Polaribacter sp. Classification (GTDB taxonomy): domain Bacteria; phylum Bacteroidota; class Bacteroidia; order Flavobacteriales; family Flavobacteriaceae; genus Polaribacter. Next base: position 56,295 of record CAJWTV010000005.1, read on the forward strand.
CCTCCGAAAGAACTAATTCTATATCTGAATTTAATATTTCACCAAAAAACTTTTTTGGAGCTATTGGGCATCAAATGCTTTTATTAATTCCAGTATTATTTTTAGTCATTATAACTTTTACATATAAATACTGCAAGAGGGCTATCTTGAAATATAAAATTCCACAATCAAAAACTTTATTTTTATTAGCATTTTTTATACCAACCTTTGTTGGTTTTTTTGCGCTTACCCCAATTTATTGGGTTAAATTAAATTGGATGATGCCTTCTTATATCACAGGAATAATATTGGCAGCAATGTTTATCAAAAAAAAATTATTAAATATTCAAATAATTATTTCTGTTGCTTTTCACATAATAGCTAGTATTCAAATTATATTCTATGTAATACCCATTAAAAGTGATGATACCTGGGTTGGTTGGAGAGAGCTAGCTAAAGAGATAAGTAATTTAAAAAAAGGAGAAATTGATACATTTGTTTTCTCTAATGACAATTACAAAACAACTGCCTGTTTAAATTTTTTCATGGAAGAAAAAGTATATGCACAAAATATTATTGATTTACCCGCGTTACATTTTGATTATTTAGGTGATGATTTATCAGCTTTAAACAAACAAAATGCACTATTCATTGATTCTGATAAGAAATTTAAGAATAATGATAAATTAGGAAGACATAATCCTATTTTGGACAATTACTTTGAAAATATTACTGAATTAGAGCCTATCATTATCAAAATAAATGGAAAAGAAAGTAGAAAATTTTGGATTTACTATTGCTCTAACTATCAGACTAAAAAATAATTAGTTTTTGTTTTAGTAACAAAAAAAAAATCCTATTTTTGCACTCGCTAAATTAACCTCTGACGAATAAATCGTGAACGTTGTTTTACAAAACCTATTAAATTAAAAGATATGGAATCTTTAATAAAATTTGTTCAAGACGAATTTGTAACAAAAAAAGAATTTGCTGAATTTGCAGCTGGTGATACAATTACTGTGTATTACGAAATTAAAGAAGGAGAAAAAGTAAGAACTCAGTTTTTTAGAGGAGTTGTTATTCAAAGGAGAGGAACTGGACTTTCTGAAACTTTTACAATCAGAAAAATTTCTGGAACTGTAGGGGTCGAAAGAATTTTCCCTGTAAACCTACCATCTATTCAAAAAATTGAAGTAAACAAAAGAGGAAAAGTTCGTAGAGCTCGTATTTTCTACTTTAGAGGTCTTACTGGTAAGAAAGCTAGAATTACTGAAAAAAGAAGATAATCTCTTTTATATAAAGGTATTTAAAAGCGTTGTGATTAATCACAACGCTTTTTTCATTAACAAATGTTAACAACACTAGTTAATATCTTGTTGATTTCTAATTAGTTAAAAACAATATATTATTTAAAATAATATATATATTTGATTATTATTATAAATTATTACAACAAAAAGTTCTTTAATATATTGTTTGAATTCAAATCTTTACTAAAAATAAAGTTATGTCTAAGTATTGTAAAATTATGAAGGTAATGAGCTATACTAAAATTCATAATTACTAATTATAGAAAAGAAGAGAATAAAACAATCGAAACATTAATAAAACCAATATTGTTTAATTACAATATTCGCAAGGATGTTTCAACTACGAAATAGCAGCTATAATTTCTTTGCAAAAAGAAATATAAGAAGAGATTCTTATTTGATTTTATAGAAATATAAAGCACTATAAAAACTATTTCCAGAAGCCATATTCTATAAGAAATTATCGAATATGGCTTTTATTTTTGAATAAAAACTCAATATTCAGTCATTTAATTCCGAATTCAGCAAAAAAACCTTCTAATTAATACCATTTTAATGGTAAAAATATCAGTCTTAATTCATAGATTTGCCCAGCTTATTTTTAAGCATATTTCAATCGATTTCGAGCCAATAGGCATATTAAAATATAACTCAAATAATGGCGAAAATTATTTATACCAAAACAGACGAAGCACCAGCTTTGGCGACTCGTTCTTTCTTACCAATTGTAAAGGCTTTTACAAACTCATCTAATATAGAAATAGAAACAAAAGACATTTCTCTAGCAGCTAGAATATTAGCGAATTTTGAAGATTATTTGGAAGACGATCAAAAGGTAGAGGATGCATTAACTGAATTAGGTGAATTAGCTAAAAAACCTGAAGCTAACATAATTAAATTACCTAATATAAGTGCTTCTGTACCTCAGTTAAGTAAAGCTATTAAAGAATTACAAGCATTAGGTTATGCACTCCCAAATTTTCCAGAAGAGATAAAGAACGATTCTGATAAAGAAATTTTAGCTCGTTACAATAAAGTAAAAGGTTCTGCAGTTAATCCTGTTTTACGTGAGGGAAATTCAGATAGAAGAGCTCCAAAAGCCGTTAAGAATTATGCCAAAAAGAACCCACATTCTATGGGAACTTGGTCCGAAAATTCTAAAACACATGTAGCAACAATGAATACAGGCGATTTTGCACACAATGAAAAATCATTAACATTAGATAGAGCAACTGATATTAGTATTCAACATATTTCTGCCGATGGAACAAAAATTATTTTAAAAGAAAAAGTCTCTTTACTAGCTGATGAGATTATAGATGCTACAACTTTAAATAAGAAAGCGTTACTATCTTTCTTAGATTCAGAAATAGCTGATGCTAAAAAACAAAATGTTTTATTTTCATTACACATGAAAGCAACGATGATGAAGGTTTCTGATCCTATTATTTTCGGCCATGCTGTTAAAGTCTTTTTTAAAGACTTATTTGATAAACATAGTCAAACTTTCGAAGAAATTGGTGTTGATGTAAATAATGGATTTGGAAATTTATTAAGTAATTTAAAAATAGTTTCTAAAAAAAAGAAAAATGAAATCTTATCAGATATAGAAACTATTCTTGCAAATAATGCAGACATAGCAATGGTAAATTCAGAAAAAGGAATTACGAACCTACACGTACCATCTGATATAATTATTGATGCTTCTATGCCAGCTATGATTCGAACTTCAGGACAAATGTGGAATACATTAGGAGAACTACAAGATACAAAAGCTGTTATACCAGATAGTTCTTATGCAGGAATTTATACAGCAACTATTGAATTTTGTAAAAAACATGGGGCATTTGATCCAACAACTATGGGGACAGTTCCTAATGTAGGATTAATGGCTCAAAAGGCTGAAGAGTACGGATCACATGACAAAACATTTGAAATTATTTCTGATGGAAAAGTTTGTATAGTAGACTCTAATGGAAAAATATTAATCGAACATAAAGTCGAAACTGGAGATATATGGAGAATGTGTCAAGTTAAAGACGCACCTATTCAAGATTGGGTGAAATTAGCAGTTACTAGAGCAAAAGCGTCTAATACTCCAGCTGTTTTTTGGTTAGATAAAAATAGAGCTCACGATTCTGAAATTATTAAAAAAGTAAAAAATTATTTACCAAATTATAATACTAAAGAACTAGATATTAGAATTTTATCACCAATAGAAGCTACTGAATTCACTTTAGATAGAATCAAAAAAGGAGAGGATACTATTTCCGTTTCTGGAAATGTTTTACGAGATTATTTAACTGATTTATTTCCAATTTTAGAATTAGGAACTTCTGCAAAAATGTTATCAATTGTTCCTCTTATGAATGGGGGTGGTTTATTTGAAACTGGAGCTGGTGGTTCTGCTCCAAAACATGTTGAGCAATTTGAAAATGAAAATCATTTACGTTGGGATTCTTTAGGAGAATTTTTAGCTTTAGCTGCTTCTCTAGAGCATCTAGGAACGACAACTAATAACACTAAAGCAATTATTTTATCTGAAACATTAGATGAAGCAACGGATGAATTCTTAGATAACAAAAAATCTCCATCGAGAAAAGTAGGAGAATTAGATAATAGAGGAAGTCACTTTTATTTAGCTATGTATTGGTCCCAAAAACTAGCTTCACAAAATAAAGATTTAGCTTTAAAAGCTCAATTTACTCCTGTAGCTAAATTATTGGCAGAGAATGAAACCATAATTGTAAATGAATTAAGTTCTATTCAAGGAAACCCAGTAGATATTAATGGATACTACCTTCCTAAAGAAGAATTAGTTGAAAAAGCTATGAGAGCAAGTAAAACTCTAAAATCAATTTTAACAACAATCTAAAAGTTAATATACTTTAAGTTAAAGAGTGCTTATCAGCACTCTTTTTTGTTTTACCTTAACTGATAATTAACGTTTTATTATCATTTTGATCTTTTATTCTGTTTGCCATTCACTTATTTTTGTTTAAAAAAACAGACCTAATGTATTACTTAAAAAAAACACTCTTTCTTTTGACTCTTTTTTTTTCATTCTGTTTCTATGGGCAAGAAAAACTGACTATAAGCGGTATAGTATATGATCAAGCTAGTAACGAAACACTTATTGGAGTATCAGTATATTTTCCTGATTTGAAATCGGGAACGAGTACAAATGAATATGGGTTCTACTCTATTACAATTCCAAAAGGAAATTATAAAATATCTATTAATTATTTAGGATATAAAACAATTAATGAAAATATAAGCTTATCTAAAAAAACTTCAAAAGATTTTTATCTATTTGAAGATACAGAAAATCTTGACGAAATTGTAATTGAAACTAACATAGAAAAATTAAATATTAAGACTCCACAAATGAGTGTTAATAAATTATCAGTTAAAACTATTAAACAAATTCCAGTTGTTTTAGGGGAAGCTGATATTATAAAATCCATTATTCTATTACCAGGAGTAACAAGTGCTGGTGAGGGAGCATCTGGCTTTAATGTAAGAGGTGGTTCTGCAGACCAGAATTTAATATTATTGGATGAAGCTATCGTTTTTAATTCATCTCATGTGTTTGGACTTTTTTCAGTTTTTAATCCAGATGTCATTAAAGACGTACAATTATATAAAGGTGGAATTCCTGCTAGATATGGAGGGCGACTCTCCTCTGTTTTAGACATCTACCAAAAAGATGGAAATAATAAAAATTTTAAAATAACTGGAGGTATCGGTTTAGTATCCAGTAGACTAGTGCTGGAAGGACCAATTAAAAAGAAAAAAAGTTCTTTTTTGATTGGTGGTAGATCTTCTTATGCTCATCTTTTCTTACCTCTTATAAATAACGATAACGAAGCTTACTTTTACGATTTAAATAGTAAGATAAATTATCGTTTTGATAAAAAAAACAATTTATTTTTCTCTACTTATTTTGGTAAAGATGTATTTGGAATTAATGAAAGTTTTATTGCTAAGTATGGTAATAACGTAGTGAATATTCGCTGGAATCATCTTTTTTCAGATAAATTATTCTCTAATTTATCTTTAATTTATTCTGATTATTTTTATGGATTAACAATAGATTTTGTTGGTTTTGAATGGGACTCTGGGATCACAAATTATAATTTAAAATATGATTTTGATCATTATATAAAAGATAATTTTAAGTTGAGTTATGGTATTAATAATATATATACAAAGTTTAATCCTGGAGAAATACTTCCTAATAGAGAAGATTCAGGTATTCTTCCTAGTAAATTAACAGATAAATATGCGAATGAATTTGCAGCTTATTTAGAGGCTAGTCATAAAATAAACTCTCATTTCACCTTAAGATATGGAATTCGTTATAGTAATTTTTCACGTTTAGGCCAAAATGAAATAAATACATATGAAAATAATAGTCCAGTAATCTTCAATCAAACATTACAGAAATACGAATCAGCTATAGCTAATGGTGTTGAAATATATAAGCGAAGTGATGTGTTAGCAAGTTTTAATAATTTTGAACCAAGAGTTTCTTTTTCATTTTTGTTAAATGATTACACTTCTTTAAAAGCTAGCTATAATAGAATGTCGCAATATTTACATTTATTGTCAAATACGGCCTCACCTACTCCTTTAGATATTTGGGCACCAAGTGGAACTTTTATTAAACCTCAAATTTTAGATCAGTATGCAATTGGATATTTTAAAGATATAAAAGATGCTCAATACTCTTTTGAAACAGAAGTCTTTTATAAGGATATTCAAAATAGAATAGATTATATAAATGGCGCTAATTTAGTAGCTAATAATTATATTGAAACTGTCATACTAAACGGAAAAGCAAGAGCATATGGCTTAGAGGTTTTATTAAAAAAAAATGAAGGAAAAGTAAAAGGATGGGTTTCATATACTTTATCTAAATCTGAACAAATTACAACCGGTAGAAATGAAAATGAACCTGGTATAAATAATAGTAAATGGTATAATACTCCTTATGACAAGACCCATGACCTGTCTATCAACCTAAGTTATGAACTAAATAAAAAATGGAAATTGAGTTCTAACTTTCTTTTGCAAACTGGTCAACCTACAAATTACCCAGTAGGGCAATACCAATTACAAGGCTTAAACATACCTATTTATGACGATAATAGAAGAAATGCAGACAGATTACCATCATATCATAGATTAGATCTATCTGCTACCCTAACGCCAACCAAAAACAGAGACAGAAAGTGGCAAGGTGAATGGGTTTTTGGATTTTACAATATTTATAATCGTAAAAACGCAGCTTCAATTTCTTTTACTCAAAATCAAGAAACATATAGAAATGAAGCTATAAAAACATCAATTTTTGGTTTAGTTCCTTCAATAACATATAATTTTAAAATCTAAAAAATGAAAAAAATAACTGTATTTTTATTTTTATCAACCTTTCTCTTTAGTTGTGAAGAGGTAGTCGATATTAAGGTTCCCTCTGGAGAGCCAAAATTAGTAATAGAAGCTGTTTTCGAAGTGTTTTTTGATGATATACCAATTACAGCTTATACTGAAGTAAAGTTAAGTTTATCAACAGACTATTTTGAAGAAGATATACCTATAGTTACGTCTGCTATTGTAACTTTAAAAAATTTATCTGATGGTGTTATTATTGACTTTGAAGATTTAGATTTAGATGGTAACTACTTGCCTGTTATATCTTTTATTCCAGAAGATAATATAGAATACGAACTATCTGTAATTTATAATAACGAAATTTACAAAGGGATAGCTAGTAAGATAAGAACCCCTAAATTCATCAATGTAGAGCAAGGTGTAAAAACACTTTTTTCAGGAAAAGAAACAGAAGTAATTGTAGAATTTCCGGATGATGCTAACAAACAAAATTTTTATCTTTTTAACTTTTCAAAAAACTTTTATTTATCAATAGAAGATCGTTTTTTTAATGGATCTAATTATAATTTTTCCTTTTTTTATCAAGAGGATGAAGTTGAATTACCAACAAATGTCAAAATAAAGATGTCTGGAGTTTCAAGAAATTATTATACTTATTTTAGAGTATTAGCAAATCAAAGTGGACAAAGTGGGGGTGCGCCTTTTCAAACCATACCAAGTTCTTTATTAGGGAATATTATAAATACAACCAATACAAAGAATTTCCCACTTGGATATTTTCATATAGCAGAAACAGATACTTATAATTTAAGTTTAATCGAATAATTAAACTTAAATCAACAATAATTTCATGCTTCAAAAATGCGTTAAAAAGTGTATTTTTGAAATATGCCATTCATAAAAACTACAGAACAAGATTCTAAATATAATAATTTAGAAAATATGTCAATATTAGAGGTCTTAACAAGTATCAATAATGAAGATAAAACTGTTGCTTATGCAGTCGAGAGAGCAATACCTCAGATTACAGAGTTAACAAATTCAATTATTTGTCAACTTAAAAAAGGAGGACGCTTATTTTACATAGGAGCAGGAACAAGTGGTCGATTAGGTGTCTTAGATGCTTCAGAATGCCCCCCAACATTTGGTGTTTCCCACGACTTAGTCATAGGCTTAATAGCTGGAGGTGATAAGGCTATAAGAAATGCAGTTGAATATTCTGAGGATTCTATAAGTAAGGGCTGGGAAGATTTAAAAGAGTTTTTAATCACGCAGAATGACATAGTAATTGGTATTGCAGCCTCAGGAACAACTCCATATGTGATAGCCGCTTTAGAAAAATGTAATAAAGAAAGTATCATTACTGGCTGTATAACTTGTAATAGAAATAGTCCTTTATCCAAAGTCGCTAAATTACCAATAGAAATAATAGTGGGTTCTGAATTTGTAACAGGAAGCTCTAGAATGAAAGCTGGTACTGCTCAAAAAATGGTTTTAAATATGATCTCTACAACTACTATGATTCAATTAGGTAAAATAAGAGGTAATAAAATGGTAGATATGCAACTATCTAATAAAAAATTAGTAGAAAGAGGAGAAAATATGTTAATTGAGGAATTAAAAGTTGATAAAGATACAGCGAGTCTGTTATTGAAAAAATACGGTAATGTAAGAGATGCTATTAAACACTTTAATTTATGAGCTCAGATTTAAATATACTTGGTAAGGCCTTGAAAAATATAGGAATATTAGTTTTATTATTTATAGCTTCACCTATTTTGTTAACTATTGCATTTAAGGCAATTAAAATATATACAGAAGGCATTGAATATTATTTATCAAGAATATTCTTGATGTTTGCTGCAAGTTTAATTGTTTTTACAATCTTTTTTGGCATAAGAACTTTTAGTCTAATTTCTAAGGCAATATTTGATAAATAAAAAATTGTGTCTGGAAACAATCAAAATAACATTCTCTTAACTGGACTGTTCAGTTAGACTTGTAAATTAGGGGTTTTTGGTGTAGTGGGATTGTAACCAAAATCGGCATCTTGCAATTCTATCTCTAATTTATTTACTAAAAAACCAATACTTGCAAAATGATGAATTGCATGAGAATGTGCATATGCTAAAGCATTTTCTATTGTATAGTCTATTGTAATTTCACCAGTCCCTAAATTATCAGTTACTGCAACTTTTTTTTTAAGGTCTTGTGATGAAAGTTTATTTAATTTTATAATTATTTCGTTAAAGTAATTAATTCCATCAAGAGTTTTTTCTTCACAAATTGTATTTCTTTTTCTATCAGAAAAATCAATATCTCTAGTATCTATACCATTAAATATTGAAGTAAATGCATCTAATACATGTCTCATATTAGACCCAATACTTGAATGATAAGGAGGTACAGTCTTGTCACTATATTGTTGGTCTGAAATAGAATCTAATAATTGTATTCCTCTCTCTAAATTTTGTACTATAGCTTTAATCATAAATAAATCTCTTTAACTACCACTTTTCTAGATTAACGAATTAACTTCTTGTATTTTATACGTTTTGGCATCAAATCACCACCTAATCGTTTCTTTTTATTTTCTTCATAATCAGAAAATGAACCTTCAAAAAAGTAAACTTGACTATTACCCTCAAAAGCAAGAATATGAGTACAAACTCTATCTAAAAACCACCTATCATGACTAATTACAACTGCACAACCAGCAAAGTTCTCTAATCCTTCTTCTAAGGCTCTTAATGTATTGACATCTAAATCATTTGTTGGTTCATCTAATAACAAAACATTTCCTTCTTCTTTTAATGTCATAGCCAAATGTAAACGATTACGTTCTCCACCGGACAATGTTGAGACTTTCTTGTTTTGCTCACTCCCAGAAAAATTAAAACGGCTCAAATAAGCACGAGAGTTTACTTGCTTACCTCCCATCATAACTAAATCTTGACCGTCTGAAAAATTTTGCCAAATAGATTTATCTGAATCAATATTAGAATGTGCCTGATCTACATATGCTAATTTTGCTGTTTCACCCACATTAAATGAACCTCCATCAGGATTTTCTTCACCCATTATCATTTTAAAAATAGTAGTTTTTCCAGCACCGTTTGGACCAATAATACCAACGATTCCCGCTTGAGGAAGATTAAACTCTAAGTTTTCATATAATAATTTATCTCCATAAGCTTTAGAGACACCACTTGCTTCGATTACGTTAGTTCCTAGACGAGGGCCGTTAGGGATATATATCTCTAATTTTTCATCAACCTTCTTTTGGTCTTGACTCATCAATTTATCATAATTCTTCAAACGTGCTTTTTGCTTCGTTTGACGTCCCTTAGCACCTTGACGAACCCACTCTAATTCTCTTTCTAATGTTTTTTGACGCTTAGATGCTGTTTTACTTTCTTTAGCCATTCTTTGAGATTTTTGATCTAACCAAGAAGAATAGTTTCCTTTCCAGGGAATACCCTCACCTCTATCTAATTCTAAAATCCAACCAGCAACATTATCTAAGAAATATCTATCATGGGTCACAGCTATAACTGTTCCTTTATATTGAGCTAAATGATGTTCAAGCCAATGTACTGACTCTGCATCTAAATGGTTAGTGGGCTCATCTAATAGTAAAATCTCTGGCTCTTGTAATAATAATCTACACAATGCAACACGTCTTTTTTCTCCACCGGATAAAACTCCAATCTTCTTATCAGAGTCTGGAGTTCTTAAAGCATCCATTGCGATTTCTAATTTTGTATCTAATTCCCAAGCATTTGCGGCATCTATTTTATCTTGTAGTTCAGCCTGTTGGTTCATTAACTTTTCCATCTTGTCCGAATCAGAATAGACTTCTTCTAAACCAAACATATCATTAATCTTATTGTACTCATCTAGAATCGCTACAGTTTCTGCAACACCTTCTTTTACAATCTCTAAGACTGTTTTCTCTGGATCTAATTGAGGTTCTTGTTCTAAATAACCAACTTTATAACCTGGAGAAAAGGTAACTTCTCCTTGAAAGTTTTTCTCAGCACCTGCAATAATTTTTAATAGGGTTGATTTTCCTGAGCCATTTAAACCAAGGATTCCAATTTTAGCTCCATAAAAAAAACTTAAATAAATATCTTTTAATACTTGTTTCCCTGTAGATTGATAGGTTTTAGAAACCTTATTCATCGAGAAAATTACTTTCTGATCATCACTCATATTAAGATAATTATATGTTATAATTAATTAAACTCTACCCTTTAAGGCGTTAAAAACCCATGCAATAGCAAAAAAACCACCACCTACAGCACCAAATCCCCAACCAGAGACATCTCTATATTTAAAAAGGCCTAAGGCAATTAAGCCTAAACCTACTATAATCATTATAAAAGTTGCCCATGAAAGTACTGTGTTTTTATTCATCATCTTTTTGGAAGTTTTATAAAAAACAGGCTATTAAGCCTGTAAATATTAATTAAGTTAGCAAATATCGTTATTTTATTTGAATTAAGTGAAATCAAATATGACAAAACGAGTTCGTCAGAACTTGTTTTGTCATATTCTAATATTGAGATATTAGCAGATAAAGTCTTTATCTTTTTTTTTAAAAGCGATTATTTCTTCTTCCCATTCCACCTCTATTTCTTCTTCTATTTGTTGGTGCTCTTGCATTAGTATTCTTAGGACGTTTTGGTAGTAATTTACGTTTTTCGTTTTTTTGAAACTTAATCCACTTCTTATATTGTTTTTTTGAAAAAATAACATTTAAAGCCCCATTCATTTTTTTTTCAAATTTCTCTATAGAATCTCGAATTGGTAGTATTAGGGTTTCAATATTTTTTCTAAGTCTTCTACCAATATCTGGATTTGTTCTAATCTGGTCACCAAGACTATTTATTGCAGATTCTAGTTCATTTAATTTTTGAGAATTTAAAAAAGAAATATCCTTAATTTTATTATTGTAAACTCTTAAAGCTTTTCTAGTGCCATTTTCTATTTTATCTTTTTTGATTTTAACTTTATCTATGACCTCATCAACTTGATAATAAAAAATATTAGCTGCGTTTGTAGCATTATATTTTAACATTTTTGGTGGCTGCTGAGCATTTAACAGAAGACCTTGAATTAGTAACAATACTATTAATGTTTTTTTCATAATAATTAAAAAAAATTTAAATTAATTTAGACTATAAAAATAACTAAAAACTATAGACTAGCAGCTAATCTTGCTCCTTGATTTATAGCCCTTTTTGCATCTAATTCAGAAGCAAAATCTGCACCCCCAATCAAATGAACAATTTTTCCTGCGTCTAATAATGGTTGATAGAGTTCTTTAAACGGTATCTGACCGGCACAAATAACAACATTATCCACATCTAAGACTTTATTTTCTTCATTTTGAACATAATGCAAACCTTTATCATCGATTTTAGTATATGATACTTCACCAATAAATTGAACTTTCTTTTTCTTTAAACTAGATCTATGAATCCATCCTGTTGTTTTTCCTAAGTTACCTCCAAATTTACCTTTACTCCTTTTAAACATAAAAATTTCTCTAGGTGATGGATCAAATTCTGGAGTTATATTTTCTATACCACTTCTAGCTTTTAGAGACTTATCTATCCCCCATTCTTTAAGCCAAGCGTCTATATTTTGTGAAGTAGACTTACCTTGATGAGATAAATATTCAGAAACATCAAAACCGATACCTCCAGCTCCAATGACAGCAACACGATTACCTACAGGTTTTTTTAATTTTAAAACATCTAAATAACTTAGTACTTTTTTATGATTAATTCCATCAATTTTCAACTCTCTTGGTTTTATCCCGGTTGCTAAAACTATTTCATCAAAGTCTGATTCTAATAAATCTTTATTAGTAACCCTAGTATTCAATTTTATATCTACATTATGTATTTCTAACTGTTTATTAAAGTAACGTAAAGTCTCATAAAACTCCTCTTTACCAGGTATTTGTTTTGCTAGATTAAATTGTCCTCCAATTTCTTCATCGGCATCAAATAAAGTAACTAAATGTCCTCTTTGAGCTGCTATAGTAGCTGCTACTAATCCGGCTGGACCTGCACCTATTACTGCTATTTTTTTCTTATTTTCTGTTGGATTGTAATTTAACTCAGTCTCATGACAAGCTCTTGGATTAACTAGACAACTAGCTACTTTTTGTTCAAATACGTGATCTAAACATGCTTGATTACAACCAATACAGGTGTTTATTTCATCGGCTTTTTCCGCTTCAGCTTTATTTACCCATTCTGGGTCTGCTAAAAATGGTCTTGCCATTGAAATAATATCTGCATCTCCTTCAGCCAAAACTTTTTCTGCAGTTTCTGGCATATTAATTCTGTTTGATGTTACTAAAGGAATCTTAATTTCAGATTTCATTTTTTTAGTAACCCAAGTAAATGCTGCTCTAGGAACAGATGTAGCAATCGTTGGAACTCTAGATTCATGCCAACCAATACCTGTATTAATTATTGTTGCACCAGCTTTTTCTATTTCTTTTCCTAATTCAACAACTTCCTCCCAAGAACTACCGTTTTCGACTAAATCTAACATCGATAACCTATAGATTATGATAAAATTTTCTCCAACAGCTTCTCTTGTTAGTTTAACTAATTCAATAGGTAAACGCATTCTATTTTGATAGTCACCTCCCCAGGCATCATTTCGCTTATTAGTCCTTTTTGCAATAAACTGATTAATTAGATATCCTTCAGAACCCATTATTTCAACACCGTCGTAACCAGCAACTTTTGATAGTTTTGCACAGTTTACAAAATCTCTAATAGTTCTATTTATTCCTGACTGAGTTAATTTGAAGGGCTTAAAAGGAGTAATTGGGGCTTTAATTTTAGAGGGAGCAACATTAAATGGATGATAACCATATCGACCTGAATGTAAAATTTGCATACAAATTTTACCCCCTTCTTTGTGAACAGCTTTTGTTATTTTTTGATGATGAATTGCATGTTTTTTTGAGGACATTCTTGCCGCGAATGGACCAGTCCAACCTTGTATATTTGGGGAAATACCCCCGGTCACAATAAGACCAACTCCTCCTTTAGCACGCTCAGCATAATAAGCTGCTAATTTATCAATACCATTTTTTTCTTCTTCTAGGCCAGTATGCATTGACCCCATAAGAATTCTATTTTTTAAGGTAGTAAAACCTAAATCTAATGGTTCAAAAATATGTTTGTATTTCATTTTTATCTGTAGTTGAATTGTTATGCATGCATAACAATTAGCAATATAGGTTTAATATATCTATTGTTTAAAAAAAACTTATTTTTAATACAAATGCCCCATTTTACCTTGTTGATAATCTCGCATTGCTTCTAAGATTTCAGTTTGAGTATTCATCACATAAGGACCGTATTGAGTCACTTTTTCATTGATAGGTTCGCCTGATAAAATCAGTATAATACTTGCTTTTTTTGCTGTAAAAGAGATAAGATTACCATCTTGATTAAATGTAATCATTTGATCTTCACCTTTGTTCAATAAATTAGAATTATTAACTAAAATTTCTCCGTCTAATAAATATATTAGAGTTTTGTGATTTATTGGAATATCAATCTCTAATTTTCCATTTTCTTCAGCCATAGCAGTAAAAACATTTACTATAGTTTGAGTTTTTATTAAACCTTTTTCATTTTTTTGCTCTCCAGCAATCACATTTAATTGTACTTTTTTATCTAAAGAAAAAATCTTTGGAATCTGATCAGCTTCTAAATGTTGATAATTTGGTGTCATCATTTTATCCTTTGCTGGTAAATTAAGCCACAATTGAATACCCTCTAGCTCTCCTGTTCTTTTTACAAAGTCTTTAGTAGGAGATTCTGCGTGAATAATTCCATTACCTGCAGTAGTCCATTGAACGCCTCCGGCCTTTACGATCATTTCATTACCTAGCGAATCTCTATGAAATTGTTCTCCTTTAAATAGAAGAGTTATTGGCTCAAAACCTCTGTGTGGGTGTGGACCCAAATCAAATGGATTATTAAACTCTGAGATCATATATGGGCCATAATGATGTAGTAATAAAAAAGGGTCTACGTTTTCTATTTCTGATGTTGGCAAAGGTTGGCGTAATCTAATTGCTCCCATATTTACTAGTGGACTTACAACTATATCTTTAACTGACTTTAGTTTTTTCATTTAAATTTTATCTGATTTTATCTAGTAAATCACTTAGAGTAGCTGCTTCTTGTTCAGATAGTTTATCTAAAAATGATATGTTATTAAGAGCATCGATTTGTTGTAATAAATCTAATCCTGTTTTTGTGATATTAACATAGACAACTCTTCTATCATCTTCACATCGAAATCGACCTATTAAATTTTTATCAAATAATTTATCCATCAAACGTGTTGCATTTGGGGCACGCTCTATCATTCTATCTTTAATATTTTGTACTTTAATTTCTTTTTTTGCTCCTCTTAAAATTCTTAGAATATTAAACTGCTGTGGTGAAATCCCGTAAGGTTTAAAAAAACTATTTTCCTTGCTGTTTAACCAATTAGAGGTGAATTTTATATTTATTAAGGCTTTAATTTTTTTGCTCTCAAATTTAGACTGGATGTCTTTAGATATATCGCCCATTATTATCCTTTTAACATTAAGTTTTCCATGATTTTATTAAACTCATCTGAGCTAGGTTGCAAGTGTATATTATCGTCTATAATTAGTGTAGGAATTTTTATCTGCCCACTGTAAAGTTCCAAAGTATGTTTTTTTGCAATTTCGTCTTTAAAAATATCTTTATATTCGAAAGGAATGCCCCCCATTCTTAAAAAATTTTTAAAAGCAACAGTATGAGCATGGCCTTTCTTACCGTATAAAATTATTTTCATAACCAATATTTTTATAAAACAAATATATAAAATTTATAATTATTCTCCAAGGAATATAATTTAATGGTAAGTAATAGTTAATAAAAATTAAAACAAAAAATTAATTTTAACGTTGTGACTTTTATAATATTCTTACTTTAGCTTGCTATAATTATTTACAATGAAAAAACTTCTATTTATATTAATCATATTTTCTTTTTTTAATGCATTTTCCCAGAGCGGATCTGATACTTGTGAAGGTGCTGAACCATCATGTTCGGATGAAAGTGGTGTTAATATTTTTCCAAACACAACAGGAACTGCTGGTGGAGGAGCTATAGGGTGTTTGGGTTCAACTCCAAATCAAGCATGGTTCTTTATAAAAGTTGATCAATCAGGATCGCTGGAATTTGATATCATTCAAAGTAGTGCATTTGATATAAGAGGAAATGCTACTGATGAACTAGATGTAGATTTTGTTGCATGGGGTCCGTTTAGAAATCCTAGTGATCAATGTGATGTTATATATCGAGGGACAACTATACAAGGTGGAAGTACTTCTCTACCAAATAATATTGCAGGTACTGTGCTTAGTGATTTTTATATTGTTGATACTGATAACTCAAATATAATTGATTGTAGCTATTCTGCTAATTCAGTAGAGAGGTTTAGAATCCCTAATGCTGCCGCAGGTGATTATTACATATTATTAATTACTAATTATGTTGGTGCAGAAGGATTTATTAAAATAGAACAAACTAATTTTGGACAAACTGGTGCTGGTGTTACAGATTGTAGTATTGTTGTTGGAGAGCTAGGTGCCGATCAAGATGTATGTATTGGAACCGATGTAGAATTAGACGCTACTCCAACTTCTGGAACAGTTGATAGCTACGAATGGCAGCTTGATACAGGTAGTGGATATGTTACTATACCGGGAGAAACAGATGCAATATTAAATATAACAAATAATGTTTCAGGGATTTATAAAGCAATCGTTATAGATACTGACGGCAATATAGGACAAGATGAAGTAGCCGTTACTTTCTTTGAAGTACCTGTCGCTAATACACCAGATGACATTGAAACCTGCGATAATGATGGAGATGGTAGTCATGATTTTGATTTTCAGGCTGATGTTACCCCACAGGTTTTAGGGACTCAGGATCCTGCTGTTTTTGAAGTATTATATTTCTTAGAACAAGCGCAAGCTGATGCGAATGCAACTGGTACTAATATTTCTAACCCTTATACAAGTTCCGTTCCCCAGGATATTATATACGCAAGAATTCAAAATATAGCAAATCCTATTTGTTATGATACCGTATCGTTTACTATTACTATTACCGATTCACCAAT
>CAJWTV010000006.1 GCA_913047375.1 uncultured Polaribacter sp.
TCTAAATTTATCAAAACTTGGATTAGAAATAGTTTTAAATCAAACTATAATCCTAGTGCTAAAGATGCACTTGAGATAATTCTCTTGTATTGCAATACAATTAACTATTCAAAAAAATAGAGATTCTTTTAAGAAATTCGTAAATTGCATGCTTAATTTTATGCATATTTTACGAATGGAACAAATTACACCATATAAACCTAAATATAAAGTAAGAATAGTAACTGCAGCCTCCCTTTTTGATGGGCATGACGCAGCAATAAATATTATGCGCAGAATAATTCAATCTACTGGCGTAGAAGTTATTCATCTTGGCCATGATAGAAGTGTAGAAGAAGTAGTTAATTGTGCAATCCAAGAAGATGCAAACGCAATAGCTATGACTTCGTATCAAGGAGGTCATAATGAGTACTTCAAATACATGTTCGATTTATTGCAGGAAAAAGGTGCAAGTCATATCAAGATATTTGGTGGGGGTGGTGGAGTAATTCTTCCAAAAGAAATAAAAGAATTGATGGATTATGGTATCACACGTATCTATTCTCCAGACGATGGACGTTCTTTAGGACTTCAGGGAATGATAAATGATTTAGTAAAACAGTCTGATTTTGCAATTGGAAATATTTTAAATAATGAAATTAAAAACTTAGTTTCAAAAGAAAATGGAAGTATTGCAAGAATTATCTCATCTGCTGAAAATTTTCCTGAAGTAGCAAAAGACACTCTAAAAATTATTCATGAAAAAAATAAAAAATCTAAAACACCAGTTTTAGGAATTACAGGAACGGGTGGAGCTGGAAAATCGTCTTTAGTCGATGAGTTAGTTCGTCGTTTTTTAATTGATTTTCCAAAAAAAACTGTAGGTTTAATTTCTGTAGACCCTTCGAAAAGAAAAACAGGTGGAGCTCTTTTAGGTGACAGAATTCGTATGAACGCGATTAATGATAAACGAGTCTATATGAGATCCCTGGCGACTCGACAATCTAATTTAGCATTATCTAAATACGTAAATGAAGCTGTACAAGTATTAAAAGCTGCTGAGTTTGATTTGATTATTTTAGAAACATCTGGAATAGGGCAATCAGATACCGAGATTATTGAGCATTCTGACACCTCTTTGTATGTAATGACTCCCGAATTTGGAGCTGCTACCCAGTTAGAAAAAATTGATATGTTAGATTTTGCAGATTTAGTTGCTATAAATAAGTTTGACAAAAGAGGAGCATTAGATGCCGTTCGTGATGTCAAAAAACAATATATGCGAAATAATAACTTATGGCATATTAATCAGGATGACTTACCTGTTTATGGAACTATAGCATCTCAATTTAACGATCCTGGGATGAATACACTCTATAAAAAAGTAATGGATAAATTAGTGGAAAAGACAAAAGCAGATTTAAAATCCTCTTTTGAAATTACTTCAAAAATGTCTGAAAAAATATTTGTTATTCCATCAGCTAGAGTGCGTTATTTATCTGAAATAGCTGAAAATAACAGGGCTTATGACAAGAAAGTTGACTCTCAAGTTATAGTAGCCCAAAAATTATATGGAATATATAAAACTATCGAATCTATTACTAATTCATCTTTAGAGATTACTAAAACCGGATTGAATGTTGACGAAATTTTAAGTCAAGTTGAAAAAGATGAAATGGCTTTTGTAGAACTTCTTTTAATGCAATTTGAAAAAGTGAAGTTAAGTTTTGATCCATACAATTGGGAAATAATCTTAAACTGGCAAGAAAAAGTAGAAAAATACAAAAAACCTATTTACACTTTTAAGGTTCGTGATAAAGAAATTAATATAGAAACACATACCAAATCACTGTCACATTCCGATATCCCAAAAATAGCACTCCCTAAATACAGAGCATGGGGAGATTTACTTCGCTGGAATTTACAAGAAAATGTTCCTGGCGAATTTCCTTACACAGCAGGCTTATATCCATTTAAAAGAACCGGTGAAGACCCTACAAGAATGTTTGCTGGTGAAGGGGGACCAGAAAGAACAAATCGTAGATTTCACTATGTAAGTTTAGGAATGGACGCAAAAAGACTTTCTACGGCATTTGATTCTGTTACTTTATATGGTAATGATCCTGGAAATAGACCTGATATTTACGGTAAAATTGGAAATGCAGGGGTTTCAATCTGTTGTTTAGATGATGCAAAAAAACTTTATTCTGGTTTTGAATTAACTCATCATATGACATCTGTCTCTATGACTATAAATGGACCTGCACCGATGCTATTAGGTTTCTTTATGAATGCTGCCATTGATCAGAATTGTGAGAAGTACATAAAAAATAATAATTTAGAAAAAATAGTTGAAGAAAAGTTTAAAGAAATTTATGACCTTAATGGGTTATCAAGACCAAAATATCAAGGAAAATTACCTGAGGGAAATAATGGTTTAGGATTAATGCTACTAGGTTTGACTGGAGATATGATTTTACCTCAAGATGTTTATGAGAAAATTAAAAAAGACACTTTAACTCAAGTAAGAGGAACTGTTCAAGCAGATATTCTAAAGGAAGATCAAGCTCAAAATACATGTATTTTCTCTACAGAATTTGCTCTTCGCTTAATGGGAGATGTACAAGAATATTTTATTAAAAAACAAGTAAGAAACTTTTATTCAGTGTCTATCTCTGGTTATCATATTGCAGAGGCTGGAGCAAATCCAATAACTCAATTAGCACTAACTTTATCTAATGGATTTACTTATGTAGAATATTATTTAAGTCGTGGGATGGATATTAATGAATTTGGCCCCAATTTATCGTTTTTCTTTTCTAATGGAATTGACCCCGAATACTCAGTAATAGGTAGGGTTGCTCGTAAAATATGGGCAAAAGCTATGAAAAATAAATATGGAGCCAATGCAAGAGCTCAAATGTTGAAATATCATATTCAGACCTCTGGACGTTCTTTACATGCTCAAGAGATCGATTTTAACGACATAAGAACTACTCTTCAAGCTTTATACGCAATAAATGACAATTGTAACTCCTTACACACTAATGCATACGATGAAGCTATAACTACCCCAACAGAAGAGTCTGTCAGAAGAGCTATGGCAATTCAGTTAATTATTAATAAAGAGCTGGGTTTAACTAAAAATGAGAATCCTATTCAAGGAGCATTTATTATCGAAGAATTAACAGATTTGGTTGAAGATGCTGTACTATTAGAGTTTGATAGAATTACAGAGCGAGGAGGTGTTCTTGGCGCAATGGAAACGATGTATCAACGTTCAAAAATACAAGAAGAGAGTTTATATTATGAGACCTTAAAGCATAATGGAGATTTTCCAATCATTGGAGTAAATACCTTTTTAAGCTCTAAGGGCTCGCCTACAATTCAACCTGCAGAGGTAATCCGTGCAACAGAAGAAGAAAAGCAATTTCAAATTAAAACTAAAGAATTATTAATTAAAGCAAATCCAACAAAAGTTATTGATCAAATAGCAATATTACAAGAAGCAGCTATTGAAAATGAAAACTTGTTTGATAAATTAATGGAAGCAACAAAAGTTTGTTCGTTGGGACAAATTACAGAAGCTTTATTTAAAGTTGGAGGTCAATACAGAAGAAATATGTAATGAAATAAACTATATCAATATTTCAATATACTCTACTCCAAGCTGAAATTATTAAGTTAACTTTTTAACCGGTTAAATAATAATAATATTAATTGTTTCCCTAATAAATACTATTTGGTAACAGAACCACTACCTTATTTTATGTTTTTCATTTATATACTAATTATAATTTATGGCCTTTATATTGACATTAGTTTGGTGTTTTTAGCTTCATTTTATAGATGATTATAACATTTAATTCAGTAAAATAAACATAATTATAGTTCTTATTAAGATTAATTCTAAGATTAAAGTCAATATACTTAAGGTTTCGTGAAAAAAGTTAGTTTTTATTAAGATTAATTCTAAATAAACTTGCACAATTAAAATGTCTATTATATTTTTGCAAAATAAAAATATACAATAATCACATTTTAAGAAAAAACAATGAAAACAATTACATTAAATTTTATCGCATTATTATTATTATTCGCTTCTTGCACAGAAGACGACAAGGTGGACCCAATAGTAGATAACCCAGTGGTTGCTCCAGCTACATATTCATTTTTAAGAGGAGGAGTAGAATCAGTTCAATTTGGTGGTCAAACTACTAGAATTGCTATGGCAAGTGAATTAATTAGTTCTATTAAAGATAATACAAAAACCGAAGCTCAATTAGACGCTATGTTCGCTCATGTTGAAGGTTCAAATGATTTTTCTTCAGGTACAGTAGAAGAAAATGAGGCATTAAATTCTTCAAGTAAAAGTGTAAGAAGTAAGACAGCGGCATCAATGGATTATTTTTCAACAAATTCTACTGACGCAAATGCTATAAAAGCAGATTTTGATGGATGGATAGCTAATCAAGTTACTAATGTATTTCCTAACTGGGCAACTACAGCAACTGCAGGTAACCCTGGAAAATTACAACAAGCTGGTGGAGGATCTACTCGTTACATTAATGGAAAAGGATTAGAATACAACCAAGCTTTTGCAAAATCATTAATCGGTGCATTAATGACTGATCAAATATTAAATAACTATTTAAGTCTAGGAGTTTTAGATGCTGGTGATAATAGAATAAATAATGACAATGATGTTATTACCTCAGCAGCAAAACCATATACTACAATGGAACATAAGTGGGATGAAGCTTATGGTTACTTATACGGAGCTGAAGATAATCAAGCAGAACCAGTTTTACAAGCAGATAGTTTTTTAAATAAGTATTTATATAAAGTTGAAGTTAAAGCACCTTTTGCAGGAATTGCAGCAGATATATTTAATGCTTTTAAATTAGGAAGAGCTGCAATTGTAGCAAAAAACTATACTGTTCGTGATGAGCAAATCCAGATTATCAAGGAAAAAATATCTAAAGTTATTGGAGTAAGAGCTGTTCACTATTTACAAGCTGGAATAGCTGACATAGGTACAGATTATGCTAGTTCATTTCATAACCTTTCAGAAGGATTTGGATTTGTTTATAGTTTACAATTTACGCGTAAGCCAAACTCAGACTCTCCTTATGTTTCAAAATCTATGGTTGATACTTATTTATCTCAACTTATGACAGGGAATGGATTTTGGGATGTAACTCCTGCTACACTAAATCAAATTTCTGATGCAATTTCACAAGAATTTGACTTTACTACTGCAGAAGCAGCACAATAAATATTCAAAATAAATATTTTGAATTAACTAATAAGGTAGTTGCTATAAATATTTTTTTATGGCAACTACTTTATTAACTTTGCACTAAACATTAAACATTAAAATAACATAAGTATGTTAAAAAATATTTTTTTATCGATTTTAGCAATCACATTAATAATTGCTTGTAATGATACTGAAGAAATAGACAATGGGCCAAACAATGATGATTTTAATAGACAAGGTATGCTTATAAATTTAGCAGATAATATCATCATTCCTGCTTATCAAAACCTAAACACAAAATTAGATCTTTTGGTGTCGTCAAAAGATATTTTTATTAGTTCTCCAAATTTAGATAATTTAAATCTTATTAGATCTTCATGGTTAAATGCATACAAATCTTGGCAATCTGTCGAGATGATTAACATAGGTAAAGCTGAAGAAATTTTATATCATTATCAAATGAATATTTATCCTACAGATATTAATGACATAGAGAATAATATTGCCATAGGAAATGTTGACCTTACCCATCCAAACAATAATGATGCTGTTGGTTTTCCTGCCTTAGATTATATGCTTTTTGGACTAGAGACTACAGATACTGCAATAATTCAAAAATATACTAGCAATGTCGATGCGGAAAATTATAAAATGTACCTTTCAGATCTTGTCATGCAGATGAAAAGTTTGACGGAGCTCGTTTTGAATGATTGGACTTCTTCATATAAAGATATATTCACTAGCAGTTCAAGTAATTCAGCTACAAGTGGAGTAAATATGTTTATAAACGATTTTATTTTTTATTATGAAAAAGGATTGAGGGCTAACAAAATAGGAATACCTGCAGGAAATTTTTCTGCAACTACTTTACCTGAAAAAGTAGAAGCATTTTATAATAAAGAAGTATCTAAAATTCTCTCGTTAGAGGCCTTAAATGCTGTTCAAGATTTATTTAATGGTAAAACATATGTTGGTGATTCATCAAACCCTTCACAACCATCTTTAGGTAGTAGTTTTAATGATTATTTGACCTACCTAGATAAATCAGATTTAGCTAGCCTAATTAATGATAAATTTGATATAGCTAGACAAAAAATACAACTACTAGATAATAATTTTTTTAACCAAGTAAATACTGATAATGTTAAGATGACTCAAGCTTATGATGCTTTACAAACTGTAGTCGTTTTATTAAAAGTAGATATGTTACAAGTTTTTAATATTAGTGTTGATTATGTAGATGCAGATGGTGATTAACTTTAAAACTATTTAAAATACTATTAAGCTGTCATAACCTATCATTTGACAGCTTTTTTTATATAAAATGGAAAAAATATTAAATAGATATCTAAAACAAGAAACAGGAGCAGCTCCTTTAGCAATAATTCGAATAGGTTTTGGGCTAATGATGTGTTTTAGTATTATTAGATTTTGGTCTAAAGGATGGATTGAAAAAATTTATATATCTCCAAAATTTCATTTTTCTTATTATGGATTCGAATGGGTCCAATATTTAGGAGATTATACCTACCTCCTATTTATTATATGTTTCTTCTCTGCTTTTTTTGTTGCCATAGGATATAAGTATAGAATAGCCATTATTATTTTCTTTCTAAGCTTTACCTATATAGAACTCTTAGAGAAAGCTACTTATTTAAATCACTATTACTTTATTAGTGTTTTTAGCTTTATGCTAATTTTTCTTCCGGCTCATCTTTACTTTTCTGCAGATAGTTTTATATCTAAAAAAACTTATCCTAAAATACCAAAATGGACTACTGACAGTATAAAATTATTATTATCTATTGTTTACATTTATGCTGGTCTTGCAAAAATTAATTCAGATTGGCTATTTAAGGCTATGCCTCTTAAAATTTGGCTACCCTCAAAATATGATTTACCTCTTATAGGTGAAAATTTAATGCAAGAAAATTGGGTTCACTTCGCAATGAGTTGGTCAGGAATGATTTATGATTTAACAATTCCTTTTCTACTTTTTTACCGAAAAACAAGATGGTTTGCTTTTGCTTTAGTAGTTTTCTTTCATGTATTTACTAGAGTATTGTTTCCTATAGGTATGTTTCCTTATATAATGATAATTAGCTCATTAATATTTTTTGATGCTAGTTTTCATAATAAAATAATTTCATTAATCAGAAGACTTCTACAATTTTTCTTCAAATTAAAATTAAATAAAAAACCTGTTTTAGAAAAAATACAGTACCCTAAAAAACCGAAAGGTTTATATATTGTAATTGTCTTCTTAGCTATCCAGCTTTTAATTCCATTTAGATATGGTCTTTATCCTGGAGAGTTATTTTGGACAGAAGAAGGTTATCGCTTTTCTTGGCGCGTAATGCTAATGGAGAAAATGGGATACACAACCTTTAAAATTGTAAATGGTAAAACTCAGGATTTCTTTTATGTAAATAATAGTGATTTTTTAACATCATTCCAAGAAAAGCAAATGAGCTTTCAACCAGATTTGATTTTAGAATATGCTCATTATTTAGGAGACCATTTTACTAGTCAAGGACATAAAAATGTAAAAGTATTTGCTGAGAGCTATGTTGCACTTAATGGAAGAATAAGTCAACCTTTTATTCGTAAAGATGTAGATTTGTATAAAGAAAAAGAGTCATTTAAACATAAATATTGGGTATTACCATTTAACGATGAAATTAAAGGATTGTAGTATTTTAATAATAATGTGCTTGTTAACGATTAATTTAATAGCACAAACTAAAGTGACAGGCATCGTAAATGTATTGGATGCAAATATGCCTATCTATGAAACTGAAATTTTTGATAAAGTAACCGGACAATTACTGACTACTTCAAATAAAGATGGCTATTTTGAATTCACTACAGATAAAGAAACTATGACTATCGTTTTCTTTTCTTACAATTACAAGCTAGTCGAATTAAATATCGTTGTTACTAAAGATTTATTTATTGATCAAAAATTAGAAGCATTTATAGAAGAACTTTCTGAAGTTGAAATAAAAATACGAAAAGCAAAAACGTTTGAGTTAAAACGACTAAAAGATGTTGAAGGAACTGCTATTTATGCAGGAAAAAAAACTGAAGTGGTTTTAGTGGGCCAATCAATGGCAAATTTAGCTTCTAATAATGCAAGACAAATTTATAGCCAAGTAGCTGGATTAAATATTTATCAAAACGACGATGCTGGATTACAGTTAAATATTGGCGGACGAGGTTTAGATCCTAATAGAACTGCTAATTTTAATACTCGTCAGAATGGATATGATATTAGTGCAGATGTTTTAGGTTATCCTGAAAGCTACTACTCCCCAGCAGCAGAATCTTTAAAGGAAATACAAATAATTAGAGGTGCTGCATCTTTACAATATGGTACTCAATTTGGTGGATTAGTGAATTTTGTAATGAAATCACCTAACCCTAATAAGCCTTTTGAGGTCATAACAAGAAATACCATTGGTAGTAATGGATTATTTACTAATTTCACAAGTGTTAGTGGGACACAAAAAAAATGGAGCTACTATACCTCTTTTAATTACAAAAAAGGAAATGGATTTAGATCAAATTCTGATTTTGAATCTAAAAATATTTATACACACATTAAATATAAATTTAGCAAGAACACAAAAATTAGTGGAGAAGTAACCTATTTAAGTTATTTAGCCCATCAAGCAGGAGGTTTAAATGATCAAATGTTTAATGTTGACCCTTTTCAAAGTAATCGTGCTAGAAACTGGTTTCAAATTGATTGGTTATTATATAACTTAAAATTTACACACAAATTTTCATTGAATACAAACTTTACATTTAATGCTTTCGGTTTAAATGCTTCTAGATATGCCATTGGATTTAGAACTAATAGAGTTGACCAAATAGACTCTTTAGAAGAAAGAGATCTTATAAAAGGAGATTTTAATAATTTTGGTTTTGAAGCTAGAATACTGCACAAGTATAAATTTCTTAATAAAAAATCTACAATTTTATTAGGTTCTAAATACTACAAGGCAGATAATACCGGACAACAAGGCCCAGGTTCTAGAGGAATAGATTCAAATTTTAACTTTCAGTTGGAAGAATATCCAAATTATGGAAGTCAATCAAAATATATCTATCCAAATACAAATATTGCCGTTTTTGGAGAAAATATTTTTTATTTAAATGATAAAATATCAATCACTCCTGGATTTCGTTTTGAGCATATAAAAACAGAGAGTAATGGTTATTATAAAAATATTAACACGGATGGAGCAGGTAATGTAATTTTAAACGAAACTATAGACAACAGTGAAGTAAGAAAACGCTCATTCGTACTTATGGGGTTAGGGGCAAGTTATAAGTATTCTAATTCTCTAGAGGGTTATGGAAATATCTCACAAAACTATCGTTCAGTTACTTTTTCAGATATTAGTATTATTAATCCAGCTTTTGCAATTAATCCAAATATTAGTGACGAAAAAGGTTTTACAACAGATATTGGTTTGAGGGGGAATTATAAAAATTTAATCTCTTATGATGCTGGTTTTTTTGGGTTATTTTATAATGACAGAATAGGCTTTGTTCAAAAGGCATCCTCTGATGGTAGAGTAAAAACAGTTCGAGGCAATGTTGGTGATGCTGTAATGTTCGGGGTAGAATCCTTAATTGATTTTAATTTGAATAAATTATTTATTAAAAATAACGACTTCATTTTTAATTATTTTATAAATATATCATTAATTGACTCCAAATATACTGACTCTGAAGAAAATGGTGTAGAAGGAAATAAAGTTGAATTTGTCCCTAATTTAAATTTAAAGACAGGTCTGAAGTTTGGGTACAAAAACTTTTTATCTAATATTCAATATACCTATTTATCTAAACAGTATACAGATGCTACTAATGCCATAAATGGAAACCTAAGTGGTATTATTGGTGAGATTCCTTCTTATGATGTTCTAGATATTTCTTTTTCTTATGCATACAAAAGGTTCAAATTAGAAGCGGGTATAAATAATGTTTTAGATAACTACTATTTTACAAGACGAGCTACGGGTTATCCTGGACCTGGAATCATACCTTCAATAAATAGGAATTTTTATACAACACTTCAGATTAAACTTTAAGACAAAGTTAAAGAAAAAAGACATTAATAATTATCTTCTATTTTTTGGAGCTCTACTTACTTTCTTTTTACGTTTATTGAAAGGGACAGGGACAGCATCATCAAATGTGTTTTTTACTTCTCTGTCTTGTTTATTTTTTCTCCAAGAATTATTTTCTGGTAATAAAACATTCAGTAAATCTTTTCTACCAACTTTATTTAAGGTCTTTTTTATCCAATCTCTATTTTCTTTTTTATACCAGAAGAAAAATTTATGTTGATCATCTTTTTCTTTCTTAGTTTTGGGAGTTTTGGTTGGCTTTAAAGTATACGGATGATATCCCGAATAATAAATAACTGTAGCAACAGTCATCGGTGTTGGTGTAAAACCTTGAACTTGCTCTAACTGGAACCCCATGTTTTTGGTTTCAGCAGCCAAATTTGCCATATCTTCAACTTCACTCGCTGGATGACTAGATATAAAATATGGGATTAATTGTAAGTTTAATTTTTTCTTAATATTTATTCTATCAAATCGTTCTTTAAATTTATGAAAATAAGTAAAAGAAGGTTTACGCATCAACTTTAAAACAGGATCTGAGGTGTGCTCTGGTGCTACTTTTAATCTTCCAGAAACATGTTTAGTCATCACTTCTTCTGTATAAGCATCTAACTCTTTTGGATCTGCGTTTTTATTAAACTCTGGCACCAACATATCATGTCTAATACCACTACCAATAAAAGATTTTTTAATTTTAGGGTTTTTGTCTACAGCCTGATATAAGTCTGTTAAAGGCTTATGTGAAGTGTCTAAATTGGAACAAATTACAGGAGAAATACAACTAGGAGCGACACATTTATCACAAATTGATTGCACTTTTCCTTTCATCTGATACATGTTAGCCGATGGACCTCCAATATCTGACAAATATCCTTTAAAATCTGGCATATTTGCTACTTTATCTACTTCTTTTAAAATAGATTCCTGGCTTCTACTTGCAATAAATTTACCTTGATGTGCAGAGATCGTACAAAAGCTACACCCACCAAAACAACCTCTATGTATATTAATAGAAAATTTTATCATTTCAAACGCCGGTATTGGACCACGCTTGTTATATTTTGGATG
The DNA here is from genome assembly GCA_913047375.1 of uncultured Polaribacter sp. Lineage (GTDB taxonomy): Bacteria > Bacteroidota > Bacteroidia > Flavobacteriales > Flavobacteriaceae > Polaribacter. The sequence continues at coordinate 11,455 of CAJWTV010000006.1, forward strand.
TGGTAAACGTGTAAATGGCAAATCAAAAGAACCGTCAATTTCTTTTTCGGTCATTGTTGGAAACGGTGGATTTATTACCAATGTTTTACCCTCTACTTCTTGTAAAATTCTTCTTGCCTTTAATTTATTTGACTCTTGTTCAATTACTTTAAAATTTGATGCAAATATCTTTTTATCTGCCAAACAAGATTCATGTGAATTTATAGTAACGTCTTGCCAATCATTTATAACAGGGATTTTTTCTTCATCCTGATTAATCAAAACGGCGGTTTGTTTTATATTCTTTAAACTTGAAAATGGCACGCCTTTTTGCAAAAGCTCTACGATTTCACGTAAAGGTTGTTCACCCATTCCGTATACTAACATATCCGCTTTAGAGGTTTCTAAAATAGTTGGGAATAACTTATCCGACCAATAATCATAATGGGTAACACGCCTTAAAGAAGCTTCAATTCCTCCAATTAATACAGGTACATCCGGGAATTTCTCTTTTAATATTTTAGAATATACTGAAGTTGCATAGTCTGGTCTAAAGCCTTTATCTCCGTTTGGGGTATAGGCATCTTTATCTCTTCGCTTTTTACTTGCTGTATAATTACTCACCATTGGATCCATACATCCGCCAGTAGCACCAAAAAACAGTCGAGGCTTACCTAATTTTTCAAAATCTTGTAAGTTATCTGTTACACTTGGTTGTGGAACAATAGCTACGCGCAGTCCGTAACTTTCTAAAATACGACCAATTACTGCTGGTCCAAAGGATGGATGATCCACATAGGCATCTCCACTAAATAGAATTACATCTAATTCTGACCAACCACGAAGCTTAACTTCTTTATTTGTTGTTGGTAACCAATCTGTTAGTTGCATTTTATTAGTATTATCCATATTTTTTCAAAAGTAGGTAGAAATTAATCAAGTGCAATTAGTTCTTGTTCTTTTTCTATCGAAAAGATTTTCAATTTTACTTTAAAAGAAAATTTAGGCCTACATATTAAAATAATTAAATTAAATGACCCTGTTTATTTTTTGTAAATTTACTGTAGAATTTATCCAATAATTATGAGAAAGAAAAATTTTAAATTGCTAGCTTCATTTCTTACTATCTTATTTTTTATAAGCTGTAATTCATCTTTAGATAAGAATCAAAAAGAAAATTTTGTTTTAGAAAATTATACAAAAAAGGAGGTCTATATCACCATGCGAGATGGAATAAAATTACATACTACAATCTATTCTCCAAAAAACACTTCTACCGACTACCCTATTTTAATGCAAAGAACTCCTTATAGTTCTAAGCCCTACGGTAAGGGTAAAATGAAGACTAAAATTGGTCCTAATAAACATCTAATGATGGAAGGAAATATTATGGTTTATCAAGATGTTCGAGGACGCTGGATGAGTGAAGGAGTTTATGATAATATGCGTGCATTTATAACAAATAAAAAGGAAAATGAAGCAGATGAAGTATCAGATAGTTATGACACAATTGATTGGTTGATAAAAAATATAGATAATAATAATGGAAACGTTGGAACCTGGGGAATTTCATATCCAGGACACTATGCTACTGTTTCGACAATTAATGCACATCCTGCACTGAAAGCTTCATCTCCTCAAGCTTGTATTGGTGATTTTTTCTTTGATGACTTTCATCACAACGGGGCGTTTTTATTAAGTTATTTTAAAGCAATCTCATTATTCGGAACTTATAAGGATAAACCGACAGATTCGCCCTGGTATTCCTCTCCAAAGATGGAATCAAAAGATCAATATCAATTTTTTCTTGACAATGGACCTTTAAAAAATTTAAATAAATATTTTCAATATGATAAATTAGATATTAAAACTTCTTCTATTAAAAGTACCGTAGATGATTTTTTCTGGAAAGAAATTATAGAACATCCAAATTATGATTCTCTTTGGAAAAGTAAAGGGATTATTCAGCACTTAAACAAGGTGCCACCAACTGTAGCTACTATGATTGTAGGAGGATGGTTTGATGCCGAAGACCTATATGGACCATTAGAAACTTATAAAGCCATAGAACAAAATGGTAGTGATCATTATAATACATTAGTTTTTGGCCCATGGGATCATGGGAAATGGGCAAAGGAAACAATTGAGAATTCAGTTGGTAATTATTATTTTGGTGATTCAATTTCATTGAGGTTTCAAAAGAAAATAGAAACTACTTTTTTTAATCATTTCTTAAAAGGGAAAGGTGATAAGAATTCGGGGTTACCAGAAGCTTATGTATTCGATTCAGGAAAAAAAGAATGGAAATCATATAATTCTTGGCCACCAAAAAATATTAAAATAGAAAAATTTTTCTTAAATAAAGAACAAAATTTAGCTAAAAAGCATCTAGGAAAACTAATAAATAAAATTCAATTTATAAGTGACATCAAACATCCTGTCCCATATTCAGAAGATATTAAAACAGTTTTTACACCCCGAAAATATATGACAGATGATCAGCGATTTACAGCACGAAGACCCGATGTTCTTGTATTTGAAACAGATGTCTTAAATGAAGATTTCACATTAGCTGGAGATATTTTAGCTAAATTAAAAGTAGCTACTACAGGAACAGCGGCAGACTGGGTTGTAAAAGTCATTGACGTTCATCCATTAGATACTGAAGAAAATAACGATAAATTACAAAATCATTTAAAAATGAGTAACTACCATTTAATGGTAAGAAGTGAAGTTTTACGTGGAAGATTTAGAAATAGTTTTGAAAATCCTGAGCCATTTATACCAAATAAAAAAACTTCAGTAAATATTAAATTACAAGATGTTTTTCACACCTTTAAAAAAGGACATAAATTACAAGTTCAGGTACAAAGTACTTGGTTTCCTTTAATTGATTTAAACCCGCAAACTTATGTAGATAATATCTATAAAGCTGAAAAAAAAGATTTTAAAACACAAACTCATACTGTGTTTTCAGATTCTAATATTGAATTCTCTGTATTAAAAAATTAATTTATGAAATCTACAGAAATTGCTTTGTTATTAAATAGCAATAAAAATAAAATTACTAGGATTGGTGAAATTATTAGTAAAAAAATTCCTGAAAGAGATTTGTTTAATAATTTGAATGAGTATGAAAAAACGATTATTTATATAGATATTTTTGAAAACCATACTACAAATGGAGGGTTTGAAGAGTTTTTTTGGAATTCTTCGGGTAAATTTTCTCATGAGATTTTAGAAGCTTATGAAAAAATTGGTGCTGTAAATACGGCTAATATTATATACACCTCTTTTACATTATTTGGAGAAATTCCTATTCCAAAAAACATTAATTTAAGAAGAGAACTATTGACAGGTCTAAAAAAAGATATTTGGAAAGATCTAAATAATGAGTTCTATAAAAATAAAGATGATATTCCAGTTTTAATTTTGAAATTTGTTAGTGATAATATTTCTTATTTTCAATGATATCAAAATCCGAATAATTATAAAGCCTCAATCTAGATGAAAAATAATTTCAAAAGAATAATTTTATACTCAACAGCGGTATTCCTGATTTTATTAATGTATTCATGTAATTCTAGTAAAAAAAGAGCTTTAATTGGAGAAAGTGATTATCAACAAAGACTAAATACAAGTTATAAAGACGGATCTAAATCGCCTTTGAAAAAAAAAGATTTAAAAACTTTTAAAGGATTAAAGTTTTTCCCTATTGATTCTTCTTTCGTTATTAATGCAAATTTAATTAGAATAAAAAATGCAGCTTCATTTGAAATGGCAACAACGACAGATAGGAAACCTATTTATAAAGAATACGGTATATTATATTTTAAACTAGACGGGAAAGATTTTTCTTTAACAGTTTATCAAAGTCAAGATGATTTAAAAGACGAGAAATACAAAGATTATCTCTTTTTACCTTTTACCGATAACACTTCTGGAAATAAATCATATGGAGGGGGACGTTACATGGATTTAATGATAGAAGATTTAAAAAAAGATGGATCAATCACTGTGAATTTTAATAACACCTATAATCCTTATTGTGTATACAATGATAAATATTCATGCCCGCTAACACCTAGAAAAAATCACTTAGATTTAAAGATAAATGCAGGAATAATGGCTTTTAAAGAGAACTAGGGGTTTATAGAAATCTCACTTTTCAAATCTAATTCTATTGCTTCTTTTAAAGCATCTAAATGAGCTCTTCTAACTTTTAATTTAGTTTGTGCGTGTGCCTTCTTATTTAAATTAGAAAACATTTTTGCAACTTTAATTGAGGTCGATAATAAATCAGTCTCAGCAACAATAATATCTAAAAATCCAGCTTCTATTGATTGTTCTGGATTAAAAATTTCTGCATTGTTTACACTTCTGTTTAAATATACTTCTGATAAACGAGAATTAGCTAATATAATTCCTGCATGATGCATCGTCATACCAATCATAACCTCATTTAAACCTATTTTAAAATTGCCTTCAATACCGATTCTATAATCCGCAGACAATAACAAAAATGCTCCTTTTGCTATTGCATGTCCAGAACAAGCAATAATTATTGGAAGTGGATATGACAACATCCTTAAAGATAGTTTAGAGCCTTTTGTAACAAGTTCTTTGGCTGATTCAGGAGATTTTGTCATTATTTTTAAATCAAATCCGGCAGAAAACATTCCACTTTTCCCTGTCAATATTATGACTTTTCCTTCCTTTTCTGCAGCATCTAAAGAACTATTTAATCCTTCTATTACTTCATGAGATATAGCATTCGCTTTTCCATTATTAATTGTAATTATTACGTAATGTTCTTCTGAATGGTAAGCTACAAATTCGTTCATTATTTGTTTTTAAAAAAATTTAACTAAAAAGATTCCAGCGAAAACTGCTAAAAATCCAACTATAAAAGTAGAAATCGTATAAATAGCAAAACTTGTGAAATCACCAGATTTTAAAAAAACATGGTTTTCATATGCAAAGGTTGAAAAAGTAGTAAATCCACCACAAAATCCAGTTGCTAATAATAAAGTTGAATTCTGACTTATAGTATCATTTTTTGCAGCTAATCCTAAAATAACTCCGATTAAAAGACTCCCTAAAATATTAGCTGTAAATGTTCCGTATGGAAAACCACTATTAATATTGTTTAAATACCTGCCAAATACATAGCGTAAAACACTACCAAAACCACCCCCAACGAATATAAGTACTAATTGCTTCATTATAAATTAATTACAAATTGGCTTTTTTAAAATTTATTCTGCTAAATGAATCATCGCGAAAATTGCATAGTTTATCATATCCTGATAATTTGCATCAATTCCTTCGGAAACAATAGTTTCACCTTTATTGTCTTCAATCTGTTTTACACGTAATAATTTTTGTATTATTAAGTCCGTTAAACTAGAAACTCGCATATCACGCCAAGCTTCACCATAATCATGGTTCTTATTTAGCATTAACTCCTTAGTAACATTACTATGCTTATCATATAATATTTTAGCCTCTGTAACATTTAAGTCAGGATTTTCAACAACCCCTTTTTCTAATTGAATTAAAGCCATTATAGAATAATTAATAATCCCTATGAATTCAGAATTCTCACCTTCGTCAACTTTACGAGTATCATTTTCTTGTAACTGACGTATTCTTTGCGCTTTTATAAAAATCTGATCTGTAAGTGATGGAAGCCTTAAAATTCGCCAAGCACTTCCATAGTCACTCATTTTCTTAATAAACAGACTTCTACATTCGTTTATTACGTTGTCATATTGTTTTGATGTTTCCTGCATCTTCAGTATTTAAAAAAGTATTTCTTCAAATGTAGTAAAACTTAAAAGCATTTCATTTATTTTTACAATGAATTTATCAACCTAATTTATGAAAAAAATTGTTGTTTTTTGTGGTTCAAGCTTGGGTTTTAATCCTATTTATAAAAAGGCTGCTATAAGTCTTGGGAATTATTTTGCTAAAAACAAAATAGGCTTAGTTTATGGAGGGGGGAAAATTGGAATGATGGGGGTAATATCTTCTACAATTTTAAAACAAAATGGTGAAGTTATTGGTGTAATACCAAAATTATTAGAAAAAGAAGAAGTAATTCATACAGAAGTTGAAGAAATGATCGTGTGTAAAACTATGAGCGAACGTAAAGTAATTATGAGCAAACTAGTAGATGGATATATTACATTACCTGGAGGATTTGGGACTTTAGATGAACTTTTTGAAGTGTTGACTCTTGGACAATTACATATAGAACAAAAACCTATTGGACTACTTAATATAAATGGTTTTTTTGACCCTATTTTAGTGCAGTTGGATAAAATGGTGAAAGAAGGATATTTAAAGGAAGAAAATAAGAATATGCTATTAATTGGAAAGTCTATTAATGAATTAATGAACAAGATGGAAAATTACAAAGCTCCAAAAATTAATCATGTAATTCATAAAGTGGTATCATAGAATGACAATAAACTGTAAAGGAACTTTAATAGATTTATCATCTCCAAAAGTGATGGGTATTTTAAATATTACCCCAGATTCATTTTTTGACGGTGGTAAATATAAAAATGACACTGATATCCTAGTTCATGTAAAAAAAATGCTAGTTGATGGAGCAACTTTTATTGATGTTGGTGCCTACTCTTCTAAACCTGGAGCTGTAAAAATTTCTGAAGATCAAGAAATAAAAAGAATACTTCCAGTTATTGATTTATTGATTAGAGAATTTCCCGATATCATTATTTCTGTAGACACTTTCAGAAGTAAAGTAGCTGAACTATCTATTAATGCTGGTGCAGCAATTATTAATGATATTTCTGGCGGAAATATGGATGAAAATATGTTTAAGACTGTAGCAAAACTTCAAGTTCCTTATATAATAATGCATATGTTAGGCACTCCACAAAACATGCAAAAAAACCCTATTTATAGTGATATTACTCATGAATTAATTTCTTTTTTTTCAGATAAAATTTTTAAACTACATCAATTAAAACTAAATGATATAATTATTGACGTTGGGTTTGGTTTCGGAAAAACTATTGATCATAATTTTGAATTACTTAAAAATTTATCTCTTTTTAAAAACCTAGACACACCTGTTCTAGTTGGAATATCTCGTAAATCTATGCTATATAAAACCTTAGATATTTCTGCTCAGGAAGCTTTAAATGCAACTACATCTGCAAATACTATTGCACTTTTAAATGGAGCTAATATTTTAAGAGTTCACGACGTTAAAGAAGCTGTAGAGGCAATAAAAATTGTAAATAAAACTTCTTGATTAATAAAAAAACTATTTAATTATGAACAGTCTTTTTTGCTAATACCTATTGACGACAAAAATTTATTAGTATTTTAGCATTAAACCAATTTAGAATATGTTCGATTTTATTGAGTTTTCTTTTTTAGATATTTTAGATATTTTATTAGTTGCAACACTTTTATATTATATCTATAAACTATTGAAAGGGACTGTTGCCATAAATATTGTTATTGGTATTGCTTTAATTTTTCTCATTTGGCAAATTACATTGGCTTTAAGAATGGAAATGTTAAGTGGAATTTTAGGGTACCTACTATCGGGAGGAGTAATTGCTTTAATTATTGTTTTTCAACAAGAAATAAGAAAATTCTTACTGATGATTGGGACAACAAATTTCTCTACGAAGAAAAGTTTTTTAAAACAATTAAAGTTTTTAAAAACAGAAATAGTGTCTGAAATAGATACAGATATTTTAGTGAATACTAGTAAAAATTTATCACTAACAAAAACCGGTGCTTTGATAGTGATTGAAAGAACCAATAGTTTAGATTTTTTAATTGACTCTGGGGATACTATGGATGCCTTAATTAATGAAGCTATCTTACAAAGTATATTTTATAAAAACAGCCCTCTTCACGACGGTGCAACAATTATTAGAGATAATTTTATAGTAGCTACAAGGGTAGTTTTACCTGTTTCCAATAGTGATAAAGTACCTGCAAGATTTGGTTTAAGACATCGAGCTGCTCTTGGTATTTCTGAAAAAACCGATGCAGTTTGTCTATTGGTCTCAGAAGAAACGGGGGAGGTTTCCTATATAAAAGATGGAGAATTTGAACTTTTTAAGGATTATTCTGAATTAAATGAAAAGCTTAAAAAAGATCTAACGTAAGAAATATTATACCTATTTAATTAATCTCCAAAGCAAACTGCTTATCATAAAGATTTTTATAGAATCCTTTTTCTTTCATTAATAGTTCTTGATGGGTTCCCTTCTCTACAATAAGACCTTTATCCATAACGATAATTTTGTCCGCTTGTTTAATAGTTGCTAGTCTATGAGCTATTACAATTGAAGTTCTATCTTTAGTAATAGTTTCTGTAGCATATTGAATCATTTGTTCTGAATGTGAATCTACAGAAGACGTTGCTTCATCTAGGATTAGAACACTTGGTTTACTAACATATGCGCGTAAGAAAGCTATTAACTGTCTTTGACCCGAAGATAACATACCACCTCTCTCTTTTACATTGAATAAATAATCACCCGGTAATGTCATAATAAAATCATGTATTCCAATTTGCTTAGCAGCTACAATAACTTCCTCTAAAGAGATTTTTTCGTCTTTTAAAGTAATATTATTTAAAATTGAATCTGAAAACAAAAAAACATCCTGTAATACAATGGCTACTTGTTTTCTCAAAGATTCAATATCATATTGATCTACAGGAATATCATCAATATGAATTTTTCCGCTATCAATTTCGTAAAAACGATTAATTAAATTAATAATAGTAGATTTTCCTGCTCCTGTGGCACCAACAATTGCAACAGTATTTCCTTTTTTCACCTCTAAAGAAATTCCTTTTAAAACTTCTTCACCTTTAATATAACTAAATTTAACATCAGTAAATTTGATGTTTCCATTTAAGTCTTTTGCTTTTATTATTCCTTGTTTCACAATACTACTATCGGTATCTAACACTTTAAAAACTCTTTCACCACATACAATTCCCATTTGTAACTGATTAAACTTATCAGCGATCTGTCTTAAGGGTTGAAATAACATTTGTGCATACATTATAAAAGCAAAAATTTCTGAGACGCTTGCAATTGATTGATTTACTACTTGCAGACCACCAAACCAAACAAGTAACCCGATAGCAATAGATGACAAAATTTCTGCAATTGGAAAGAAAATTGAGTAATACCAAATTGTTTTTATATAAGCCTTTTTATGTTTATTATTTATTTCTTTAAAATTATCATATTCAATATCTTCTCTATTAAAAAGCTGTACAATTTTCATGCCTGTTACACGCTCCTGAACAAAACTATTTAAGTTAGCTACTTGATTTCTTACTTCTTGAAAAGTTGCTTTTATAGCAATTTGGAATCTTTTTGTTGCATAAATTAATATTGGTAATACTGCCAGAGTTATTAAAGCTAACTGCCAATTTATAAACAAGATAATTACAGTTACTACTAACATTTTTAGTATATCACTAGCAATCATAAAAACTCCTTGTGTAAAAAAAGCGGAAATAGTTTCAATATCAGAAACTACTCTAGTCACTAATTTACCAACAGAATTCTTGTCGAAATAAGTCATCTTAAACTGTAAAATATGTCTAAAAACTTTCGCTCTGATATCTCTTATAATATGCTGACCTACCCAATTTGAAAAATAAATAAAAGTAAATTGTAAAATCACCTCTGTTAATAAAATAACCAACATTAATAAAATAAAATATAATAAGGATTCATTATCCTTTGGAATTATAGCTTGATCTATAGTAAGTTTTAAAACATAGGGCCTAGCAGCAGAGAACAGAGCCAATAAAATAGTAGATGAGGCAGCAACAGAAAAATATAATTTATATTTTTTTGCAAAACCCATAAGTCTTGAAAATATCTTTACATCAAAAGCATTTCCTGTTTTGTTTTCCAAAATTTAATATTTTATCTCTGTTAAAAATAAGCCTTTTGCCGGAACTGATAAGCCAGCTTTACTTCTATTTTTACTTTCTATAATATCTTTAAAATCTTTAACTGTTTTTTTACCAGAGCCAACTTCTATAAGAGTTCCCACGATAGCTCGTACCATATTCCTTAGGAATCTGTTAGATGAAATATAAAAAGTTAATTCATTCTTATTTTGAATCCAAACGGCTTTTGTTATATCACAATTAAATGTATAAACTTCAGTTTTCACTTTAGAAAAAGACTCAAAATCTGTGTAGTCTAATAATAACTTTGCAGCTTGATTCATTAAACTAATGTCAAAATTTTGTGAATGAATTTGCCATGAAAAATCTAATAAAAATGGATTTCTTCCTAAAAAAATCTTGTACTCATAGCTTCTACTTAACGCATCAAATCTTGAATGTTTTTCATCATCAACTAAAAATATTTTATCAACAACTATATCTTTAGGTAGGATAGAATTCAACTTAAAAGTAGAGTTGCTAATTAATTTTTCGTGAATATCGAAATGAGCAAACATTTGGGTCGCATGAACACCACTGTCAGTCCTTCCAGCACCAACAACACTTATCTCTTTTTGTAGCATAATACTCAAGGCATTATTAACAATTTGTTGAACAGAAGTAGCATCTGGTTGAATTTGCCAACCATGGTAATTTGTTCCTTTATAAGAAAGCTCTATAAAATATCTCAATAATTATCTTTTTTTGAAGATGTCAAAATTACGAAATTTATTTTGTTTTTGTTATTTTTGCTAAGTGAAGAAAATCTTATTACTCTCTGATACGCATAGTTATATTGATGCTCAAATTATAAAATTTGTAAAGCAATGTGATGAGGTATGGCACGCTGGAGATATTGGTAACTTAGATGTTACTGATACGATAAAGAAAATAAAACCTTTACGAGCTGTTTATGGAAATATTGATGATAAAGATGCACGATCTGAATTCCCGTTAGATAATAAATTCACATTAGAAGGTGTAGATGTTTGGATAACTCATATTGGAGGGTATCCAAATAAATATAATCAACGAATTAGAGAAGAAATAAAAATAAATTCTCCAAAAATATTTATAGCTGGACATTCACATATTTTAAAAATACAGTATGATAAAAAATTGGAGTTGCTTCACTTAAATCCAGGAGCAGCAGGTAATTATGGATTTCATAAAATAAGAACAATGCTACGTTTTAAAATAGATAATGGAGAAATTAAAGATATGGAGATTATAGAATTAGCAATTCGTAATTAAACTTATATTAATTAAATAAAAAAACCGAAGATCGCTCTTCGGTTTTTTTGTCGCACTTATATACAAATTATAGTTTTATCGTAATCTATCAGCAGATTTTACGAGATCTTCATCCTTTTTAATAGCTTTATTTGCCAAAACAATAAGCAATATTGCTAAAATTGGTAAAAACATCCCAATACCTTTCTCCGAAATTTTCATTTCTCCAGGTAAATTTAGAGACACATATATCAATAATCCTAATAATAAAAGGTTTATCAAAATTGAAATTCTTCCAACTACAAACTGTAACTGTCTATTTTTATATAAAAAAATAGCTGTAAAAGTTAAAATAGCTGAAAGTAAAAATAGTAAAGTAATTCCTTTTAGCAAAAAAGAATCTTCATTAAATAAATCAAACACAAAAAATTTATTTTCATTTATACTCCATAATTTAAATACAAAAATAAGACCAAATGAAACGAAAGTGGCTATTAGCAAATAAATGGATTGAACTCTTTGTATCATATTTACAATTAATTAAACAAAAGTATCGTTTTCTTTTTTATAAAGAAAGTCTTAAACTCAGAAAAAAAACATATATTTGTGTATCAAACGTACAAATCATTGTTGTATAGTACTATATACAATATTTCAAAAACAAAAAAATCTTTCCTATTTTCTAATAAGAAATCATAACTTAACATAACACATATATAATGTTCGAAATATCTGAACTAAAAGCTAAGACTCTTGCAGACTTGCAAGTAATTGCTAAATCAATTGGCCTTTCTAAAACTAGTCAATTAAAAAAATTAGATTTAGTCTATCAAATTTTAGATACCCAGGCATCAAGTCCTAAAGAGATTGTTGCATCTGTTGGCTCTAATAATGATAACCATAAAAATTCTAAGCCCAAAAGGAAAAGGGTATCTATTGTACCTGAAAGAAAACCAAGACAGTTAGAGTCAAAAAAAATTGAGGAAGTTGTTCCCCAGACCGAAAAGGTTGAAAGGACTGAAACAACTATATCTAAAGAGATTAAAGAAGAAAAAGAATTAATAATTTCAAATCAGGAGCCATTAATTAAAAATCAAAATCCTGTACAACAGAAAAAACCTATTCTTCAGAAAAAACCTATTCAACCCAGAAACGATAATAGTCAAAAAACTAATTCGCAACAAAATAATAAAAATAAACCTAAAGAAAACAATAGAGATAAAAGTACTACTGTTAGTAAAGGAAATAGATCTAACAATAGATATAAAGATCCAGATTTTGAATTTGATGGTATTATAGAAAGTGAAGGAGTACTTGAGATGATGCCGGATGGGTATGGATTTCTTCGCTCTTCTGATTATAACTACTTATCATCACCTGATGATATTTATGTGTCTCAATCACAAATTAAATTATTTGGATTAAAAACCGGAGATACCGTTAGAGGTAATGTTCGCCCTCCAAAAGAAGGTGAAAAATATTTTCCTTTAATCAGAGTTTCAAAAATAAATGGATTAAATCCTAACATTGTAAGAGACAGAGTCTCTTTCGAACATTTAACTCCACTTTTTCCTGAGGAAAAATTTAACTTAGCTGAAAAGGGAAGTTCTTTATCTACAAGAATTATCGATATTTTTTCTCCAATTGGAAAAGGACAACGTGGGATGATTGTAGCTCAACCAAAGACTGGAAAAACTATGTTACTAAAGGATGTAGCAAATGCTATAGCAATGAATCATCCAGAAGTTTATCAAATTGTTCTTTTAATTGACGAACGTCCAGAAGAAGTTACTGATATGCAGCGTAGTGTTCGCGGAGAAGTAGTTGCTTCAACATTTGATGAACCAGCAGATAAACACGTGAAAGTTGCTAATATCGTCTTAGAAAAGGCGAAACGTTTGGTGGAATGTGGACATGATGTCGTTATTTTATTAGATTCTATTACACGTTTAGCCAGAGCTTACAATACAGTTGCTCCTGCATCCGGAAAAATACTTTCTGGGGGTATCGATGCAAATGCATTACATAAACCAAAACGTTTTTTTGGAGCGGCTAGAAATATTGAAAATGGAGGTTCTTTAACAATCATAGCTACCGCACTAACAGAAACAGGTTCTAAGATGGACGAAGTTATCTTCGAAGAATTTAAGGGTACTGGTAATATGGAATTACAATTAGATAGAAATATTTCTAATAGAAGAATTTATCCTGCTATCGATTTAATAAAATCATCTACTAGAAGAGACGATTTATTATTAGATGCTAAAACTGTTCAGAGAATGTGGGTTTTAAGAAAGTACCTCGCAGATATGAATCCAGTAGAAGCTATGGAATTTATTAATGAAAGAATTAAATTCTCTAAAAACAATGATGAGTTTTTAATATCGATGAATGGTTAAACTCATTAATTTAATATAAAAAACCCGATCAGACTGATCGGGTTTTTTTATATTTAAAAAGTATTTTTACTAGTTTAAACCGTACATAGAACCTCTATTATCGGTAATGTCTGTTGCTTGCTTAAGAGCTTCATACATCTTAAACGTTTGTCTCTTTCTTGTATCAGCAATTCTTTTTCTCTCAGAGTCATAATTTGGTAAGGCTGTGGGTAATTCCTTATTAGAGATAACGAAAGCATAAACACCCTTAGCTCCTTCAACTTTACTGTATAACCTGTTTAATTCAGCATACAACATAGCCCCAACAATTTTTGGCTCTGCACCTACTCCAGACAAAGTCGGATTTTGTAAACTAACGCTGTTTACTGATTTTACGCTTAATTTATTTTCTTTAGCAATTTCAGCTAAAGAAGTTCCATTAATTTTTTGTGAAATTAGTTTTGCTTTCTTTTTATTTAGTAAAATTGGTCTTACACTACCAGCAACTTTAGTTGCAGTAGCTAAACCTTTTTTTGTTTTTGAACTTAAAAACACAACTACATGTCCGTTTTCTGTATCAAAACGTTTAAAATCTCCAACTTTAATATCTCCAAAAGACCAAGTAACAATTTGTCTTTCTTTTCCAAGACCTGGTACATTTTCATCTAAAACTTTAATACCAATTGCCGGTCTAGTTGAGTAATCATTAGCTTTTGAAACTTCGTTAAACTTTCTTTCTTTTGAAACTTCTAATGCAAATTTTTCAGCTTTTTCAAATACTGCATTTTCTGTAGCAACGGATGGAACAATTTTTTTTCCAATAACCGCTAACTTCATTGCAATTTGATTATTTCTTTGCTTATCAATCTTAATAATATGAAACCCATAAGGAGTTTTTACTATATCTATAGATCCTACTCTTTTTGTAAATGTAAAGTCTCTAAAAGCAGGAGTCATTCTTGCATAATTAAAGAATCCTAGATCTCCTCCTTTTGCTGAATTTGACTTATCTGAAGAAAAATCGTTTGCTAAACTTTTAAATTTTCTTTTATTTCTTTTTAAAACAGATAAGATACTATCTGCTAATACTTTAGCCTCTTCCTCCGTTCTTGTTATATCTTTTGTAACTCTTTGAGCTCCAATGAAAGGAATTAAAATATGGCTTGCTTTTACAGAGTCTGGCATTTTCGTAATTTCTGTAATTTTTGTCATTTTAAAGAATCCACTTTCTTTATATGGACCAAAAACATCTCCTTTTTTTCCATTAAACAATAAATCTGCAACTTCTACTGGAACCTGATTTTTGAATTTAAAGGTTGTATCAAGATTTAAATCTGAATCATTATCTGCTAAAAAATTAACATTATTTTTTGCTTCTCTAAAAGCATCTGATAAACTAGCAAGATCATTCTTTATTGAAGATTCATCCTTTGGTGTTGCTTTTGCATCAAACTTGACATATAATAAATCTCTAGACTCTTCTACCTGAAAGTCTTTTTCATGTGTCGAAATATATGATTCAATTTCTCTTCTTGTAATTTTAACTAAACTATCTGAAATAGAGCTGTAAGGTAAATACACAAACTGTGCATTAATTTTAGTGTTATTATTAAAGTAATTATTTTCTCCCTCTTTCAAAGAAGCTCCTAGACCAGAAACTACTAAATTATTATAAGTATTTCTTTCTGAATTGTCTTTAATTTGCTTCATGTAATTATTCCACGCGCTTGACAATTGTTCATTATTAATTTCTATATCTTTTAAAAATTGTTTTAATCTTAATTCATCAAATAAACCTGCTTCATTCTGAAATTGAGGGTTATCTTTTACCGATGGAGAGTTTTTAAGTTCAGCCCAAACATCATTTTCTCCTAAAACAATTCCTGCTTTATCAAGCTGAGCTTGATATATTTTTTTTCTAACAATATTATCCCAAACAGTCTTTGTTGCTTGCATGTCAGACATTCTGCTACCTGTCTGAGATTTATACTCTTCTATTGCACTTGCAAATTCTTGTTTAGAAATTATATCACCATCTACTTCTCCTATTTCATTTACTTTAGTAGAATTGAAGAAGTCTCCCAATGTAGAAGGATCGAGAACAAAAGCAAAAAGTGCTAGACCAATTATAATGATTAAGAACATTGAACGTTCTCTAATTTTTGATAAAACTGCCATAAGTAATTTATTTAATTTTCAGTAGGCGAATATACAATTTGGCTTTTAATATTGCAACCCAAACGATACTTATTAATATCTATTGAGTGAATATATAGAGCTAAATTAATTAAGTTTTAATAGTCATCTATTTCTAGAACATTAAGACTAACTTCTTCTATTTTAGTTGAAGTAACTTTAAGTATTTTTATTTTAAAATTATTAATTTCTACA
Organism: uncultured Polaribacter sp.; assembly: GCA_913047375.1. Lineage (GTDB taxonomy): Bacteria > Bacteroidota > Bacteroidia > Flavobacteriales > Flavobacteriaceae > Polaribacter. The sequence goes on from CAJWTV010000006.1 coordinate 27,415, forward strand.
ACCTCATTTTGTCCTGGAATACTTTCTGTAGCATTGATAATAAATCCTCCTAAAGTTTCATAACCTTCTTCTTTGGGAATATTTAAATCATAGACTTCATTTAAATAGTCTACTTCTAATCGTGCAGAGAAATGAAATAATTTATCTTTAATTTTCTCTTCCAAAAACCCCTGTGTGTCGTGCTCATCTTCAATCTCACCAAATAATTCTTCAACAATATCTTCAACTGTTATTATACCTGAAGTACCTCCATACTCGTCAACAACTACAGCAATACTTTTACGTTTTTTCATTAAGCTATTTAGAACATCATTAATCATCATAGACTCTGGCACAATTTCTACTGGTAAGAGAATAGATTTTATTGTTTTAGGCTTTTTAAAAAGTTCGAAAGCATTAACATAACCGACTAAATCATCTAAAGTAGTCTTGTATATTAAAATTTTAGAAAGGCCAGTCTCTATAAAGGTTTCTTTTAAATTTGTAAAATTATCATGAATTTCCAAAGCTACTATCTCAGTCCTAGGGACCATTACTTCTCTTGCTTTTAAATTTTGAAATTCTAAAGCATTTTGAAATATCTGAATTTCAGAATCCATTACTTCGTCTTCATTCCTAACCTCTAATTGTTCTGTAATATAGTTTCCTAATTCTTGTTTACTAAATTCCGTTTGCTGCTCATCTGGATTTAACCTAAAGAAGAGACGAAGAAAGAAATCTGAAATTATTGTAATGAATTCAGAAAAAAAATGAAAAATTATATAAAAGAAATAAGCAGGAATAACAAATATTAGCATTACTTGATTTGAGTAAACTCTAAAAATTGCTTTTGGTAAAAATTCAGCAGTTACAAGAATTATTAGTGTAGAAATTATCGTTTGAACCAAAAGAACAGAAAAGTCATTTAAATATGACAGAGGTATTGATTTTATCAGGGTATTTCCCATAAAGTAACTATAAATTACCAAGGAAATATTATTTCCCACTAACATTGTCGTAAGAAACTTTGATGGTTTTTGAGTAACTTTATTGAGAATCTTAGAAACAACTCCTACTTTCTTTTTCTCTAACTCTATGTGAAGTTTATTAGCGGAGACAAAAGCAATTTCCATTCCTGAAAAAAATGCCGAGAATACAATTGAAATGAGAATAATAGCAATTTCCATAACTTAAAGTATCTATACTATTTTTTTTGATTATTTCTTTCTAGGACTTTTTTCCTAAAACTTCTTTTAAAGAAGAATACTAAGGTAATAAAAATTGAAAAACCAATGAATAAGTAAGCTCTTTCTCTTTGTTCATTCAAACGGACAATCCCTTCAATTAAACATATTATCCCAATTAGCAAATATCCATATTGAAAAAATTTCCAGATTTTATTCATGATTTATTTTTCTTGTGTTTCTATATCTCCTATAACATTTTTTGCCAAATGTTTACTCAAATCTTCTTTACATTCAAAACCTATCCCTCTAACAATACTCGTTGGAGTTGTTAATACAAATGACTTTTCCGAATAAAAATACTTTGTTGATTGATCCCAAAAAAGCTCTTCTGTTTCTAGTTTTGACTTTTCAGTATGATTTATAACAACAACGTTTCCTTTGATTTCAGAAATTTTAGTTTTTGAATAAGAACGTGAATAGTCACCAATAATAGTAACAGAATCATTACTTTTTTTACTAAAATTTATAATTTTAATTCCTTCTGGAAACTCATTGTAAGGATGGTTCTTTCTATTACTAAAGTCATGTAATAGTGGTGTTATTAACTTTGACTTTACCCTGCCAGAATCTTTATATACGTGATATGCATCTTTAGCTACACCAATAGGTAGGTTTTTATCAGCTAAAAAATCGCGCACTTTTTTGGAATCATTAGTACACGAAAAAAGCATTACTGTTGTACCTACAACAGTAATGCTTTTTAGCAATATTTTATTTAGAATATTCACAATTATTTTGGGACTCTAACAGTTTCTCCAATCCAACATTTTACAGTAAATGAACTTCCCGGCTCAACACCTGAGGTGAAAATCATTTTCTTATTTGGTGAATTTCCTTTATATGTTCTTATGTATTTACTAGCTAAACTTCTTATACTCGGATCAACAGCCGAAGCTCTTCTTGCTTTATTTAAAGCCGCTACATATACCATTCTTTTCTCAAATTCTCCTGAACCACAACTATTTACACTTGAAGCATATAAATTAGCTATTAATAAGTAAGCTTTACCTAAATTAGGGTTAAAGCCTAAAGCCTGTCTTGCTAAACTTCTAGCCTTTGATTTTTGTCCTTTCTTAGATGCATATTGTGCAAATTTTAATTTAAAATTGGCTTTCTTAATAGGATCTTGTTCTAAATCAAATGCTTTTAAACGCATCTTATCAGCTCCAACTTTATCTCCATTTTTTTCCAAAACTACAGCAACGAAAGAATATGAATCTGAAGAGGGTGATGCCTCAGCATAAGCTATGGCTAATTTCTCATATAAAGGATCTTCTGTACATTCTTTATTATACATTCTACTTACTGCTCTTTTTAACCAAGCTGCGTTAAATTTATTTATTTCAAAATCTCTTGTGTATAAGGGAATTAATCTTTCACATGTTGATAATGTAACAATCATATTATCTAAACCAGCTTCTACTTGTCCAAGAGCTTTAGAATTAATAGAATACATTCTTAATTTTTTCTTTTCAGATTTATCTAATTCTAAACTGTCTGAAATTTTCTTATTTAATGGCACTAATTTTTTCGCATATCCTTCAAGTTTTTCACTTACAGATTCTAAAACATCATCATAAGTATCAAATACTTTTTGAGGATTTGTTTCTTTGTTTCTGTCTGTCATTCCTTGAAAATATTTATATAAATTCTTAACCCCCATTTTAGTTGGATCAATATTATAAGCTTTTTCTAAGATTGAAAAAATTAAATCAGCATCTGATAATTCATTTTTAGATAAATATGTTGCATAATCACTATGAACTTTTGCTGGGTTTTTAGTGGGAAAATATTGTAATCTTTGTTCATATACTCTTTTAGCTAAAGCTGGGTTTTTTTTAACATCTTGAACAAGAGTTGATCCATACTTATAAATATTAACAGATAAATCTTGACAATTATCCATTAAGTAAGACCAATTTAAAAAAGCATCGTCATATTTTTTTGACTTAAAATCACCTTTAAATAGATTATATTTAATCTTACATTCTCTTCTAGAATCTTCTTGCGCAGAAATTTCATCTAATGTTAGAGTAAAAAATAAAATTGTAGCTAATAAAAACTTAATATTCTTCATTATTAATATTTTTCTGTTAATCTATTCTTCTTTTTTGAAACCAAGCTTGTCTTCCAGCTGCAATTAATGACAGTCCTAACCTTACATTAAAATAATTTTCTTGAATTAAATTATTACTTGTTGTTCCTTTTTTACCAAATTCAAATCCTAAATTTAAGTTAGATAATTTTCTACCCAATGGTAGACCTAATCCAAAAGATATGCCAAAGTCATCTACTTTTGAAAAATTACTTCCAGTACCAGAACTATCTATTAACAACCCTGTGGTCTCAAATCGTAAACCAGCTCTGTAGGTAACTCTATCGAAATAACTAGAAATAGATGTGGGTTTTGGAGTAAAAAATCCACCAATAGAAAAGCGGTTTGAGTTATCGTATTTGAATGTATTAACAGTTCTGTTTAAAAAACCAGTGACGTTAATCGCTTCTTGATTTTCATATTCAAAACTAGCATGCCACTTGTTTATTTTACCTATTCCAAAACCAAAAATAGTTTGGACTGGTAAATTATATCTCCCGCTGATATCCTCTAAATCAGCTTCATCTCTAATTATTTCTGCACCTGTACCTGAAACTGAAAGCGTATAGAGTCTTTCAGAACCTTCTACATTTAACTCATTACCAAAACTGTAAGTACTTCCAAAGTTTATAATTAAATTATTTTTAAGTTCTTTAGTATACTGAGCTCCTAATTTAATATTTCCTCCTCTAATATCAGAGGATTCTTTATACCTAGTCGCTAAGGCAACCTCAGCAATTTGATTTGTAAGTGAGTTTTCAACTCTACCAAAACTAAAATCAGCTTCTATACCTAAGGACAATCCTTTATACACTTTTATTCCAAAACTTCCATAAAGCCTATTAATTCCGCCATTTCCTGAGAATATTGAAATTTCTGTTGGTACGTTATCTGAGTCTAAAATCGTATTTGACAATGAATATCCAACAGATGATATAGGCTGCATACCAAAAGAGAAACCTGCTTTTTTACCAATTGGAAAAGCCAATGCAAAATAACTTATGCTGGTCGAATTTACTGTCTGACTTATATCACTAGTTTTTACTGTTAAATCTTTACTCAATATTCCAAAGGTATAGGTAGTAAACTTTAAATCTGAAAATGCGGCTGGATTTGTAAAGTTTATGTATTGTGAGCTACTAAAAGCTACACCTATACCTCCCATACTTGATTGCTCTATTGTTCTTGAACTAAATTCTTCACCTATACCAAAAAATGAATATGGTGACGATGATGTTCTTTGACCGAAAACAACACTTGAGATAGAAAGTAAAAATACAATTAAGATCTTTTTTATCATTTGCTTTTGTTAAAAATCAGTATTTCATTTAATCCTTTAAGGAGAAAATTTTGCTTGGCAAATATGCTACTTTTTAATTGTTTTGCCAAGAAATTTGTATCTCCACCTGTTAAAACAACTGTTAAATCTAAAAAATTATTTTGATATTGTGATATAACTCCATCAATTTCGTTAATAATACCATTAATAATACCAGAGTGTATACTTTCATCTGTTGATTCACCTATAAAATTTAACGGAAGTTTTGGAGACAATAATGGTAGTTTAGCTGTTAAACTATTTAACGAAATATATCTCATTTTAATTCCTGGTGAGATTGCACCTCCTAAATAAATTGAATCTTTATTGATAAAGTCGAAAGTGATACACGTACCCGCGTCTATTACCAAAATATTTTGTTTTGAATACTCTTTTTTAGCTGCAACGATTAGAGCTATTCTGTCAACACCTAAAGTATTTGGAGTAATATATTTATTTTTAAAAGGGACTTTAGTTTTAGATGAAACGAGTCTAAATGGAATAATTTCATTTAACTTTTGTAACTTATAGTTGGAGATTGATGCAACAGATGACATAATTGCGCTAGTAATTGTGTGTTTATTTAAAATAATCTTCACCTTAGAAAGGATTATTTTTTTATCAAAAGAAAATAATTCCACTAACTTATATTCCTCAAAAACAGCAGCTTTAACTCTTGTATTTCCAATGTCAATTACTAAATTCACAATTAATTTTTAGTTTAATTTCAAAAATACAATAGATTTTTTTAAATTTCATTAGTAGATGTAAAAAAACATTTTATATTTGCATCCGCTAAGGCAATGGTACCTTAGCTCAGTTGGTAGAGCAAAGGACTGAAAATCCTTGTGTCCCTGGTTCGATTCCTGGAGGTACCACAAAATTATCCCGTAACTCATTTATAAACAATGATTTACGGGTTTTTTGGTTTTTAGAGTTGCTCCAAAGGTTGCTCAGGAGGTAATAAAAAGAGATTATATCGGAAATCATCTTAAACTCTGAACAATTGAACCTCTTAATACTGAGAGTGCAGGTTTCGATTGAGTGTTTTGAGAATTTTTAACTTCTATTAATTCGGCATGAATACTTCCAACTACGATCTTTGCACTCACTTTAACCGGTATTCTATGTTCATCATTAGTTACCCAAATGGTAATTGCGTAAGGATCTTTAAAAATTCTACCTAAATTTGGCAAGTAGGGTTTAAATTTATAACACTGTTTCAGGCCAAGTGGCGTTTTGATCGTCTCTTCTCCAACATACCTTAATTCGAAGGTAAATTGACCTTCCTCGTTATAAATTATTGGAAGCTTATAAATAGCGTTTTTCGCAATTATATCTTCTTTGGGTAAAGTTCTAAAAAAATAAAATGCTGAAATGATATCTTGAATATTTTCAGAGACTGAAACAAGGGTTGTTATATCATTTTTTAGATCATTTAAGGTCGCTTTGTTATTAAAACTATCAAAAATAATATTCTCCCTTGCAGTATAATTCCCTTCGCTTACATCTCTACCAAATTTTAAGGGCTCAATATTTTTGGAAAAAATACTATAGTAATCATCCTTAACTTTAAAGAACAGTTTTGCAAGACCTGTTGACTCACCGTGAGCAACTACATGATAATTAGAATTGTTGTTTATAAGAGTATCTTTCACTTTTAAGCTCGCGAAACTAGTGTTGAATATTCCATAACGAACCCTAAAATGCAACTCCTCTCCTATTGCAAAAGAAGATGTGCTCTGATTATTTTGAGAATAGGTAGCAACACATACAAACAAACAAAAAATACTGTTTTTGAATTTCATTTAGAAAAGTTAATTCAATTATTTTCGCAAACATAAATAGATTCTGCCGCATTTTGTGTAAATAATTTTTAATTTAATTGCCCAAAGTAAGATATAGCAAAAAAATTAGGTTGCTCGAAAGGAAATTTTATTTATTATCATCTCCAACAATATTAGCCCATTCTAAACATTTACTAACTTTATTTCATGACTTTAATTCTCCACCAAATAATAACGGGGAATATCAATACGGTTGGAAGAACCCACCATATCCACACAGGCTCAATCTTAACATTCACAACTAAAACAGCGGTAATCACTGCAATGGTTCCAGCTATCATACTAACCAAGTGTCTTACTATTCTTTCTTTTCCGATGGCTGTTTTGTTCTTATGACTCTTAAAATCACCGTAACCTAAAACAATAGCACCAAACCCAAAAACTAAAAGAGGTATGTACATAGAGTTGTTATTCATAAAGAGAACTGCAGCCAGTGTCCACATCCCCACTCCGGATAAAATCATCAATCCCACTGCAATCCAATCCGAAGTAGTTGCTATACCTTTTCTGTTTCTAGCAAATCGGATGCCCGCAAAAGCGAAATAGAAAGAAAAGAACGCTATTAAAAATAAAAAAATGTTGCTGGTGATAATCGACATTGGAATAGCTGTTAAGAAAATAGTAAGCATAGACCAGAAAAATGTTCTACCTGAAAGCACATGGATTTTTTTACCTTTTTCAGATAAAATTGCCATAATAGCAGAAAGCAGAGCAATAGTTCCCCCTAGGATATGTATTGGTAATAAAATTTGCATCATTCCATTTTAATCAATAGTTGCCGTCAATCCAATTCGGTAGTTATTTTTTAAATCAAATATACTAGCCTTTTCAAGGCTAAATTGGAAAATGTTCTGAATGTCAAAGTAATGTTCTGAATGTCAAGCTAAATATTGTCTTAGCTATCAATGTTTTTAAGATTTTCTGTTTTAAAAAACTTATTTTTGTAAGACTATAAATCTAATTTTTAAAAGTAATAACAAGTATGCAAAATATTTCGTCTTCATTTAAATTACCAAATGGCTCAATTTTAAAAAATAGAATTGCAAAATCTGCAATGAGTGAGAATTTTGGTACTCGCTATCATGCTCCTAGCTCTGGTTTAATTCACGCCTATCGTGTTTGGACGAAAGGAAATCCAGGGTTACTTATTACGGGAAACATAATGGTAGATTCCAAAGCGCTTGGTGAAGCACGTAATGTTGTTGTTGAAGACTATAAACATTTTAAGGAACTAAAAGAATGGGCAAAAGCTGTCGAAGGAACTGGTGTTCATCTTTGGCCTCAAATTAATCACCCTGGTAGACAGGCTTTTGCTGCAATTAATAGAGAAGTATTTGCCCCTTCTGCGGTACCTCTTAAAATGGGAGGAGCCTCTAAAATGTTTAAGACACCCAAAGCTTTGAGTGAGAATGACATTTGGAATATTATCAAACGTTTTGGAAATACAGCAAGAATAATGAAAGAAGCTGGGTTTACGGGTTGTCAAATTCACGGAGCTCATGGTTATTTGGTGAGTCAGTTTTTATCACCAAATAGTAATATTCGGACAGATAAGTGGGGAGGTACATTAGAAAATCGTACTCGCTTTGTACTAGAGATTTATCGTGAAATCCGTAGTCAAGTAGGACCAAATTACCCTATTGGTATTAAAATTAATTCTGCTGATTTTCAACGAGGTGGTTTTACAGAAGAAGAATCTATCGATGTAATACAATTACTTGGAAATGAAGGAATCGATCTAATTGAAATTTCTGGAGGCACCTATGAAAAACCAGCAATGATTAAAGGCAATCGCAAGAAAAGCACAATAGAGCGTGAAGTTTACTTCCTAGATTACATTGAGAAAGCTAGAAAGATTACAAATACTCCTTTAATGCTTACAGGTGGGTTTCGGTCTGTAACAGTCATGGAAAATGCATTAGCCAGCAGTAAATTAGATATAGTTGGCTTGGCAAGACCTTTTTGTTTATATCCAGAACTAGCTAATCAAATTTTTAATGGCTCTGTTAAACGGTTTGAAGCACCCATCCCTAAAATTGGAATTCACTTATTAGATAAACTTGGAGGTGTAGAGTTACCGTGGTATGAGCTTCAAATTCATCGTTTAGGGAAAGGAAAATTACCTAAAAAGGACCTTTCTGGTATTTTAGCTTTTTGGTTTAGTGTAAAAAGCTTATTTATAAAATCATTTTGGAAGAATTAAATTCGGTATATTAAGTGGTAATAAGAAAAAAGCCAAACACGTTTGTTTGGCTTTTTTATTTTACATATAATTTCTTATTACTTTAGCATCTGAAGCTTACTAACTTCTAGGTTTGTTAGCTCCCTCCATCTTCCTCTTGGTAAATTTTTCTTAGTAAGTTCTGCAAAAATCACTCTGTCTAGTTTTGTTACTTTGTAACCAACGTGCTCAAATATTTTACGAACAATTCTATTTCTTCCCGAATGAATTTCAATTCCAATTTCAGTTTTAGGCTCACCATCGACGTAAGATACAGCGTCGATAAATACCTTTTTACCTTCAATAATTACTTCACCTCTTAATTTTTCTAAATCCTTTAAAGCTAATTTATTATCTAAAGTTGCATGGTATAACTTACGAACGTTGTGTTTAGGGTGTGTTAACTTTTTAGCCATCTCTCCGTCATTTGTAAATAACAATAAACCAGTTGTATTTCTATCCAAACGACCTACCGGATATATTCTTTCTTTTGTTGCATTTGCTACTAATTCCATTACTGTTTTTCTACCACGTTCGTCATCCATGGTAGTAATATAGTTTTTTGGCTTATTTAATAAAACATATTTTTTCTGTTCTGGTGTAATCGATGTACCATCAAAACGTACAATATCGTCTGTTTGAACTTTATAGCCCATTTCTGTAACTAACTTACCATTTACCTCTACACTTCCATGCTCTATGTATGTGTCTGCCTCTCTTCGAGAACAAACGCCAGAATTTGAAATGTATTTATTTAAACGGATTCCTGCTGACTCATCTGTTTTTTGAACTGCTGTAATTTTTTTGTACTCTTTTTTTGGGCTTTTTCTACTTAAAGGAGCATTTTTTTTACCTTCCTGTCGTCCTCGCGACGAGTTTCTATTTGAATTCATTTATTAATTTTTTGCGAAGGTACTTAAATTGAATAGCTTAATTCAATCTCTCAATTACTTTTTCTACAATTAAAGAAGTATCAACAAAAACTAACCAAAGAACACCAACCAACAAAAGTACCTTTAAAATATTGTGAAGCACTCTGTAATGATTGAGTTGAGACGCTTTCCAAAAATAAAACACAATAAACAAAATTGTAATCATTGCTAAGTAAAAGTAATATCGCATGTATCCTAAAGCTGGATAGCTAAATAAAATTATTATTGGTAAAAAAGTTATAAATAATAAGGTTATTGATAAATATTTTGTTTTTCGTTCTCCATAAAAAACAGGAAAAGTGATAAAATCATTAGCAATTGCACCTTTCATATTTTCTAAATCTTTTACCAGCTCCCTAACCATAATAACTAAAAATAGAAAAATTGCGTAAATAAATATTATTGTAGAAAAGTTTTTGAAGTATATAAAAACAGTAAGGAAAGGTGAAATGGTTAATATAGTTACTGAAATCAAACCTATAAAAGGATATTTTTTAAGCTTATGTGAATAAAGCCAAATAGCAAAAATATAAATTGAAAAAAATAAAGCTGCTTTTATAGAAATCAGAATTCCAAACAAAAAACCAAGAAAATTTAAAAAGAAATAAAGTTTTAATTTAGTCTCTTGTTTTATATAATTATCTAGTTTAGATTTGAAAGGCCTATTTATGATATCTAATTTTGAATCATAAAAATTATTAATAATATAGCCAGCTGCAACGATGCAAACTGTGGCAAAAATTAGATATCCTAAATGCAAATCAAAAATAACACCATACAATGATTTCTGTGGGGAGAAAATAAAAATTGCTGCTAAATATTGAGCAGCAATCAGAATTAATATATTGTATCCTCTTACTACAGATAATAAACTTAAAAAATTGTAGATTATTTTTCTGCATTTATAAGAGATCATAAAAGTAGTATTTAAAATCTGTAAACTAATTCTAATTTGAATTTCTCTAAACTTATTTGAGCTTTTTCATAATCTTCTGTAAAACCTAAGATATAACCTCCACCACCTGAACCACAAAGCTTTAAATAGTATTCATTAGTGACAATACCTTTTTCCCAAACCTTATGAAACGGGTCCGGTATCATTGGTTTAAAATTCTTCAAAACTAGCTTGGAAAGAGATTTTACGTTGCTAAAAAGAGAGTTAATGTTACCTTGCAAGAAATCTTCTATACAGGCATCTGTTGTTATTGCAAAATCTTCACTAATCATTTTCCTAAAACCTTCATTTTTCATCTTATCCATAAAGATGGTTACCATTGGCTCTGTTTCTCCAATCTGCTCAGAATCTAATAAAAAAACAGCTCCTTTACCTTGCTTTTGTGATGGGATGCCTGCAGGCTCAATATTAGTTTTTGAATTGATTAAAAGAGGCAAACTTAAATAAGAATTTAAAGGGTCTAAACCTGAGCTTTTACCATGAAAAAAAGATTCCATTAATGAGAAAATTTCTTTAAGACTTAGTAGCTTATCTCTTGTTAAATTTTCTAAAACAGTGATTTTATCTGAAACATATTTATCATATATGGAAGCTACTAAAGCTCCGGAACTACCTACTCCATAACCTTGAGGAATGGAAGAGTCAAAATACATTCCTTCAGCTATATCAGTTTTTAAAGCTGATAGATTAAAAACTACTATATCTGTATTCAAAGAAGCTAAATACAAATAAAACTTATTTAGATTTTGATTAGATTTTTTCGCTTCTTTAGTTAGGATATTTTTCTTTTTTAAAGCACCTTTATATGCATTAAATGGAATGGCTAAACCTTTAGAATCTTTGATAATACCGTACTCCCCAAAAAGAAGAATTTTAGCATAAAACAATGGACCTTTCATAGACTGAGATTACTTATCAAAAATACGTATAAATATGTTAATAATTGTAAAGTAAATTTCATTATAGTTAAATTTGTTTTGCTCCTAGACCAACACAATCATAAATATATTCGTTTTTTTGACAAAAAGGAGATAATTTGATTTTTATAAAAGAGTTTATACTTTTTTCTTCATTAGCGGGATACAATAAATGAACATTCGCACCAGCATCTAAAGTAAAACACAAATTACTATTAGTTTCTTCCCTATATTGAGAAATAGCATTAATAATCTCCAATGTATTTGGTTTCATTAAAATAAAATATGGAATACTTGTTAGCATCATTGCATGTAAAGCTAAAGCTTCACTTTCTACTAAACTTACAAATGCTTTTAGGTCTCCATTTTGAAGAATTTTAGACATTTTTGATAAGTTATTATTTGCTTGTTTAAAACGATTTTCTGCATAAGCATGATCAATCATTAAATTGTGTCCAATCGTGCTAGAGACTTGTTTTTCACCCTTATCGACAAGTAATATTGAATCTTTGTAATTATCAAAATTAGAATGTACTTTATACGGATATTTGATGCCAAATAAATTTGAACTCCCTTCTATGTCTGAGTGCTCACCCCAAACGACCAACGGTCCTTCTATACTTCTACTTGCACTACCAGAACCTAATCTAGAGATAAAAGAAGCTTTTCTATTAATGAATTCTTTTGATAAACTTGGATTTATTTCCTTTTCTAAACTCATTAAACACATTGAAATGGCGCTTAGTCCACTAGCTGAGGATGCTATTCCACTACTATGAGGAAAAGAATTTTCTGAATTTATGGTCATTTCATATTCAAAAATATAAGGGCAATATTCTTGGATTCTGTTAAAAAATTCTTGGATTTTGGGCTTAAAATCTTCTTTTTTTTTGCCTTCAAAAAATAAATTAAAAACAACTTCAGATGACTTCTCTTTCTTTAAAAAATCTATAGTAGTAGTCGTATGACAATTATTTAGGGTAAAACTAATAGAAGCATTTTTAGGTATTTGAGGATTACTTTTTCCCCAATATTTTATAAGTGCAATGTTGCTCGGAGTTTGCCATGTAAATGTCGCTTTTTCTATCTTTTTAGAAGAAGATTTAGTTATAAATTCTGAAGTATTCAATCGTGTAATATTTGTTTCAAATATAAAACTATTTCTATTAAATATTTTATCTACATTTTAGGTATTTTTGTAAATATGAAAATGAAAAAAGTTTTTTTATTATTGAACGGTGAAAAACCTAAAAAACTTCCTGATTTTCATGACTATGATCTCATTTGTGCTACAGATGGCGCATACCAATACTTAAAAAAGAATAAAGTAAAACCTGACTTTATCAGTGGTGATTTTGATTCTTTAGAAAGTATGCCAATAAATATAAAAACCATACATACACCAAATCAAAATTTCACTGATTTTGATAAAATCCTTCAGATTTTATTTGATAAGGGTTTTTTCCTAATTGATGTTTTTGGAGCAAGTGGAAAAGAGCAAGATCATTTTTTAGGAAATTTACACACAGTAATTAAGTGGAAGGATAAATTGAAAATTACTCTTTTTGACGACTTTGGTATTTATTTCTTTGGAGAAAAAGAGTGTGTTTTCACAGAATGTCTCAAAAAAACAATTTCTTTAATTCCCTTTCCAACTGCAACAAAAATATTTACAAAAGGCTTAAAATACAATCTATACAATGAAGATTTAAATTTTGGAACAAAGATAGGAACACGAAATAAAGCATTAGAAAAAACAGTAAATATTTCATTTAAATCTGGAGAATTACTTGTTTTTATTAACCATTAAATTTAATATATTTTGAATAGAAAAATAAAATTATTATGGGACTTTAGAGGAGAAGACGCTTCAAAAACTGCTAAACATCACACACAACATTTAAGAGAGTTTGCTCAAGTAGAAGTGCTAAATTTTTATAAAATAGATGTAGAAAATAAAAACGCCATGTTTTCTTCTGCAGTTATTACGATTGATGAAATTGATCTCAAAATCTACAAAGACAAACTAAAACCTCATCGAGGTGAATTAGTGTAAATAAATTTAATATTAATTTTGTATTTTTATTTTTTAAAAAAAATTTTATGAAAAGTCGTTCTGTTATTATTCTATCATTAATCATTTTATTATTTACTAGTTGTATAATTGGAGACGAATTCCCTTTGTCATGTGAATCGAACAGCGATGCCTTGACTATAGTTCATGATAATGAATTAAGAGAGTATATTTTATATGTTCCAAGTACTTATGACGCATTAAATCCAGCTGCAATAGTTTTCAACTTTCATGGCTTTGGAAGTAATGCCGATGATTATATAAATGATGCAGATATGAGAAGCTCGTCGGATCAAAATGGATATATCTTGGTATATCCTCAAGGTAGTTGTTTGGACGGCCAAAGTCATTGGAATCCTAATTTACCGGGTACAGATAATAAAAGTAATGCAGATGATTTTGGCTTTATTGAGTCATTGATAGGAAAAATTTCGGGTGAATATAATGTGGATTCTGAAAGAATATATGCGGTTGGTTATTCAAACGGAGGTATGTTTTCATTTGGGTTAGCACTTCATAAAAGTGAACTTTTCGCTGCCGTAGGAAGTGTCTCTGGTACAATGTTAAACTGCGATCATTCATCTTCTCACCAAATACCTATAATTACCATCAATGGTTCATCAGATAGTGTAGTTCCCTACACTGGAAGTAGTGACTATAATTCGGTAGAATTTGTTCTTAATTATTGGAATAACTTCAATAATACTAATGACTCTCCTATAACAAATAGCATTAATTCTAATGGTACCAGAATTGACTACTTAGGATACTTTGATGGAACTAACGGTGCTTCTGTTGAACATTATAAAATAGTTGGAGGAGATCACTATTGGTTTGATATAAACTATCAAAATAAAAATACAGCTGAATTAATATGGGATTTTTTTAACAAATACGATATTAATGGTCTACGCTAATTTACCTCCACTTAATCCCACAACCCATACTAGGTTTTTGGTCTATAATTGCCGGTTTTTTTAATATAATATTATCTAAAGAGGTCCTTATATCTTTTCCAGAAACTAATAACCCGTTGGAGGGTCTAGAATCATCCAATTGACCGTGATAAACGGATATTAAATTAGCATCAAAAACATAGAAATCAGGTGTACATGCAGCTGAGTAAGATTTTGCCACCTGTTGTGTTTCGTCAAATAAATATGGAAAAGAATAATCTAATTTTAAGGCAACTTTTTTCATGAATTTTGGTCCATCTTGAGGATAATTATCAATTTCATTAGAACTAATAGCAATAAAATTGACACCCCTTGATTTATATTCATTTGCAATATTTACAAGCTCATCATTTATATGAATTACAAACGGACAATGATTGCAAATGAATAAAATCACAGTTCCAGTAAATCCTTGTAATTCTTTTAAAGAATAAAATTTATCGTCAATTGTGTTTAATAAATTAAATTCAGGAGCAATTGTTCCAACAGGAAATTCATTTGAAATTGTTAATGCCATAATTTTAATTTATTTCCGATAAAGCTTTTGCACATATATATCCACCAGTCCAGGCATTTTGGAAATTAAACCCTCCGGTTACTGCATCAATATTTATCACTTCTCCAACTAGGAAAAGATTTTTATGATGTTTACTTTCAAATCGCTTAAAATTAATTTCTTTTAGATCTACGCCTCCAGCTGTAACAAATTCTTCTTTAAATGTAGTTCTACCGTTTGCATTATAGTTCCCTTTAGTAAGCTGATTTGATAATTCTTCTAATTGCCTATTATTTAAATCAGCCCAATTCTGAGTAGATTGAATCCCTGAAAACAGAACAAAACGTTCCCAAAGTCTTTTTGATATTTCTGTAAATGGAGATCTTAAAGCTACTGTCTTCCTTGGTTCTTTCTTTTTTAAATTGAGTAAAACATTTAATATTTTATCTGTTGGTCTAGATAACCAATTCACCTCAACATTGTATTGATAGTTTTTATCCGCTAAAATTCTTGCACCAAAAGCAGATAACTTTAAAACTGCTGGACCACTAATCCCCCAGTGTGTAATTAATAATGGACCCGAAGCCTCTAACTTTGTCCCTATGATATTAACCGTTGCATTTGGTACTGAAACACCTAATAAGTCAGTTAACCTTTTATCCTTTATATTAAAGGTAAATAAAGATGGTACTGGATTTATTACCGTATGGTTTAATGTCTCACAAAGCTCCCATACTTTTTTGGAGCTACCAGCTGCAATAACTACTTTATCTACTTCAAAAGCTTTCTCTTTTGTCTTGACTAACCATTTATTATTGTTTTTACAAACAGAATTCACCCCGTGATTTGTAAGCACTTTAATACCCAAGTTATCAACTGCATTTTGAAAACAATCTATTATTGCTTGACTTGTATTCGCCTCTGGAAAAACACGATCATCATCTTCAATTTTTAATGGCACACCTCGGTCATCAAACCATTGAAAAGTATCTCCGGTCATAAATTGATGGAAAGGCCCTAAAAGCTCTTTCTCTCCTCTAGGGTAAAATTTTACTAATTCTTTTGGATCAAAGCAGGCGTTAGTCACATTACACCTACCGCCACCAGATATCTTAACTTTTTGCAAAACATCTTTCCCCTTTTCTAGAATAGTAATATCTAAATCTGGATTTTTTTCTTTGGCGTTTATAGCTGTAAAATAGCCTGCTGCCCCAGCTCCAATTATTATTACTTTCTCTTTTTTTGACATTAACCTTTCGATTGTTTTTATAAAATTATTTGACTGTAATTTAAGACTGTATTATAACCTTTATCATTAAAATACTTTGGTGTTTTTTCATTTCCTGTTACCATAATAAAATCTCCTCCCCAAGCACCTAAACTTTTAATCTCACCAAAATAATCTGAAAATAGTTTTTCTTTTACCTTTTTTAATTTTACAACAGCACTCACAATATTTTCATGCGAAATAATTAATTGATTAAAATCTTCAATAGATGTTGCTTCTAAAAAAGCTTCTGAAATATTAGACAATTCGTTAATCTCTAATTTAAAATATTTCTCCCTTTTTCTAAATTTCGAAATTCCTTTTTTAGAGTCTTGCTTATGATTTAAATGGACAAAAAAGAGTTTATCTTTAAAACTAGGATTAAATTCAACTTTTTTCACAATTGGCTTATTATCTATAATTTGATAAAATATTGGTGAATTATTTTGAGCACAGGCAACATCGTATCCACTTCCTTTAAAAGAATTCCATAATAATTGAAATGCATCTACTTTTGCCCAAGTTGCTATAGAATTTATCAATGTAGATGAACTTCCTAATCCCCAATTTCGCGGAAAAGAAAGAGATGTTTTTACAATAAATCCGTTTTTAGTATCTAAAAACGTAGGATTCAATTTTATTGCTTCTTCTAGTATTTCTAATAATTTTTCAGCAATTAAATCGCCATTACCATCTTTATTAGAATTGAATGTACAGTTAACCAACCGTAGTTTTGGTAAATCAAAAATTGCTTCAAACCAACAATCACCTGTATGAGTATAACTAGCCCAAATTAGCTGTGAGTCCTGTATTCTCTCGACAGTTAGGTTTTGGCCCATTTTAGTGGGTAATGCAAGAGATTTCGCACCATCTAGTACAAGATATTCTCCTGTCAATAATAACTTTCCGTTTGAATAATAGTTTTTCAAAATAATTATTTTTTTTAACCAATGTATGTAAAAAATGAATCCTTCCTCTAATAAAACATTCTAGCCTTTTAGAATTCTTAATTCTTCAAATTTAGAAACCACTGCTGAATGAGAAACTGTTTTGCCTTCAAAAAAAACTGTAATTTCAACTTTCTCTTCCTCATTTGCACCCAATTGATTTAAGATATTATGCAAATGCATTTTCATATGACCGTGTTGAATTCCTTTGGTTGTTAAAGCGCGTAAGGCAGCAAAATTCTGGGCTAACCCAGCAGCAGCTGTAATCTCCATCAATCTTTTTGCTGATGGATTTTGGAGCATCTCTAGAGATAGTTTTGCTATCGGATGTAATCCAGTTAACCCTCCAACAGTTCCAAGAGCTAATGGGATATCAAGCCAAAATTTAAAAATTCCATTCTCAATTTCACAATAAGATAAACTTTTATAGCTTCCGTCTTTTGAAGCATATGCATGAGCGCCAGCTTCGATAGCTCTAAAATCATTGCCAGTTGCCAAAACAACAGCATCAATTCCATTCATTATTCCTTTGTTATGGGTAACCGCTCTGTAAGGTTCTATCTGAGCAATTTTTACAGCTTGATGAAATTTTTCTGCAAATTTTTGCGGATTATCTCCACCTAACTCATCTATAGTACAACTAACTTCAGCTCTGACTATACACTCAGGTAAAAAGTTAGAGAGTATGCTCATTACAATTTCTATTTTCTCGTTTCTAAAAACTATTGCAATAGCCTCTAAACAAGAGTTAATAAAATTAGCACCCATAGAATCTTTCGTCTCAAAAGTAACGTGTAGTTGGTAATAATTAGCTAGTTTATCTGTTTTATCAATTAAACTTATATCTAAAATTCCGCCTCCACGTTTTTCCATATTTCTGGTAATAGTGGCTGTGGCTGCAAATAGTGCTTTTTTGTTTTTATTGAAGTAAGTCGTTAAATCTTCTTTTTCACCTTGAAACATAAAGTGAACTTGTCCAATTTTTGTTGTTCCTAAAACAGTTGTTTTAAAGCCTCCTCTTGTACTCCAGAATTTAGCAACTAAAGAAGCTGCAGCTACAACAGAACTTTCTTCAATTACCATAGGAACCAAGTATGTCTCATTATTAATTAAAAAATTTGGAGCAACACCGAAGGGCATATAAAAATTTGTAATGGTGTTTTCTATAAAGTCATCGTGAAGTTGTTGTAACTTTTTATCTGAATTCCAATATTGTTGAATAATCTTTTCAACTTCTGATTCTTTTTTAAAATAATTTTTTGCTAACCAATTAATTTTTTCTTGCTTAGTTAGTTTTGAAAATCCTGAAATAACTTTAGACATCTAGGTTCTTATTTTGTTCTTCTTACAAAGATAATTGAATCGTATAAAAGATTGTATTTAATTCAATATTTATAATTTTTTAGCCTGATTTTTGGTGATTTTTCCGTAAACTTGGCAAACATTTATTAAAAACTATAGTAGTTATGCAAAAAATACTCTTGCTTGTAGTAATCCTTATTTCTATTGGATGCGATAATAACAATTCTATAACAGCTACTCATATATCAGGCTCTAAAGAGATCTCTCTAGAAGAAATTTGGGATGGTACATTTTCTGCTAAAAGGATGAATGCTTTGAACTCTATGAATGGTGATTTTTATTCTTTATTAAATTATGATAAAAAATCAGACGCAACTACTATAGATAGATATAGTTATAAAACCTTAGAAAAAGTAGAAACGATAATAAATAGTAAGGATTTAAATGGATTAAAGAGTTTTTCTTCCTACAGTTTTAATAATGATGAGACAAAATTAATCTTAGGAACAAAATTTAATAAAATTTATAGACGCTCTTTTAAAGGTACTTTTTATGTATTTGACATAGCCTCTAGAGAACTAACTCTAATTGGCGAAAATATCCAAGAACCTGTATTTTCTCCAGATAACAAAAAAGTAGCCTTTGCAAAAAATAATAACTTATTTATTAAAAACTTAAACAAAAAGAGCGTTTTACAAATTACAAAAGATGGAAAGGAAAATAGTATAATTAATGGAATAACCGATTGGGTGTATGAAGAAGAATTTGGTTTTGTAAGAGCATTTGAATGGAGTGCTGATAGTAAAAATTTAGCTTTTTTACGATTTAATGAAAGTAAAGTCCCTACTTTTTCTATGGATATCGTTGGAGAAAAAAACTACCCAAATCAACAAGTATTCAAATATCCAAAAGCAGGAGAGAATAATGCAAAGGTGTCTCTTCACTTGTATAATATTTTATCAAAGCGAATAAAGAAAATTAGCTTAGGAAATTATGAATATATACCAAGAATTAAATGGTCAAATGATGGGAATTTTTTAGTTGCTACTACCCTAAATCGCCATCAAAATAATTTAAAACTATATAAAGTAAATGCATTAAAATCAGTTGCTAACTTGTTACTTAATGAGAATGATAATGCATATATAGATATTACAGATAATCTGACTTTCCTAAATGATAATAGCTTTATTTGGACGAGTGAAAAAGATGGATTTAACCATATTTATCATTATAATTTTTCAGGAGAATTAATAAATCAGATTACGAATGGTAATTGGGAAGTAACGAATTACTATGGTTTCAATAAAGAAAAGAAAAGAATTTATTATCAATCTGTAGAGAATGGTTCTACTAACAGAGGTGTCTATTCAATTGAATTAGATGGTAATAATAAAAAAATATTAAGTAAAAAGGAAGGAACAAACACAGCTTCATTTAGCACTAACTTAAACTACTTTATAAATACATATTCATCTACAGAGATTCCACCAATTTATTCATTGTACACCGCAGAGGGAAAAATGTCTAAGGTTATTAAAGATAACACCGAATTAAAAGAAGATTTATCTAAATATAAAATGAGTCAAAAAGAGTTTTCTACAATTAAAATTAATGGAAATGACTTGAATATGTGGATGATAAAACCAATAGATTTTGATAAAGATAAGAAATACCCATTACTAATGTTTCAATATTCTGGTCCAGGCTCTCAACAAGTAGCAAATCGCTGGAATGGAAGTAATGACTACTGGCACAATATGTTGGCTCAGAAAGGAATGATTATTATTTGTGTAGATGGTCGTGGAACTGGATTCAAAGGAAGTGATTTTAAAAAATCCACTTATTTAAATTTAGTAAAATACGAAACAGAAGATCAAATAGCAGCCGCAAAAAAATTAGCTGATAGGTCTTACATAGATGAGGCTAATATTGGAATTTGGGGATGGTCTTTTGGAGGGCATATGAGTACAAATTCTTTATTAAAAGGTAGTGATATTTTTACAACTGCAATAGCTGTTGCACCTGTAACCTCTTGGCGATTTTATGATACCGTTTATACTGAAAGATTCTTAAGAACACCACAAGAAAACCCTGGTGGATATGATGAAAATTCTCCTGTAAATTATGCAGAAAAATTAAAGGGTAATTATTTATTGGTTCATGGTACAGGTGATGACAACGTTCATGTTCAAAATAGCTACAGGATGATAAATTCATTAATTGAGGCTAATAAGCAATTTGATATGTTTATCGTTCCAGATAGAACACACGGAATTTATAAAGGAAAAAATACTCGACTAAATTTGTATACAAAAATGACGAATTTTGTAGAAGAGCATTTAATTAATAAATCTAATAATTCAATAAAAAAATAAAATATGAGCGACCTAGCAAAACAACCACACGAAAAAGAGTTATTTGGACACCCTATAGGATTATATGTTTTATTTTTTGTTGAAATGTGGGAACGTTTTTCTTATTATGGAATGCGTGCCATATTAACATTATACCTAGCTGCTCCAATTATTTTAGGAGATCCTCAATCTGGATTTGGTTGGTCAAATGGAGAAACACTCTCTTTTTATGGAACCTATACCATGTTTGTTTATTTAACTTCAATACCTGGTGGCTGGATTGCTGATAAATTTATTGGCCAAAAAAAAGCCGTCATGTTAGGTGGAGTTCTACTTTGTATTGGTCATAGTATATTGGCAGTTAACACTCAATGGGCCTTTTTTACTGGACTTATATTTATCGTAATAGGTGTTGGTTTTTTAAAACCAAATATATCGACAATGGTTGGAGGATTATACAAAAAAGGAGATGATCGAAGGGATAAAGGTTTTTATGTATTTTATATAGGAATTAACTTAGGTGCTTTCTTAGGTGCTTTAATTGTTGGTGCTACTGCTGCTGAGTATGGGTGGCATTATGGTTTTGGTCTAGCGGGAATAGGGATGGCTTTAGGGCAAATAGTTTATATTTATGGTTTGAAGTTTTTAGGTTCTGTTGGGGATTTTATTGGAAAATCAGATTCACCAAATAAAGATTTATTAAAAAAACCTTTAAATAAAATTGA
The DNA here is from genome assembly GCA_913047375.1 of uncultured Polaribacter sp. Lineage (GTDB taxonomy): Bacteria > Bacteroidota > Bacteroidia > Flavobacteriales > Flavobacteriaceae > Polaribacter. The sequence goes on from CAJWTV010000006.1 coordinate 49,050, forward strand.
GAAAGATAGAATGTTAGTAATGTTTTTATCTTTTTTAATTATTATTGTTTTTTGGGGAGCTTTTGAACAAGCTGGTGGATTGATGAGTTTATATACAGAACAGAAAACAAATAGAATATTATCATTTTCTTTACCGTTTATTGGTAATGAAATCCCAGCTGCAGTATTCCAATCAGTAAATGCGTTTTTTATTATAGTTTTAGGAACTAGTGTTGGTGGTTTTTGGCATAAATGGAAAAATAAAGGAAAAGAATCTTCTTCGTTATTTAAAATGGCAATTGGTGTAATAATCATGGCATTTGGATTTTTCTTTATGAGTAAAGCTGCCTCTGAAGTAATTATGAGTGGAACCGAAGTTGCTGAAAAGTCTGCAATGATTTGGTTAATCTTAGCATATCTTTTCCATACAATTGGAGAGTTGTGTGCCTCACCAGTTGCATTATCTTTCATAACAAAGTTAGCTCCAATTAAATATGCTTCATTTATGATGGGTTCTTATTTTGCCGCTACAGGTTTGGGTAACAAAGTCGCTGGATTTGTTGGTGGATTGTCAGAAAATGCTGGAGATTTTGAGGTATTTACAGGAATTGCTGTTACATGTACTATTTTTGGAATTTTAATAATAGCTATTTTAAAACCTTTGAAAAGGTTAACGCATGGAGCCGAAGATTAATAACTAATAGAAAATTATAAATTAATAAACTGAAGGAACCTACTAGATAATTTATTGAGGTCTTTTATTTTCGAATTAAAATTATATTATGAATACTACTAAATACAGGTTTGAAGGTTCAGAAATGAATAGTAAATTATTGATGGGTCATCCATCTGGATTATTCGTTTTATTTTTTACAGAAATGTGGGAACGTTTTTCGTATTATGGAATGCGTGCAATTTTAGTCCTTTTCCTTACATCTGCATTACTAGATGGTGGATGGGCTTGGTCTAGAGAAGATGCTCTAGGACTTTATGGAACTTACACAATGTTAGTCTATTTTTCTCCTATTTTAGGTGGTTGGTTAGCAGATAAATATTTTGGCTACAGAAACTCTGTAGTTTGGGGTGCATTAATAATGGCGCTTGGACATGCAGCTATGGCTTTTGATACACCTTGGAGTTTATATACGGGTATTGCGCTATTAGTAGCAGGTAACGGTTTATTTAAGCCAAATATGACTTCTATTATTAATGGAATGTATGTAAATGCACAAGACAAAAAAGATGGAGCTTTTACAATATATTATATGGGGGTTAATGCTGGTGCTTTTTTAGGGATCTTACTTTGTGGATACATTGGTGAAACTCAAGGTTGGCATTATGGATTTGGTCTTGCCGGAATTTTTATGTTTTTTGGAACTATCCAATTTTGGTTAGCGCAAGGAATATTTGGAAAAGTTGGTTTGTCAGCTGCTAAAACTGTTGAGTATGAAGACACTTTTGACACACCTGCAAACAATGAAGAAGAAAAAGTAAGTCCAAAGGTTCAACGAGATCGCTATATAGTTGTTGGAGTTTTAGCCTTTTTTACAATATTCTTTTGGGCTGCGTTTGAGCAAGCGGGTGGATCTATGACTATTTTTGCAAAAGACTATACAAATAGACTGTTGGAAGGTACTTCTGCGGATATTTTCAGGATAGCAAATACACTACTTACCATTGTTCCACTAATAATTATTACTTACGTTTTATTTAAGTTATTTCAAATAACATTTAAAAAATATGCTTTATCTAATATTTTTTTAGGGACTAGTTTTGTTATCATATGGGCTATCGTTATTTGGATGTTAAAAAATCAATTCTCTGAAGTAAAAACTGAAGTACCTGCATCATGGTTTTCTATTCTAAATTCTTTTTATATAATCACTTTTGCGCCCTTATTTTCTAAATTATGGGAAAGCAAATACAATCCCTCAGCACCTGTAAAATTTGGTCTTGGCCTTATTCTTTTAGGATTAGGTTTTGGAGTTTTAGCTTATGGTTCTGCAAGTATTCCTCAAGGAGCTCAAACAGCATCTGTTAGTATGATCTTTTTAATTTTAGCATACTTATTACATACATTAGGAGAACTTACATTATCTCCAGTAGGATTATCTTATGTAAGTAAATTAGTACCAGCTGCAAAAATTGGATTAATGTATGGGTTATGGTATATAGCCATTGGTATGGGTAACAAGGTAGCAGGTTCTATGGGTGGAATGATTGATCAAATTACAACTGAATACAACATGAGTACTTTCTTTTTAATTTTTACAATAGTTCCAATCATAGCTGGTTTAATTCTTATGGCAATATCTCCAATTATGAAAAAATTAATGCACGGTGTTAAATAATTTGTAAAAATTAATGAAAAAAATAACATTATTTATTGTTTTTCTTACTTTAACGAGTCTTTCGCTAAGGGCTCAAAAGAGTATTAATTGGATTACATTGGAAGAAGCGATATTACTCCAAAAAAAGAATCCTAAAAAAATTATAATGGATATGTATACCGTTTGGTGTGGTCCGTGTAAATTATTGGATAAAAATACATTTAAGAATAAAGGTGTTATAAATTACATAAATGAAAATTATTATGCTGTAAAGTTTAATGCAGAAGGAAATGATGTATTAACCTTTAAAGGAAAAACTTACCAAAATCCAAGTTATAACTCAAAAAAAGCAAAAAGGAAGTTAAGGAATTCTGGACACCAACTATCTAGATCTTTTGGAGTAAGAGCTTACCCTACTTTTGTGTTTTTAGATGAAAAAGCAAATCTAATTGCTCCTATTCCAGGCTACAAAACGCCAAAGCAGTTAGAAATATATTTAAAAGTTTTTAAAGGTGAGGATTACAAAAAAATAAGAAGTAAAGAAGATTTTACAAAATATGCTAATTCAATTGAATTAGAATTTGAAAAGTAAATAGAATATCTACAATTTAAATCTGTTGACTATAAAACTTAAGTAGATTTTAAATCCGAAACAATTTGTTTAGCGACCTTTGAAGAAGCACCTTTTCCTCCCAAAATATTTTCTAATTCGAAATACGAAGAGAATAATTTTTCTCTATAAATTGGATCAAGAATTTTTATTAGTTCTTTTTTTAAATTATTTTTTGTGAAATCATTCTGTATTAATTCTTTTACAACTTCTTTATTCATAATTAAATTCACCAGTGAAATAAATTTTAAAGTAATAATTCTTTTTGCGATTAGATAAGATATTGTACTACCTTTAAAACAGACTACTTGTGGTACCTTAAATAAAGCTGTTTCTAGAGTAGCAGTTCCAGATGCAACCAATGCTGCGTAGGAAAAAGTTAATAAATCATAAGTTTTATTATTAACAAAACCTACTTTTTTATTCCCAATAATATTTTCATAATAACTAAAATCTTGACTCGGTGCACCTGCAACTACAAATTCGAAATCAGTGAAATTATCAGTCAAAGAAAGCATAATAGAAAGCATTTTTGTTATTTCTTGTTTTCTACTACCAGGCAATAATGCAATTATTGGCTTGTCACTTAAATTGTATATATTTCTAAAAGTAGTTTCATCCATCTGTTTTCTATCAGCAATAGCATCAATTAAAGGATGTCCAACAAAATCAACATCATAATTATATTTTTGATAAAATTCTTTTTCAAAAGGAAGTATTACAAATAACCTATCTATATCTCTTTTAATATCTTTTATACGATTAGACCTACTTGCCCAGACTTGAGGAGAAATATAATAATTTGTTTTGAAATTTTGTTGCCTAGCCCATTTTGCAATTCGAAGATTAAAACCTGAATTATCAATAAAAACAAGTGCATCAGGATTAAATTTTGAAATATCTTTTTTACACGACTTTATAAAACCCAATATTTTTGAAAGATTAATAAGAACCTCAATAAAACCCATAAAAGCTCTTTCCTTATAATGGATAACAAGTTCACCTCCGACAGCTTGCATTAAATCCCCACCCCAAAAACGAATTTCAGCCTCATTATCCTCTTTGAGGATTGACTTCATTAAATTAGAACCATGTAAATCTCCAGAAGCTTCACCTGCTATAATATAATATTTCATTTAAGTGAATTTAAATATTAATGTTATTAATGCAATTAAAATAGTAGCTAATAAAACTCCTTTAGCTCTATTGTCTTGTTTCTTTTTAATAAAAATAAAAAAAACAAAAAGATTAGAAATTGCCGCTAGTGAAATTACTTTACCATATAAATGACCTTGTTTAATCATCTGTATAGTTTCGTTAAATTCTAAACTCGAGAAATATTCTAAATAAAAATAGATACCTGAAAAGGTTGCGAAAAAAGCTGTTGAAAAACCAATTAAAATATCTTTTTTTAAAGCTCCCATGAATTTAATTTTTGAATCATGTGATGAGCTGTCATATCAAATTGAACAGGAACTACCGAAATAAATCCTTCTTCTAATGCATATATGTCAGTATCTTGACCATTATCTTTATTAACAAACTCTCCAGAGAGCCAATAATATTCTTTACCAAAAGGGCTTTTGCGTTTATCAAAATCTTCTTTCCAATACCCTTTAGCTTGTCTGCAAATTTTGATTCCTTTAATATCGTCACTTTTTAAATTTGGAATATTAACATTTAAAACAACCCCTTCTGGAATGCCATTTAATAATGCACTTAATGTAATTCTCTTTACAAATTCTTCAGAAGATTTAAAATCTGCATGCCATTTGAAATCTAGTAAAGAAAATCCAATAGCTGGTATTCCTTCAATACCTGCTTCAACTGCAGCACTCATGGTCCCTGAGTAAATGACGTTAATAGATGAATTAGAACCATGATTGATTCCAGAGACACACAAGTCTGGCTTTCTATTTAAAATCTCATTAACGGCCATCTTAACACAATCTGCAGGTGTGCCGGAACAAGTATATTCAAGTTGAGGCCCATCATCAATAGTAATAGGATTGCATCTTAAAACATTATCTATAGTAATTGCATGCCCCATTCCACTTTGTGGACTATCGGGTGCAACAACAACAACGTCTCCAATTTTATTCATGATTTTAATCAAAGCTCTTATTCCAGGAGCTGTAATACCATCATCATTTGTAATTAAAATTAAAGGTTTTTCTTGCATAACTTGGGATTTAATAGCACAAATGTAATTTAAAAAAAGTAAAAATCAATTTAACATTTTATAAAGAAAATAACAACGTATTAATACGTAATTTTGTTATGAATCAGTTAATAGTCAAGAGCTTTCAATTAATTTTATGCCTTTAAAATCAATATAACTATAAAAATAAAAATACATTAAACTATCTCTTAGTTTAAAAATGATGTTAATAAAAAAAATACAAACAAAAAATTTATGATAGCAAGGTTTAAGATTAATATTTCGCTCTTAGTAATTTTACTTTTTTTAAATACTTTTTCAATATTTGCTTCAAAAACTGAAAAAGTAACTGATCCAGAAAAAGACAAAGTTTTAATTTATGTTTTAAAAAATATATTGACAAGGGGTCATTTTGTAGAAAAAGATTTGAATGATGATTTCTCTGAATTAGTATATAAAAGCTTCATTGAGGGATTAGACCCAAATAAAAGATATTTTACACAAGAAGATCTTAAAGAGTTTTCTCAATACAAGTTTGAAATTGATAATCAATTAAAAGACAATGATTTAACTTTCTATAATCTTGTCTATGGGCGTTTTTTAGAAAAAATGAAGAATGCGAAATTATATTACGGAGAACTTTTAAAAGAGTCCTTTAATTATTCTAAAAAAGAGACAATAAATATTGATTACGAGAAGGTTCCATTTGCGAAGAATAATATTGAACTAATAGATTATTGGCGTAAACAATTAAAACTAAATACCCTAAGTAGAATAGAAGATCAGGAAGATCTCCAAAAAAATAAATTAAAAAAGGACGCTAGTTTAAGAATTAAAAAATTTAAGATATTAGAAAAAGATGCTCGCGAAGAAGTTTTAAAAAATATGAATGATTTGTATTTAAGAATTGAAGAATTAGAACACGATGACTGGTTTTCTACTTTTTTAAACAGTGTCGTTGGTGCTTTTGATCCACATACAACTTATATGGCACCAAGAATGAAAGAACGTTTTGATCAAGATATGTCTGGTAAATTAGAGGGTATAGGTGCACGTTTAGTTAAGAAAGGTATCTATACTGAGATTTTTGAATTAGTTTCAGGAGGACCGGCATGGAGACAAGGTGAATTAGAAGCTGGTGATATAATTCTAGAAGTTGCCCAAGCAGAAGAAGAGCCTTTAGATATAGTTGGTATGCGATTAGATGATGCCATTAAATTTATTAAAGGAAAAAAAGGTACAGAAGTTAGATTGACCGTAAAGAAAAAATTAGATGGCTCAACTAAGATAATCTCTATCACTAGAGATGTTGTTGAATTAGGAGAAACATTTGTAAAGTCAACAATTGTAGAGAAAAATGGTAGAAAATACGGATTGATTGATCTACCAAGGTTTTATATCAGTTTTGATGATCTAAACTACAGAGATTCTGCAAAAGATATGGAACAAGAAATTGAACGCCTTAAAGAAGAAGATATAGATGGATTGTTGATAGACTTGAGAAATAATGGAGGTGGTTCTCTAAAAACTGCAATTGAAATTTCTGGTTTATTTATAAATGAAGGACCGGTAGTTCAAGTTAAATATAGGGGAGAAAAACCTATGATTAAAAGTGATACGAATTCAGAAACACAGTGGGATGGGGCTGTTGTTGTTTTAGTGAACGAACTTTCTGCGTCCGCATCAGAAATATTTGCAGCTGCAATGCAAGACTATAAAAGAGCAGTCATTGTTGGCGGTAACCAAACTTTTGGAAAAGGGACAGTTCAGAGCTTAATACCTATTAATAAATTTTACCCAAATTATAAAACAGATTTAGGAGCTATAAAGATGACAATCCAGAAATTCTATAGAATCAATGGAGGATCTACTCAAATAGAAGGTGTTTATTCAGATGTTGCTATGCCTAGTAGATATAGTTACATGAAATTTGGAGAAAGAGATATGGATGGTGCGCTAGTTTGGGATAAAGTTGCACAAGCAAAATATAAAACTACAGATTCTTATAATAATTTTACTGAAGTCGTCTATAATAGTAAGGTGCGGATTGAAGGTAATGACCGATTTCAATTAATCAATGAATATGCAAAATGGTTAAAAGGAAATCAAGAAAATTCTAATTACTCTTTAAATTATAAAGATTTTATAAAAGAAGGGGATGAAAAAGAAAAAGAAGCAGAACGTTTTAAATCTATCTTTAAATTTGATTCAAAATTAAATTTTTTATCTCCAGAGTATGAAATCTCGTTAATTACAAAAGACTCTACATTAGGAGAAAAAAGAAATGATTGGCACAATAATTTATCGAAAGATTTATATGTAGCAGAGGCTTTAAATGTTTTAAGCGAATTAAAAATGAGTGATAAAAATAAAATTATTAAAAACTAAGATTTTATTTAATTAAAAATATAAAAACCTAATATGCTTGTAAAAGATATTAGGTTTTCTATTTTTGTAACAATATGAATTTACAACCAAAATCCCTTTCTCAATTAGCGTTTAAAAAATTTAAACAAAATAAAGTAGGATTGATAAGTTTATTCTTTATTCTTTTCTGTGGATTCATAGCTGTTTTTTGCTATCATTTAGCTCCTGATAATAGTAATTTTGCAAATCAAATGCATTTAGAAATTCATTCAAAACCACCTGGTTTTAAAGTAAATATGTTAACAATTCCTTCAGATGAAAAAAAGGAAAATTCTTTTATTGATTTTATAATTAATGGAAACAAAATTACAGGAACAGAAATTCCAATCCTATCCTATAGTATACAAGGAGAGAATTTAGAAATCATACAATATGCAGATGGATTAGCAAAACAATATCCACTTTCAGTAATCAATAATAAACCCAAAATATTTATTAAACAAAGAAACTTTATTCTTGGGACAGACAAATATGGAAGAGATTTATTAAGTAGGCTTTTAATTGGTACTAGGATTTCTTTTTCTATCGGATTTATTGCCGTCTTTATTTCACTTTTTATAGGTGTTTTTATAGGTGCATTGGCTGGATATTTTGGAGGAAAAATAGATACCTTTATTATGTGGATTATTAATATTACTTGGTCTATACCTACATTACTATTGGTGATAGCAATTACTTTAGCTCTAGGAAAAGGGGTTTGGCAAGTATTTATTGCAGTTGGATTAACTATGTGGGTCGAAGTTGCAAGAGTAGTGAGGGGACAAGTAATTACTACTAAACAAGAACAATATGTAGAGGCCGCAAAAGCGTTAGGTTTTTCTGATTTTAGAATTATTTTTCGTCATATTCTACCCAATATCATGGCTCCTATTATTGTGATTTCAGCAGCAAATTTTGCAGGGGCAATTTTAATAGAAAGTGGATTAAGCTTTTTAGGTATTGGCGCACAGCCTCCTACTCCTTCATGGGGGGCAATGATAAAAAATCATTATAACTATATTATTTTAGGAAAGCCTTTTTTGGCGATTATCCCAGGTCTCGCAATCATGAGTTTAGTAATGGCTTTTATGCTATTAGGTAATTCGTTACGAGATGCACTAGATGTTAAAAATTAAAAAATACAATATGAGTTTTATCGTAAAATTTGCAACAAAATGGTCTGATTTTGATCCAAATAACCATATGCGCCATACTGCATACAATGATTATGCAGCAGAAGTCAGAATTCGTTATTTTGCTGAAAATAATTTTTCAATTAAAAAATTTAATAAACATAATATTGGACCAGTATTATTTACAGAAGAAACATCTTTTAGAAAAGAGATTCATTTAGGAGAAAATATTACTGTCGATATTAAAATAGCTGGATTATCAAAGAATAATGATCGGTGGAAAATTGTACATCAAATTTTTAATGAAGAAGGAAAACTTTCGGCAATTATAAAGGTTTATGGAGCATGGATAGATATAGGTAAGAGAAAATTAACTTCATTACCAAATGAAGCGGGAGGATTATTTTTAAATGCAGAAAAAACTCAAGACTATGAAGTTATCCCTTTAAAAAGAACTCATTAAATCTCCATATCTATTACTATTTTTCCTTTAACTTTTCTTTGTATCATATCTTCCAAAGCTTTAGAAGTGTTTTTTAAGGAATATATTCTATCTATATGCGGTTTTAATTCCCCTTTACTAAACCAAGTTAATAGTTGATGAATATTCTCTAAACTCTTTTTTGGCTCCATTTGAGCAAAAGCTCCCCAAAAAACACCTACTATACTTGCACCTTTTAATAAAGTTAAATTGACAGGGATTTTAGGGATTTCTCCGTTAGCAAAACCAATAATCAAATGTCTTCCTTTCCATGCAATTGCTCTAAAAGCTAGTTCTGTAAATTGACCACCAACAGGATCGTAAATTACATCAACTCCTTTTCCATTTGTCAATTCTTTTACTCTATTTTTTAAATTTTCAGTAGTATAGTTTATCACTTCATCTGCACCATATTCTTTACATAAATCTAACTTTTCTTCTGTAGAAGCAGCAGCGATTACTTTTGCACCCATTAGTTTGGAAAGCTCTACTGCTGTTAGGCCAACACCACCAGAGGCCCCTAAAATCAGAATGGTTTCTCCTTTTTTTAATTTTGCTCTATCTTTTAGAGCATGATATGAAGTACCATACGCTAGTAAAAAAGCCGATGCATTAACCATAGACATTCCTTTTGGTTTTGGGAAACAATCGGAAGCTTTTATAATTGCTTTTTCGGCAAATCCTCCAAATGGCGAAAAACCAACAACTTGATCACCAACTTTAATATGAGAAATACTTTCACCTATTTGCTCTACAATACCAGCAACATCACTCCCCGGTGAAAAAGGAAACTCGGGTCTTAATTGGTATTTTCCTTGAATTATAAGAGTATCAGGGAAATTGACACTACATGCTTTTACTGAAATTAAAACCTCATATTTATTTGGTTTTGGCGATAAAACATCAACATATAATAACTCATCTGGCATCCCAAATTTTTCACAAACAATAGCTTTCATAAAAGTGATTTTAATTAAATCTAAGATATATATTTAATTGTAGTATTAGGATTTTATAGAGAAAATTAAATAGAAAGATCTTTTCATAAAGTTAATGATAAATGACACTTTCTTATCTCAAAGCAGGAAGAGTTTAAGGTACTATTTTATCATTTTTATTGCGTTTTCTACATTAGTTTCTGGTTGCCTACAAGATCCATCAACACATACGTATATTACTGTTTCTTTATCATTACTATGACGTCCTTCCATTAAAGGGAGATTACTTATCCCTATTGAGCCTGCAATTAATTTATTTGGAATATAGACTTGATTTATCTCTTTAATCTTGTCCAAAGCATCTACTCCAGAAACTGCAACTTCATAGTAATTACTTGAAAAATTAATCATTAACTGAAGCCAGTTAGAATATGAAGTTGGGTTTTTTTCTAAATTATGCATTACATTATATAGCATTTTTTTACTTGTTGCTAAATAGTCTGAGTTAGAGTAATAATGACTTAGTTTAAATAAATTATTTGCCATTACAGAATTTGAGGACGGGATTGCCTTATCATATATTTCTATTTTTCGGACTATTAGTTTTTCATTCTTGTTTGATGTAAAAAAGAACATAGCTGATATATTATCATAAAAATGATCAAATGAATATTCCGTTAATTGTTTTGCAATAATCAACCATTTTTCTTCCAATGACACTTCATATAAATTGATAAAGGCATCTATAGTATTAGCATAGTCTTCAAAATATCCGGAAGTAGTGCTCTTCCCGTCTTTATAGCTATGATTCAACCCTCCGTCTTCTCGAAGTTGATTAGAGATAATAAACTCTGCATTTTTTAGTGCTATTTTTAAATAATGTGGCTCATCTAAAACACGATAAGCATCAATATACCCTTTTAACATTAATGCATTCCACGATGTTAAAGCGATATCATCTAATCTAGGACGAATTCTTTTCGATCGTGCTTCTAACAATATTATTTTCCACTTTTTAACTTTAAATTTCACTTCACTAACTGTCAGATTATAAATTTTAGCTATCTCTTGGTTAGATTTATTACGAATTAATATATAATTTTCTTTTTCCCATTGACCGTATGAGTTTATATTAAAATAATCTTGAAAAATATCAAAATCAGTTTTAATTATTTCTTTTAATTCTTCTTTTGTCCATTTATAATATTCGCCTTCTTTTAATTGACCTTCGATTGTCTTACTATCTGCGTCTAGTGATGAATAGAATGAACCATCGTCGCTTGTCAGTTCTCGTTCTACAAAATCTAGAGTTTCTTCAATAATATCTTTATATAAATTATTCTTAGTTATTAAGTAAGCATCAGAGTATAAGCTTACTAATTGGCCATTATCATAAAGCATTTTCTCGAAATGTGGTATATGCCAATTACTATCAATTGAATAACGTGAAAAACCTCCGCCAACATGGTCAAAAATACCTCCAAAAGCCATTTTATTGAGTGTTGTAAAAGTATAGTCTATAATTTCTTTATTTTGATTTTGAATTCCATATCTCAATAAAAAATGTGCATTGTTTGGATTAGGAAATTTTTGATTCCCTTTATTACCGCCAAATTCCATATCCATTAAATCAGTCCAATTTTCTACAGCTTTATTTATTGTATTAATATCGAAAGCTACTTCTTCTTTATTTAATAAAACTAACTCGTTCTCATACATTCCTTTGGTTAATTTTTCCGCAAAATCAATTACTTTTTCTGGATTCTTTTTGTATAAGTTAGAGAGTTGATTTAAAATATTAATCCATTCATTTTTCTGAAAATATGTTCCGCCAAAAATTGGTCGTCCATCAGGAAGAATAATACAATTTAAAGGCCAACCTCCAGCTTTACCTGTAATTAACTCTACAGCACTCATATATACCTGGTCTATATCTGGGCGTTCTTGACGATCAACTTTAATGTTTATAAAATTATCATTCATCATTCTTGCCACTGAATCATTTTCAAAACTTTCACGCTCCATTACATGACACCAATGACATGCAGAATATCCTACAGAAACGATAACCAATTTATTTTCTTTTTTGGCAAGATCTAATGATTCTTGACTCCATGCTTTCCAATCGACAGGATTATGTGCATGCTGCAATAAGTATGGGCTAGTTTCGTTAATTAGATCATTTGTATGCTCATAAGAAGCAATATTTCTAGTAGTTGATTCTTTACAACTTATTAAAAATAATAATGAAATAATTGTGAGAAGTAATCGGTACATATATTTGATAATTACATATTATTAGTTAATTATAAATCAAAAATAAATGATTTTTACTATTTATTAAAGGATTAATTATTCGATTTGAAAAATTCATTAAAAAATAATAATTGATATTTAATTGAGTTAGACCAATACTCCCAACTGTGTCCTCCGGAACGTTCAGTATAATCATGGGGAATATTCATTTCTACTAATGCATCATGAACTTTCTTATTTACATCATAAAAAAAATCATCTACTCCACAATCAAATATGATTTTTAAATCACTTCCTTTTAGCATGGAAACCATATTAATAATTGTATTATTTTCCCAATTATTTTTATAATTCTCATAATCTCCTAATCTATCTGGAATATTCCAATCATTTTTAAATGATCGAATATCTAAACCTCCACTCATACTTCCAGCTGCCCCCCAGATATCTTGATGTCTAAACGCTAAGTACAAAGCTCCGTGTCCACCCATGCTTAAACCTGTTACAACTCGATTAGTTTTATTTTTTATTGTCCTGTAATTACTATCTACCGCATTAATTAACTCATCAGAAATATATGTTTCATATTTCATTTTTTGATCAATAGGGCTATCGAAATACCAGCTATTAAATCCTCCATCTGGACAAACAATTATAATATTAAAAGTATCTGAATATTCTTTTATTATTGGATTATTAGAAATCCAATCTTTATAGTTTCCATCAGCTCCATGTAGTAGGTAAAGCACTGAATAATTGTCATTTTTTTTATTATAGTTAGTAGGAGTAATTACTATATTCTTAATCGATTTATTCATGGCATTACTTACCACTATAAGTGTATCTACGTCAGATGCATTAGTAGATATTACATTGCAAATTAGAAGTAATAGTAAGTAAAAGTTTTTCATAATATTTTTGCTTTATGCTATACTTGTGATCCATTCAACTACTTGACCTTTATTAATCAAATTTTGATGCTAATATATCTGGATTTTCATTTTTAATTTTAATAATAAGCTCTCCAAATAGCGTATTTGCCCATGCAAACCATGATCTATTAAAATCTTCTGGATTATCTTTATGAAATGCTTCGTGCATGAACCCTGTGCCTGCATGCGTGTTTTTTAACATCTTAAGACAATATTTAATTTCTTCTTTATCAATTGAAGTTAATGCTCGAAGTATAATACCCATTGGCCATATTTTCTCTTTCCCTGTATGGGGGCTTGATTGACCTTCAGCAGCAACTCCTTTTAAATAGTAAGGATTAGCATCACTTAATAGAAAATTCCTAGTATTCTGGTAGATTGGATCTGAATATTTGTGAACCCCCAAATATGCTAGTGACATAAGAGAGGGTACATTTGCATCATCCATAAAAATTTTATTTCCAAAACCATCAACTTCATAAGCATAAATATTACCAAACTCTAAATGCTCAACAACACCATGTTTCTTTATCGCTTGGTCTACTTCATTTGCAAAAGATTCACATTGATCTGCAAAATTACTGTCATTTAAAATATTTTTATAAATACTAGAAAGTTGCTTA
>CAJWTV010000007.1 GCA_913047375.1 uncultured Polaribacter sp.
CGTAGTCAACGGAGTTACAGTCCGTCCTCGTTGGCCGCTTGAGTATCTCCCCTTTAATTTACTATTTTAATGAACTTAATTCTTGTTTTTTTTGAGCCGATGGAGGGACTCGAACCCACGACCTGCTGATTACAAATCAGCTGCTCTAGCCAGCTGAGCTACATCGGCTTTTTGCTCTAAAAAAACAAACCGCTATTTCTAACGGTTTGCAAATGTATAAAGTTTTTTTATATTCTAAAACTTATTTATAAGTAATTTTTTTATTTTTTTAAGAAACTAATAAAACTCTCTGTTTTTCTTTAAACTTCTTTAGTTGTCTTTTTAAAGAAAAGATTGATAAATTAACACCTTCTTCAAAAGATTTTGTTTCTTTTTTTACTATAAATTCGCCACCAGGCAGATTAATTTTAACCTCTGTAATTTTATTTTTCTTATCACTAGTTTTTTGAACTTTAAAGAAAATCTCAACACCTGTAATATTATCATGATATTTAATTATAGATCCTATCTTCTTTTGGGTAAAACTAATTAAACTTCTATCTGCATTGAAATTGACTGATTGGGTAAGTATTTTCATAAATCATTATTTTTTTTGGCCCTTGGGTGAGCTTTATTAAATTCTTTTTTCATTTCCTCAATACTATTGTGAGTGTATTCTTGGGTTGAAGCTAAACTCGCATGTCCAAGTAATTCTTTTACTGAATTTAAATCAGCCCCTTTATTTAATAAATGCGAAGCAAATGAATGCCTGAGTAGATGTGGGCTTTTTTTATCTTTTGATGTTACTCTACTAAAATAAGAATTTATAACCCTATAAACAAGGGTTTCATATATTTTATTCCCTTTACTTGTAATAAATAATAAATCTGATGCTGTTGTGATGTCTTTCCGTAACTCTAAATAGGTTTTTATTGTCTCTATTAAGGATGGAAGTATTGGAACAAATCGCTCCTTATTTCTTTTCCCTAGAACCTTAATAAGCTTACCCGAGATATTGACTGACAAAAGATTAATATTAATAAGCTCTGTTCTTCTAATACCTGTAGAATAAAATAGTTCCACCATTAATTTATTTCTAACAGATTCAAAATCGCTGTTTTCTTCAAGAAGATTTATTACTTGATTAATTTCTGACTCCGAAAAAGGGTTTTGAACTCTTTTTTCTACTTTTAAAGATTTATGCTTTATTAGTGGATTAGAATCTATTTGTTTAGTCTTCTGAAGAAACTTGTAAAATGACTTTAATGAACTTACTTTCCTATTTATAGTTCTATTAGAAACACCTAAATCTACTAAACTTATAATCCAACTTCTTACTTGAGGGTAGCTGGATGAAACTATTTCATTTTGATTGTATGTTATTGCACAAAAATCTCTAAACGTAATTAAATCATTTTTATATGCAGTAATGGTATGCTTAGAATACTTTTTTTCTAAGGCAACATATTCTATAAAAGCAGTTATCATTATTGGATATTATTCATTCAAATTTATGAAATTTATGAATAAAAAAAATCTCGCACAAGATTTGTGCGAGATTTATATTCATTGGAAATAAGTTACTACTAACCTACTTCTTCTTGTGTTCTTAATTTTTGTACGTAAGAAGCTTTAATCCTTTGTGCTCTTTTGGCTACAGAAGGTTTTGTAAAATTCTTTCTGTTGCGCAAGTTCTTCATAGTCTTGGTACGATCAAATTTTCTTTTGAAACGCTTTAAAGCTCTATCTATATTTTCTCCTTCTTTTACTGGTATGATTAACATATGTTGGCACCTCCTTTCAATGTATTCCTTTTTAATTTGGAATGCAAATGTAATTACATTTTATTGATTATAATTACTTTTTTAATTTATTTTAAATATTAAACCTCATTTTATTTATTGTGAATAAAAAAAATATTTCTTCAAAATAATAACCTAATCCTATGTAGCTGGTTTATACTCTTTGTTGTCTATTACTATTTTTGCTATAATTTCTTTTAAAATTTCTGACGTACCCCCTCCAATTGGACCTAATCTACTATCTCGCGATAACCTTGCTAAAGGATATTCTTCCATATAACCATACCCCCCTAACAACTGAAGAGCATCATAAATAACTTCATCTGCCATTTTTGTTGACAAAAGCTTGGACATACTTGCCTCCTTTACCACATATTGACTATCATCTAAACGTTTAGCAATAGAGTAATTGTATTCTTTGCACATGTCTATTCTACTTGCCATTTCTGCAACCTTATGTCGTAAAGCTTGAAATTTATCTAAAGGTTTTCCAAAAGCATTTCTTTCTTGCATATACTTTACAGTATAATCTAAAGCATACTCAGCTCTTGCATGAGCATTTACAGCCATAATTAGCCTTTCAGACGCAAAATGCTGCATTATGTATGGGAAGCCTTTACCTTCTTCCCCTAATAAATTCTGTAACGGAACCTCTACATTGTCAAAAGCAATTTCTGCGGTATCTGAAGCTCTCCAACCTAATTTATCTAATTTGGTAGCAGAGAGTCCTAGAGATTTCCGATCAACTATAAATAAACTAATTCCTTTATATTTTTCTGACAAATCTGTTTTTGCAGCTACAATTAAATAGTCTGAGTAAACACCGTTTGTGATAAAAGTTTTTGAACCATTTAAAATATATGAGTCTCCTTTTCTAATAGCAGTAGATCGCATCCCTGCCACATCAGAGCCCCCAAAAGGTTCAGTAATACATAAGCAACCAATCATATCTCCCTCAACACTAGGTGTTAAATATTTTTGCTTTAAATTCTCGGATGCTTCTTCATTTAAATGCGTCATCGCTAAATACGCATGCGCCCATATTGCAGCTGCAAACCCACCTGAATTTATTTTCTGTAGTTCCTCTAAAAAAATAACAGTATAGAAAAAATCTAAATCTAAGCCACCGTATTTTTCTGGTGTAGTTAGACCCAAATACCCCATTTCGCCAAATTTCTTCCAAATAAAACGTTCAATCGTTCCTGTCTTCTCCCATTTTTCTATGTGTGGAACTACCTCTTTTTGTAAAAAAAATTTAAAACTTGCACGAAAAGCTTCGTGTTCTTCAGTAAAATACATACTGTTCATTTAATCTATGTTTGACTTGTTTATATAGCCATCAAATATAAGACTATTCTATCATATGATTTAATGCAAAAAATATTTTATCTTTTTTTATTTCAACCTTTTTTAAGACTCTTTAGCCTGATCTGAAAATTAAAAAATACTTAAGAATAGGTCCACGAGTATAATTAACTAATTGAAATACTTAATGTTAAAATTTATTTTTTAATATTGTTGTATGTAAAATAAAAATTGGATTTTAGTTTTTTGATTTTTACTTTTTCTTAGCGATCCGATAAATAGTGCTAAATTCTAAATAGAATTAAGCCTTGCTCTCCTTAATAGCATCTGTATATCTTTTTAATTGTTCCTTAACAACTGGGAACAAGAAGTACAATCCTACCATATTAGGGAATACCATAGCAAAAATCATTGCGTCTGAAAATGCCCAAATAGACTTCATACTAGCTGAAGCTCCTATAACAACAAATAATAAGAATAATAATTTATATGTCATATCTGCCGCTTTACCTCTACCGAATAAAAACTTCCACGATTGAAGTCCGTAATAAGACCAAGAAATCATTGTAGAAACTGCAAATAACACTACTGCTACTGTTAAGAATACATTAGAATAGGGTATGTATTGTGCAAATGCTTTTGAGGTAATTCCAGCTCCTTCATAAGAAACGCCATCAATTAACACAGCTCCTGCTCCATCTCCTCCATATTGAAAGATAGTTGCTCCGGAGGCATCTCCACCAAAATTAAAAATAATAATTACCAAGGCAGTCATTGTACAAATCACAACTGTGTCTATAAATGGTTCTAATAATGCAACCAAACCTTCAGAAGCTGAATATTTAGTTTTCACTGCTGAATGTGCAATAGATGCAGAACCCGCACCTGCCTCATTAGAAAATGCAGCTCTTTTAAATCCTACTAGTAACACTCCAATAACCCCACCAACTCCAATAGCTGTTGGATTAAAAGCTTCTCTAAAAATTAAAGAAAATGCATCATCTATTAATGAAAAATTAGCTCCTAAAATATAAAGACATGCTAGTAAATATAATACCGCCATAAATGGCACTACTTTTTCTGTTACTGAAGCAATTCTTTTAATTCCTCCAATAATAATAACACCCACTACAATTGCCATAACAACACCTATCCAGAATCCTGCTCCAGAACTTTCTAGACCCATTAGCTCTTTTAAGACTACTGTTGCCTGGTTAGATTGAGCAGCGTTACCACCACCAAAAGATCCTCCAATACAGAAAATAGCAAAAATAACTGCTACTATTTTTCCAAATGTTTCAAACCCTCTTTCTTTTAGTCCTTTACTGATATAATACATTGGACCACCATAAACAGTTCCATCTTCTCCAACATCTCTATATTGGACTCCTAATGTACACTCAACAAATTTTGTTGACATTCCTAAAAACCCACAAACTACCATCCAAAATGTTGCTCCAGGACCACCAAGAGCAATAGCTAATGCTACCCCTGCAATATTTCCATTACCAACTGTTCCGGAAACTGCTGTAGCTAATGCTTGGAAGTGAGTTACTTCACCTTCCGTGCTTTCATCTTTAATGGTTCCTTTAATATCACCACCAATAGCTAATACTGGATCTCCAGCTACGTGTTGATCTAATTCGTCATATTTTCCTCTAACTACATTGATAGCAGTTTTAAAGTGAAAAATATTTGGAAATTTAAAATAAATGGTAAAAAACAAGGCACTACCAACTAATAAAAGTAATACAAAAGGCACATCTATTCCTGCAATTGGTATAGTAAAGAATATTAAATTACTAAAGAAATCAGACACGGGTTGAAATGCCGCATCAATTTTCTGATCTAATCCTTTTTCTTGTGCAAATGTTAACATTGGGACTACCATAAGTAGTAGTACTAGAAGTTTTTTCTTCATGAGAAGTTGTAGTTTTTGTTTTTTGTAATCCGCAATATGATAAAAAAATGAACTCCGAACAACTTTTGAAGGTTAAAAGTATTTTTTAGTTTCAGTTTCTTTAGATCTTCATAAATGTTCCTTAAAGAGTTTTGAAGAAAACCATCGGTAGCGATTATTTTAAAAGAGCGCTCTTAACTTAGATATTTGCTCTGGCCTTCCTAAAACAATTAGATACGAATCTTTTTGTAATACAATGGAAGCTTCAGGATTTATAAGATAGCTATTGTCTGGCGCTTTAAAACCAATAACTGTACATCCTGTTTTTCTTCTTAAATCTAAATCTAAGATTGTTTTGTCTATATATTCCTTTGGAAGATCATCAACAGCTATTTCTTCTAAATTAGCTGTCGTTTCACCTTCAATTGTTAATCTATCGACAAATTCAATAACATCTGGAGTTACAACTAAAGAAGCCATATGATCACCTCCTAATTTATCTGGCATAATGACGTTACTAGCCCCTGCTATTTTTAGTTTACTATAAGATGACTCATTAGAAGCTCTACTTATAATTTTACATTTATTATTCAATTGATTTGCGGTTAGAACAACAAATAAATTATCTGCATCAGAGGGTAAAGCTGTAATTAAGTTTGCAGCACTTTTAATACCTGCTCTTAATAAAGTTTCGTCTAAAGTTGCATCACCTTGAATATTTAAAATACTATTATTATCTAACTCGGATATCATTTCTTTATCCTTCTCTACAACTACTAATTTTTCATTATAGTTGTTCAATTTAAGAATTGCTTGATTCCCATTTCTACCAAAACCGCAAACAATAGTATGTCCTTTTAAATTTTTAATCTGTTTTTCCACTTTCCTATGTTTAAATTGTTCAAATAATCTTCCACTGACAATAAATTCAGAGAAGGTCGAGACCGCATAACCAAAAACTGTTATACTCGTTAGAATTAAAAATACTGTAAATATTTTTTCTTCTGGTGTGAATGGTTTTACTTCTCCGAAACCAACTGTAGTAATTGTAATTACGGTCATATAAAGTGCATCGACAAAGGAATAGTTTGACAAAAGCATATAGCCGGAGACACCCAATGATAAAATTACAAAAACAAGAGCAAGTGTCTTATTAATTCTAGATTCTAAAATATTCATAAACTATATATCAAAAACCGAGCTTCGTTTAGTATAAATCATGTCTTTCAACTTAAATAAAAAAGCCATCGTTAAATAAAACCCAAATGATAAACCTACAGTGAAAAATGTTACATAAATAAAAAATAAGCGCACATGGGTAACTCTCATTCCTAAGGCATCTGCTAATCTAACAGATACATGAAAACCATTTCTTTCCAGAACATGCCTTGTGGAATCGATTAATTTCATCTTTTATTATTTAAACTCAAAGATACTATTTTATACTAATTTGCTATTGGCATCTATCTTAAAAATGATTTGTATTGATTAACTTTGCTTTTTTCTATAAAATTTACACCTTTGAAAGAACAACAATACATAGAAGTTTATGGAGCTAGAGCTCATAATTTAAAAAATATTGACGTAAAGATTCCTCGTGAAAAACTCGTTGTTATTACAGGTTTAAGTGGTAGTGGTAAATCTTCTTTAGCTTTTGATACAATTTACGCAGAAGGCCAAAGACGTTATATTGAAACTTTCTCAGCATATGCTCGGCAATTTCTAGGGGGACTGGAAAGGCCTGATGTAGACAAAATTGATGGTTTATCACCAGTAATTTCTATTGAACAAAAAACAACTAACAAGAGCCCAAGATCTACGGTAGGAACAATTACAGAAATTTATGACTTTTTACGTTTATTATTCGCCAGAGCTGCAAATGCTTACTCTTATAATACTGGTCAAAAAATGGTTAGCTATTCTGATGACCAAATAAAAAAACTAATTCTTACTGACTTTACTAATAGAAAAATTGCCGTATTAGCACCTTTAATTAGGTCTAGAAAGGGGCATTATAGAGAGCTTTTTGAACAAATTTCAAAACAAGGTTTTTTAAGAGTTCGTATTGATGGTGAAATTAGAGAAATCGAAAAAGGTATGAAATTAGATCGTTACAAAACACATGACATAGAAGTTGTAATAGATCGGATAATTGTTAATAAAACAATAGAAAAGCGTTTAGAGGAAACTATAAAGACTGCATTGTACGCTGGAGATAACATTTTAATGGTACTAGATGTTGATAATAATAAACCACGTTATTTTAGTCGTGAACTTATGTGTCCAAAATCTGGTATTGCTTATCCTAAACCAGAGCCGAATACTTTTTCTTTTAATTCCCCTAAGGGGGCCTGTAATAGCTGCAATGGATTAGGTATAAATCAAGAAATAAATCTTCAGAAGGTTATACCAAATGATTCAATGTCAATAAAGTCTGGTGGTATAATTCCTTTAGGAGAATACAAAAATAGTTGGATTTTTAAGCAAATAGAAAATATAGCGGAGCGTTATAAATTTAAATTAAGTGATCCCATAAATAAAATACCTAGCGCTGCGATAGATATTATTTTAAATGGTGGTAAAGAGACTTTTTCTATCAAATCTAAATCAGCCGGAGTAACTAGAAATTATGAAATTGATTTTGAAGGAATTATTGCATTTATAGAAAGTCAATATAAAAGTTCTGAAAGCACTTCAATAAAGCGATGGGCTAAAGGCTTTATGGATGAAGTTTTTTGTAAAACTTGTGAAGGAAAGAGATTAAAAAAAGAAGCACTACATTTTAAAATTTTAGATAAGAATATTAGTGATCTAGTCCAAATGGATATTACCGAATTAGCTAATTGGTTTAAAAATATTGAGACAGATTTATCTGAAAGGCAAATAGCTATTGGTGGAGAAATTTTAAAAGAGATCAGGACTCGAATTCAATTTTTATTAGATGTAGGCTTAGATTATTTAACTTTAAATAGGACTTCTAAATCACTTTCAGGAGGAGAGGCTCAAAGGATACGTTTGGCGACTCAAATTGGTTCTCAACTAGTTGGTGTACTATATATACTAGACGAACCAAGCATTGGTCTACATCAAAGGGATAATCAAAAATTAATAGACTCATTAATAAAATTAAGAGATATTGGTAATTCTGTCTTAGTTGTAGAGCACGATAAAGATATGATTAAACACGCAGATTTTGTCTTTGATATTGGTCCTGGAGCTGGAAAATACGGTGGTGAAATCGTTTCAGCTGGAACTTTTAAAGAACTAAAAGAGCAAAGAACACTGACATCAGATTATCTAACTGGTAAAAAAGAGATTCCTGTTCCAAAGAAAAGAAGAAAAGGTAATGGAAAAACTATTAAACTTTCTGGAGCATCAGGTAATAACTTAAAAAATGTTTCTGTTGAATTTCCTTTAGGAATAATGATTTGTGTTACGGGAGTTTCTGGGAGTGGAAAATCAACATTAATTAACGAAACATTATATCCTATTTTAAACGCTCATATTTATCGAGGTGTAAAAAAACCGATGCCTTACAAGGATATTAAAGGGTTAGAACACATAGATAAAGTAATAGATATAGATCAATCTCCTATAGGCAGAACACCACGTTCAAACCCGGCTACATATACAGGTACTTTTAGTGAAGTAAGAAGTTTGTTTTCTAAAACTCCAGAAGCTGCAATAAGAGGCTATAAGCCAGGGCGTTTTTCTTTTAATGTTAATGGAGGAAGATGCGAAACTTGCCAAGGTGGTGGTGTCCGTATAATTGAAATGAATTTTTTACCCGATGTACAAGTAGTCTGTGAAACTTGTCAAGGGAAACGTTTTAATAGGGAGACTTTAGAAATTCGTTACAAAGGAAAATCCATTTCTGATGTTTTAAATATGACTATTGAGGATGCTACAATTTTTTTTGAAAATATCCCTAAAATTTATAGGAAATTAAAAACTATCAAAGATGTTGGTCTTGGTTATATTACACTTGGACAACAGTCAACAACTCTCTCTGGTGGTGAAGCTCAGCGTATAAAATTAGCGTCAGAATTATCAAAAAGAGATACAGGTAATACATTTTATATTTTAGATGAACCAACTACAGGGTTACATTTTGAAGATATTCGAGTATTAATGAATGTTTTAAATAAATTAGCAGATAAAGGCAATACAGTTTTGATTATTGAACATAATTTAGATGTTGTAAAATTAGCGGATTACATTATTGATGTAGGTATGGAAGGTGGGAAAAAAGGAGGTGAAATATTATGTAAAGGCACACCAGAAGAAGTTGCTAAGCATAAAAAAAGTTATACTGCGAAGTTTTTGAAAAAAGAATTACTTTAGTGAATTAGTTTCTAAGGAAATTATCAAAAAAAAGGAAAATTATGATAAATGAGGATAGAAAAATAAAAGAAAAGTTTCAATCAAAAACTTGGAATGAAATAAAAACAAATGATTCTTGGGCTATATTTAAAATTATGGCAGAATTTGTTGAAGGATATGAAAAACTTGGTAAAATTGGACCATCTGTTTCTATATTTGGATCTGCACGAACTAATTCAGAAGATCCCTATTACAAATTAGCTGAAGAAGTTGGTTTTAAATTAACTCAAAATGGCTACGGTGTCATCACTGGAGGAGGACCAGGAATTATGGAGGCCGGTAATAAGGGAGCACATAGAGGAAAAGGAACTTCTATAGGATTAAATATAGAACTACCTTTTGAGCAACATTACAACCCCTGGATAGACAAAGATAAAAACTTAGAATTTGATTATTTTTTCGTCAGAAAAGTAATGTTTGTAAAATATTCGCAGGGATTTATTGTAATGCCTGGTGGTTTCGGAACATTAGATGAACTTTTTGAAGCAATCACTTTGATTCAAACAAAGAAAATAGGACGATTCCCAATTATATTAATGGGAAGCAAGTTTTGGGGTGGTCTAGTTGATTGGATTAAAAACACTCTTCTTGAACAAAAGAAAATTTCAGAGGAGGATTTAAAATTATTTAGAGTTGTTGATACTGCAGATGAAGCAATAGATCACTTAAATAAATTCTATTCAAAGTATCAATTGAAACCGAACTTTTAAAATATCTTTTTAAAATCTAATTGAAGCAATCACTATCAATATTCGTTTTGTTATTTCTGTTGAGCATTAAAATATTAGCTCAACAGAATTCAATTAATATAAATGCAACATTAGATGTTACGAAGGATCTCTTAAATATTGAACAAAGAATTATATATTACAACACTTCTGACAAGGACTTAAAGAGCATTTTTTTACATAATTGGCCAAATAGTTTTAAAAATAGAAAAACTGCTTTATCAAAAAGGTTTATAGAAGCTTATAAGAAAAATATGTATTTTTCTAAGGAGAAAGATTTAGGTTTTTCTACTATCAAAAATATCTCCGTAAATTTTGAAACGGTTAAATTTCTCGAATTAAAAAATCAAAATGATGTTTTAGAGATTCCCTTAGCAAGTTTTCTTAAGAAAGATGATAGCATCGTAATTAATGCTACATACAGCGTAAAAATACCAAATTCTAAATTCACTGACTACGGTAAAACCAAAACAGGATATCAACTGAGGTATTGGTACTTAAACCCTGCTGTTTTTAATAAAAAATGGTTATTGATGAGTAATTTAAATAATGATGATTTGTTTGAAAGTCCTACAAAATATTCATTAAAATTAAAATTACCAAAAGAGTACAAAATAAATAGTAACTTAACTAAACAAAAAACTGAAGGTGAAAAATTTAATACTTATTATTTCGCTGGTGAAAATAAAACTGATGTTATATTAAGCATAGATCAAATAGATAGATTTAAAGTTTATAAAACAAAAAATATTAAAATTCTAACAGATATCTTAGATGATAAAGTTGACTACAAGTCTTCAATAAAAATCTTAAACAGAGAACTTGATTTTTTAGAAAAATATTTAGGAGAATATCCCCATAAAGAAATTTTCTTAGATAAAGTAGCGCAAAAGAAAGATCCTATTTATGGTTTAAGTCAGCTTCCCGATTTTATTCGACCTTTCTCAGATACCTTCAAAACTGATATTACACTTTTTAAAATTTTAACCAAGAAATATATAGAAAGTACAATACTTGTGAATAAAAGAAAAGAATATTGGATAACTGATGGACTTCAGAGTTATTTAATGATGGAATATGTTAATGAATTTTACCCAGAAGTTAAACTTCTTGGAACTACATCAAAATCTTGGTTGCTTAAAAGATATAATGTTTCAGAATTAGATTTTAACGATAAATATCCGTTCATATATCAACTTAGTGCAAGAAGTTTTCTAGATCAACCCTTAACAACAAGTGCAGATTCTCTATCTAATTTTAATAGAAAAATTGTTAATAAATATAAAGCTGGATTGAGCTTTATATATCTTAAAAGTTTTTTAGGAGATTCTGTTTTAAATGATGCTATCAAAGAGTTTTATTTTAAAAATAAACTTGAAAAAGTTTCTGCTATTGATTTTAAAAATATTATTACAACTAAAACAACTCAAGATTTAAGTTGGTTTTTTGGTGATTATATTCAAACTAATAAAAAAATAGATTATACAATAAGTGATGCAAAAATTATTGGTGATAGTGTGACGATTATAATTAAAAATAAAAGAAATATTACTGTTCCTGTTGCTTTATATGGATTAAAGAATAAAGAAATTAAATTTAAAAAATGGTATTCTAATATAAATAATACCAAAACAATTAAATTAAAAAACTTTAATTATGATACTTTCTCATTAAATTATGAACAACAATATCCAGAACATAATACTCAAAATAATCAAAAGAAAATTAAAAGAAGCTTGCTCAACAAAGCATTAAAATTTTCTTTTATTAAAGATATTGAAGACCCTTATTATAACCAGGTTTTTTATCAGCCTAATTTTGATTATAATTTTTATGATGGTTTTATTTTTGGATTGAAACTTCACAACAAACCTATTATAAAAAGAAATTTAGAATTAACACTTCAACCTTCCTATGCCTTTAAAAGCTCATCTATTACAGGAAGTTTTGCTTTTAGATACAATCAGTATTTTGAGGACACTAATATCTATAAAATTGTTTACGGGCTTTTTGGAAGTACACAACATTATGCAAAAGATCTTTCATACAATGCTTTCATTCCTTATATCAGCTTAATATTCAAAAGAAAATCTTTAAGAGATGTAAGTTCGGAATCAATTTCAGCAAAAATGGTTAATATAAATAGAGAAACTTCAGTTAATCAAATCTCTAAAGAACAAGATTCCTATAGTATATTTAATCTAAGTTATCAATATTCAAATCCAAATATAATTAAAGACTTCAGGTATCGTTTTAACTTCGAAGCTGCAAAAGATTTCTCTAAAATCTCTCTAGATTTAAGATATAGAAGTTTGACTTCAAAAGATACCCAATTAGACTTCAGAGTTTTTGCAGGTGCTTTTTTAAATAATCGTACAACGGGTGATTATTTTAGTTTTGGCTTAGATAGAGCGAACGATTATTTATTTGAACTTAACTATTTTGGAAGGTCTGAAAGCTCAGGTTTGTTTAGCCAACAATTCATTATAAATCAAGGAGGATTTAAATCAGTTTTACCTGTTAGATATGCGAATCAATATATGTTATCTACTAATTCAAGTATAGGTTTGTGGAAATGGGTTGAGGCTTATAATGGAACTGCTTTTTTAAAGAATAAAGGTGAGTCTCTTTATTTTGCTTATGAAAATGGAGTCCGGTTTAATTTTATTCATAATATTTTAGAAGTTTATTTACCAATATACTCTAATAATGGCTGGGAAATATCTCAAAAATCATATGTAGAGAAAGTTAGGTTTACACTAACGGCTGACATCCAATCTATTTATAATTTTTTTAGACGCGGTTTTTTATGATATTCTTATAAAAAGCTTTATTTAATTGTATTATATTTAATTATATTCAAAAAAAATATAACTTTTTAAATTTAGTTTAAAATCAGTACTTTTGTATGACTTAAAATTACTGTTTTATGACTAACACAGAAACTCAACAAAAACATAACATTTCATTTGAAGATTTTAAAGCTGAAGTTTTAAATGACTACAAAATCGCAAGAATTAGTAGAGAATGTAGTTTATTAGGTAGACGTGAAGTTTTAACTGGGAAGGCTAAATTTGGTATTTTTGGTGATGGAAAAGAGGTCCCTCAGCTAGCTTTAGCAAAAGCATTTAAAAATGGTGACTTTCGTTCTGGTTACTATCGAGATCAAACTTTTATGATGGCGATTGGTGAATTAACGGCACAACAATTCTTCTCAGGCTTATATGCTCACGCAGATATCGAAGTAGAACCAATGTCTGCAGGAAGACAAATGGGTGGGCATTTTGCGACCCACAGTTTAAATGAAGATGGTTCTTGGAAAAATTTAACACTACAAAAAAACTCTTCCTCAGATATATCACCAACAGCGGCCCAAATGCCACGTTTACTAGGTTTAGCACAAGCCTCAAAAGTATATAGAAATATTACAGTTTTAAAAAATAGCTCTAATTTTTCTAATAACGGAAATGAGGTTGCATGGGGAACAATTGGGAATGCAAGTACCAGTGAAGGTGTATTTTTTGAAACTATAAATGCAGCTGGCGTCTTACAAGTCCCTATGGTAATGAGTGTTTGGGATGATGATTACGGAATATCCGTACATGCAAAATATCAAACAACAAAAGAAAGTATTTCTGAAATACTAAAAGGGTTTCAGCGTGATGAAAAAAATAAAGGGTATGAAATATTTGTCGTAAATGGTTGGGACTATACCCAACTTATTGATGTATATAGTAAAGCATCAGAAATAGCTAGAGTAGAACATGTACCTGTATTAATTCATGTGAAAGAGTTAACTCAACCACAAGGACACTCAACTTCTGGGTCACACGAGCGGTATAAAGATGCTGAACGTTTACGATGGGAAAAAGATTTTGATTGCATTACTAAAATGCGAGAATGGATCTTAAATTTTGAATTAGAAACTGAAAATGGGGAAATTTTAAAGTTTGTGAACTCCGAAGAGGAGCTGATTCTCATAGATAAAAAAGCAAAAAAAGAAGTTATTAATTCAAAAAGAGTTGCTTGGAACAATTATTTAAATGAAATAAAAATTGAGTTAAACAGTGCTTTAAATATTTTAGAGAAAGTAGCGCAAAAAAGTAGTAATAAAGCTTTTATTTTAAAGTATACTAATAACTTAAAATCAATATCAGAACCAAACAGAAAGGACGTTTTAGTAACTCTTCGTAAAAGTTTACGTTATTTAAAAGATGAGGAATTTTCAGAAAAAATTCAACTTCAGGAATTTATAAAAATATATTCAAATAGAATTCAGCAAAAATATTCTTCTCACTTAACAAGTGAAACAAAAAAATCTATCTTAAAAATTGGTCCTGAAAGTCCAAGGTATAAAGAAGAAAAAAATCTAGTAGATGGACGTATAATTATGCGTGACAACTTTGATGTTCTTTTAGAAAAACATCCAGAATTATTAATATTTGGTGAAGATGCTGGCTTTATAGGTGATGTGAACCAAGGACTAGAAGGATTACAAGAAAAATATGGAGAATTTAGAGTTTCAGATACTGGAATAAGAGAAGCTACTATTATTGGTCAAGGGATAGGAATGGCGATGCGTGGGCTTAGACCAATTGCAGAAATTCAATATTTAGATTATTTAATTTATGCATTACAAATTATGAGTGATGACTTGGCTACATTACTTTATAGAACTTTTGGCAAACAAAAAGCTCCTTTAATAATAAGGACTCGTGGCCATCGATTAGAAGGAATTTGGCATGCAGGGTCTCCTATGGGGGGAATTATAAATAATATTCGAGGAATTCACGTTTTAGTCCCTAGGAATATGACAAAAGCAGCTGGATTTTACAATACTTTATTAGAAGGTGATGAACCTGCTCTGGTAATAGAATGTTTAAATGGATACCGTTTAAAAGAAGAAATGCCATTGAATCTTGGTGTTTATAAAACTGCTATTGGAATAGTTGAAACGATTAGACCAGGAGATGATATAACTGTTATTTCTTACGGATCTACACTAAGAATTATAGAAGAAGCGGCTAAAGATTTAGAACAAATTGGCATCAATATAGAAATTATAGATGCTCAATCTTTATTACCTTTTGATATTAATCATGAAACTGTTAAATCTGTTGCCAAAACAAATAGATTATTAGTAGTTGATGAAGATGTACCAGGTGGAGCTTCAGCTTATTTATTACAAGAAATAATAGAAAATCAAAACGGATATAAATATTTAGATAGTAAACCAGCTACACTAACTTCAAAAGCACATAGAACTGCTTATGGAACGGATGGTGACTATTTTTCAAAACCTTCTGCAGAAGACGTTTTTGAAAAAGTTTATGAAATGATGAACGAAGTAAATCCTGGGAAATATAAGAGCCTTTTTTAATAAAGTCATACTCAATCATATTAAAAAAACTCAAACGATAATGTTTGAGTTTTTTTTTAACACAATAATAAATGAATTAACTTCTATTTTTAATATTTTAGTATTCCGAACAATCAAACTTTTATACTATGAAAAATTTATTACTGTTTTCATTATTAGTGACTTTTATTCTTCCAATAAATTTAATTGCACAAAGCAAAAGAACCAAAAAGAAAAAAACGAATAAAAAGTCAGAAAGATATTCTAAAGTATTTAAAGAAAAGAAAGATAAACCTCTTAAATACATTGACTTTATTACAGATAAAACAAAAACTGATAAAGGACTTTTTAACGTTCATAAAACAAATAATAAATTCATTTATGAGATCCAAAAATCAAGTTTTGGGATAGAAATGCTTTTAGTAACAAGAATAAAAGATATTCCTGCGGATTTAGGTGGTGGTTATGTAAATGCTGGATCTAAAATAAACACACAGGTTGTTGTTTGGGAAAAATTTCAGGATAAAATTCTTTTAAAAGTAAAATCTTATAATGCAATTGCTAACGATTCTTTACCAATCTATAAATCAGTAAAAGCGAACAACTTTGAACCTATAATTTACGCTTTTGATATCAAAGCTCAAAACCAAGACTCTACGAGTGTATTGATAGATGTGACAAAATTTTTCTCTTCAGATATAAAAGCAATAACCGGCCTTCCTTCAAAATATCGAAAGACTTATAAAGTTAAGCGATTAGATGCTTCTAGAAGTTTTATAAACACAATTAAGAGTTATCCTAAGAATATAGAGGTAGTTCAAGATTTTACTTTTGATGCTGATGCACCTCCAAGTAATAGAAACACAAATACAATAACTATTCGTGTAAATCAATCTATGATTTTATTACCAGAGAAACCAATGATGCCAAGAATTTATGATAAACGTGTTGGCTATTTTTCAATTGGAAATATAGATTATAGTTCCGAAGCTCTTAAAGCTGAGAATAAAAGATATATTAAACGCTGGAGATTAGAGCCAAAAGATGAAGCTGCTTACAAACGCGGTGAATTAGTAGAACCTAAAAAACCAATAATTTATTATCTTGATCCTGCTACTCCAAAAAAATTAAGAAAATTCATAAAACAAGGAGTAAATGATTGGCAAAAAGTCTTTGAAACTGCTGGTTTTAAAAATGCGATTTTTGCAAAAATGCCCCCTACAGAAAAAGAAGACCCTGAATTCAGCATGGAAGACATAAGGTATTCGTCTATAAGATATGTCGCAAGTAAAACAAGAAATGCTACAGGACCAAGTGTTTCTGACCCACGTTCTGGAGAGATTATTGAAAGTGATATCATTTGGTATCACAATCATTTACGCTCATACAGAAATCGATATTTATTAGAAACAGGAGCAGCAAATCCAACCGCTAGAACACTCGATACAAAACCAGAAGAAATAGGTGAAATGATGCGTATGGTAATTGCGCATGAAGTTGGACATGCTTTAGGCTTACCCCACAACATGGCCGCTAGTTTTGCTTACCCTGTAGACTCTCTAAGATCAGGTAGTTTTACTAAAAAATATGGGATTGCAGCCACTATTATGGATTATGCGCGCTATAACTATATCGCACAACCTGGTGATAAAGATATTCGCTTTATAAGGCAAATTGGACCTTATGATCATTATGCAATTAATTGGGGGTATCGTAAAATTTTAGGAATTGAAAGTGCAGAAAATGAAGTAAAGATATTAGATAAATGGATTACGGATAAATCTACTGATCCAAAATATAGATTCGGTAGTCAACGATTTGACCCATCTGCACAAACTGAAGGGATTGGAAACAATCAAATAAAAGCGAGCAGCTATGGTATAAAAAACTTAAAAATTGTTGCTAAAAATTTAACTGATTGGACCTCAAGTCAAACAAATAATTATGATGACTTAAGTGAATTGTATAGCGAACTCCTGAGTGTTTGGAATCGATACATAGGTCATGTCGCTGGAAATATTGGCGGAGTGTACGAGTTTAATAAAAAGCCTAACCAAATCGGTAATATCTATATTCCTGTTGATGAAAAAATACAGAAATCCTCATTAAATTGGTTACTTAAAAATACATTTTCTACTCAGAATTGGTTGCTCGATAAAAATATTTTAAACAAGATTAAAGAAACAGGATATACTGAAAGAATTTTAGGCTATCAGAATAGACATCTAATAGCATTGTTAAATGTAAAAACTCTGAAAAGAATGATTAATGCAGAAGTAATTCAATCAGACTTTTATGCAGTATCAGATATGATTCGAGACTTAAGAAAAGGCATTTTTTCTGAAATAAATTCAACAAAAAACATTGACTTATCTCGAAGAAATCTTCAAAAAACTTTTATCGAAAGGATGAATAAATTAATGACTGATAACGCAATTAATAATTCTGATATTTCATCAATTATTCGTGGCGAATTAGAATCGTTAAAATATTTGATGAATTTAGCTAGTAGAAGAGCTGTGAATAGAATTACAAAATATCACTATAAAGATTGTATTCATAAAATTGAGGCCATTTTAAATCCTAAAAAATAAGCATCTTTTAAAGCTTAACTTCACAGCTATTATCAAAAAAATAGGTTTTTAAAGCTTACTTTTGCTGTAAATAAATAAATAAATGAACATCATTGATAATTTAAGGTGGCGTTATGCTACAAAGAAATTTGATAAGACTAAGAAATTGTCAGATTTTCAAATAAATACTCTTAAAGAGACGTTTAATTTAACGGCAACCTCTTATGGCTTACAACCTTTAAAATTAGTTGTAGTTCAGAATAAAAAAATACAAGCACAATTAGTTTCAGCATCATATAATCAACAACAAATATTTCAGGCTTCTCATGTTTTAATCATTTGTATTCAAAATAATTTTAGTTCGAAAGATGTAGAGAAATATTTTGAATTATCAAAAAAAATAAGAAATACTCCTGACGAAATAATAAATCCTTTTAAAGATTTTTTGGTTAAAGAGATGAATAATAAAACAACCGAAGAATTAGAGGTTTGGAATAAAAATCAGGCTTACTTAGCTTTAGGCAATTTATTAACTGTTTGCGCTGTCGAAAAAATAGATGCATGTCCTATGGAAGGATTTAATCCAAAATTATATGACGAAATTTTAAATTTAAAATCTCATCAAATAAAATCTGTTTTAGTTCTCCCTGTTGGCTTTAGATCAGAAGATGATTACATGAAAGATCTTGCAAAAATTCGAAAAAATATAGAGGATTCTATAATTGAAATTTTTTAATTTTAGAATTAAAAATTAATACACAATTTTCATGAAAAATACTGTTAGAAATCAAGAACCTATTGAAGTTTGGAATCATTTTTCTGATTTAAATGCTGTACCACGTCCTTCAAAAAAAGAAGAAGGTGTTATAAAATTTATGGTCGCATTTGGAGAAAAACTAAATCTTGAAACATTTGTAGATAATATTGGTAATGTTATAATTAAAAAACCTGCTACAAAAGGTTTTGAAAACAGAAAAACAGTCGTTTTACAAAGTCACTTAGATATGGTGCATCAGAAAAATTCAAACACAATTTTTGACTTTGATAAACAAGGAATTGAAATGTATGTTGATGGAGATTGGATAACGGCTAAAGGAACAACCCTAGGAGCTGATAATGGATTAGGAGTTGCAGCAATTATGGCTATTTTATCCTCTAAAACAATTACTCACCCTGGCTTAGAGGCATTGTTCACAATAGATGAAGAGACGGGAATGACTGGTGCAATGGGTTTAGAAGCAGGTGTTTTAAATGGTGATATTTTATTAAACCTAGATACAGAAGAAGATGATGAAATTGGAATAGGCTGTGCTGGTGGAATAGATATAACAGCTAAAAGATCTTATTCTGAATGCAAAACCCCTGATGATACCAGTGCCTACTCAATAACTGTAAATGGTTTAAATGGGGGTCACTCTGGAATGGATATTCATAAAGGCTTAGGGAATGCAAATAAAATCATGAATCGTATTTTATTTAACGGATTCACAAATTATGGATTAAGGGTTATTGAAATCAACGGTGGAAGTTTAAGAAATGCCATACCAAGAGAAAGTGTTTCATCTATAGTGATAAATAGTGCTTCTAAAGATCATTTTATTAATGAAACTAACGAACTTATCAATAATATTAAGATGGAGTTTTTAACTTTAGAACCTAATTTAAATATAGAACTAAAAACAACTTCAGTACCAAAGGAAGTTATGGATTTAGATGTACAAGAAAGCTTAATAAAATCTCTCTATGGTGCAGTAAATGGAGTTTATAGAATGAGTCCAGATATTAAAGGTCTTGTAGAAACTTCTAATAATATTGCTAGAGTTGTTGTTAAAGACGGACGCATTAAGATTAGCTGCCTAACAAGATCCTCTTCTGAAACAAATAAGACAGATTTATCAAATTCTTTACTTTCAGTATTTGAATTATCTGGTTTTGAAGTTGTATTGTCTGGAGAATATCCCGGATGGCAACCAAATGTAGCCTCAGAAATATTAGAAATAGTTTCTAGTTCATATGAAAGACTTCATGGGGAAAAAGCAAATATAGCTTCTTGTCATGCAGGCTTAGAATGTGGAATTCTAGGACAAAACTATCCTAAAATGGATATGATTTCTTTTGGCCCAACTATTCTTGGGGCACACTCACCCGATGAGAGAGCAAGTATTAGTTCCACCCAAAAATTCTGGAAATTTTTAAAGGAAATTCTAAATAATATTCCAAAAAAGTAATAAAAAGAAAACCGAAACTTATGTTTCGGTTTTCTTTTTAAAATAAATAAAATTCTCTGTAATTATTTAAATTATAGTATTTTACATTTTTATAATGTTTTAACATCATTAACTTTTAGAAAACGGAATAAATTGTATTTTTACTATTATAATAAATTAAAGCTTAATGGGTAAAATTATTGCGATAGCAAATCAAAAAGGAGGAGTAGGAAAAACGACTACAAGTATTAATTTAGCTGCTTGCTTAGGAGTTTTAGAGAAAAGAGTACTCCTTATTGATGCAGATCCTCAAGCAAATGCTTCTTCTGGATTAGGGATAGACGTAGAAGCTATTGAATTTGGTACCTATCAAGTTTTAGAACATACCATTTCTGCTGAAAGCGCGATTATTAAAACTTCATCGCCGAATCTTGATATTATCCCGGCCCATATTGACCTAGTGGCTATTGAGATTGAATTAGTAGATAAATTTGAAAGAGAATATATGCTAAAAAAGGCATTAGTCTCTTTAAAAGATAAATATGATTACATTATAATAGATTGTGCTCCATCATTAGGATTAATAACTTTAAATTCTTTGGTTGCATCAGACTCTGTAATGATCCCAATACAATGTGAATATTTTGCACTAGAGGGTTTGGGGAAATTATTAAACACAATCAAAAGTGTTCAAAATATTCATAATAATGATTTAGAGATAGAAGGCTTATTATTAACAATGTTTGATTCACGATTAAGATTATCTAATCAAGTTGTAGACGAGGTTAGAAAACATTTCTCAATAATGGTTTTTGATACAATAATTAGAAGAAATATTCGCTTAGGTGAAGCTCCAAGTTATGGTGAAAGTATTATCGCTTATGACTCAACATGTAAGGGTGCTGTTAATTACTTAAATTTAGCACAAGAATTGATTAAAAAAAATCGATAAATGGCGAAAGCAACAAGAAAACAAGCAATGGGAAGAGGCTTATCAGCTTTATTAAAAGAATCTTCTGATAATATTCCTCAAAAAGGTATAAATAATATTGTGGGAAATATACTTGAATTAGAATTAAATTTAATTGAAGTAAATCCCTACCAACCAAGGACATATTTTGATGAAGAATCTTTAAGGGAATTAGCAGGTTCTATTAAAGAATTAGGAGTTATACAACCAATTACAGTAAGAAAAACAGGAGACAATAAATTTCAATTAGTATCTGGAGAAAGACGGTTTAGAGCTTCAAAACTTATTGGTAATAAAACGGTCCCAGCATATATAAGGATAGCCAACGATAAAGAAATGCTAGAAATGGCTTTAGTTGAAAATATCCAACGTCAGAATTTAGATCCTATAGAGGTTGCACTTTCTTACCAACGCTTAATTGATGAAATTCAATTAACTCAAGAAGAATTGAGTACCAGAGTTGGTAAAAAACGTTCGACAGTAACAAACTATTTACGATTACTAAAATTAGACCCAATTTTACAAACAGGAATACGTGATGGTTTTATTTCTATGGGCCATGGTCGAACAATCATTAGCATTGAAAATAAAGAGAATCAAATAACTATTTACAAAAAAATTCTTCGTGATAAATTATCTGTAAGACAGACAGAAGAACTCGTTAAAAATTTAAAAAAATCTAAAACTAAAAAATCTAAAAAAAAAGAATTACCTAAATTTATAAAAGATAATATTCAAGAAATTAATTCTTTTTTTGGTCAAAGTATTAATATAACAATTGGAATAGATGGAAAAGGAAAACTAACAATCCCATTTCAATCTGAAGAAGATTTTAACCGAATTAAAAATTTATTAAAATAGTGATTCTTAAAAAAACAATGTTTTCTTTATTGATAGTTATTCTAATAACAAATTCTCTTTTCTCCCAAAGAGATTCAACTATTGTGAAAAATGTAAAAGCAATAAATAAAATTAATATTGCAAAAGATGTATACAACCCTTTGTCTCCATCAAAAGCCGCATTCTATTCTGCTATTTTACCAGGAATGGGGCAAATCTATAATAAAAAATACTGGAAAGCTCCAATTGTGTGGGGGGTGCTTGGTGGTACAACTTTTTTATACATAGACAACAATAGTATTTATAAAAGATATAGAACTGCTTTTCGTTTAAGAAAAGCAGGATTACAAGACGAATTCACATTAGATAATGGTACCTCATTAATTTCTGAGACTGGATTAGAAAGTGCACAAAAGCAATTACGAGAAAATAGAGATTTAGCTTTATTATCGTCAGTTTTAGTATATGTATTACAAATTGTAGAAGCCAGTGTTAATGCTCATTTATTACAATTCAACACTAATGATAACTTATCATTCAAACCCGTTTTAATTCCAGATAATATGAAATTTACAAATACGGCGGTTGGTTTTAATTTAAAATATGACTTTTAATAATGAAAATAGCTATACTAGGTTACGGAAAAATGGGTAAAGAAATAGAGAGGATTGCAATTTCTAGAGGTCATGAAATAGTTATTAAAAGTGATGGTAATGATATGTATGATATTTCAATCGCTCACATTGCTATTGATTTTAGCACACCAGAATCAGCTTATAATAATATTTTAAATTGTATTAATAATCAAATTCCTGTTATATCTGGAACTACAGGCTGGCTAAAGAAATACGACGATATTGTGAGAGTTTGTGAAGAAAAAAATGGAGCTTTGATATATGCATCAAACTTTAGTTTAGGTGTAAATATTTTCTTTGAATTAAATAATCATTTGGCAAAAATGATGAATAAATTAAAAGAT
This sequence comes from uncultured Polaribacter sp., assembly GCA_913047375.1. Lineage (GTDB taxonomy): Bacteria > Bacteroidota > Bacteroidia > Flavobacteriales > Flavobacteriaceae > Polaribacter. Next base: position 23,026 of record CAJWTV010000007.1, read on the forward strand.
TATAAAGTTTCTATTGAAGAAACTCATCATATTAAGAAGCTAGATTCACCGAGTGGAACAGCAATTACTCTAGCTAATGGAATCATAGAAAACTCAGAATTCAGTGATTGGGAACTAGACAAGGTTACCTCAGAAAAAAATGTTCCTATTTTTTCAAAAAGAATCTCCGATGTACCGGGTATTCACAAAGTTTCTTACACTTCTGATATTGATAAAGTTCAAATAAATCACATTGCAAAAAATAGACAAGGATTTGCTCTAGGGGCTTTAATTGCTTCAGAATGGCTAGTTAATAAAAAAGGAGTTTATACAATGAAAGATGTATTAAATATTGTTTAAAATCGTAATATTTCCTTTACTTTGTAATCTTATGGAAATCAAAAATAAATCCTTTTAAAAGGTAAAAATATACTGTTATGACGTTTACACATTGGTGTCTTTTTTTTGTAATTATTCAAATCATACATTTTTTAGGAACTTGGAAACTTTATGTAAAAGCGGGCAGAAAACCCTGGGAAGCTATTATTCCTATTTATAACGGAATTGTATTAATGAAGATTATAAATCGTCCAAAATGGTGGGTGATTTTACTTTTCGTTCCAGTCGTAAATTTATTGATGTTTCCAGTGGTCTGGATTGAAAGTATCAGGACATTCGGTTATTTTAAAAAAATAGATTCATTTTTAGTAATTATAACCTTAGGCTTATATATTTTCTTCATTAATTATAAAACAGACCCCAAATACTATCCAGATAAAAGTTTAAAGAGGTGGAATCTATTTCGTCCTCGTTCTGGATTTGGAGAGTGGATTAGTTCGATAACATTTGCAGTTATTGCAGCGACTTTAGTTCATACATATTTTATGCAACCATTCACTATTCCAAGTTCTTCTTTAGAGAAATCTTTGTTAGTGGGAGACTTTTTATTTGTTAGTAAGTTTCACTATGGTGCACGTGTTCCATCTACCATATTTGCAGCTCCGATGGTTCATGATACTATTCCAATCCCTTTTACCTCTAAATCGTATGTCTCTTATTTAAAACAGCCACAATTACCACATTTAAGATTACCGGGATTTCAAAAGATTAAGAATAATGATATTGTCTGTTTTAATTGGCCTGCAGATTCTTTGAAAACAATGTGGGGAGATAATTCCGGTGAATTCACCTACAAACCTGTAGATAAGAAAACTAATTATGTAAAACGATGTGTTGGAATTGCTGGTGATACTTTAGAACTAAGAGATGGAATTGTTTATCTAAATGGTGAAAAAAATATACTCCCTTATAGAGCAAAAATTCAGTTTCAACATACTATTTATTCTTCCATAGGAATAAGTACAAACAAAATATTAAGATATACTGGAAAAGAATTTGAGAGAAAGTTTATTATTACTTTTAAAAGTCAAGAGGAGTATCAAAATATTGTCAAATACATTGCTAGTTTAAATAAATTAGACGGAAATAGATACGAAATAACAACCTATAATTATAAGGAATTAAAAGTCGTTCTTAAAAAATATAGATCTAACATAGAAGAAATAAAAACAACAAAAAGAGTTACAAATTTAACACTTGCTTTAGCAGAAAAACTAAGAAGAGATTCTGAAGTAGATAGTGTTATTAAAATTGTGCATGAAGCAGATAACTCAATTTTCCCACAAATTGAAACGAATCAGTGGAGTCAAGATAATATGGGTCCCATATATATACCAAAGAAAGGTGTTACTGTAAAAATAAATATTGATAATCTACCATACTACAAACAAACTATTGAGTTATATGAAAAAAATAATTTAGTAACCAATAACAATGATATTTTTATTAATGGTAAAAAAGTTGATACTTATACATTTCAACAAGATTATTATTGGCTAATGGGAGATAATAGACACAACTCATTAGATTCCAGATATTGGGGATTTGTTCCTTTTGATCATGTATTAGGAAAACCTGTAATGATTTGGTTTAGTTGGGATGCAGATGCACCAACATTTAAAGAGAAATTAAAATCTATCCGTTGGGATAGAATGTTCACTACAGTCGGTGAAGATGGAGAACCTGTTTCTTACAGATACGTTGCTCTAGGTTTAATATTATTATACTTTGGAATTAGTTTTTTTAAAAAAAATAAGGTTGAATAATGGGAGTTTTCTTACCAACATACTTTTCTCCAATTTTTCAGTTTTCTAACATAATCAAATTCAATAAAATTATTTTTGAAAACGAAGATAATTTTCAAAAACAAAGTTACAGAAATCGTTGTTATATTTATGGTCCAAATGGAAAGCAAATGCTAAATATCCCCATAAAAAAGAACACTAATTTAGAGAAGCAAAAAACAAAAGATACTTTAGTCGATAATAGTCTGAAGTGGCAGGATCAACATTTTAAATCTTTAAAAGCATCATATAATTGCTCTCCTTTTTTTGAGTTTTTTGAAGATGATTTGCAGAAAATTTTTACCAAGAAATATCGTTACTTAAATGATATTAATTTAGATACATTTCTGTTTTTATTAGATGCACTTCAGCTAGAAGTTTCTCATAAAAATACTAACGAATATCAAAAAAATAAGATGAAAAACGATTTTCGAGATATTGCTAATATAAAACAAGAGATTAATAAACCGTTTCCTAAGTACATACAAGTATTTACTGAAAAACATGGGTTTATTCCTAATTTATCTACTTTAGATTTACTTTTTATGGAAGGGCCAAATGCTATTAGCTTTTTGTCTTAAACGTAAGAAAATTATAAAAAATAACTACTTTTAGATGCTTTCTAATATATTGAGTAAATAATGATATTTAAAAATACTGTTCACTACTTTTTACACTTCATCTTTCCCTTAATTATTTCGTACTATTTTTTTAGAAATAAATGGAAGACCGTTTATTTAATTTTTTTATTATCGATGCTTGTAGATTTAGATCATTTGTTTGCAAGCCCTATATTTGATAAAAATAGATGCAGTATAAACTTTCATCTTTTACACTCTTACTTTCCTATTATGCTTTATACTATTTCACTTTGTTTTAGAAAAACTAGAATTATAGCTATTGCATTAATATTACATATGATTACAGATTACATTGATTGCTATTTGTAATACTTTTTAAAGAGGTTTTTAAACTCTGGCGAGATATTTAGTTTAAAAATTAAAAAAAGATAAGAAACTACTATTAAAACACTTTTTAAAATAATATTTAAAAAAGTATGAACAGGCATATCCAAGATATATATATTACTTAAATTAAACTCCCAGAAATTAAATAAAAAATAAAAAACAGCAATAATAACTAAAAGTGATGAGGTCTTATTAGTAAAAGGTGTTATTGCTAATTTACTTTTCACAAAAATCAACTTAAATGTATTAGCAGAAAAAATAACAATTAGAGTCGCTAATGCCAAACCATTTGTTCCCATATCTAACTCGTAATAAAAAAGTTTATTTAAAAAATAGACAGAAAATGCCATAGTTAAACTAATTGGTAAAGTTATTTTATAAAATTTAGAGTTACTAATTATCGCTCCATTATTCCCTAAAAACCCATTATATAATTTAAGTAATGAAATCATAAGTACAACTAAAATACCCCCAGAATACTCTTTAGGTAGTAGATTAAATAACTGATTTGCATTTGTATTAATTAATATAAAAAATAGCCCACTTATTAATAATAAATTAATAGAACTCTTTTTGTACAATGATTCGACTTCAATATGGTTGCCTTCATTTAAAGTTTTAGAGGTTAAGGGTTGTAAAATACTTAACATCGCTCTACTTGGAGCTTCGATAAAAGAACCTATAAAGACGGCAACTGAATAATAAGCTGCTTTAACTAATGACTCTTTCCCAGGAATCATAAATTTATCAATATCTAAAATTATAGCTCCGGCACTTCCTGCTAATATAATATAACATGAAAAACGTATTATTTCTCTAAAATTTTCAGGTTTAGAAAAAGTAAATTTAGGCGTATATAATTTAAGTGCGTAGATCATCATTACTAACATTCTCAAAAAGTATGCTCCAGTTAAATAATAAATAAATTCAGGTTTAGTAATAAATTCAAAATAAACAGCAAATAACAAAATCATTGTAACGATACGATTCCATAACTCTTTTAAAATATTACCAAAAACAGATTGAAACTGAACTTTAGCCCAAGCATAAAATATCTCGAAGTATGAAGTAGCTACTGCTATTAAAAAAATTACAAATGTATAATCTTTTATAATTGGATTCTTAATAGATAGCTGATTACTAATATCTTCATAAAAAAGGTTCCCAAAATAAGCTATGGGTATTGCAATTAAAAAAGGTAAAAAAATTATTGACGATAAAAATCGGTCTTTATCTATTTTTGTTAAATAGCTAGAAAAAAACTTAATGATTGTATGATGAACTCCTAATGCAATTAATGGCATTAAAAGATTAGAAGTAGATAGTAAAAAAGTAATTAAACCATAATATTCGTCTTGTAGAAAGCGAGTATATAAAAACAAAGTATTTATACCTCCAAAGAGAAAGCCCAAATAAATAAAAAGAGTGTTTTTTAGAGATTGTTTAAATACTATTCCCATTTAATCTGTAATTAAATTATAAATAGATTCGTAGATTTTTTTTCCTACATCTTTACCAAATAAAGTTTTATTGAAATCTGTTTTTGAAACTGAATAATGATTAAAAGCTGATATTATTTTTTCTTGACTTGTACCAACAATTTCCGCAAAATTGTATTCAACTAATTCTAACCATTCAGTCTCCTCTCTGACTACAATACAATTTTTTTTACAGAAATAAGCTTCTTTTTGTAAACCACCACTATCTGTAATTACCATACTACAACTTTTTAATAATTCTAACATATCAAAGTATCCGATAGGGTCTATAAAAGTAATATCTGAATTGATTTTAAAATTTTCTAGAACCCTTTTTGTTCTGGGGTGTAAAGGGAAAATAACTTGATTTTTTTTATTTATTTCATCTAAAGCAGAAAATATTTCTCTTAACTTTATTTCATCATTAGTGTTTTCTTGCCTATGAATTGTTGTCAAAACAAACGCATCTTTTTTTAAACCTAAATTTTTAATGATTGATGATTTAATAGATGATTTTTTACTATAAAAATCGACAGCATCCTTCATAATATCCCCGTGTTTTTCAACTTTAATTGACAAATTATCAAAACCTTCTTTTTTAAGGTTATTTAAAGCTGTATCTGTTGGGCAAATTAATAAATCTGAAATTCTATCCGTTAAAATTCTATTAACTTCTTCTGGCATTTTCAAATTAAAAGAACGTAAACCTGCTTCTATATGAATCACTTTTATATTTAATTTTTTTGCAGCTAATGCACCGGCTAATGTAGAATTTGTATCACCATAAATTACGAGAGCATCAGGCTTTTCAATAATTAAAACTTCCTCTACTTTCTCTAACATTTGCCCAGTCATTGCTCCGTGTGTCAAATTGTTTATTGCAAGGTTATATTTAGCTTTTGGTATTTGCATTTCAGTAAAAAAAACATCACTCATGTTATTATCAAAATGCTGACCAGTATGAATAATTACTTCTTCAATTTGATTCATCTCTAAAATAATTCTACTTAAAACTGCAGCTTTCACAAACTGTGGTCTAGCCCCTATGACAGTAACAATTTTCTTCACTTGATTATTAATTAAATAGCTTTAATAATTGAAGCTAATTTTTGAGTTAATTCTTTTCTATGGTATTGATTAATATCTTTAGAAATAATTCTTAATTCTTTTTTTTTGAACGCTTTATAATATGATAAAATTACAGTTTTTAATTTTGACACTTCGTTAAAATTAAAAACAACACCTGCATTTGTATTATTTATAATTTCAGCCGCATCTCCATCTTCTGGAGCAATTGTAACAATGGGTCTATTGGCTTCTAAATATTCAAATATTTTACCTGTTACAATTCCTTTTGCATTAGGTACGTTATTCACTACCAATAATAGTAATTGTGATTTTTCCTGATAATGCTTAACTTCTAAATGTGGTAAATAATCAATTAATTTAACTGTCTTATTTTCAAAAACTTGTAAGTCAATTTTAATCTGATCATCAACTTTACCAACTAAATTTATCTGTAAATCATTTTTAAATTCTAAATTCTCATTACAAATTTCAGATAAAACTTTCCATAGATTTTTAGGGTTCCTATCAGAATTCATCATACCAACATGAGTTATAGAGAAGAATTTATCCAAAATTATATTTGGCTTTTCTATAAAATCTGAATCAAATCCATTTGTTACTACATGTATGTTTTTATTAAATCGAGAATAATTTTTTTTCATCGTATTACTTACAACTAAAACTGCATCTGATTCTTCTAAGATTTTTTTTTCTAATCGAAAATGTCTATTCTTCGCATTTATTGTCAATGGTAATTGATGAAAGTAATCAATACCTGTCCAAGGATCTCTAAAATCTGAAATCCATTTTATATCTAATTTTTCTTTTAATTGCTGTGCTATTAAATGAATACTGTGTGGCGGCCCAGTTGAAATTACTACATCAATATTATTATTTTTAATATAGTTTTCTAAGAATTTAACAGATGGCTTTATCCAGAAAATTCTAGCATCCGGAATAAAAAAATTAGCTCTGACGTATTGCAGAATTTTACCTAAAAAACTAGGGTTCTTGTTTAAGAAACCAGCACTTTGCCTGTTGTATTTTTTAAAAAAAGATAAAATATTATTTGGCTCCCAAATTGGTTTTTTTAAAACTTTAATTTTTTTTGAAACTTCTTTTATTAGTGAATTATCTATTATTGGATATTTCGGATTATCGATGGTATAAACAATAGGTTCAATGTCAAAATTTTGCAAATATTTTACAAACTTTAACCAGCGCTGTACACCTGAACCTCCTGCTGGTGGCCAATAATATGTTATAATTAAAGCTTTCAATTTTCTAAATTATCATATAGTTTTATCAAATTTTTTGATAAAGAATCCCAATTTAAATTAGCATGCAAAGATAGGTTCAAACCCTTATTAGCTTTTAAAAGTGTTTCTTTATAATTTCTATGAATATAAGAAATCTTTTCTGCAAAACTTCTTGAATTTTCAGATTCAAAGTAAGTACCGATGTCGTGTGTCTCAATTAAGCGTTTCATTGGAGCACAATCTGATACTAATAATGGTTTTGATGATAATAATATTTGAAAAAACTTATGAGGTACTGCACTCTCAGTATGCTCATTAGATATATGCGGAATGATATTTATATTGGAATTTTTCATGATTTTTACCACGTTTTCAAAAGGTTCTGCTCCCTTTATTTTAACAAAAGGCTCTAGCTTGTTTTTAATTATTATACTCTGTAAATGAGTTCTCACGTCAGAACTTGACGGACCAACTAAAACTAATAAGGCGTTTGGAATTTCTTTAGAAACCTTTATCATTCCTTTGATTGCTGTATGAAGTCCTCTATGTGGTCCGAAACCACCAACATATGAAATAATAAATTTTCCCTTTTCTTCTATAAAATAATCTGAGGGATTATTATTGAAGTTATCTGCAAATTCTTTCTTTTCTGCATTAGGAACAATCACAATTTTTTTTGGATCAATTTTATGTTGATCAATTAAACGTTGTTTCATTTCAGACACAACAGCTATTAAAACATCATATTTTTTTATAATTTTAGCTTCATAATCTCGCCATCTGTTGTAATTAAAAAATATTTTATTTTTTAATCTAACAATAGGGCTTTTTCGCCAAGAAAACCATGTTTTTAATGCGGCAGGATAATTTTCATGTAAATCTAATACTGATTTTAATTTATACTTATTAGCTGCTAAAATAGCTGTTTTTGCAAGTGGTAAATCATGTACATGCAATGTATCAATACTATGATCAAGAATAAATTTTGGTAATTTGTTTTTAAAATAAGGATGTATAAATTTTATAGATGCTAAAACGTCAATAATACCCTCATGAATAGTATTCATGTATCTTATTTGTCTAACAATCGTAACACCATTTATAACTTCAAAAGATTTATCTGTAGGTTCTTTTTTACATAATATAAAAACTGAGTGATATTTTGATAAAGTTTCTGCTTCCTTTCTTACTCTAATATCTTTAGGGTAGTTTCCATTTAAGAGCATTCCAATATTCATAATTTGTATTATTTTCTATTTTTTTTATTATAAGAAATAAATCCAATAGGTATCAATAATAAAAGAGCATATGAAATTAATGAAATTATTTCACCTTGTTTTATTATGTTAGGTTCAAACTTAAATTCAATTTTATGGATGCCTTTAGGAATTACCATTCCACGCAAAACATAATTAACGTTGTAATGAGGTGTTAAAACATCATCAATATAGGCATTCCATCCATTCTCATAATAAATTTCTGAAAAAACAGCAAACTGATCTTTAGTTGTTTTAGATTGGTATTTAAGTTTAGTTATATCATACTCTAATAATTCAATTATTGCTGTAGAATCTAATTGAAAAATTCTACTCCCCTTTAATTTATCATAATCTATATCTTTTAAAATAGCTTCTGATTTATTATTAATACTATCTAATAAAGTCATCTCTTCATTCGCGTTTTTAGCGTAAAATAAAGTATTAACAAACCACGCATTTCCATTAGATTCGGAATTAATTTCCACTTCATTCCTACCATTATCATTAGAAAAAATGATGTATTTAGCATTTAACATATCCAAAATACTCATGTTATTTTTCGAAATTTGATAATCAAAAAGCTCTTGGTAGCGGCCCATTTTTGCAGCATGATAACCACCAATAGAATTATGAAAATAAGACGTTCTTCCGTCCTGTAATGGATCAATAGCAAAATTAGCGACTCTATAATGTGAAGTATCTTTTAAAATTAGTTTATCAATATTAGTAACTGTAAATGGATTTTCAATTTTTTTTGCTGAAACAAAATCATCTTCATTAACATATCTTTTGTCTATGGATATTAAATCAAAAAGTATTAAAACTGTAAATAATAGAATAGTCTGTATTTGCTTTAATTTATTCTTTAATAAAAACCATAAAATTCCTGCTGAAATAATTGTTAAGACTAAAGAACGTATGGTGTCCATTAACAACATTGTTTTTCTGTCAGCAATAACTGCTTCAATTAAACCAGGTAAAGAAGCATATTGCTGATCTCTTATACCTTGAAAAGAAGAAAATAAATGGGCTAAAATAAATCCAAATAAAATTAAAGTTCCAAAAGAAATTAATGCTTTTTTTAATGCTTTTTGTTTTTCTTTTATTGTTCTTTTTGATGAAAACATCTCTTTTAATGCTAAAAAAGCTAAGATCGGAGTACATATTTCTGCAATAACCTGTATTGAAGAAACTGCTCTAAACTTATTGTATAAAGGAATATAGTCTATAAAAAAATTAGTTAAGAACTGGAAATTTCTTCCCCAACTCATAATAATAGAAAAAATAATAGCTGAAACTAACCAATGTTTTAGTTTTCCTTTGACTAAGTAAATTCCTAAAAAGAATAGAAAAAAAATAACAGCACCAATATATGCAGGAGCTTCTACTATAGGTTGATCTCCCCAGTAAGTTAAAACTTGTGATGAATAATCATCTGCAACTTTTCTTCCTGCTTTTTGTTTTATTAATTTATAAAATTCAGAGTTTTCATCTAGTGATTCTGTAGTACCGCCACCCATGAAACCTGGAATAAATAAATTAAAGGTTTCTAATTTAGAATAACTATACTGAGTTATGTAAGAATAATCTAATCCTCTAGAAGCTTCTTTTGGACTACCGTCTGGATTAATTGTTAATTCTGAATTACCACGTGTACTGTAATTCGAATATTCTTTCATCGCCATTAAACGAGAAGAATTTGCACCTATCCCTAATGAAAAAGCAACAATAATTATGCTTGCTTGCTTAGCAAAAAGAAAAGTTTTCTTTTCTAATAAAGCATTATAAAACTCAATTATTCCTAAAATTAATACACAAAAACCTAAATAATAGGTCATTTGTGGATGATTAGTATAGATCTCTAAAACCATAGCTATGCTAGTGACTATAAAACCTAATAAATATCTTTTTTGAAATACCCATAAAACACCTGCTAAAACTAGTGGCATATAACCTATAGCATGAGCTTTTGCATTATGTCCTGCTCCAAAAATAATAATCAAATAAGTAGAAAATCCGAATGAAAGAGCACCAAGTATCGCCAATTTCCAATCAACTCTTAAAGATAATAAGAGTATAAAAAAACTAAAAAAATAGAGAAAAGTATAATCTGCTGGTCTTGGTAAAAAACGGATAACTTTGTCAATAGTTCTGGCAAAATCATTTGGATAATATGCACTTAATTGATACGATGGCATTCCACTAAAAGCACTTCCAGTCCAGTAGGGCTCTGTGTTTTTATCAGCTCTAAAATCCTGAATTTCTTTAGACATACCTGTAAACTGAGTAATATCTGACTGCGTTATTTTTTGTCCTTTTAAAACAGGATAAAAATATATAATTGCTGCAAAAACAAAAATAAGTATTGAAATTGCGAAAGGAATTATTTTTTTAATATTCATATTAATCTAATTCTTCAAAATCTACATATTCACCGACAGTATTCTTGCCATTAGTGTTTTTAGTTGGTGATTTGTCTATGACAGTTTCACCATCCTTTACTGTCGATTTTGGCTGTTGATTTCTAAATTGTTCCGCTGCCTTTTCTTGCATTTTATTTACTGCTTTTTTTAATAAAAAAGGAGCAAATAGTTTTGCTAAAAATTTCAAAGCGTACATAAAAAATATTATGAAAAAAATTGTTTTAATTAAACCCATTTTTCAATTTGTCTTTATAAATTAATAATTATTATCAAAAATAACAATTTGAAAACAATAGTAACGTTAACAAAGTGCAAATATTTAATTGACTTGAAAAAATAAAAGCATCAAATTAAAGAATGAATTTTTTACAGTATGTTTGTATAAGGATCAAAACAACTTTTTAAATTTTTTATTTTGAGTAAAACTACGTTAAAATATAAATTAACATTCTTATTAATTTGTGCTAGTTTCTTGACAATAAATGCACAATACACAAATGTCATAAACTCAAATAAACCTGGCCTTTCAGAAAGCCCATATGGTGTTGGATCAGGTGTTTATCAATTTGAAAACAGTATCTTCTATAAAGATACAAGTATTAAATTTGGTAATCAACCATCTCAATCTGTAGGTTTTGACTTATTATTTAGGACTAGTTTTTTTCTTGAAAAATTAGAAATTAGTACACAGCTAAGTTACCAAAGAGATAAAATTTTTAAAGGAATAAACACAAATCACTATTTTAAAAATAATTTAAGTAAAGCTACTATTGGTGCTAAATATTTAGTTTTTCAAAAAGAATTTGATGACAAAAGTATAGAAGTAAGAAGTTGGAGAAAAAGAAATGCTTTTGATAAAAAAAGACTAATCCCATCTGTCGCAATTTATGCAGGATTAAATACAAACTTCTTAGGTGAAGTTCATAAGACTAATAAAGTATCACCTAAACTAGGAGTTTTATTACAAAATGATTTAAGTAAAAATTTTAATATAATAACAAACCTCTATTATGATAAAATAGGAACACTTGATGAAGAGTTTTCGTATATAATAACAGGTACATTCAGCCTTAACCAAAGATGGTCTTCATTTTTTGAAAACCAAAGCGCTTACAAAAAAGAAAGAACTGATACTAATATTGGGGTTGGTTTAGCTTATTTATTTACACGTGATCTTCAGATAAACACTTCTGCTAGAGGGATTTTTGAAGGAGAAACAGATGGCTTTTATTTAAGTATCGGAGCTTCATATAGAATCGATAACCATAGGGATCCTTTTACAGAATTAGACGATAATGGTAATCCTTTAGAAGAGACTGCAATTGAGAAATTAAATAGGAAAAAAAGTCGTTTTTTTAATAGAATATTAAATCTTTTTAAAAAAAATAAAAAAATAGAAGGAATAAATATTAAGAAGAAGAAAAGAGGACGTTTTTTTGGAATTTTTAAGAAGAGAAAAAAGAAAGAATCAGAAGTTCAAAAACTCGAAAGAGAGATTAAAGAATTAGAAAAAGAAATTAAAAAAGACGATAATTAGCAATATACTTTCATAAAATGATTACGCTTAAAAAAGTTACATCAAAAAGGGAAATGAAACAATTTGTATTATTTCCTTTTTCCCTTTATAAAGGAAATGATTATTGGGTTCCTCCAATAATAAAAGATGAGATTGATAGTTTTGATCCAGCTAAAAATCCTGTATTTAAAATTGCAGATGCTGAATTTTTCATAGCGTTTAAAAAAAATAAAATTGTAGGAAGAGTAATCGCTATTATAAATTGGATAGAAGTTGAAAAACAACAAATTAAAAAAATGCGTTTTGGTTGGTTTGATGTCATTGACGATATAAATGTCACCAAGATACTCTTAAATAAAGTAAAAGAAATCGGTATAAATAACCAATTAGAATATATTGAAGGTCCTGTTGGTTTTAATAATTTAGACAAAACCGGTGTTCTAATTGATGGCTTTAATCATCTAGGAAGTATGATTACTTGGTATAACCACCCTTATTATAAAGATCATTTAGAACAATTAGGCTTTACAAAAGAAAAAGAGTATTTAGAAAATAAGTTCAAATTTAAAAATGTTGACGCTATTTATTTTGAAAGAATTAGCAATGTTTTAAAAAGACGTTTTGAACTAAAAACTTTAGATTTTAAAAAAACAAAAAATATTCTAAGATATATAGATGAAATGTTTGAAGTGTTTCATAAATCATATTCAAAATTAGCAACCTTTGTTCCTATCTCAGATGAGCAAATAAAATTTTTTAAGAAAAAATATATTAGTTTTATAAATCCTGAATATATAAAATTTGTAGTTGACAAAAATGACAAATTAGTTGCTTTTGCAATAGTAATGCCATCTTTTTCTAAAGCTTTACAAAAAGCAAATGGTAACTTATTTCCATTTGGATTATTTCACCTGCTAAAGGCAAAGAAAAAATCAAAAGATGTGATTTTTTATTTAATTGGTGTGGATCCAGATTTTCAAAACAAAGGAGTTCATGCTATTATTTTTGATCAATATATTAAAACTTTTTCTAAAAGAGGAATCGTGAATTGTATAAGAACTCCAGAATTAGAAGATAATAAATCTATTAAAAAAATATGGGAGAATTTTGCTCCTATCACTCATAAAAGGCGAAGAACCTATAAACTAAATATTAATGCAACTATTTTATAATTCGGAACTTACTAAAACAACAAAACAAATAACTTTTGATAAAATTGAAAGCAAACATATTGTACGTGTTTTACGTAAAGAAGAAAACGATATTCTAAAAATAACTAACGGAAATGGATATTTATTTGAAGCAAAAATAAAATTTGCAAATGACAAAAAATGTATTGCAGATATTATTACTATTTCAGAAAAAGAAAAACCCTGGAACTACTACCTTCATATAGCTATTGCTCCCACAAAAAACAAAGATCGAATAGAATGGTTTTTAGAAAAAGCAACAGAAATTGGTATAGATGAAATTACACCAATCATTTGCTCGAATTCTGAAAATAGAAAAGTTAATTCTAATAGATTTGAAAAAATTATTCAGTCTGCTATGAAACAATCTTTAAAATTTACATTACCAAAATTAAATGCACCTCTTAAATTCAATGAATTTATCTCTCAAAATCATAAAGGGAAGGTTTACATTGCACATTGTGAAGAACAAGATAACAATATATTAAAATCGTTAGTAAAACGATCGGAACGTTCAACTATTCTTATTGGCCCTGAAGGTGATTTTTCTTCTGAAGAAATAAAAAAAGCAATGAATAAAAAAATCACCCCTGTTTCTCTTGGCTATAGTAGATTACGAACTGAAACTGCTGCTATAGTTGCTGTGAATATTATTTCTTTTATAAATGATTAATTCCGCAATTAATATGCTAAATCAAATAAATATTGATTCAATAAAAATAAACTTTGATACTCAGGGTTTATGGATATTGAATGTTGCTATTGCAATTATTATGTTTGGTGTTGCTTTAGGAATTTCTATTCACGATTTTAAAAAATTGATAAAAAATCCCAAAATTATTATTGTTGGAATTTTATCGCAATTTATTTTATTGCCTGCTTTTACTTTTTTAGCAATCTTATTAATTAAACCTCATCCTAGTTTTGCGTTAGGAATGATAATGATTGCTGCTTGTCCTGGCGGAAATGTTTCTAATTTTTTTAGCAAAGTAGCAGGAGGTAATACTGCATTATCAGTCAGCTTAACAGCTTTTGCCACCTTCGCCTGTATATTTATGACTCCATTTAACCTAGCCTTCTGGGGAGGCTTATATGGCCCTACAAATGAGATTTTAAAAACTATCGAAATAAATTGGGTGGACTTATTTAAGTTAGTCACTCTTATTTTAGGTATTCCCTTATTATTAGGTATGATAGTCAAGCATTATCAGAACAAAATAGCAGAAAGATTAGAGAAAGTCTTAAAACCGTTATCAATGTTAGTTTTCATTGTATTAATACTTATTGCTTTTTCCCAAAATCTAAATATTTTTACAAATTACATTCATCATGTTGCCTTATTGGTTATTTTTCACAATATACTTGCCTTTGTAATTGGGTTTTATACTGCAAAAAGTTTCGGTTTAGATAATAGAGATATTAAGACTATTGCTATTGAGACTGGCATACAAAATGGTGGATTAGGTTTATTATTAATATTTAGTTTCTTTGAAGGGTTCGGCGGGATGGCCTTATTAGCTGCTTTTTGGGGGATTTGGGATGTGTTTTCTGGAATTATTTTAGCAGTATATTGGGGAAGAAAAAAAGAAGTTTAATAAAACGATAATAATTATGATTCAAAAGATTTGGTTTACGTTTATTTGGAGCTATATAAAGATCGGTTTGTTTTTTTACACAAAAAAAATTATTGTAATGGGTAAGAAAAATGTACCAAAAAAAGGTGCAATAATATTTGCTGTAAATCACCCTAATGGATTAGTTGACCCTTTATATGTCACTACAACTAATAGAAGACAGAATCATTTTTTAGTGAGAGCTGCATCTTTTAAAAAACCTTTTATTAAAAAGATTTTAGAATCTCTTTATTTAATGCCAATTTATAGAATTCGTGATGGAATTAAGCTATTATCAAACAACCAAGAAATTTTTGAGAAGTGCTTTAATGTTTTAAAAAAGGGAGAAACTTTGATGATTTTTCCTGAAGGAAGTCATCATAAAAACAGAAGTATAAGACCTTTAAGCAAGGGTTTTACTAGGATCGTTTTTGGTGCTCTAGAAAGATATCCAAATCTAGAGATTAAAGTAATCCCTGTTGGTATAACATATCAACATCCATCGAGTTTTCCTTCAAAAGTTTGTATTAATTATGGAGTTCCGATATTAACAAGAAAACTTTTTGAAAAAAATTCTACTCCAAAATCTATTAATATTTTAAAAGCAGCTGTAAGTGAACAGCTAAAAAGCTTAAGTGTACATATCCCTAATGATAAGGGTTATGATTCTACTTTAGAACAGTTAAATGACGCCCAAGTAGATTTTACAGATATTTATAAAGTAAATAATATTATTAAAAATGGATTAATACCTGATAAAAAATTACATAAAAAAAACTATTTAAAACCTTTATTATATCTAATTATATTGAATAGTATTATACCCTTTATATTATGGAAAAAAATATATAAAAAAATAGATGAAATTGAATTTATTGATACATTTCGTTTTAGTTTAAATTTAATTTTCTGTGTTGTGTTTTATTTATTTCAGGCATACATAATTAGTCTTTTTTATGGAAATTTAATTGGGCTATTCTACATAAATATTTCAGCTTCATTAGTTTTGATTTATGTAAAATGTGCACCAACAAATGCAAAAGATTACATTGAATTAGTTTGACTAGTAAAAAAGCAAGGAGATAATAAGAATTTTATTTAATGATTGCATCTTGAATAATCTGCTGAATTTTAGTGCGCATATTATTTTTTGCTAATCCACTATTATCCATAGTTGGATAAACTCTATTCGATAAAAAAACATATACAATCTTACTTACTGGGTCAGCCCAAGTATAGGTGCCTGTGAAGCCAGAATGACCAAAACTTTTATCAGATACACAACCGCAAGTTGCTTTTATTTCAGGGTTTATTTGAGGTTTATCAAACCCCAATCCTCTTCTTATGTTTTTCTCAAAAAAATAACGTTGGTTAAACTTGTTTACTGTTTCTGTTTTTAGGTATCGTTTCCCTCCATAAAAACCTTTTTGAAGAAACATTTGCATAATCTTAGTAATATCATTTGCGTTTGAAAATAAGCCTGCATGACCACCTACACCTCCAAGCATAGCGGCACCCATGTCATGAACATTACCATGTAATAACTGATTTCGAAAATAGTTATCTTTTTCAGTAGGAATTATTTCTTTCTTATTGAATTTTAGCAATGGTAAAAAAGTAGTTCTGTTAGCCCCTAATGATTGATAAAGTTCTTGTTCTACAATAATATCTAAAGAAGTTTTATGATTTTTTTCAAGAAACTCTTTGAAAATATAATATCCTAAATCACTATACTTATAACCACTAAACTCTCTTTGTTCAACATATTTTATAAAATTGTAAATGCTGTCTTTGTAGCCTTTATGAATAAATAAATTTTCTGCAACTTTGACATTAAAGATATTTGATTTTTTAGCGCGATAAAATTTCTTTAAATTATCACCTTTTAAACTGTCTTGAGTGAATTTATAAAAAGGAATCCAAGATTTTAAACGGCCAACGTGAGATAAAATTTCTTTAACTGTCAGAGTGTCTTTATTTGAATTTCTCATAGAAGGTGAAAATTCCATTAAAGTGCTGTTTAAAGAAATTGCCTGATCTTCTTCTGACTTCATGATCAAAGGTAAAGTTGCTAAAATTTTGGTTAACGAAGCCAAGTCATAAATATCCGAATCTTTGACTTTTATCTTTTGATCATTTGTGTGATATCCAAAGCTTTTCTGATATACAACTTTCCCATATCTTGCGACTAAAACCTGAACGCCAGGCGCCATCTTTTCTTTTAAAATAGTATCTATTGTTTTTTGAATGTCTTCTAACTTTCTGGAAGACAAACCAACATCTTCTGGGATTGAATATCCTAGTCTACTTAGGGATGACGTAAATAAACCCAACCCCTCAGGAAATTCTTTTTTGATAGATACTGGTAATTTACCTTTTCCTTTAATTGAACCAAAAATAAGTTGTGCTGATATTTCTTGAGAAATTTTACTGTTTTGGTAAGACACTATAATACTCTCAATTTTTCCAAATGATTTTATTTGCAACAAACTATAAGGGCTTGCAAAAACATCTAAAATCACTCTTTTCTTATCTGAAATTTCTTTTAATTTAATTAAATCTTTTAAACTAAATTTATAACTTTTCCAAGGATTCAAATTTGATTTATGATAACCAATAATTACTAAATTATATGGTTCTAAATTTTTAAGTAATTGATCTAAATTTTGATTAGAAATGATATCAATATTAGCATACTTTTTTAGCATGGAAGAAAAATGAATTCCAGAATCATCTCCTAATGATACATATGCAATTTTTTTATTCTCAATCTTTCTTATTGGTAAAAGCTGTTTTTTATTCTTAATGATTGTTAAAGAGTTTTCCACTAATCTTCGGTGTAATAGCTTATCATCGACCGTATTTAAATCATCTCTTAAATTTTTTACAATAACAGGTTTATAATTATTTAACCCTACAAGATACTTCGCGGAAATTATTTTACGTACTGAAAAATCTAATCTTTCTTTGGATAAAGCACCTGTTTTTAAAGATTTTTTAAATAATTTGATAGAATTAGGAATATCTTGAGGTATCAATAATAAGTCATTCCCAGCTAAAATTGCTCCTAAATTTATTTCTGCTGATGAAGAGTAATTGGCTGCACCTTTCATGTTTAATCCGTCTGTGATAATTAATCCTAAAAAACCCATTTTCACTTTCAGTAAATCTGTTATAATTTTTGAAGACAATGAAGAAGGAAGAGATTTATTCGGTTCAATTTTAGGGATACTAAGATGGGCAGTCATAACACTAGCAACTCCAGCGTCAAACATTTTCTTATAAGGGTACAGTTCTAAAGTATCTAATCTTTTTTTCTCAAAATTTACTACTGGTAGAGTGTGGTGAGAATCTTTAGCAGTATCTCCATGTCCTGGAAAATGTTTTGCACTAGCTAATACTCCAATCTTTTGGATACCTTTTGTGAATGCAATAGATTTATCTGATACATTCTCTTTATTTTCTCCAAAAGAGCGGTTACCAATAATGGGGTTTTCTGGATTTGTATTAATATCCACTACAGGAGCAAAATTAATATGAACTCCCAATCGTTTACAATGAATTCCTAATCTTTCTCCAAACTCTTCGATTAAAGAATTATCTCTAATTGCACCCAAAGCCATATTCCAAGGATAACGAAATGTATTTTTTAAACGCATATCTAAACCCCATTCACCATCTATACCAATAAGCAATGGATATTTAGAGTTTTCTTGATATTTATTACTTAATATTGCCTGTTTTTCTGGGGTACCTTGCATAAAAATTAAATTACCAATATGATATTTGGTAATCATTTCTGTAATAAAATCTTCATGATCTTTATTTAAATTAGAATAGGCTTGAACCATAAATAGCTGCCCTATTTTTTCGTCAATACTCATCGAATTTAACAAGCTGTCTACCCAAATTTGTTGAGCTTCAAAGTCTTTAGCTCTTAAAGGTGCTAAACTTTGGGAAAATATATTAAAAACAAATCCAAAACAAAAAAGTACAAGAAATTTTTTCTTCATAAAATTATTTATTCAACTTTTACAAAAAAACGTTTATGCCAACTTTGCATTATAGAAACTTCCCAATTATTCTCAAAACCATATTTTGTATTGATCATATTATTAAAAACGATGGTTTCTGGAGTAATTTTTTCTTCTTTAATAAATCTTTGGAAATCAGATAATTTTAAAATATTAATATTATTATTGTCTTTAAAACTGATATTCATTTTATTTATTAAATCTAATTGCAATTTATTTTGTAGTTGCTGAATAAAACGAACTGAACTATCTATAGAGCAACCAGAAATATTGTTATAACTCTCGTCTACAGCCAAAACTAGAAAGTGATTATACTTTATCGTAAAAGATCCTTTTAAATCATCTCCATGTCGCGTCCATTGGTTAATAAAGTCTTCAGATTCTTCTTTAATCAACTCTACTTCTTTATTATTGAACTCTCTGTCTGATTGATAAATCCAAACACGAGAATTGTTTGGTAAATTTTTATATGCTGTAAACATTTATTTTGTTTCTTATTTAATTAACAAAAGTTATCTCAAATTAAATTTTTGCTGGAGAGCTTCTAGTTTTTGAGCTTCAGACATAGTTCCTTTAGGTGCTGTCATTCTTTCTTTAATTTCTTTTAATACTTTTTTAGTGTATAGGGGGAAATCAGCATTCTGTATCCAATTATTATATCCAGGGTTCTCCTTAAAAACAGCTTCTACTGTTCTTCCTTTGTGTTTTCCAAATGAAAAAATTTCTTGGCCTTCTTCATTAATTAAAATAAAGCCTGCAAAATCTGCTCTTTTTCCGTGAGTAGAATATTCGCTTAAAGCTTCTACAGAATTCTCTATATCATCATACCTATCTAGTTGTGCTAATAAAATTTCATATGTTGCATTTGTGTCTGCCTCTGCTCCATGGGCCCCCAATAATTCCTTATCACAATAAAATTTATAACCAGCTCCTAAGGTTCTTTGTTCTTTTTTATGGAAGATAACTTGAACATCAATAGCTTGTCTATCTCTCATGTCAAAATCAATTCCAGATCGCATTAACTCCTCAGCTAACAAAGGAATATCAAACCTATTAGAATTAAAACCTGCTAAATCACAACCTGCAATCATTTTATCAATTTCGGGAGCTAATTCTTTAAATGTAGGCTCTGTAACAACTTGCTTGTTAGTGATTTTATGAATAGCAGTGACTTCCGCTGGAATCTCTATCTCAGGATTTACTAACCAAGTTTTACTTTCTTTATTCCCATTAGGGAAAACTTTTAATATTGATATTTCTACAACTCTATCTGTTGCTATATTCACTCCTGTTGTCTCTAAATCAAAAAATACAATTGGCTTTGTTAAATTTAATTTCATCTTTATTTTTCTAACTTTTTAATATTTAATATTTAATATATTCAATATATAGTCTAATAAAAGTATATATAAGTCTAATTTAGAATTAAAAATCCTAATTTTATAAAGATATAAAAAATAGTGGCTTATTACTATGAAAAGTATTTACAGAGAATATGAAAGTATAAATTATTTAGTACTTAAATTTTCCAAACTCACTTTTAATAGTAAGTTTTTTAGAAAAAGAAGCTTCAACTCTTCCCACCACTTGAGCATTAACATTATATGATTTTGAAATTGAAATGATCTCTGCAGCTATCTCTGGAGAAACATAGAGTTCCATTCTATGCCCACAATTAAAGACTTGGTACATTTCTTTCCAATCTGTTTGAGATTGTTCTTGTATCAATTTAAATAATGGTGGAATCGGGAACATATTATCTTTTATAATGTGTAATTCATCAATAAAATGTAAAATTTTAGTTTGTGCTCCTCCAGAACAATGAATCATTCCATGCAAACTCTTAGAGTCGAACTTAGAGAGAATTTCTTTAATAATTGGAGCATATGTTCTTGTCGGAGACAATACTAGTTTACCTGCATCTATGGGAGAATTATCAACACTATCAGTTAATTTGACTTTTCCAGAATAGACTAAGTCTTTTGGAACAGCAGCATCAAAACTCTCTGGATATTTTTTAGCCAAATATTTGTGAAAAACGTCATGTCTCGCAGAAGTTAGCCCATTAGAACCCATACCTCCATTATATTCTGTTTCATAGGAAGCTTGGCCAAAAGATTCTAATCCTATGATAACATCGCCTGCTTTTATATTTGCATTGTCTATAACTTCAGAACGTTTCAGTCTTGCTGTTACTGTTGAATCAACAATAATAGTTCGAACCAAATCACCAACATCTGCAGTTTCACCCCCCGTAGAATGGATTGTTATACCAAAACCTCTTAAATCTTTTATTAATTCTTCAGTTCCGTTTATAATTACGGATAATACTTCACCAGGAATTTTACTTTTATTACGACCAATTGTAGAAGATAACATGATATTATCTGTTGCACCAACACACAATAAATCATCAATATTCATAATTAAAGCATCTTGCGCAATCCCTTTCCATACAGAAATATCTCCTGTTTCTTTCCAATACATGTATGCCAAAGAAGATTTTGTTCCAGCTCCATCTGCATGCATTATCAAACAATAATCATCATCATTTGTTAAATGATCTGGAACAATTTTACAGAATGCTTTCGGAAATAATCCTTTATCTATATTCTTAATAGCATTATGCACATCTTCTTTAGATGCAGAAACACCCCTTTGTGCATATCTTTTAGAAACTTCTTGACTCATTTTGTTGTGTTGTTTGACAAAGATAATTTTTTGTAGAGAAAAATCGAAGTAAAAATATAATTTTAAATATTCTGTCTTAGTGTAATACTTTTTTGTAGATATTAAAATAATAAAAATCTCAATACCTACTAAAAAAAAAGAGCTACCTAATTTATCTTGTGAAAAGTAATTCTCGGTATTTAGTTAACGGCCATAAGTTATCATCAACCATTGTT
This sequence comes from uncultured Polaribacter sp., assembly GCA_913047375.1. Lineage (GTDB taxonomy): Bacteria > Bacteroidota > Bacteroidia > Flavobacteriales > Flavobacteriaceae > Polaribacter. Next base: position 44,902 of record CAJWTV010000007.1, read on the forward strand.
TCTAACTTATCACAATGATATCTAATCTGCTCGAAGAAAGGTTTCACATTATTACAATACATCTCCGCAGACTTTAAACCAACATGTTTATTCGCTTTTTTACGCTGTTCTGTCATTTTATTTACCAAAGAATTTATTTCTGTAATATGATTAGAGATCACCATAATTAACTCAATCTGCTCTTTAGCTATTTTTTTAAAATTTTCTCCAAAAATCTCTTTCAAATTCTTAGTATTCTCCAATAGAGTGTTCTGATAAATAATAGCCGTTGGGACAACATGGTTTCTAGAAATATCTGCTAAAACTCTACTTTCAATTTGAATCTTTTTTGTGTATTCCTCTAATTCAATTTCATAACGAGCTTCAATCTCAACCTTACTCATTACTTCCATTTCTTGGAATAAATCAACAACAGGCTTAGAAATCATAACTTTTAAAGCTTCTGGCGTAGTTTTATTATTAAATAAACCACGTTTATTCGCTTCTATTTCCCAGGCCTCTCCATATCCGTCCCCTTCAAATCTGATGCTTTTAGATTCTTTTATATACTCTCTTAATACATTAAAAACTGCTTCATCTTTTTTAAGGTTCTTATTATCGATTAATTTATCGACTTCAATTTTAAATTCTTTTAATTGTTTAGCAACAATCGTATTTAAAACTGTCATAGGTGTGGCGCAATTAGACCAAGAACCAACGGCTCTAAATTCAAACTTATTTCCAGTAAAAGCAAATGGGGATGTTCTATTTCTATCTGTATTATCTAATAAAATCTCTGGAATTTTACCAATAATATTAAGTTTTAGATCTGTTTTCTCTTGTGGAGATAATTTACCTTTTGTAACATTTTCTAATTCATCTAAAACAGCCGAGAGCTGACTCCCTATAAAGACAGACATAATCGCAGGTGGAGCTTCATTAGCTCCTAATCTATAGTCATTGCTTGCAGAGGCTATAGAAGCTCTTAATAATTCTTGGTTTTCATAAACTGCTTTAATTGTATTTATAAAAAAAGTTAAAAATTGCAAATTTTTCATTGGTGTCCGTCCTGGACTCAATAAATTAGTTCCAGTATCTGATGATAAGGACCAATTATTATGTTTTCCTGAACCATTGATTCCTTCAAATGGTTTTTCGTGAAATAAAACTTTAAAATGATGTCGTTTAGAAACTTTCTCCATTACATCCATTAACAAGGAATTATGATCTACTGCTAAATTTGCTTCCTCAAAAATTGGGGCTAATTCAAATTGATTTGGAGCAACTTCATTATGCCTTGTTTTTACAGGAATACCCAACAACATACATTCTTGTTCTAAATCTTGCATAAAACTCATGGCACGAGCTGGGATTGTCCCAAAATAATGATCATCTAATTGTTGTCCTTTTGCTGGTGAGTGTCCAAGTAAGGTTCTACCTGTCATTAATATATCTGGTCTTGATAAAGCCAAAGCTTCATCAATTAAAAAATATTCTTGTTCCCAACCTAAAGTAGCATTAACTTTAGATATATTTTTGTCAAAATATTTACCTACGGCAGTTGCAGTAGTATCTAAAGCTTGTAACGCTCTTAATAAAGGAGTTTTATTATCTAATGCTTCACCTGTATAAGATACAAATATGGTTGGTATACATAAAGTTGTTTCATATACGAATGCAGGTGATGTTGGATCCCAAGCCGTATATCCTCTTGCTTCGAAAGTATTTCTTATGCCTCCATTAGGAAAACTTGAGGCATCTGGTTCTTGTTGAACTAATTGTTCACCGTCAAATTTTTCTACAGCCAAACTACCGTTAATTGACTCAAAAAAAGCATCATGCTTTTCTGCAGTTGCTCCGGTCAAAGGTTGAAACCAATGCGTATAATGAGTAGCTCCTTTAGACATTGCCCAATCTTTCATACTAACTGCTACTTGATCTGCAATCTTTCTATCTATTTTCTTTCCATGAACAATTGCATCCATTACACTTTCATAAGCTGCCCTTGTTAAATATTGCTGCATCGCATTATTATTGAAAACATTCTTCCCAAACAACGAAGATCTTTTTTCGGTTTCAATAATTTTAATTGGCTTTCTGTTTAGAGTTTCTTGTAAAGCGTTAAATCTAATAATTGACATATTACTAATATTTAGATGAAAAAGTTTATATAATACAAATATACCCTTTCATTTTTAGGGATAAAATTAATTTATAAACAATTTAAATATTTTACCCCCTATTTTTTTGATAGTTCATTAAAATATTTCATTTTTGTAGACTTAATATAATATCACAACAATACCTACTATGGCGAAAATTAAATTAGAATACATTTGGTTAGATGGATACAATCCAACTCAGAATATGAGAAGTAAAACCAAAGTAGAAGAACACGAAAATTTCCAAGGAACAATTGCAGAATTAAAAAATTGGTCTTTCGATGGTTCATCAACTAGACAAGCATCAGGCGGTGCTTCTGATTGCTTATTAAAACCAGTTTCGATCTATCCTGATCCTGCAAGAATAAATGGTTACTTAGTTATGACTGAAGTTTTAAACGCTGATGGTACACCTCATATTTCTAACGGAAGAGCCTCTATAGAAGATGAAGACAATGATTTTTGGTTTGGTTTTGAGCAAGAGTATTTTATTATGGATACCAAAACACAATTACCTTTAGGATTCCCTATCGGGGGATATCCTGCACCTCAAGGAATGTACTATTGTTCGGTCGGGGGTAAAAATACTCACGGAAGAATTTTAGTTGAAGAGCACGCTGATTTGTGTATTGATGCAGGACTAAATTTTGAAGGCATTAACCAAGAAGTTGCTTCAGGTCAATGGGAGTTTCAATTATTTGCAAAAGGAGCTAAGCAAGCAGGAGATGAAATTTGGATAGCACGATATTTATTAGATAGGTTAACAGAAAAGTATGGATATTATATTGACTATCATCCAAAACCACTCGGGAAAGAATTGGATTGGAATGGGTCAGGTATGCATGCTAACTTCTCTAATACTGTTTTAAGAGAATGTGGTTCAAAAGAGACATATGAAAAGATATGTGAAGCTTTTAGACCTTTAGTAAAAGAGCATATAGCCGTTTATGGTGAGTTTAATGATCAACGTTTAACTGGAGAACATGAGACTGCTTCCATTAACGATTTCTCTTTCGGAGTTTCAGATAGAGGAGCTTCTATTAGAATTCCAATTATTACTGTTGAACAAGGATGGAAAGGCTGGCTAGAAGACAGAAGACCCGCTTCAAACGGGGATCCTTATAAAATTGCTGGTAGAATAATTAAAACTGTAAAGTCAGCTAATATTAGTTAACATAAAATCATATATAAAGCTAGCAATTTGCTAGCTTTTTTTTTTACAAAAAATAGTTTTTATATTGCTGTATAAATAAAGGCACAATAGATTATCAATAAAATAACACCGTCCCTCCTACTTAGTTGATTTCTTTTAGACAGCATAACTAAAGGTAAAAGTAAAAAAGAGATTCCTAACATCCAAAATATATCATTTGTAAGCAGTCCTTGATCAAATAATTCAACTGGAGTTATAATGGAAGTAATTCCTAGAACAGCTAGAATATTAAAAATATTTGAGCCTAATAAATTCCCTAATGAAATCGCTTTCTCTTTATTTAAAGCTGCTATTATTGAGGTAGCTAATTCTGGGATACTTGTACCAAAAGAAACAATAGTTACAGCTATTACGCGTTCACTAACACCAAATTCTTGCGCTAAAGAAGTTGCTCCAAAAACTAATAATTCTGAACCAACCCAAAGACTAAAGCCACCTATAATTAAAAAAAGCACGATTTTAAATACTGGTAAAGAATCCTTTTCATCTGTTAACTCTTCAATCTCATTTGATTTCTCAAAACGAAGTAAATAAAATAAGAACAAAATTAATAACGTAAATAAAATAATTCCTTCGTACCGAACAATAATATTATCAAATCCTAAAAATAAATATAATAATAGGGAAGCCATTATCATAAAAGGCCAATTAGTATTGTAAAAACTTTTTTGAACTTTAATTTCGCCAAACAACAGTGTAATTCCTAAAACCAGTCCTAAGTTAGCAATATTAGAGCCTATAACATTTCCTAATGCTAAATCTGGTGAGCCATTTAACGCAGCATTTAAACTTACAATTAACTCTGGAGCTGAGGTAGCAAAAGAAACTACTGTCATTCCGATAACAATTTTAGGTATACTTAACTTTAGTGATAAAGCTACTGCCGATTTTAACAACCAGTTACCACCTATAATCAAAAAAATTAAACCTCCAATTATTAATAAAATGTTCATTAATTTTTATTTTTAACGAAGATACATTTTTATGTGTTTTTAAAAAGCAAAAAAATAGTTAGTGTATTATTATTATGTATTTTTGAGTTGTTAAAATCGTATTCATGAAAAAACAATTTTTTAAAAATATTGCAAAACTGAACAAACTAATCTTTCCGTCATTTACAAAAAAACAGTTAGATATTTCAAAAGCATCAAAATTTCAATTAGCAATAATTGGTTGGAGAGCCATAATTACTATGAATTCCCTAGACTAAATAAGAGATAATGAATAACGAGCATATAAAAGTATTTTCAGAATCCTCGATTGTAGTTAAAGGTTTAGAAATACGTCTTGAAGATAATGATATAGGATCAATTATAAAGGATCAAATAAACTCAGGAATAATGGGTGGTTTTGGAACTTTAGATAGAACTGTAGATTTATTTATTCTAAATATTGATTTGGAAAAAGCTACTCCAATAATTAACAATTACAAAGAAAAAATAAATTCATAAAAGTAACAAATAGCTTTTCTTATTTAAAAAATGCTATTATATTTGCTCCCGCAAAAAGGCCATGTGGCGCAACTGAATAGCGCACTTGATTACGGCTCAAGAGGTTGCTGGTTTGAATCCAGCCATGGTCACAAAAACAAAAAGCGATTATCTAATTTAATAGATAATCGCTTTTTATTTAATAAAAATTTCTTACTTAAATTTATATTGAATTCCTTAAGTTAATTTAAAGATACTAATAAAAAATTAATCTAAGTAATGTCTCAAAGCAACTCTATGCTCAGGTATGGACTTATTGTACTTTTCAACTACTTGCTCTAAAATCTCAGGCTTCAAGTACCCGATTTCTTTTCTAGAGGTATATTTTGCAACAAAAAGATTGTAGTTTGAGCCATCTTTTTCAAAAATTAAAAAATGGGTTGAATTTAATTCTGTATAACAAATATAATTTCCTGAAAAAGCCAATGATTCATCCTTGAAAAAAGCTGAGAACTGATAATATTTAAAAATATTTTCCATATTTTATATTAATTCGGCAGATAAGCCTAGTTGTAATAGCTTAGAACACTTGGGCTCTAACTCTTTAAAATCTCCTGATTTAACAGTACATTTTCCTTTATAGTGAACTAAAAAAGTACATTGTTCTGCTTGTTCTAAAGTATGATCACATACAGAGATTAGGGAATCAATTACAAAATCGAATGTATTTACCTCATCATTGTGTAAAACAATTTCGTGCTGAAAAACTTCTTTCTCAAGAACTGCTTCTTTTTCTTGTTTTTTCTCTTTAGTACTCATATTGCTAAATTAAAATAATTTTAACTCTTTTGATACTTTAATGCTACCCAATTATTTCTTTCTATAGTAGTTTCAAGTTTTAAATTAAACTTAGATACTTCTTCGTTAATAATAAGAATATCTTCTTTATAGAAGCCACTTAATAGCAAAACACCATTCTGGTTTAAACAATTCGTATACGTTTCCATATCTGCCAATAGAATATTTCTATTAATATTCGCTATAATAACATCATACTTTTTATTTATTAAAAGAGAGGAATCACCTTCAAATACTGAGATGAATTGACAATTATTACGGCCGATATTCTCTAAAGAGTTTAAATAACACCAGTTGTCAATATCTATTGCATCGGTAGGATTAGCCCCTTTCATTTCAGCAAATATTGCTAATATACCTGTACCGCAACCCATATCTAATACTTTCTTATTATCTAAATTTAAATTTAATAAATGCTGAATCATCATATGAGTAGTTTCGTGATGTCCAGTACCAAAACTCATTTTTGGCTCTATAACTATATCATATTTTAAATGAGGGTTTTTATGAAATGGTGCACGAATACTAACTAAATTATCAACATGAATTGCCTCAAAATTTTTTTCCCATTCTGCATTCCAATTAGTTTGTGCAACTTCACTCTTAATATAATCAATTAAAAACTCGTTTGAATTTAAAACAAAAATAGAATCTAAAATAGAATCATTCCAACTTACTTTTTGAATATATGCAATTACCCCATTTTCATTTTCGATAAAACTCTCAAAACCAACATTACCAAGCTCTGCTATTAGAATTTCTGTTGCGGGCTCTTTAGGAGTTACTGTAAAATTATATTCTATATATATATTGTCCATAAATGAGTAATATTGTTATAAAAAAATGCATCAAGACCTTAATCTTGACGCAAATTTATTCCTTTTAATTAAAAGAAAGTTAAATTGCTTTTATGATTGCTATGAAATCTTGAGCGTTTAAAGCTGCTCCTCCAATTAACCCTCCATCTACATCTGGCTTTGAAAAAATCTCTTCTGCATTTGATGGCTTTACACTACCTCCGTATAAGATGGAGACATTATTAGCTAACGTTTCATTATATTTTTCTTTTATGATTGCTCTTATAAACGCATGCATCTCTTGTGCTTGTTGAGGACTAGCGGTTTCCCCTGTACCAATTGCCCAAACAGGCTCATATGCCAAAACGATATTTTTCCATGCAGAAGCTTCCAAATGGAATAACCCATTTTTTAATTGACTTTCTACAACTTTAAAATGGTTTTCTGAACTTCTATCTTCCAATAACTCTCCAAAACAAAAGATAGCCTCCATATTATTTTTTAAAGTGGTATTTACTTTTTCTGATAAAATAGCATCCGTTTCACCAAAATAAGATCTTCTCTCAGAGTGTCCAAGAATTACAGATTTAATACCAATATTTTTTAACATATCTGCAGAGATTTCACCTGTAAAAGCTCCATTTTTTGCTTGGTGCATGTTTTGAGCTACAACTTCAATTTTGGATTTATTTGCTCTTTTCACAAGAGAAGAAAGGTTTACAAATGTTGGAGCAACTAAAACTCTTGTATTATTAAAAGAGAAATCTTTTAAAGAGTTTTTAAGTTCATTAATCAAAGTTTTAGACTCATCTTTATTGTTATTCATTTTCCAGTTTCCTGCAACAATTTTAGCTCTCATACTTAAGTGTATTATTAATTTTTGTTAAGCTGTAAATTTAGGAAATGAAAAAAGAAAAACGAATTAGAAAACGGAATAGTTACTATAACGATTTATTTAACTTTCTTCAAAGCTTTAACTATATTTTTATCTAATGCATTAGTGGCCTTAAACATTGAAATATCTCCACTTTCGTCAACAACAATATATCTTGGAATCCAGTTTAAATTAACGAAGTTGACAAAACTTCCATTACTCATACCTTTTGGTAAATTATAATGTTCCCCATTGATTTTAAAACGAGCAATACCTTTTTTCCAAGAGCTTCTATTTTTATCCACAGAAATAAACAAGAAAATTACCTCTGGATATTCAATCTGTAAATTCTTTATTTTGGGTAAACCTTTTATACAGTCTGCACACCATGAAGCCCAAAGATCAATCAAAACTTTTCTTCCTTTATATTGATCAATTATATCTTTAAAAGTTTCCTTCTCATCGGAAACTGAGTAAAGAATATCATCATAAGCATCCTGGGAGAATCGAGAAGGATTTTCAAAATTACAACAATTAAAAATTAAAATTATAACTGATAAAATGATGTATTTATTCATGATTAATTTAATCTAATTCTTGGATCTAACCAACTGTAAATAATATCTACCAAAATATTAATAATGATGAACAAGGTAGCAATAACTAAAACACTTCCCATTATAATAGGTAAATCTAAAGTATTTAATGCATTAACAATTTCTTTACCTAGACCATTCCAATTAAATATATATTCAATAAAAACAGCACCAGCAAGCATGGAAGCAAACCAACCAGATATAGCAGTTATAACAGGGTTTAAAGCATTTTTTATAGCATGCTTTGAAATAACGTTATAAGTGGTTAATCCTTTAGCTTTTGCAGTTCTTATATAGTCTTGATTTAAAACCTCTAATAAGGAATTACGCATTAGCTGGATAATAACAGCTAATGGTCTAATTCCTAAAACAATTGCGGGCAGTAACAGATTTTTAAGCTTTATTGAACTCCCTTCACCAAAATCATCAACCTCATACAAACTCCCTGTCATTTCTAAACCCGTATAATCCTGAAGTACAAAACCAAATAACCAAGCAAATAAAATTGCAGAGAAAAAAGATGGGATACTCATACCGAAAGTACTTACAATTGCAATAATTCTATCAAAAAAAGAATCTTTATAAACCGCAGAAAGTACACCTAAAGTAATACCAAAAAAAATAGCAATTACTATAGAAGAAAGTGCTAAAACTGCCGTATTTGGTAGGGTTTCTGAAATTATTTCAGAAACTTTTTTACCACTTTTCTGAAATGAATCTCTCAAATATGGAAACTTTAAAACAAAAATTTTATCATTTATTGAAAATAATCTCTGGTAGCTATATTTATTTTCAGCTAAATATGTATAATTTTCAATTGAGCTGCTGTGAATAGAAACTGGTGAAAGATCATTTAAATAATAAAAAAACTGAGTAGAAAGAGGTTTGTCAAAGCCATACTTTTTTTGGATAGACTTTAACTGAGCTGAATCTTGTCGTTGATCCAACATCATTCTAGATGGGTCTCCTAAAAGGTTAAAAAGAAAAAAAATTACGGTTACAACACCAAATAATGTTAGAAATCCGTAGAAAATTTTATTTAAAACATAACCTATCATCAAAACAAAGATAGTAGAAAGTCTTAAAAAAATGTACCTTTGTAAAAGTTTTATTAGTAAAGATGACAACACAACAATTAGTTACCGAGATTCACACAAAAAAATCTTTTTTATGTATTGGTCTAGATGTAGATTTAGATAAAATTCCACCACATTTACTAAAAGAGGAGGATCCTATATTTGCCTTTAATAAAGCTATTATAGATGCGACACACCATTTATGTGTTGCTTACAAACCAAATACTGCTTTTTATGAAGCCTATGGTATAAAAGGCTGGATGTCATTACAAAAAACTATTAAATATCTAAATAATAATTACCCCGAAATATTTACAATTGCAGATGCAAAACGTGGAGATATTGGTAATACTTCTTCAATGTATGCAAAAGCTTTTTTTAATGATTTAGCTTTTGACTCTGTAACAGTTGCTCCATATATGGGAAAAGATTCTATTGAGCCTTTTTTAGCTTTTAAAAACAAACACACAATCCTTTTAGCCCTAACATCAAATGAAGGAGCTTTTGACTTTCAGACTAAAAAAATAAATCAAAAGGAAGTATACAAAACAGTTTTAGAGACTTCGAAGACTTGGAAGAATTCAGAAAATTTAATGTATGTAGTAGGTGGTACTAAAGCTGAATATTTAAAGGAAATTAGAAAAATTGTTCCGAATTCTTTTTTATTAGTTCCAGGTATTGGTGCTCAGGGAGGAGATCTAGAGGATGTTTGTAAATATGGGTTAACAGATAATGTTGGTTTACTTATTAACTCTTCTCGTGGAATAATTTACGCCTCCAATGATAAAGACTTTGCAAAGGCATCATTAGACAAAGCTACTGAGATACAAACTCAAATGTCAACTATCTTAAATAAGGTTTCTTAAAAAAAAGTAATTAAATTTTAATGATTTTGTAAGCGGATGAACTATTTTCAGAAGCAAATTTAATAAAATAAATTCCTTTTTTGAGTTCAGAAAAGTCGTGCTCTTTTTTAGATGAATTTTGTACAAAAGAAATTATCTTCTCACCTAATAGAGAATAAACTGTTCCCTTAACACCAAAAAGACTAGGCTGGATTTGGATAGTTATTTTATCCTTTACTGGGTTTGGATATATTTTTACTTTAGTTATGTTATCAATATCATTTAATGACGCTGTTGACTCTTGGTAAACCCTTATATAGTCTACAATAATATCACTCTCTGTAAAAGAAGACGATATACTTGGTTCTATAGCTGTATTTAATAATAAGTATTGATCTGAATCAAAAGGCCATGTACTTGAATTCCTAACATCTGGATTGTAAGTATAATGATGGACTCCATCTACTTTAAAGACCATCCTATCTTCATACCACTCTAATGAATAAACATGATACTCTGATGATGCGTTAGGTATGTTTTGACCTCCACCATTTACAGTACCTCCATAACTTGATGGTGTATGTATTGAACTCTTAACAAAATTTTGATTATTACCCCAGTGCTCCACAATATCAACTTCACCACACGCTGGCCAACTTGTAGTACCATATTGAGCTGCCCAGTAACCACCTGTTTCAGTAATATTTTTTCCTAACATCCAAATAGCTGGCCAAGTTCCAACGCCAGTTGGTAAAATTGCTCTAACCTCTACTTTTCCATATGTAAATGCAAATTTAGAATTTAATCTTGCAGATGTATATTCTTTTGTAACTCCTTGATCTGTAAAAGTTTCCTTTTTTGCAACTAAATGCATATCTCCATCGCTAAGATAAGAATTCACTGTTCTATCTGTATAATGCTGTATTTCACCATTATACCAACTCCAACCATTTGGCAATTGAGTTTGATGGTGCCATTTACCAGAATCAATTGCTCCTGAGCCATTAAATTCATCTGACCAAACTAAGTTATCAAATACCGGGTCTGAACCTGAACCTGAACCATCATTTATCGTTCCGTCATATAAAAAATCATCAATGTATGCAACAACAGTATCTGAGTTATTTTCACCATTAATTTGTAATAAAACTCTATTAAAATCTGTTCTATTTATTGGTATTGGAGAATTTGAATCTAGGTTAATATATGAATCATTTGCAAAATCAAAAGTTATTGTTTGCCACTGATCTAAATTAACTGTTTTTATAATTTCACTTTGTGTAGACCAAGGAGCTCCTAATGAACCGTCTTGAAGCTTCAATGATATTTGATTTGTTTGACTTCCAGAAATATCAGATGAAGAAACATATATCTTTATAGAAAAAGTTCTATTATTTGATAAATCAAAATTTGATGCAGTATTAAAAAAAACATTCGCATAAGTTCCACCAGTATCTGAATATTTCAATACAGTATCTGAAGTATTTATTCCTGTCTTGTATGGGTTAGAAAAGGAGGCGTCAAATTCACAATCGTCACCTGCCCATGTCGAAATTGTACCATTACCCTCAAAATCATCTTCTACTGTTTGTTGAGCTGTAGAAATTATACTAATAAATAATAAAATGAAAAAATAATAATTCATTGGAAATTTTTTTCAAATAAATAACTTTATTGATCACAATGCAAAATAAGAACCAATACAAAAACAATACAAATATAAAATTAAATCATTAATTTTATATTATTTAGTTGGAATTTAAGATGCTTTTTTTATTTATAAGAAAGAATTCAGATTCGTTTTAATCATATGAATAAAGATATTTATATGAATTTATCTGTTTTTTTATCGTAACCATAAGGACAATGTTTACAACCACTTTTACAACAATACCCTCTTTTTAAATGAAATTTATCAGTAAACACTTTGTAACCTTGATTATTTAAGTAATAATCGCCGTCTTCTAAGGGTATTCTTTTATTATACATCTTCTAAAAGATAAATATTATCAATAAAAAAGACGCTCTAAAAAGAACGTCTTCTTCTTATTTATTTTATGCCCCTGGAGGAAATTTAGAAATAATTTCTTTAACAAACTCATTAATTCTATTCTCTTTCTTTTGACGATTTTGAATACGTAAAGCTCCAGTTCCTATACCTTGCCAAACTAATTCTTTTTTTGATTTATCAATAAAATCAATAAAAAGAGTTCCTTCAGAATATTGAGAGACATTCATATTATTACTCATACCATTCATCATCCAAGGTGTCCAGCCCCATGCTGCTCCATAACCATATCCAAAATTATTCTGATTCTGATTTATATTAACCTTTTCTCTAGATTTAGTAAAAATACTAACTAATATATCAGGGTTTTCTGATTTCTTAAAACCTTTTAATAATAATTCTGATTCTATAGCTCGTAATATTCTCTTTTTGTCTAGATCAGAAATATCAGATTTATCAATACCTGGCTTATAAAAAGCAAATGTTTTAAAAGTTGAAAAATTAACGTTAGAGTCATAGTCTGCTACTACTTTTATCGGATTACAAGAGGATAAAATAGCCATACTGAATAATAAAAGAATACTGTTTTTCATAATTTTTAATTTAAGTAATTAAGTTTATTAGTTTATCATCAACCATGTTTGGTAATGTAACTTTTAGATTTTTTTCTGATTCCATTGCTCGCTTTATAGCAAAAATAGCTTCATTATTCCTAGCCCAACTTCTTCTTGAAATACCATTATTTACATCCCAAAAAAGCATAGATTCTATACGCTTTGTTGATTTCTTACTACCATCAAGAAGCATGCCAAAACCTCCATTAATAACTTCTCCCCAGCCAACTCCACCTCCATTGTGAATAGAAACCCATGTGGCGCCTCTAAAACTATCTCCAATAACGTTTTGAATAGCCATATCTGCTGTAAACTTAGATCCATCATAAATATTAGAAGTCTCTCTGTAAGGCGAATCTGTTCCAGAAACGTCATGATGATCTCTACCTAAAATAATATTTCCAATTTCTCCTTTTTTTATTGCTTTATTAAATGCTTTTGCAATTTTCACACGACCTTCAGCATCTGCGTATAAAATTCTTGCCTGGGACCCTACGACTAACTTATTTTCTTGTGCTCCTTTAATCCATTGAATATTATCAGCCATTTGTTGCTGAATCTCAATTGGAGAGTGTTTTTTTATAACTTCTAAAACATCACACGCAATTTTATCTGTTTTCGCTAAATCTTCAGGTTTTCCACTTGCACATACCCATCTAAAAGGACCGAATCCATAATCAAAACACATAGGCCCCATAATGTCTTGTACATAACTTGAGTATTTAAAATCAATATTATTTTCAGCCATTACATCAGCACCTGCTCTACTTGCTTCTAATAAGAAAGCATTCCCGTAATCAAAGAAATAAGTACCTTTTTCTGTATGTTTATTTACAGCATTAGCATGTCTTTTTAATGTGTCTTTTACTTTTTCTCTAAATAATTCCGGGCTTTCTGCCATCATTATGTTTGCATCTTCAAAAGAAATATCAGCAGGATAATAACCACCAGACCATGGGTTATGTAATGATGTCTGATCGGAACCCAAATCTATATGGATGTTTTCCCTATCTAATTTTTCCCAAACATCTACGATATTTCCTAAATATGCCAGAGAAACAACCTCTTTATTTTGTTTTGCTAATTTCACCCTGGCAACTAATTGATCTAAATCAGTAATTTTTTCATCTATCCATCCTTGATCTATACGAACTTGGGTAATTTTAGGATTAACCTCTGCACAAACTGTAATACAACCCGCAATATTACCTGCTTTCGGTTGCGCACCAGACATACCGCCTAATCCAGATGTTACAAATAAGTTTCCTTTTGGCTCTTTTTTTATTTTTCTAAACGCATTTAATACCGTAATCGTTGTTCCGTGTACAATACCCTGTGGACCAATATACATATAGCTTCCAGCTGTCATTTGTCCATATTGAGAAACACCTAATGCGTTCATTTTCTCCCAGTCGTCTGGTTTAGAATAATTAGGTATAACCATCCCATTGGTAACTACAACTCTTGGAGCATTTTTATTTGACGGAAATAAACCCATTGGATGACCAGAATACATCGTTAGTGTTTGCTTATTTGTCATTTCTGATAAATATTGCATCGTTAGTAAGTATTGTGCCCAGTTTTGAAATACAGATCCATTACCTCCATAGGTTATCAATTCATGTGGATGCTGAGCAACTGCATAATCTAAATTATTCTGAATCATTAGCATTATTGATTTTGCCTGATCAGACTTTCCTGGGTATTCAGAAATAGCTCTTGCTTTCATTATATAATCTGGACGAAAACGATACATATAAATACGACCATACTGCTCTAATTCAATAATGAATTCTGGAAGTAATACTTCATGATGTTTAGCATCAAAATATCGTAAAGCGTTCCTTAATGCTAACTTTTTCTCGTCTACCGATAAAATCTCTTTACGTTTTGGTGCATGATTTATATCTAGTTCATACTCTTTTATCTTTGGTAAAACATCAGGAATTCCTTGCTTAATTTGCTCTTTAAATGTCATATAAAATTCGTTTTCAATATCTAATACAAATATATTTCTTTTTTGTATAGTTATAATGATTATCAAGAACCTAAATAGTAATTATCAATCAATACATAAAAAAACCAATACTAATGTATAGATTTTTTTATTTTAAGAATTTTAA
>CAJWTV010000008.1 GCA_913047375.1 uncultured Polaribacter sp.
CTTGAGTTGGAAGATTACCATATATTAGTAAATATGCAACTTCTAAAAAACTAGCGTTATTAGATAAATCTTCAATAGAATAACCTCTATACCTTAAAATACCCTTCTCACCATCCAAATATGTGATTTTACTTTCACATGATGAAGTGTTCTTAAAACCTGGATCTATAGTAGTAACCCCGCCTGTAAGGGCCCTTAAATTTTTTAAATCTATTGCAACTTCATCTTCTGAACCTTTTACAAGTGGTAACTCGTAAGAGTTATCTCCTATTTGTATCTTAGCTATATCTGGCATCTTACTGTTTTTGAGTGTTTTTAATCTGACGCGAAGATACCAATTTTTATAAGATTTTAAAAGGCTATAGTAATCGATTTTTAAGATTTTAAAAATCATAGAAAAGGCTCCAAAAATAAATTTTGGAGCCTGAAGTATTATAAATCTAAATATCTAGATTTTAAAAGCTTTTTGCTTTGGGAAATAAGCAGTGTCCCCTAACTGTTCTTCTATTCTGAGAAGCTGATTATATTTCGCCATTCTATCTGAACGAGAAGCAGAACCAGTCTTTATTTGTCCACAATTTAAAGCTACAGCTAAATCAGCAATTGTATTATCTTCTGTTTCTCCCGAACGATGACTCATCACTGATGTATAACCTGCGTTCTGAGCCATATTTACGGCAGAAATTGTTTCTGTTAGAGTTCCTATTTGATTTACTTTGATTAAAATTGAATTGGCAATTCCATTTTCAATTCCTCTAGATAAACGATCTACATTGGTTACGAATAAGTCGTCTCCGACTAGTTGTACTTTATCTCCTATTTTTTCAGTTAGATATTTCCAACCTTCCCAATCGTTTTCATCCATTCCATCTTCAATAGATATAATTGGATAATTTGCTGCTAGTTCAGCTAAATAATCAGCTTGTTGCTCACTTGTTCTAATTTTACCTGTTTCTCCTTCGAATTTAGCATAGTTATATTTACCATCAACATAAAATTCTGCAGCAGCACAATCTAAAGCAATCATAATATCGTCACCAAGAGTATAACCTGCGTTTTTAACAGCTAAAGCTATGGTGTCTAAAGCATCTTCTGTACCATCTAAAGTTGGAGCAAAGCCACCTTCATCACCTACAGCTGTAGATAGGTCTCTATCATGTAAAACTTTCTTTAGATTATGAAATATTTCTGATCCCATTTGCATTGCATGAGAAAAACTCTCGGCTTTTACGGGCATTACCATAAATTCTTGAAACGCAATTGGTGCATCTGAATGTGAACCACCATTAATAATATTCATCATTGGAACTGGTAGTGTATTTGCAGAAACTCCTCCAATATATCTATATAGAGGCATTCCTAATTCGTTCGCAGCTGCTTTTGCAGCTGCTAATGAAACTCCTAAAATAGCATTTGCTCCTAGTTTTGACTTATTTGGTGTTCCATCTAAATCAATCATTAGTTGATCAATCGCGTTTTGTTCAAAAACAGAAACCCCTAATAATTCTTGAGCAATAATTTGATTTACATTCTCAATAGCTTTCAAAACACCCTTACCCATGTATGCTTTTCCACCATCTCTTAATTCTACAGCTTCGTGCTCTCCTGTTGATGCTCCTGAAGGTACTGCAGCTCTTCCCATTACTCCATTTTCTGTAGTTACATCTACTTCTACAGTTGGATTCCCTCTTGAATCAAATATTTGACGTGCATGAATGTTAATTATAATACTCATAATTATATATTTTATTAAAATTATATTAACTGCAATTTACTAAAAACCATTGTTTTTGTTAATTATTAAAATAACTTGTTACGAAAACGATTTCAGTAAAAATTATAATAAATAGTTATTTATCAACTATTAATTATTCTTTTATTTTTTTTAAATTTTCTATAAATTGGTCAAAAAGATATTCAGCGTCATTTGGTCCAGGGCCTGCTTCTGGGTGATATTGAACAGAAAATACATTTTTATCTTTCATTCTAATACCGGCTACAGTATTGTCATTCAAATGAATATGGGTGATTTCAACATTTTGGTGCGCTTCAGTTTCTTCTCTATTAATTGCAAAACCATGATTTTGAGATGTTATTTCTCCTTTACCTGTTAGAATATTTTTCACAGGATGGTTAATTCCTCTGTGTCCATTGTGCATTTTATAAGTAGAGATCCCATTTGCAAGCGCTATAACTTGGTGCCCTAAACAGATACCAAAAAGCGGTAAATCTCTTTTTATAATTTCCTTTGCAACTTCTTGTACTTGGATTAATGGCTCTGGATCACCTGGACCATTAGAAATAAAATATCCGTCAGGATTAAAAGAAGATAATTCTTCAAAAGATGAATCGTATGGGAATACCTTAACGTAAACTCCTCTTTTAACAAAGTTTCTTAAAATATTTTTCTTAATACCTATATCTAATACAGATATTTTTAATTCTGCATTTTCACTACCTACCAAATATGGTTCTTTGGTTGAAACTTTTGAAGCAAGTTCTAACCCCTTCATATTAGGTGTTTTTAACAACTGTTGTTTAAGTTCTTTAACGTTATCTATATCAGTAGATATGATTGCGTTCATGGCTCCATTATCTCTAATGTATGAAACTAAAGCTCTTGTATCTACATCAGATATAGCGACTAGATTATGTTTATTAAACCAATCATATAAATTTCCATCTGAATCTACTCGTGAATGTGTAAAACTAAAATTTCTACAAATTAAACCTGCTATTTTAATTCCGTCAGATTCTACTTCATTATCATTAACTCCATAATTACCAATATGTGCATTAGTTGATACCATTAATTGTCCGAAATAAGATGGGTCTGTAAAAATTTCTTGATACCCTGTCATTCCAGTATTAAAACAAATTTCACCTGTTGAAGTACCTTCAATACCAACAGATTTACCATAAAAAATAGTGCCATCTGCTAATAAAACTAATGCTTTTTTTCTTGATTGATATTTCATTTTTAGTAATTAAGTTTATTATTGTAAAAATATAAAAAAAGGGATAAACATTGCTGTTTATCCCTTTAATATGATTTAAAAAAAATTCATCTTATTTATTCTTCAGATTTATCTTCTGTTGAAGTTACTTCTACTTGTGGAGTATCTGCTTTTTTACTTCTACCTCTACGCGTAGTTTTTTTAGCTTTTGCCCCTTTAGGGTTATATATCTCGTTGTAATCAACTAGCTCTACCATAGCCATAGGAGCATTATCTCCCTGACGGTTTCCTAGCTTTATAATACGTAAATATCCTCCAGGTCTATCTGCTACTTTTACAGATATTTCTTTAAACAGCTCTGTAACAGCATACTTGTCACGTAAATAACTAAAAACAATACGTCTGTTGTGAGTTGTATCTGATTTAGATTTAGTGATTAAAGGCTCTACGAATAAACGTAATGCTTTAGCTTTTGCAACTGTGGTGTTAATACGCTTGTGCTCTATTAAAGAACAAGTCATATTTGCTAACATAGCTTTTCTATGCGCTGTTTTTCTACCTAAATGGTTAAATTTCTTACCGTGTCTCATGACTTTGTTTTATACTCTCATCTTGCTCAACTCTTTTTGAGGAGCAAAATATGAAAGATTAATCTTTATCTAATTTGTATTTACTTAAGTCCATTCCGAAATTTAAACCTTTAACAATAACTAATTCTTCTAGTTCTGTTAATGATTTCTTACCGAAGTTACGGAACTTCATTAAATCACTTTTGTTAAAAGAAACTAAGTCTCCTAATGTATCTACTTCTGCCGCTTTTAAACAATTTAAAGCTCTAACAGATAAATCCATATCGATTAATCTAGTCTTTAGTAACTGACGCATGTGTAATGATTCCTCATCATAAGTTTCTGTTTGTGCAATCTCATCTGCCTCTAAAGTGATACGCTCATCTGAGAATAACATAAAGTGGTGGATTAATATTTTTGCAGCTTCAGTTAATGCATCTTTGGGATTAATTGAGCCATCAGTATCTATATCAAAAACTAATTTCTCATAATCTGTTTTTTGCTCAACACGAAAATTCTCAATTTTATATTTAACATTCTTTATAGGAGTGTAAATAGAATCTGTGAAAATTGTACCTATTGGAGCACCTGATTTTTTATTCTCTTCTGCTGGTACAAATCCTCTACCTTTTTCGATAGTAATTTCAGCATTAAACTTAACAGACTTATCCATATTACAAATAACTAAATCTGGATTTAGTACTTGAAAACCTGAAATAAACTTTTGTAAATCACCTGCAGTTAATTGGTCTTGACCAGACACTGCAACAGATACTGTTTCTCTGTCAGTTTCATCAATTTGTTTTTTAAAACGCACTTGTTTTAAATTTAAAATGATTTCTGTAACATCTTCCACAACTCCAGTGATCGTTGAAAACTCGTGCTCTACACCATCTAATCTTAGAGATGTAATTGCAAAACCTTCTAAAGAAGACAATAGTACTCTTCTTAAGGCATTACCAACAGTTAGACCAAAACCTGGTTCTAGAGGTCTGAATTCAAATCTACCAGAAAAATCTGTAGATTCAATCATTATTACTTTATCGGGCTTTTGAAAATTTAATATTGCCATAGGATGTATGTAAGGATTATTTAGAATATAATTCTACGATTAATTGCTCTTTAATATTTTCTGGAATTTGTAATCTTTCCGGTACTTTAACAAAAGTTCCTTCTTTTTTATCAGTATTCCAAGTTAACCATTCATAAACAGTACTTGATGAAGCTAAAGCATCTTCAATTGCTATTAATGATTTAGATTTTTCTCTTACCGCAACAACATCTCCTTCTTTTAACCTATAAGATGGTACGTTTACTAGCTCTCCATTTACAGTTATATGTCTGTGAGAAACTAACTGACGAGCTCCGCTTCTAGATTTAGAAACACCCATTCTATAAACTACGTTATCTAAACGAGATTCACATAATTGTAATAATATTTCACCTGTTATCCCTTGAGATGCAGATGCTTTTTTAAATAAGTTACTGAATTGGCGCTCTAGTATACCATAAGTATATTTAGCTTTTTGCTTCTCCATTAATTGGATTGCATATTCAGATTTCTTTCCTCTTCTTTTAGCATTTCCGTGCTGTCCTGGAGGAAAATTTCTTTTTTCGAAGTTTTTATCTTCTCCGAAAATTGCTTCGCCAAATTTACGAGCAATTTTAGTTTTTGGTCCTGTATATCTTGCCATTTCGTTGTTATTAAAGTAGGGATTATGAATTAAGGCTTATTCCTTCGATAATCTAAAAATCCTACTTAGTTAAAATATTTAATTATACTCTTCTTCTCTTAGGTGGACGACAACCATTGTGAGGAACTGGTGTAACGTCAATGATTTCAGTTACTTCAATACCTGCGTTGTGTAATGATCTTATTGCTGATTCTCTTCCATTACCTGGTCCTTTAACATAAACTTTAACTTTTCGTAAACCAGCTTCTTTAGCTGCTACTGAACAATCTTCTGCTGCTAGTTGGGCTGCATAAGGAGTATTCTTTTTAGAACCTCTAAAACCCATTTTTCCTGCAGATGACCAAGAAATAACATCTCCCTTTTTGTTTGTTAAAGAAATAATGATATTGTTAAAAGATGCAGTTACGTGAGCTTCTCCTACAGATTCTACTATTACTTTACGTTTTTTTGAACTTGCTTTTGCCATAATTATTTAAGTTTTAGTAATTTAGTTTTCTACTATGTTAGTTTAAAACTAACATCTAGATCTTTATTACTTTGTCTAACTTTATTTTTTCTTGTTAGCTACAGTTTTTCTCTTACCTTTTCTTGTTCTGGAGTTATTCTTAGTTCTTTGTCCTCTTAACGGAAGACCTAGTCTATGACGAATTCCTCTTTGACATCCAATATCCATCAAACGTTTGATGTGTAATTGGACTTCCGAGCGTAATTCACCCTCGATAGTGAAAGATCCAACTTGTTCTCTAATTGCTGCGATTTGATCATCAGTCCAATCTTGGACTTTGATACTTTCGTCAACTTTTGCTTTTGCTAGAACTTCTTGAGCTCTGCTACTTCCTATACCAAAGATGTAAGTTAAAGCTATAACACCTCTTTTATTCTTTGGAATATCTATACCTGCTATTCTTGCCATTACCCTTGTCTTTGTTTAAATCTAGGATTTTGTTTATTAATTACATATAATCTACCTTTTCTGCGAACAATCTTGCAGTCGGCACTTCTCTTTTTTACTGATGCTCTAACTTTCATTAGTCTAAATTTTATTAATATCTATAAGTAATTCTTGCCTTAGTCAAATCATAAGGACTCATTTCTAACTTTACTTTATCACCTGGTAACAATTTGATGTAATGCATACGCATTTTACCAGAAATATGTGCTGTGACAACATGACCATTTTCTAATTCTACACGGAACATCGCATTTGATAATGCTTCTGTAATCGTTCCGTCTTGTTGGATTGCTGATTGCTTAGCCATCTTACTCGTTTAATGATTTTCTATTAGTATTCCCTGCTTTCATTAATCCATCGTAATGACGATTTAATAAATACGAGTTAATTTGCTGCAATGTATCGATAGCTACACCAACCATAATGATTAACGAAGTACCTCCATAAAACATTGCCCAACTTTGTTGAACTCCAAATTGGTAAGCAACAGCCGGTAAGACAGATAATGCCGCTAAGAATAACGATCCTGGGAAAGTAATTCTAGATAATACACTATCTAATCTATCTGCTGTATCCTTTCCTGGTCTAATACCTGGAATAAAACCGCCACTTCTTTTTAAACCTTGAGCCATTTCGTCTGTACGAACAGTAATTGCTGTATAGAAAAAACTGAAGATAATGATCAGTAATGCAAATAATAAATTATACTGCCATCCGAAAGGATCTTGAAATCCTGCAAATGCGGGATACTTTTGAGCTAACGCTCCTGGTGCAAACATTAAAGCTTGAGCAAATATAATTGGCATAACTCCTGCAGCATTTAATTTCAAAGGGATGTAATCTCTCGAACCAGCTGTGTTTTGAGCGTTACCTGCTACTGTTCTTCTTGCATATTGTACTGCAATTTTACGAACAGCAGTAACCAAAAGAACTGTTAGTAAAATTACTATAAACCAAACGATAATTTCAATTAAAATCATCATAAATCCACCTGCTCCTGCATTTGTTGTTTTCGCAACGAATTCTTGTAAGAAAGCTGCTGGAAAATTCGCTATAATACCTACTGTAATTAATAACGAGATTCCATTACCTACTCCTTTGTCTGTAATACGCTCACCCAACCACATTGCAAAAATTGTACCTGCAGTTAGTATAATAATAGATGAAACCCAAAATATTGGTCCACTTACTAAAAACGCTTCTGGTCCTAATCCAAATTGTGTTTTAATAGCAGTTATATAAGTTGGTGCCTGAACTAAGGTAATAGCAATAGTTAACCATCTTGTAATTTGAGTAATTTTTTTACGTCCACTTTCACCGTCTTTTTGTAATTTCTGTAAATAAGGAATTGCTATCCCCATTAATTGTACTACAATAGAAGCGGAAATATAAGGCATTATTCCAAGCGCCATAACTGATGCTCTTGCAAATGCTCCACCAGTGAAGGCATTTAATAGTCCTAAAAGTCCTCCATCAGAAGCACTATCTTTTAAGGCCGTTAATTGTAATGGATCTATTCCTGGTAATGGAACAGCCGCCATAAATCTATAAACAGCAATTAAACCGATAGTTAGAAGAATTTTATTTTTTAATTCTTCAATACTAAAAATGTCTTTTATCGTTTTTGTGAAACTCATATTATACTTTTTCTATATAGTTACCGCTTCACCACCGGCAGCTTCAATAGCCGCTTTTGCAGATGCAGTAAACTTGTGTACCGTTATATTTAATTTAGCTTTTAACTCACCATTCCCTAATATTTTTACTAGGTCATTTTTACCTGCTAATCTGTTAGCAATTAAAATATCTAAATTAACTGTATCAGTAATTTTCCCACTATCAACAAGAGCTTGTAATTTTTCAATGTTGATACCTTGGTGTTCTATACGGTTAATGTTTGTAAAACCAAACTTAGGAACACGTCTTTGAAGTGGCATTTGACCTCCTTCAAAACCAATTTTTCTAGAATAACCTGAACGTGATTTTTGACCGTTATGACCTCTTGTCGCAGTCCCACCTTTTCCAGATCCTTCACCTCTTGCTATTCTCTTTCCTTTTTTAATGGAACCTTCTGCGGGTGTTAAATTGTGTAAATTCATTTGTCTATATATCTTATTTAATTTCTTCGAAAGAAACTAAGTGTTTAATTGTATTTACCATACCAATAATTGAGGGAGTTGCCTCGTGCTCTACAGTTTGGTTCATTTTACGTAAGCCTAATGCTTCTAAAGTTCTCTTTTGACTTTGAAGACGTCCGATTTGACTTTTTACTTGTGTAACTTTAATTCTTGCCATCGTTATTAGATTTATCCGTTAAATACTGTTTCTAAAGATACTCCTCTTTGTTTAGCAATTTGTGCAGCACTACGTAATTGTAATAATGCATTAAAAGTTGCTTTTACTGCATTGTGAGGATTTGAAGAACCTTGAGATTTTGATAATACATCATGAACTCCTACAGATTCTAATACCGCACGTACTGCACCACCAGCAATAACTCCTGTACCAGGAGATGCAGGCTTGATGAAAACTTTTGCTCCACCAAACTTACCTTTTTGCTCGTGAGGTAAGGTACCTTCTAATAGAGGTATTCTTACTAAATTTTTCTTTGCGTCTTCAATAGCTTTAGCAATTGCAGAAGCAACATCTTTAGATTTACCTAAACCGTGACCAACAACACCATTACCATCACCAACTACTACAATAGCAGAGAAACCAAATGCTCTACCACCTTTAGTTACTTTTGTAACACGTTGAACACCTACTAACTTATCTACAAGCTCTAACCCGCTTGGTTTAATTCTTTCTACGTTTTTATAACCTTGCATAATTTCTTAAAATTTTAAACCAGCTTCTCTTGCAGCCTCTGCTAATACTTTTACTCTACCGTGATATAAATATCCGTTTCTGTCAAAAGCTACAGTATCTAAGCCTGCTTTAGTTGCTTGTTCTGCAATCCCTTTACCTACTGCAGAAGCTGCATCAGTTTTAGAGGTTGCTTTAATTTCTTTATCTCTTGATGAAACGTTAGCTATTGTAACTCCGTTAACATCGTCTACTAATTGAGCATAAATTTCTTTATTACTTCTAAACACTGATAATCTTGGTTTAGTAGCTGTACCAGAAATTATTTTCCTGATTCTATGCTTAATTCTAGTTCTTCTTTCAAGCTTTGATAATGCCATAATATTATATAATTATGCAGATTTACCTGCTTTTCTTCTTAATATTTCTCCTACAAATTTAACTCCCTTACCCTTATAAGGCTCCGGTGCTCTGAAAGAACGAATCTTTGCAGCTACCTGACCTACTAATTGCTTATCAAAAGAAGATAATTTAATGATTGGATCTTTTCCCTTTTCTGATATTGTTTCCAACTTAACCTCTGGAGCTATTTGTAAAACAATGTTGTGAGAATATCCTAATGCTAAATCTAATTTTTGACCTTGATTCGAAGCTCTGTAACCTACACCAACTAATTGTAATTCTTTGGTCCATCCTTTACTTACTCCTTCAATCATATTATTGATCAAAGCTCTCATTAAGCCATGTTGCGCTTTATGATCTTTAGATTCTGAGGCTCTATCTAGTACGATAAGAGCATCTTCTATCTTAATTGTAATTCCATCAGAAATTGACTGAGTTAACTCACCTAATTTTCCTTTTACTGTTACAATATTGTCGTTTATGTTTACATCTACACCTTGTGGAATGCTAACGGGATTTTTTCCTATTCTACTCATTTCTTAAGGTTTAATAAACGTAACATAAAACTTCTCCACCAACATTTTCTTGACGTGCCATTTTATTTGTCATTACACCCTTAGATGTTGAAACAATAGCGATACCAAGACCGTTCAATACTCTTGGCATCTCTGTTGAGCCAACGTATTTACGTAAACCAGGTGTACTGATTCTATGGATTTTTCTGATTACTGACTCTTTCGTTTCTTTGTTGTATTTCAAAGCTATCTTGATTGTCCCCTGAACTTTATCGTCATTGAACTGATAGCTTAAAATATACCCTTGATTAAACAAAATTTTAGTCATTTCCTTCTTCAAATTTGAAGCTGGAATTTCTACTACTCTGTGTCCTGCTGCGATTGCATTTCTAACTCTGGTTAGAAAATCCGCGATTGGATCTGTATACATATTAATTAAGATTGCGACTACGGTTTTCAATCATCTCTATTGATGCTACGGATTTCTCCGTGACAAATGAACCTATAATCAGTTAAAATTTATTTTACTCAAAAAAATAGAGCGTGCAAATATACAAATTCTATTTTTTAGTTTGAGATTTATTTTTTTAATCTTACCAACTAGCTTTTCTTACTCCAGGTATTAAGCCTTGATTTGCCATTTCACGAAATGTAACACGTGAAAGTCCAAATTGACGCATATAACCTTTTGGTCTACCGGTAAGCTTACATCTGTTGTGCATTCTTACTGGTGAGGCATTTTTTGGTAATTTTTGTAAACCCTCGTAATCTCCAGCTTCTTTTAAAGCTTTTCTTTTCTCAGCATATTTAGCAACTGTTTTTGCTCTTTTACGCTCACGTGCTTTCATTGATTCTTTAGCCATCTCTTTAATTCTTTTTAAATGGTAAACCTAATTCAGTTAATAATGATTTAGCTTCCTTATCAGTGTTTGCAGATGTTACAAATGTAATATCCATACCATTGATTTTCTTTACTTGATCAATATTAATTTCTGGGTAAATGATTTGTTCTGTAATTCCTAAATTGTAATTACCTCTTCCATCAAAGCCGTTTGCTTTTATACCGTTAAAGTCTCTAACACGTGGTAATGATGCGGTAACCAATCTATCTAAGAACTCATACATTTTATCTCCACGTAAAGTAACTTTTACACCAATTGGCATACCTTTACGCAACTTAAATGCTGCAACATCCTTTTTGGACATTGTTGCTATAGCTTTTTGACCTGTAATTGTAGTCAATTCTTCTAAAGCGTAATCTATTAGTTTTTTGTCTGCAATAGCAGCACCAACTCCTTTAGAAAGAACAATCTTTTCTAATTTAGGCACTTGCATTATATTACTATAACTAAATTCTTCTTTAAGAGCACTTACTATTTTGCTCTTATATTCTGCTTTTAATCTTGGTACGTAACTCATGATTATTATTTTTTAGTTTTTTTAGAGATTCTTGTTTTCGTATCTCCATCAAACTTAAATCCTACTCTTACAGCAACACCATCTTCTAATAATAAAACATTAGATATGTGTAATGAAGCTTCTTTTTTAACGATACCTCCTTGTGGATTCTGCGCGCTTGGCTTAGTATGCTTTGATACTAAATTAACACCCTCTACAAGAACTCTATCTTTGTCTGCTAAAATTTGTAAAACTTTACCTTCTGAACCTTTGTGATCTCCTGCAATTACTTTTACAGTATCTCCTGATTTTATTTTAAACTTCTTCATCTTGTCTCTTGTTTAAAGCACTTCAGGTGCTAATGATACTATTTTCATGAATTGTTTCTCACGAAGTTCACGGGCAACGGGTCCAAATACACGTGTTCCTCTCATTTCCTCCGTAGGATTTAAAAGTACACAAGCATTATCATCAAATCTAATGTATGATCCGTCTTTACGTCTTACTTCTTTTTTCGTTCTTACAACAACTGCTCTAGATACTTGACCTTTTTTTACAGTTCCGTTAGGAGTTGCAGATTTAACTGTTACAACAATCTTGTCTCCAATGCTTGCGTAACGTTTTCTCGTACCTCCTAAAACTCTAATTACTAAAACTTCTTTTGCTCCAGTATTATCTGCGACTTTTAATCTTGATTCTGTCTGTAACATATTATTTAGCTCTTTCTAGGATTTCTACTAATCTCCAACGTTTAGATTTACTCATAGGTCTTGTTTCCATGATCCTAACAGTATCTCCTTCGTTGCAATCATTCTTTTCGTCGTGTGCAACGTACTTCTTAGTCTTTAATACGAACTTTCCGTACATTGGGTGCTTTACTCTTTTAGTTTCTGCAACAACGATAGATTTCTCCATTTTGCTACTTGAAACCACACCAATTCTCTCTTTTCTAAGATTTCTTTTTTCCATCTTTAAAACTGACTATAGAATTATTGT
This sequence comes from uncultured Polaribacter sp., assembly GCA_913047375.1. Classification (GTDB taxonomy): domain Bacteria; phylum Bacteroidota; class Bacteroidia; order Flavobacteriales; family Flavobacteriaceae; genus Polaribacter. Next base: position 12,289 of record CAJWTV010000008.1, read on the forward strand.
AATTCTCTTTTTGTTAATTCTGTAGCAATTCTTGCGACAGTTCTTCTTAAGCTTCTTAACTGTAATGGATTCTCCATTGGTGTTATGGCGTGAGCCATCTTAAGATCGCTATAATTCTTTTGCAACGCTCCAAGCTTCTCGTTAAGGTCAGCTGTAGCTAATTCTTTTATTTCTGATTGTTTCATATTATTTAGAATTAAGCGTTAGTATCAAAATCTCTTGCTATTACAAACTTTGTTCTTACAGGAAGCTTTTGAGCGGCTAAACGTAAAGCTTCTTTAGCTACGTCCATTGGCACACCACCAACTTCAAACAAAATTCTACCTGGCTTTATCACTGCAACGAAATGATCTGGAGCCCCTTTTCCTTTACCCATACGAACCTCTAGAGGTTTCTTAGTAATAGGTTTGTCTGGAAATATCTTAATCCATAATTGACCTTCTCTTTTCATATGACGTGTTGCCGCAATACGAGCTGCTTCAATTTGACGTGAAGTTAGTAAGTTTTGGTCTATTGATTTAATACCGAACATTCCATTAGAAAGTTGATTTCCTCTACCAGAAATACCATTCATATTTCCTTTTGCCTTCTGTACCTTACGGTATTTTACTCTTTTTGGCTGTAACATTTTTAATTTCTAATTTTAAAAATTATTTTCTTCTACGAGGTTGTGGACGTTTAGATCTATCACCGCCACCTTTAGGACCAGATTGTTTCTTAGACAATCCAACTAATGGAGATAATTCTCTTTTTCCATATACCTCACCTTTCATAATCCATACTTTAACACCTAATCTTCCATAAGTGGTATGAGATTCTACAAGTGCATAATCGATGTCTGCTCTAAAAGTAGAAAGAGGAATTCTACCTTCTTTAAAATGTTCTGAACGTGCCATCTCTGCTCCATTTAAACGACCTGAAATTTGAATTTTTATTCCTTCAGCATTCATACGCATTGTCGCAGCAATAGCCATTTTAATAGCTCTCTTGTAAGAAATTCTATTTTCAATTTGACGTGCAACACTAGCAGCTACTAATTTAGCATCTAACTCTGGACGTTTAATTTCAAAAATATTAATTTGAACTTCTTTGCCTGTAATTTTTTTAAGCTCTTCTTTTAACTTGTCTACCTCTTGACCTCCTTTACCAATTATGATACCTGGACGTGCAGTTGTGATAGTAACGGTTACAAGTTTTAAAGTACGCTCAATGATTACTCTTGATACACTCGCCTTAAATAATCTAGCATTTACATACTTTCTTATTTTATCATCTTCAGCAATTTTGTCTCCGTAGTCATTTCCACCATACCAGTTAGATTCCCAACCTCTGATGATTCCTAAACGATTTCCTATTGGATTAGTTTTTTGTCCCATTTCTACTTTGATTAATTACTTTTATTTTTACTTCCTAACTCTAAAGTTACGTGATTAGAACGCTTGCGAATTCTATGAGCACGCCCTTGTGGAGCTGGTCTTAACCTTTTTAACATTCCTGCGCTATCTACACAAATAGATTTTACAAATAATCCAGCTTCTTCAATACTTGCATCTTCATTTTTAGCTTGCCAGTTTGCTATTGCAGACATTAACAATTTCTCTAAATTAATTGATGCTTCTTTAGGGCTAAATTTTAAGATTTGTATAGCTTTTTCAACTTCAACTCCTCTTATTTGATCTGCTACTAAACGCATTTTTCTTGGTGATGTAGGACAGTTAGTCAGCTTTGCGAAAGCTTTATGCTTTCTAGCTTCTTTTAACTGATCTGCCATATTTTTTTTACGAACTCCCATAGCCTACTATTTTTTACCTTTATTTTTTGCACCTGCATGTCCTCTAAAAGAACGTGTTGGTGAAAATTCGCCTAACTTATGACCTACCATGTTTTCTGTAACATAAACAGGTACAAACTGACGTCCGTTGTGAACTGCAATTGTTTGTCCAACGAAATCAGGAGTAATCATACTTGCTCTTGACCAAGTTTTGATAACTGTTTTATTCCCTGCTTCAACATTGGCTAAAACTTTTTTCTCTAATTTATAGTGAACGAAAGGTCCTTTTTTTAATGATCTTGCCATAACTTATTATTTCTTTCTACGTTCTATAATGTATTTATTACTTGCTTTCTTCTTCGATCTTGTCTTGAAACCTTTAGCAGGTATACCATTTCTAGATCTTGGATGTCCACCAGAAGCTCTTCCTTCACCACCTCCCATTGGGTGATCAACTGGATTCATTCTTACAGCATTTACTCTTGGTCTTCTACCTAACCATCTTCTTCTACCTGCTTTACCAGATACTAGTAATTGATGATCAGAATTGGATACAACACCAATAGTAGCATTACAAGTTAATAAAACAAGTCTAGTTTCACCAGATGGTAACTTAAGAGTTGCATATTTACCATCTCTTGCCATTAATTGTGCAAAAGAACCAGCTGAACGAGCCATGACAGCTCCTTGACCTGGGTGTAACTCAATACACGAGATTGTTGTTCCTAGTGGAATATCACTCAATAACATTGCATTTCCTGCTTCCGGAGCAACATTACTTCCTGATACTACTGTTTGACCTACTTGTAAACCGTTTTGCGCAATTACATAACGTTTTTCTCCATCAGCATAACTTAGTAAAGCAATAAATGCAGTACGATTTGGATCGTACTCTATAGTTTTTACTGTTGCAGGGATATTGTGCTTATCTCTTTTGAAATCGATAATACGATATTTTTGTTTATGACCCCCTCCTATATTACGAGTTGTCATTCTTCCCTGATTGTTTCGACCTCCAGATCTTTTTTTCGGAGCAAGTAAACTTTTCTCCGGCTTATCAGTTGTTATGGCGTCGAACCCATTTACAACTCTAAAACGCTGACCTGGTGTTATTGGTTTTAATTTTCTAACTGACATTTTTGTCTTTTCTTAAAGATTGTTATAAAAATCAATACTTTCTCCCTCTGCTAATTGTACGATTGCCTTTTTGTATCCACTCTTAATACCAGTTACTAAACCTTTTTTAGTAAACTTTGTATTTCTTTTGATTGGATAGTTTAAGGTTTTCACACTTGAAATAGTTACTCCGTATGCAGCTTCTACCGCAACTTTGATCTCTATTTTATTAGCCTTTTTATCTACAACAAATGTATAACGGTTATAAACTTCGCTATCGTTAGTTGCTTTTTCGGTAATAATAGGTTTTATTAAAATACTCATATCTATTATTTGCTAAAATTTGACTCAATTCCTTCTAAAGAACTTTCCATAAACACAACTTTACTTGCGTTTAAAACTCCGTAAGTACTTATATCTGAACTACTTACGACTTTAGTTCTTTTTAAATTTCGTGATGACAAATATACATTATTATTTGACCCAGACAAGACAAACAAAGATTTTTTGTTTTCTAACCCTAATGCCTTCAGTACGTTAACAAAACTCTTAGTTTTTGGTGAATCGAACTCAAAGTTCTCAACAACAACTAAATTGTTTTCTTTTGCTTGTGTACTTAAAGCAGATTTACGAGCTAAACGCTTTAAATTTTTGTTTAATTTGAAAGAGTAATTTCTTGGTCTTGGTCCAAACATACGACCTCCACCTCTAAAAACACCAGACTTGATTGAACCTGCTCTTGCAGTACCAGTTCCTTTTTGTTTTTTGATTTTTCTTGTACTTCCACTTATCTCAGCTCTCTCTTTAGATTTGTGAGTCCCTTGTCTTTTGTTAGCCAAGTGCTGCTTTACATCTAAATAAATAGCATGATTGTTTGGCTCTATTTCGAATACATCGCTAGAAAGTTCAACTTTTCTACCTGTATCTTTTCCTGTAATATCTAAAACTGCTACTTTCATTATTTCTGAATAGTTACGTAAGCATTTTTGTGTCCAGGAACTGCTCCTTTAACAACAAGTAAGTTCTTTTCAGCAACCACTTTTAATACTTTTAGATTTTGTACTTTAACTGTGTCTCCACCCATTCTACCTCCCATACGCATTCCTTTGAATACTCTTGCTGGGTAAGAAGCTGCTCCAATAGATCCGGGAGCTCTTAAACGATTGTGTTGACCGTGTGTTGCTTGACCAACTCCGGCAAATCCATGACGTTTTACAACACCTTGGAAACCTTTTCCTTTAGAAGTACCTGAAACATCTACAAATTCACCTTCTTCGAAGTGATCTACTGTAATAGCATCTCCTAATTTAAACTCATTCTCAAATCCTTGAAATTCAATGACTTTTCTTTTTGCGATTGATCCAGCTTTTTTAAAGTGACCGTCTAAAGCTTTATTAGAGCTTTTCGCTTTTTTGTCATCGAAACCAAGTTGTAACGCATTGTATCCGTCAACCTCTTCAGTTCTGACTTGGGTGACAACACAAGGACCTGCTTCGATTACAGTACAAGGAATATTCTTCCCGTTTGCATCAAATAAGCTGGTCATTCCAATTTTTCTTCCTATTAACCCAGACATTTAGTTAAAATTTAAGACGATAGATTTTTATCCAGCGCGTCTATATTAATAATTATTTGTTTGAAACTATTGTTTCATATTTATCCTCTTGAGTTTTATCAAAAAAAAACAGCGTAAAAACATTTTCAACGCTGAATATGTTTTTTCCGTTTTTCCTCTGCGAAACGCTCGGGACATGTAAATTAAAGAAATTTTAAAAAATCTCTAACTTTTTTACTTATACTTTAATTTCAACTTCAACTCCACTAGGTAACTCAAGTTTCATTAGAGCATCAATGGTCTTCGATGAAGAACTATAGATATCTAATAATCTTTTATAAGCAGATAATTGAAATTGTTCTCTAGACTTTTTGTTTACGTGTGGTGAACGTAAAACAGTGAAAATCTTTTTATGTGTTGGTAAAGGTATAGGTCCATTTACAATAGCTCCTGTACTTTTAACAGTTTTTACAATTTTTTCAGCAGATTTATCTACTAAGTTGTAATCGTAAGACTTTAATTTTATTCTAATTTTTTGACTCATCTTGTAATTATTAAGTAGATTAACCTTTAGATTTTGCGATTACTTCTTCAGATATATTAGAAGGAGTTTCAGCGTAATGTGAAAATTCCATAGTGGATGTTGCTCTACCGGAAGACATAGTTCTTAGGGCAGTAACATAACCAAACATTTCTGATAATGGAACTATCGCTTTTACAACTTTAGAACCTGCACGATCACTCATGTCATTAACTTGGCCTCTTCTTCTATTTAAATCTCCAACAATATCACCCATATTTGCCTCCGGAGTTAGGACCTCTAACTTCATTAAGGGCTCCATGATTTTAGCTTTAGCAGATTTTGCAGAAGCTTTGTAACCCATTTTTGCTGCAAGCTCAAAAGATAATGCATCTGAATCCACTGCGTGGAAAGAACCATCTCTTAGTGTAACTTTCATTGAGTCCATTTCATAACCAGCCAAAGGACCGTTTCTCATGGCTTCTTTAAAACCTTTCTCTACCGAAGGAACAAATTCTCTAGGAACATTACCACCTTTAATAACGGATTTAAATTGTAAACCTTGAATACCCTCATCAGCTGGACCTATAGTAAAAGCAATATCAGCAAACTTACCACGACCACCAGATTGTTTCTTATAAACTTCTCTGTGATCTGCTTCTGCAGTAATAGCTTCTTTATACTCAACTTGAGGTTGACCTTGATTAACTTCTACTTTAAATTCACGTCTTAAACGGTCTACAATCACATCTAAATGTAACTCTCCCATTCCAGAAATAATTGTCTGTCCTGAAGCCTCATCCGAACGTACTGTAAAAGTAGGATCTTCTTCAGCTAATTTACCTAAGCCAATACCTAATTTGTCTACATCAGCTTTCGTCTTAGGTTCAACAGCAATACCAATTACTGGATCTGGAAAATCCATAGATTCTAAAACAATAGGATGCTTTTCAGCTGTTAGTGTATCTCCTGTTTTAATAGACTTAAAACCAACAGCAGCACCAATATCTCCAGCTTCGATGTAATCAATTGCATTCTGCTTGTTGGCATGCATTTGATAAATACGTGAAATACGCTCTTTTTTACCGGATCGGTTATTTAAAACGTAAGAACCTGCATCTAAACGACCAGAATATGCTCTAAAAAATGCTAAACGACCCACAAAAGGATCTGTAGCAATCTTAAATGCTAAAGCAGCAAAAGGCTCATCTACACTTGGTTTACGTAATTCTTTTTCTTCTGTATCTGGGTTTATACCGACAATACCTTCTTTATCCATAGGTGAAGGCAAATAACGACATACAGCATCTAAAAGGAACTGAACTCCTTTATTTTTAAATGCAGAACCACAAATCATAGGAATAATAGACATATCCATAACAGCAGCTCTTAATGCAGAATGCACTTCTTCTTCTGTTATAGAGTCTTCATCCTCCATATATTTTTCTAACAAATCTTCATCATAAGCAGCAACTTCTTCAATAAGTTTACCACGAAGAATTTTTGCTTCTTCTTTTAAATCTTCAGGAATATCTACAACATCAAATGTTGAGCCCATTCCTTCTTCATGCCATACTATAGCTCTGTTCTTAACAAGATCTATAATACCTTTAAAATTCTCTTCATCACCAATGTTCAAAACAATTGGCACTGCGTTAGAACCTAACATTTCTTTCACTTGCTTACAAACCATCATAAAATCAGATCCTTGACGGTCCATTTTATTTACAAAACCAATTCTTGGTACTTTGTAGTTATCAGCAAGTCTCCAGTTGGTCTCAGATTGTGGCTCAACGCCATCAACTGCTGAAAACAAAAATACTAAACCATCAAGTACACGTAAAGATCTATTTACCTCTACAGTAAAATCTACGTGGCCTGGGGTATCAATAATATTAAAATGGTAATCTTTAGTGTCTGGAAGCTCTTTTGCATTTTCCATTGGAAATTGCCAAGTACAAGTAGTAGCAGCAGAAGTAATTGTAATACCTCTTTCTTGCTCTTGCTCCATCCAGTCCATAGTAGCTGCACCATCATGAACTTCTCCTATCTTGTGAGAAACTCCTGTATAATAAAGTACACGTTCTGTTGTAGTGGTCTTACCAGCATCAATATGAGCTGCAATACCAATATTTCTAGTATATTTTAAATCTCTAGCCATTTCTATTAAAATCTAAAGTGAGAGAATGCTTTATTTGCTTCTGCCATTTTGTGAGTATCAGTACGCTTTTTAACAGCAGCACCTTCTTCTTTAGCAGCAGCTAAAATTTCAGCAGCTAATCTTTGTGCCATAGTTTTTTCGTTACGCTTTCTAGCATAAAGAATCATCCATTTGATGGCCATAGATACTTTACGATCTGGTCTAATTTGCATTGGGATTTGAAATGTTGCACCACCTACACGTCTAGATCTAACCTCTACGTGAGGCATAACATGTGATAAACCTTCTTTCCACAATTCTAGAGACGATTTTTCTTCATCCTCTCCTTTTTTCTGTTCTACGATATCTAATGCATCGTAAAATACTTTGAACGCTACAGACTTTTTACCAGCCCACATCAAGTTGTTCACAAAACGTGTTGCTAATTGATCATTAAATTTTGGATCCGGTAAAAGGACTCTTTTTTTCGCTCTTCTTTTTCTCATGTCTTTACATTAAAAAAGTTAATTAATAATTTACTTCTTTGGGCGTTTTGCACCGTATTTAGACCTACGTTGAGTTCTTCCTTCAACTCCTGCAGTATCTAATGCACCACGAACTACGTGGTACTTAACTCCTGGCAAATCTTTTACCCTTCCACCTCTAACTAATACTATCGAGTGCTCTTGTAAGTTATGTCCTTCACCTGGAATGTATGCGTTTATCTCATTACCATTTGTCAATCTAACTCTTGCAACTTTACGCATTGCTGAATTAGGTTTCTTTGGTGTTGTAGTGTAAACACGTGTACAAACTCCACGTCTTTGAGGACAAGACGACAAAGCAGCCGATTTGCTCTTCTTAGTTATTTTGGTTCTTCCCTTACGAACTAATTGTTGAATAGTTGGCATACTAAATAATTCCTGTTTTCGTTTATATTAAACCTTTCTCTTATTTTCTAAGAGTGTGCAAATGTACGACTAATTTCTATTTATACAAATATCGGTGAGTTATTTTTTAAAAAATGAACTATTTACAAAACATCTTCTTTCTTTTTAATTTACTTTTGATTATTATATTACAATCAATTTTGAAAAAAAAACAGATTTTCTTCCTATTTATATTTTCTTTTTCACTTTTTCCGAGCGAAATACTTGGTCAAGATTTAATCTTAAAAATTTCAACTTTTAAAGAAAAAAACAATATTGTAATAACTAAGATAAATTACCAGCAGAAACATTTAAACATTACTAAATTAAACACAGAGCTGTCAAGGATTAAAAAAAAATTGAAAAATTTCGGTTATTATAGTTTAGGTGTAGAAAAAAAAATTATTTACAAGGACACTGTTTTTGTAAAATTGAATCTTGGAAAGAAAATTGAAACTATTTTAATCTCAGTTGATTCAATCAATATCGTATTACTAAAGAAATTTTCTCCAAAAAAAGGAATCCTTAAGCTACCTGTCGAAAATTTAGAACTAAACTTATCTAAAATATCAAAGGAGCTCGGCTATCAGGGATTCTCTTTTTCTGAAGTATCGTTAAAAAACATAAGGCTTAAAAATAACACCTTATTAGCAGAATTAAATATAATTAAGTCTCATAGGAGAAAAATAAATGATATCGTAATAAAAGGCTATGATAATTTTCCAAAAACTTATCTCAAGAATTTTCTAAAAATAAATAACCAAACAATTTTTAATACTGAAAAGCTAAATGCTATTTCTAAAAAACTTAGCTCACTTTCCTTTATTAAACAAACAAAACAGATTGAAACTTTATTTAAAAAAGATTCAACTATCCTTTACTTGTATCTTAAAAAGAAAAACAATAGTAGTTTTGATGGATTAATTAATTTCAATACAAATCAAGCTGGTAAAATTCAGTTTAATGGTTATTTAGACTTAAAGATAAATAATACATTTAATCGTGGAGAGGAATTGGCTCTTCATTGGAATCGATTTGACAAAGAAAGACAAGAATTAAAGTTAAGTTCAAAAATTCCATTTATTTACAACTCTCCAATAAGTAGCAGCTTAGACTTCTCTATTTATAAGCAAGACAGTAGTTTTATTAACACCAGATTAAAGACAAATTTCAATATTTATCTCAATCAAAGAACCAAATTAGCAATCGATTATGATTTAATAACATCCGAGATAACAAATAACGAATTGAATACTGAAAATAAAGATGATTTTTCAAGTCAATTTGTAGGGGTAATTTTAGAATACAATATTCCTTTAAATGATTTTTTTTCAAGTCAAAAAATTAATTTACTAATCAACCCAAGATTTGGAAAAAGAAAATCAAGCTCAAATTCAACCAAGCAATTTAAAATTGACCTACATGCATCGTATATCTTTAATTTAAATAATCGAAGTAGCCTTTTTTTAGCTAATACAACTGGGTATATTAATTCTGATACCTTTTTATTTAATGAACTATACAGAATTGGTGGCGCAAACTCTGTAAGAGGTTTTAATGAGCAAAGTTTATTCACCTCAAAGTTCTCCTACTTCAATCTAGAGTATCGCTTTTTAACATCTAAAAAGTCCTTTGCATATACCATATCAGATTACGGTGAATTTAAAGACCTTAACAGAAGCAATAAAATATACAGTATAGGAGCTGGATATAAATTTATAACAAATAACTCCCAGATAGATATCAACTATGCATTAGGTAAAATTAACAATGATCGGCTAGATTATAAAAACCCTAAAATAATAATAAGTCTAATTAGTTTCTTTTAACAATTGACTAAAGAATTAAATTGAATATTGATATAATTATAAAAAATTAACAGATTTTAACATTTATTATAGTTTATTTAACATTTTTATGTGATATTTGGTTTGACTAATTCAAATTTAATAAACAATGAAAACAATGTTAAAAAGTATACTTACGCTATTTTTAGCGCTAGTAGTGCAGATTTCGTTTGCACAAGAAAAAACAGTTTCTGGAACTGTTAGTGATACTTCTGGGGTTCTTCCCGGGGTAAGTGTATCTATAAAAGGTACAGTAAAAGGTACAGAAACAAATTTCGATGGAAAGTACTCTATTAAAGCAAAAACTGGTGATGTTTTAAGCTTTAGTTATTTAGGGTACAAAACAGCAGAAAGAACTATTGACGACTCAAACACAATAGACGTAACACTGGTTGAAGGTGGAAATGTTCTGGAAGAGATCGTTATTAGTGCCTTGGGTGAGAGAAGATCTAAGAAATCTTTAGGATTCTCCCAGCAATCTGTTGGAGGCGTGGAATTACAAAAAGGTAAACAAATAGATATTAATAATTCGTTAGCAGGTAAAATATCTGGTGTACAAATTGTTGGTAACTCAAGTTCAACTTTTGGAAATTCTCAAATTAAATTAAGAGGTGAGACAGGTGTATTATACGTTGTTGATGGGGTATTAGTTTATTCAATAGGCGATATAAATACTGATAACATAGCAGATATGTCTGTATTGAAAGGTGCTTCTGCAACAGCTATTTATGGTCCTGATGGTCGTAATGGTGTAATCGTTATCACATCTAAACAAGCTAAAAAAGGAAGAGCTACTTTTACAATAGATCAATCTATTCAAGTGAATCAAGTATCAGCATTACCAAGCTACCAAAATGAATATGGTGGTGGTTATAGCCAAACTTTTAGCACTTTCAGCTACGACCCTTCAGTAGATCCTGCAGAATGGGCTGGATTTAACGGGCAACCTTATCCAGATTTCTTCGCAGATGAATCATGGGGACCTAGGATGAGTGGCCAAATGGTTAGACATTGGGATTCTTGGATTCCTGGAACACCGGAATTTGGTGAACTAAGAGCTTGGAAAGCAAATCCAAATAATGTAAAAGATTTTTATGCAAGTGCATTAACATCAAATACTAACTTTGCTTTTGCTAAAGCAGGAGATGATTATAATGTTAGAACGAGTCTTACACATATTGATCAATCAGGTATTGTACCAAACTCTAATCAGAAGACAGTAAATGTTTCTGTAAATGCAACATACAATATCACTGATAAATTAACAGCAACTGCAATAATAAACTATCAAGATAAGTCTACATTGAATAACCCAGATCAAAATTATGGGAATATTGGATCTAATATGAATCAATGGTGGCAAAGACAATTAGACATAGATCGTCTAAGAGATTATGAAAGAAACGGCCAAGTAGTATCTTGGAATATAAGAGGCCCTAGAGATTTAAGACCATTATATTGGGATACTCCTTATTTCCATTCTTATGAAAACTTTAAATATGACAATAAGAATACTACATTCGGAAAAGTTAGTTTAACCTATAAAATCAATGATAAGTTTGATGTATTAGGAGAATTAAGATCTACCTTTAATTCATATAGTGGTAATGATAGAGGAACAACAAAAAGTTTATTAGACGCCGCTTTCTATTCTGAGTATCAAAGTAGAAATACTAAGGAACATTTCTTTGGAATGGTTAACTACAAAGAAACCTTTATGGATGGAGATATTGATCTTCGTGCATCTATAGGTGGAGAGGTTGTTAGTAATGAGTATAATAGATTATCTGCTAATACAAATGGAGATTTGTCTATTCCAGGTTTTTATAACCTAGCAGGATCTACAGATCCAATATCAGCAAACTCATCACTTACAAAAAGTAAAACTAGAGGAGCATTTATCAAAACATCTTTAGGATATAAAGATTTTGCATATTTAGATGCTTCATATAGATTAGACTGGTCTTCTACAGCAAAACCAACAGACAATAGAGTAAATACTTTTGGAGTGTCTGGAAGTGTTTTGTTACATGAAATCTTACCACAAAATGATGTAATCTCATTTGCGAAAGTACGAGCAGGTTATGCAAGTGCTCCTTATTTTCCTGGACCATATAATATTACTAGTACATATGATGCTGGAGATTTATACCAAGGAAATGGAACATTATCTGTACCTAATACTCAAGCTAACGGAGATTTAGTTGGAGGTACTAGAGGTGAATTTGAAATAGGAACTGAAATAAGGTTCTTAAACGACAAGTTTGGAATGGATTTTACCTACTTCAACAGAACAGATGAAGACTTACCTATTGGTGTAAGCTTAGATGGTTCTACGGGGTATACTGGAATTACATTAAATTCTGGAAAAACTACTTCTAACGGTATTGAAATCGCTTTAAACGCTTCAGTTATCCAAAAACAAGATTTCTCATGGAATGTTGGGGTAAATATTGGAACACTTAATAAAACAGTAGATGCTATATATCCTGGAGTTGAGTCTTATAACATAAGTACTTATACCTCTAACATGAAGCTTCAAGCTCGTGTAGGTGAAGAGTACGGATTATTTTACGGAACAGGTTACGCAAACCATACTGATGGTAGTGTTATTTTCACAAGTAGTGATAAATTTGCTAGAGAACGTAATAAAAAAATCGGTAGCTTATTACCAGATTTTACTGGAGGTTTATCATCTAGTATGAGATATAAAAACTTTGATTTATATTTAGGTTTTGACGGTCAAGTTGGTGGTTTGTATTATTCTAGAACAGAAAGATATATGGATCATTCAGGTTTAGCAGATTACACAGCTGGATTAAATGACAAAGGGAATCCTAAAAGAGATCCAGTATCTCAAGGAGGTGGAGTTCACATAACAGGGGTTTTACAAAGTGGAACAGATGCAAATGGAACACCAATATCAGATGGTACAGTAGTTGATAAATATATTGACGCTGTTGACTATTATAGTTTAGGGAATTTAGGATCTATTTATGAAAAGAATACTCATGATGCTAGTTACTTTAAATTAAGAACCGTAAAATTAAGTTATAATTTTGATTCTGGATTTACTGACAGATTTAAAATTGACAATGCACAACTTTCTTTAATCGCTAATAATGTATGGCTAATTTATTCAGATTTAGACTGGGTAGATCCTTCAGAATTAGAAAAGAGAAGTGGTGTTAACTGGGCGGAAAACGGAACTTTACCGATGACTTCATCGTATGGTTTGAATCTAACATTAACATTCTAAAAGAAACAAAATGAATAATACATTAAAGAAAATATCATTATTTATTTGTGCATCACTAATTTTCACATCTTGTGATTCTGTAGATTTTGGTGACACAAACGAGAACCCTAATGGACCTACTGCAGCTGTGACATCACAGTTGTTAACTCAGGCTCAAAAGACCGTTTCGAGTATCGGAACAAACTTAAGTGGAATCTTATTCACTCAGCAATTGGCCGAAGGTCAATATCCAGGTGAATCAAGATATGCAGTATTAACATATAATTACAACTCATATTTCACTGGACCTATCCAGAATCTAAATGAAATTATAAAGTTAAATCAAGGTGCTGAGACAATGGCTCAAGCAGAAGCATTTGGTAATAACAATAACCAAATAGCTGTAGCGAAAATCATTAGAGCGTATATTCTTCAATTTATGACTGACAGATGGGGTGCATTACCTTGGACAGAAGCATTTCAAGGAATCGATAACCCTCAGCCTAAGTTTGACTCGCAACAGGATATATACATGATAATGTTTGCAGAAGTTGAAGAAGCACTTGCCCTTATCAATAGTGGAGCAGGACCAAGTGGAGATGTTATTTTTGGCGGCGATATGGCTAAATGGGAATTATTTGCTAATTCATTAAAAATGACAATGGCTTTAAGAATTTCTGATGCAGACCCTGCATTAGCAAAAACAAAGTTTGAGCAAGTAATCTCATCAGGTAATTTCATCAGCAGTAATGCAGATAACATATTATTTAATTATGGTTCTGACGATGCTAGTGATAGCCCTTGGCATGATAGATTTAAGACTCGTGAAGATTATGTACTAAGTGAGACTTTAGTTAATACTTTAACTAGTATGTCCGATCCTAGACTTCCAAAATATGGAGAGCCTTCTAGAACAGGAGTATTAGGAGTATATGTAGGTGCTGAGAATGGAAAAGTGAATGGGAATGTACCTGATTATTCTTTTCCAACTGGAACCATTATTTATAACGAAACATACCCTACTCCTATTTACACTGCTGCGCAAATGAAATTTGCTATGGCAGAGGCTAAAATGAAAGGATGGAATGTAGGTGCATCTAGTCCAGCTGAGTTATTCACTCAAGGAATTGAGGCGTCTATGACGTATTGGGGTGTTGACAGTGCTGACATTGCTACTTATACTGCAAGTCATACATATGGAAACATTAACGATATTGCATATGAAAAATGGATCGCTCTTTATCTGAATGGTCCTGAAGCATGGGCTGAATGGAGAAGATTAGATTCTCCGGCTTTAACACCTTCTATTTATGCTGGTGATCAAAGAATACCTGTAAGACATGCATATGATTCTTCAGTGGAGGACAATAACAAAGCAAATTATGATGCTATTGTAGCTTCGCAAGGTCAAGACGACTTACATACTAAATTATGGTGGGATAAGAATTAATACCATCTAATTTAATTAATTTAAGGAGGCACTGTCAAGTGCCTCTTTTTTTTGGTTATTGGGGTAACATACTATAATGTACTAATACATTTTAAAGACAGATTAATTAAATGGTAAATTATAGAGGTAAATAAATAAAAAAAGCTCGTGAATTAGCTTACAGTAAATAATTAATAGAAAGAAAAACGATAATTATTAAAGGTGAAGTGGTTTTTTTTATAATCATAGTTGATATTAATCAAAAGACTAACAGGTAATTAGGGCTTTATTCAGACGAATTTTTTAATAATAATTTATTTTTTAGACGAATTAGTGTTAAAAAATTGTTTTTTTAAGATTAATTTAAGACTTTTGGGGTTAATTAATTCAAATAATTATACAATGAAGACAAAGTTTAATGGGATTTTAACGCTATTACTAGCGTTTGTAGTGCAAATTACATTTGCACAAGAAAAAACAATTTCCGGGACTGTTACCGAAACTTCGGGACCTTTGCCAGGAGTTAGTGTTGTAATTAAAGGTACTTCTCAAGGTACTGAGACAGATTTTGATGGAAAATATTCTATAAAAGCTAATAACGGAGATGTTTTAGTTTTTAGATACTTAGGATATAGTGCTGTAGAAAAAACTGTTGGTACATCAAACATGATTAACGTAAAGTTATCTGTAGATGAAAACAATGTTTTAGACGAAATAATCGTTGTAGGTTATGGTACAAGTACAAAAAAGGCTTTCGCCGGTACTGCAACTACAGTAAATCAAGAAAATTTAGAAGCTAAATCTTTTTCTAACGTTTCTCAAGCTCTTATTGGAGAGGTTGCGGGTGTAACTGTTATTAATAGTTCTGGTCAGCCAGGTTCTGTTGGAACAATTAGAATTAGAGGTTATGGTTCTGTAAATGGAAACAGATCACCACTATACGTTGTAGATGGTGTTCCTTACTCTGGTAGTGTTAATTCTATTAACCCTTCAGATATTAAGAGTACGACAATCTTAAAGGATGCAACTGCAACTGCAATTTATGGTTCTAGAGGTGCAAATGGTGTAGTAGTTATTACTACTAAATCTGGATCGTCTACAAAATCATTTATTGAAGTAGATGTTAAAACAAGTATCAATGATCAATTGATTCCAAGATACGATGTTGTAAAAAGTCCTGAAGAGTACATAGGATATGTATGGGAAGGTATTAAAAATAAAGCTAATGCTGATGGGAGACCAGATCCAGTGGCTTTTGCTAATGCTAACTTATTCACAAACAACTATGTTGCAACAGGATACAACATGTGGAATGTTTCAAGTGCAGCAGATTTAATTGATCCAGCAACTGGAACAGTTAGACCAGGTGTAACAAGAAAATATACTCCAAAAAGATATGCTGATGAAGCATTTAGTGCTGCAATTAGAACAGAGGCTAACTTAAGAATGAGTGGTGGTAGTGGAGATACTAGATACTTCGCATCTTTTGGTTTCTTAGATGACAATGGTTATTCTATAAACACTGGATATAAGAGATATACTACTCGTTTAAATGTAAATACTAAAGTTAAAGACTGGTTAAGTCTAAACTCTAATATTAACTATGCTTATTCTGAATCAGTTCAGAATGGTCAAATCAATGGATCTGAAAATATTACAGAATTTGCTGATAAGATGGCACCAATTTTTCCAGTTTTCTTAAGAGATGACAATGGAGAATTAGTTCCAGATACTTTTTACGGAGGAAATCAATATGATTATGGATCACTTTCTGGGTTTAGAGATAGACCAAATGCAAATGGATTAAATCCACTTGCATCAGCTAAGTATGATTTTGATGGTACAGATCGTCACGAATTTAATGGTAACTTTTCTGCTAATATTAAATTTACAGAAAATCTTACTGCAGAAGTTCGTTATGCTGTTCAGTTTTTAAATCAAGAAAATAAAGATTATACAAATAAATTTTACGGAACTGGTCAGACTACTAGTGGTAGAATTTATGTAAGTGATTTCTCTCGTTTGAGTGAAAACATTCAACAGATCTTAAGATATAATAATTCTTTTGGAGATCATAGTTTTGATCTTTTAGCGGCTCACGAATCTAACGCTTCAACTGACACTAGTTCTTCTGTAGGTAAATCTCTTCAGATTAGTGCATTTTTATTAGATTTAGATAATTTCCAAAGTACTCTAGGGCAACCTTCAGGATCTACTGCAGGTTATACTATCGAGTCTTATTTCGGACAATTTAACTATAACTATGCTGGAAAGTATTACTTAACAGGTTCTTGGAGAACAGATGGTTCTTCTAGATTTGTTAATGAGAAGTGGGGATCTTTTGGTTCTGTTGGTGCTTCTTGGGTTATGAGTGAAGAAAGCTTTTTACAAGATAGCGATTTATTTAGATTCTTAAAAGTTAAAGCATCTTACGGAACAACAGGGGATCAAGCTGGTGTTGGTTTATCATCAGGTTACAATACATTTAATGGTGGTAACTTAGCTGGTGGTATTTCTTTAGCTCCAGGATCAAATGGTAATCCAGATCTTACTTGGGAAGCTGCAAAGCAATTTCAAGTTGGTACTGAATTTACTTTAGGTTCTTGGTTAGATGGATCAGTTGATTACTACAGTAAGATAACAGAAAACATGATCTTTAATAGATTTGTTGGACCATCTGAAGGAATTTCTTCTATCACGGTTAATGACGGTGAATTAGAGAATGCTGGTATTGAATTTGATTTAACTGGACACCTAGTAAACAAAGAAAACTTTTCTTTGGATTTAAATATTAATGGTGAAATGGTTAAAAATCAAATCTTAGCGATGCCTTTAGATCCTGCAACAGGACAACAACAAGTTCTTAATGGTAATTTATCGATTGGTAGATCAATCTTTGATTTCTATGAACGTGAATGGGCTGGTGTAGATCCATCTGATGGTGCTCCAATGTGGTTCCAGTATTATGATGATATTAACAACAACGGTATATTTGATGCTAATGAGCCAACTTCAGGAAGTAGTTCTTGGATCCCAGTAGATTCAGAAATAACTAACGCTTCAGGTTCTATTGTAGAATACAGACAATTAGTGCCAGGAAATAATATCAAGAAAAGAGTAACAAAAAATTATGCTGATGCTTCAGATGTATATCTTAACAAGTCTGGAATAGCAGATGTAAGAGGTGCTTTCCGTTTAACTGGAAAAATCCACAACTTTACATTCTCTACTCAATTTACTTATAGTTTAGGTGGTTATGCATATGATGGTAATTATGGTGAATTAATGTCTGATCGTTTTGGTGCAGTTGGAAACAACTTCCACACTGATATTTCGAACAGATGGCAAAACCCAGGTGATGTAACTGACGTACCTCGTTTAGCTGATGGTGCAGATCAAAATGCAACTTCATCTTCATCTAGATTTGTTACTTCAACAGATCACTTAGCGTTAAACAATGTAAATATTGGTTATGATGTACCAAGTAGATTTTTAACTGGAAACGGTTTAGAGTCAATTAACCTTTGGATGTCTGCAGATAATTTATTTATGAATACTGCTAGAAGAGGGTTTTTACCAACAACAAGTGAAAGTGGAGGATCAGGACGTAGATTATACGCTCCAATGTCTACAATTACAGTTGGTGTAAGAGTTAAGTTTTAAATAATAAAATATATAACAAAATGAATAAAATTTTTAAATTTGGTTTACTTTCAGCAGTAGCATTAATTAGCTTTAGTTGTGAGAAGGATTTCTTAGAAGATCCGGCCCTAACGAATACGAATACTCTAACTTCAGCTCAGTTTGAACAAGCAGCTGCGTTAGATCCAGAAGTAACTGGAGCATTAATGTCAGGTGTATATGCACTTACATTTACATCTGGTACCGGTGGTACAGGTGGTCATGATGATTTTGGTTTAAAAGCTTATGATATTTTTTCTGATATGCTTTCAGGAGATGTTGCTTTAAGTCAAAGTGTATATGGATGGTACAGAGCTTCTATTACAGAATTTGGTGCACCTCAAGATTTTACTTTTGGTGACAACAGACAAGTTTGGAGATACTACTACAGAATCGTAAGAGGATGTAATGAAGTTATCGACGGATTAGGTGGAATGGACGCAACTCCAGAAAACGCTGCTAACAAAGCAATTATGGGTCAAGCGAAAGCATTAAGAGCTCATTCTTACTTCTTTTTAACTCAATTTTACCAAAAAGAATATGCTTCTGATGAGCCAATCTTACCAATCTACAGAACAGCAGTAGATCGTAATGGTCCTAAAGTTTCAGCTAAAGAGATCTATGACCTAATGGAAAGAGATTTAACTGATGCAATTTCTTTATTAGAAGGATTTCAAAGAGATAATAAAACTCAGATTAACCAAGATGTAGCTAGAGCATTATACGCTTATGTATTAGGAGCTAGAGGTACAGATTATGGAAAAGCTTACGAAATGGCAGTTGCTGCAATTTCTAACTATTCTGTAATGGCTGGTGCTGAAATCACTGGTGGATTTAACAACCTTGCTACTCCAGGATGGATG
Organism: uncultured Polaribacter sp.; assembly: GCA_913047375.1. Classification (GTDB taxonomy): domain Bacteria; phylum Bacteroidota; class Bacteroidia; order Flavobacteriales; family Flavobacteriaceae; genus Polaribacter. Next base: position 31,378 of record CAJWTV010000008.1, read on the forward strand.
TGGGGAGTTGACTTAAACAATGAAACTGGTAATGGATTAGTTTCTTGGTGGGGTCAAATGGATTACTATAGTTATAGTTACCCAGCATATGGAGATTTAAAAGCTATTGATGCTTCTTTATTTGATGCGATACCTTCAAATGATGCAAGAAAGAGTCAATTTTTAAATAACACAAATTTTGCACAACACTTAATGCCTTTATTTAAGTTTTATGATTCAGATAGAGTACATACTGGTACATCTACTATCGTAAAAGCGGATTACGTATACATGAGAGTTGCAGAAATGCACTTAATGGCTGCTGAAATGGCTGCTTTTAGTGGAAATGATGGTGCTGCAAGAGTTCACCTTACTAACTTAGTAAGTACAAGAGTTCCAGATGCATCATACATTGGTGGTTTATCAGGTCAAGCACTTAAAGATGAAATCTATTTACAAACAAGAATAGAATTATGGGGAGAAGGAAGAAGTTACTTAGCTATGAAACGTAACCAAGCTACTTCTACAAGAGGATCAAACCACCTATCTTTTGTTGGTGAGCCAATTCCTTATAATGATGAAAGAATGACATTTGAAATTCCAGAAGGTGAAATTCAATTTAATCCTTTTATTAGCACACAAAATCAATAATAACAAATTGGCTATCACTTATCAAATAAGTGGTAGCTAATTAACAAATTTTAAAACATGAAAAACTTAAGAATTCTTTTATACATGTTTGTAGCTGTTTTCACTTTAAACAGTTGTACAGACGAAGTAGATCCTCAGGATACTCCTTACATCACATTCGCAGAATCGAGTATGGATGTAACGTTTGACCAAGGTGGATCATCAACTCAAAGTGTTGTAATTTATGCAGCAAACATTACAGATCAAGACAGAACTGTTGGTATACAAGTAAATGGTGCTTCTACTGATGTAGATCCAGCAGCTTATGTAGTTCCTACAACTGTTACGATTCCTGCAGGATCAAATGAAGCTATGTTAGATATTAATTTAACAGATGTTAATATGTCTCCTTTCGCGGTTCAAACTTTAGTTGTGTCTATCGTTGCTGATCCAATGATTTATACAGGTGGTGATTTAACAATTAGTGTTGGATTAAACTGTCCTAACAACGGAGTAAAAGTAAAAATGGTTTTAGGCTTTGATAGCTGGCCAGAAGAAGTTTACTGGAGGTTAATTGATTTAGATGCAGGTGTAATTGTTTTAGCTAGTAACCCTACTCCAGCTTATGGAGCTTATGCAGGGTTGGCTAATACTTCAATTACAATTCAAGAATGTGTAAATTCTGGTAATTACCAATTACAAATATTTGATGGATACGGTGATGGTGGTACTTCTTATGTAGTATCAGCTGATGGTGTTCAAATTGCAAATGTTAGTGCTAGTTCATATGGTGGTAGTACATCTGTAGACTTTACTCTATAAAGAACAAACAATACAAATTAAAAAAACCATCTCTTTACAGAGATGGTTTTTTTTGCACAATAATTAATATATCTTTGAAGCATGACAACAGAAACAACAAATATATTTGGTATTAGATCTATAATCGAAGCGATAAATAGTGGTTCTACAATGAATAAAGTATACCTACAAAAAGGATTAAGAGGTAGTTTATTTTTAGAATTAAATGACCTCATTAAAAAGAAAAGTATCACTACTAGTATTGTTCCTGTAGAAAAATTGGATAGATTATCTAAATATAGTAATCATCAAGGAGCAGTGGCTCAAATTTCTCCTGTAGAGTTTCATGAATTAGAACCTTTAATTGATAAAGTAATTGAAAGTAAAGAAACACCTATTTTTTTATTGTTAGATCAACTCTCTGATGTTAGGAATTTTGGAGCAATATTACGAACAGCCGAATGTACTGGTGTAGATGCTGTGATTGTTCAAAAAAACGGAAGTGCTCCAGTAAATGCTGAGACTATAAAAACATCTGCAGGTGCAGCCTTTAAAATACCAATCTGTAAAGTAGATCATATCAAAGATGCCATTTATCTTCTTCAAGCATCAGGAATAAAAACGGTAGCTGCTACTGAAAAGACAGAAAAATCAGTTTTTGATGTCGACTTTAAACAATCTATTGCTATCATTATGGGTTCAGAACATAGAGGAGTAAATCCTTCTATATTAAAAATGGTAGATTATAAAGCAAAGTTGCCACTTTTGGGAGAAATTGAATCTCTTAACGTATCTGTAGCCTGTGGTGCATTCTTATATGAGGCATTAAGACAAAGAATAGATTAATCCTTTTGATTTACTTCATCTAAATTTGGTGGAGAAAAGTTTCCATTTTCATCAAATAATAAATCAAACTCCGTTTGTTCAAAATAAGGCTTTGTTTTTACAATCCCTTTATTTCTAAAAAGAATTGATAATAATAACCCAGCTATAAAACCAGATAAATGTCCTTCCCATGACATCCCCTCCTCTATTGGTAGCACATACCAAATTAACCCCCCATAAAGAAATATGATAGTAAGTGATAGAGCTACTAATCTAAAATATTTTTTAAATACACCGCTAAAAAAAATAAAACTAAAAAGTAAATAAACAATTCCACTAGCACCAATATGATAAGAATCTCTAGCCATGATCCAAGTAAAAAGCCCAGTTAAAAAACCACCAATAAATAAAACTCTTAGAGCTGATTCTTTATAGAACATCATTAGGCATGATAGGAGGACAAATAAAGGGATTGAATTATTAAATAGATGAATTGTGTCACTATGTATAAAATGTGCTAAGAAAACACCTCTAAAGCCAATTAAATCTCTTGGTAAAACTCCAAACTTATTAAAATTATATCCAAAGTAAATTTCTATAAAATATATAAACCATATAATGAGAATATATAATATCGGAATCGTAAAGTTAGATTTTGAGAATTTTATGTAATCGTCTTGTTTCATCGATATAAAAATAAACAAAAATCTAACCAAAATAGATTCATACAAAATCTGTCAGAAAACTTTGCTATTTTTACAATATGAATGAACCTTTGGCAGAAAGAATACGACCACAATTTCTTGAAGACTATATTAGTCAACAGCATCTAGTTGGTGAAAATGGTATTTTGACAAATCACATCAAACAAGGTATAATTCCGTCATTAATTCTTTGGGGACCTCCAGGCATCGGAAAAACAACCTTAGCAAATATAATAGCTAAAACTTCTCAAAGACCTTTTTATACTTTAAGTGCAATTAGTTCTGGGGTAAAAGACGTTAGAGAGGTGATAGAAAAAGCAAAAAAAAGCGGTGGTTTGTTTACAGCAAAAAATCCTATTTTGTTTATAGATGAGATACATCGGTTTAGCAAATCACAGCAAGATTCATTATTAGGGGCTGTAGAAAGAGGTTGGGTTACACTAATTGGCGCTACTACAGAAAACCCAAGTTTTGAGGTAATACCTGCCCTACTATCACGCTGTCAAGTATATGTATTAAATTCATTTGATAAAAATGACATGGTAAATTTATTAAAAAGAGCTATAGAAAAGGATGAGTTTATATCTAAGAAAGAGATTAAATTAAAAGAAACAGATGCGCTTCTACAAGTTTCTGGTGGAGATGCAAGAAAGTTGTTGAATATTTTTGAATTAATAATAGGCACCGATGATAAGATTGAAATTACTAATGAACTAGTATTATCTAAAATTCAAAAAAATACGGCTCGATATGATAAAACTGGTGAACAGCATTACGATATAGTTTCAGCATTTATAAAATCAATACGAGGAAGTGATCCTAACGCAGCTGTATATTATTTAGCAAGAATGATTGAAGGCGGTGAAGACGTGAAATTTATAGCAAGAAGAATGCTTATTTTGGCATCAGAGGATATTGGTAACGCCAATCCAACAGCATTTATATTGGCAAATAATACATTTCAAGCAGTCAGTGTAATAGGAAATCCTGAGTCAAGGATTATTTTGAGTCAATGTGCAATCTATTTGGCAAACTCTGCCAAAAGCAATGCATCATATTTGGCTATTAATGAAGCGCAAAGTTTAGTTAAAAATACTGGAGATTTGTCGGTACCTCTTCATTTAAGAAATGCACCAACTAAATTAATGAAAGAATTAGATTATGGAAAGAATTACCAATACTCTCATGATCACCAAGATAATTTTGTAGGTCAAGAATTTTTACCTGAAAAAATTTCAGGTAAAAAATTATATGAACCAGGAAATAATCCTCGAGAAAATCAATTTAGAGAGGTTTTAAAGAAAAGATGGAAGAGTAAATACAAATATTAATATCAACAATTATAGATATTTTTTTAAATCTGAAAGTGAGTTAACTGTATCAAAAAGTGTATTAATATCCCCAGTATTTTCAAAATCACAATGAATCGCTTTTAAACCAAAATTTAAGGCACCTTCTATATCTGCTTCAATACTATCGCCAATCATAATAGAATTCTCTTTTGATGCATTAGCGATATTTAAAGCGTATTCAAAAACTCTTGGATTTGGTTTTTTAACACCTACAGATTCGGAAGTAATTACTTGATTGAAATAATGATCAATATTAGAGCTTTTCATTTTTCTCGACTGAACCTCTTCAAAACCATTTGTAATAATATGAAGTTGATATTTTTCTTTCAAATAATCTAAAATATCAAATGTACCTTCAAAAAGATGATTGAAATTTGGCATAATTTCAATGTATTTTATCGCTAAAACATTAATTAAATCGTCTGAAGCATCATAATTAACAACATCAAAAGCTTCTTTTAATCTTTGATACCTTAAATTCTCTTTACTTATTTTTTCCTCCCTATACAAACGCCAAAATTTTAAATTAATAGGTTTGTAAACTGCTAAAAAAGAGGATACTTCAAGATCGATACTATAGTCTTTAAATAATTTATGAAAAGTTAAATCAGAATTTTTTTCAAAATCCCATAAGGTATGATCTAGGTCAAAAAAAACATGTTCTATTTTCATTTGCTAAAAATATAAATTATAAAATAAAACTAGTCTATTACTCGTTATATTTGTGGAACAAATTTTAACTATATAGTTTTTTGAATAATAAACTTCATATTTTATTTTTATGCGGATGGTATCCTTCGCGAGTATTACCTAATAACGGTGATTTTATTCAAAGACATGCTAAAGCAGTTTCTAGCTTAAACAAAATTAGTGTCCTCCATATAATTTCTGATGAAAATTGTATTAAGGAAATTGAAATAGTCTCTGAAGTTATTGATGGAATACAAACACATATTGGATACATTAAAAAAACAAATAATCCAATTCTAAAAATATACCTTTATTATAAAGCTTTTAAATTAATGCTCCTAAAAATTGGTTTAATTGATGTAATACATTTAAATACATTATACCCGTTTGGATTACTAGCATTGCATCAAAAAATAATAAAAAAAATACCTTTTATTATTTCTGAACATTGGACAGGGTATCACCAACCACAAGCAAGTACTTTATCCTTTTGGAGGAAATTAATATCTAAAATTATAGTTCGAAAGGCTGCTTTTGTTTGCCCAGTATCAAATGATTTAAAAAACTCTTTAGAACAAATATCCTATAAAGGAAATTATAAACCAATACCGAATGTGGTAGATACAAGTATTTTTAATCCTGAAAAAATAGAGAATTCTGTTTTCACTATAATTCACGCCTCAAACTTAGTAAACGAGCATAAAAATATAGAAGGGATACTTCAGGTTATAGCAAAACTTCAAGAAAAAATAAATCCTTTTGTTTTTAAATTGATAGGAAAAGATGCTCACAAGTATGAAACATTAGCAAAGGAACTAAAGATTAATTCTAATTCAATTATTTTTAAAAATCATATTTCACACCAAGAAGTTGCTAAAGAATTAAATAAAAGTAATTTATTCATCCTATTCAGTAACTACGAAAACTTACCCTGTGTGATTCTAGAGGCTTTTTCTACTGGAACCCCAGTTATATCAACAGATGTGGGTGGAATTAGAGAATATTTTCCAGAAGATTTTGGATATTTAATAAATAAAGGAAATCAAGAAGAATTATTGGATAATATTATAAAAATTCAAAATAATTTTATTGTTAACAAACAAAAAATGCATTCCTATGTAAAACAGCATTTTTCTGAAAAAGTAATTGCACTAGAATTTAATAAATTATATAAATTTTCTTTAAAATAAAAATCTGAATAAAATAACTACATATCTACTTAACTTTAAAAAAAGAGCTGGAAATCATGTTTTAATTTCTACAATATTAGGTCGTTTAATTTCTTTTACTGCTTCATGGTTTGCACTTAAATTTATTGATAATAAGGAATTAGGAGTCGTTTTATTTTCTTATAATATTATTCTATTTCTTCTACCAATTAGCGGCTTTGGATTACATCAGAGCTTAATACGCTTTAGTGCTATCACAAAAGATAAAGCTGAAAAGAATACTATTTTTTTATATGTTTTAAAAAATGGAGTACTTACTTCAATCATACTAATTATAATTATAATTATAATTAGTTTTTTTATTCCTTTTCAATTTAAAGATTCACAATTCTATATTATTTTATTATCATTTCTTATCCTACCTACTTTTTTATTAGAAGTAATAAGAGCGCAATTAAGATTAAATCATGATAATAAAAATTATGCTTTTTCTGAAGTTTTAAATAGCTTAATTCTTTTGTTATCTATAATTATTTTAAGCTACAGCTTTGAGGAAAAAGGCTATGCAGTTGCATTATTAATTACACCTATTATCACTTCATTTTTCTTTATTTCAAAAATAAAAATAGAATTAAAAACCATTAAAAAGATTCCTCTTTTTAATATAGCCTTTTGGAAATATGGTTTTTTTGCAAGTTTATCAAACGTAGTTACACAGCTTCTTTTTGTTATAGATATTTTATTAATTGGATATTTATTAAATAACTCAGAATTGGTAACTAATTATAGATACATTTCATTAGTTCCATTTAGCTTATTATTCCTACCAAGAGTTTTTATAATTACTGATTTTGTAACAATCACCGAAAATATATTCAACAAAAAATATATCATAGAATACATTAAAAATTATTTGTCTTTATTTACAGTTATAAGTATCTTAATGACACTTTTTTGCTGGTTTTTTTCTGCTGATATTTTAATATTATTTGAAGAAAGCTACAGTCAGTATATCCTTAGCTTTAGAATATTAATTATTGGAATATCAGGAATCTTTATATTTAGAAATCTATTTGGAAATCTTTTGTCATCAATTGGTTTCGCAAAGACAAATTACTATATAGCAATGGTCTCACTAACTATAAATATAATTTCAAACTTTTTCTTAATTCCACTTTATGGAATTTTAGGAGCTGCGATTACTACAGCAGTTCTAATGTGGATTTCAGGTATTTTATCTGGAATGAGTTTTTGGTATTTATATACCAAAAAATTATCTTCTAAATAGCTTTAGGAAAGCAGATAAACTATTATCTTTTATTTGATGATATACTTCTGTTTCAGCTCCAAAACTTTTATAATACTTCGCGATAGATTGCATCGAAGAACCTCCAAAATTATAAATATCAAAATACTTTTGATATTTAAAAATAGCACGATCATTGGAAAACGTATTTGCACCATTATCTCTATTTTTTAAATCACTAGCACAAACTAATTGGGTTACAGTATTTTTATTTTTTATAAAAAATGCTGCAGATATTAGTTCATCTTTATCTGAATAAATAGTGAGTAAATCTCCTGTTTTTATCTTTAAACAATATTTCATTAGTGCTAAAAGATTGTCAAAATCATACTGATTAATTTTATGAATTCTATTAGCAATATTCAGTTTAAAAAGCTCAATTAACTTCTCAGGAGTATCATTCCAATTTTCAACTAACTTTGCTACTTTGGCTTTAACTAACTCTCGCTTTCTATTTCTGTTATACCTATTAAGAATAGATTTATAATCGTCTTTTATCGATAAAAACTGAAAACTTCTTTTTAAAATTTTATTTTTAAGATTAGTGATTGAATTAAAACTATTTAAAGGTAGTTCTACAAACTTAAAATTAGTTTGTAATACTTTTAAAAAATCATTCAACTTTACATCACTATCTCTTGAATATAAGCCTAATTGTAAAATCCATAGTGGAGGATATACATACTTAATTTTATATTTATCTCTAAACGGAATAGGCATAACAGATTCATAATCATTAAGAACCAAAGCGGACCAATTTGTGCAGCAGATGTCCAAATACCATGAAAACCCAAAGAGATTAGATTGCAAGGATTCTGAAATACATTTATCATATTTCTTGACATTTAAATCATTTCTATTAACAAATTGTATCATTTTTAGGAAGTAGCTATTTTTAACATGGATTCATAAAGAGTTTTCCAACCCTTCCAACGTAAATAATCACTTAAACTTTCATTATGAAACAAGGTTATAAAAGTCCCGTCAACATCTTTTACTTCATTTCTTAGATCCCTAATTCTACCTAAAGATTGTTTAGGTGTCAAATTCATATAATCGTTTAAAGTAGTATCCATTAATGCAAAAGGAAATACTTTTAATGGGGTTTGAATCTCAAAATCTAAGTCATAAAAATAAAAAGGGGTACATGTACTTGCTCTAAAACCAACATTACTGGCATAACCCATCGAATAATCTTCTTCTATTTCTAAATCTATTAAGTTTTGATAAGTTTCAGGTAAGCTAAATCTTAAATAATGCTGCCTAGAACGTTTTACAGGTATATTAGTTATTTCTTCTAGACGTTGTTTCTCTTTTTTTAAAAGTTGGCTATTCTGCATTGTAAAATAAGATGGATGTAAACCAACTCTTGCATAATCTACAATGGATTTTATAAGTAATCTGAATTTATTTTTTGAAGCAGAAACATTCGTGTCAAAAGTTGTATAATCAGCAATTAAAAAAAAGAATAAAGTTCTAACATTATATTTGTTTTTATATTTTAATAACTCCTCAAAGTTATTAAAAGGATCTTTTCTAATATTAATTAGTACCGCTAAACGATTGAAAATATTTAAGAAATTAAACTTATATAGATCCTTTAAAAAAGCTCCTGTAGATCTAAGTAAGCTTTTATGTTTAAAGGCAAATGCATTATCTACGTCAATAGTAGAAATAAATTCATAATTTCTTTTTGGATAGGAGTATTCAGGAAACTTTTCTTTTAATTTAGCTAAAAACTTATAAGCCCAAATATCTATAACTGGTTTTTCTAAAAAATTATGTTCATAAGCAAGACTTTGCTCAGCAGTAAATCTACCGTGTATGTCTTTAACATGCGGTAGATATTCTTCGTATCTAGTAATTAGATAAAAGCTTGCGGCAAAAATATCATAGGGAATTGATGATTTTGATCCCGCATTAAAAAAACATATAGTTTCTTCCCATTTCGCAACATTTATCTCTAAATCATTAACACCTTGTTCAAACATGATATTACTTGATCTTACAAAAATCTCACTACCTAAAGGACTTTTTGTGTAAGACATCTTTGGTCCGTTATGAGCTACAAAATCCTCGATTTTAGAAGTGAAATCTATAGAGATCAATAGAATTCTTGTCAAGATATGTTTAAAAACAAATCGTATTCTAGGTGTAATTTTATGTGTGTAAATAAGTATCAAAAAAATAGGTATATCTTATGGTTTATGAAATCAGAAAATTTAATATCAACAAAGCTAAAATAGGCATTTTCAGTATTAATTAAATCATCTATTTGTTTTATGTATCAACTTTTTTTGTCTTATAAATTCAAGCAACCTTTTTAAATTTTAATAAAGAGATACTTGTTCGCTTGATGATATTTATAATAAATACTGTTTTGAGAAATAAAAAGGATGAATATCCTGAAAAAAGAGCTCGTTAAATCAACTCATTTTGATTAAAGCTTGTATTAAATAATCTAAAACAGCACAAAAGCAGTTAAAAATTAGTTTTTTTCCATTTTCTAATAAACTCTTTTTATATTTGTGTAATATTTCTATATTTTTAAAATATGAAGATTATCATAGCTGGTGCTGGAGATGTAGGTTTTCACTTAGCTAAACTACTTTCTTACGAATCTCAGGATACGTATATTATAGATTTTGACTCAGAGAAGTTAAACTACTTAAATAATCACTTAGATGTTATTACCAAAAAAGGTGACGCTACTTCTATTAAATTATTAAAAGAAATTGGTATTGAAACTGCAGACTTGCTAATAGCAGTTACAGATAGCCCAAATACAAATTTCACTATTAGTGTAATTGGAAAATCTTTGGGTGTTAAAAAAACAATTGCAAGAATAGACAATACAGAGTTTTTAAATACTACTGAAATAAATTTTAAAGACTTTGGGGTGGACTTTATGATTTGCCCACAAGAGCTTGCAGCAGACGAAATTAAAATGTTACTTAATCAATCTTCATTTAATGACACTGTAGCTTTTGAAAATGGAGTATTTAATGTAATGGGGACTTCTTTAACGTACAAATCTCCTATAGTAGATCTAACAGTTAAAGAAGCGAAGAAGAAGTTTTCTAATGTAGATTTTATTACGATTGCCTTAAAAAGAGATGGAGTCTCTCAAACTATTATCCCCCGTGGAGATACAAAATACCAAGTAAACGATCAAGTATATTTTTCTGTTCCCAACTATAGTATAAAAAAGTTATATCCAATTATCGGGCAAGAACATTTACAAATTAAGAATGTGATGATCCTTGGAGGTAGTAGTATTGGTGAAAAAACTGCCAGAAAACTTTGCAAAGATAATTTTAAAGTAAAATTAATAGAGAATAATAGAGAAAAAGCAGAAGCACTAGCTGAAGAATTGAGTGATACTTTAGTGATTAATGGAGATGGTAGAGATCTAGAAATATTAGAGGAGGAAAATATTAGAGAAATGGATGCTTTTATTGCAGTAACTGGTAACACAGAAACAAATATTATGTCTTGTTTAGTTGCAAAATCTAAAGGAGTTAAAAAAACAATTGCTTTAGTTGAGAACATGGATTATATAGACATCTCTCAAGCTATTGGTATCGAATCTTTAATAAATAAAAAACTAATTGCTGCAAGTAATATTTTTAGACATATTAGAAAAGGAGAGATTTTAGCATTAGCAAACCTCCATAATATAGATGCAGAAGTTTTTGAATTTGAAGTTCAACCAAACGCAAAAATAACTCAAGAACCAATTAAAGATTTACGTTTTCCTAGAGAAGCTGTTTTTGGCGGAATTATTAGAAATGGAAAGGCATTAATGTCTTTTGGAGATATGCAAATTCAAGACGGTGACAAGGTAATTGTCTTCTGCCTTCCGGAAGCAATTAGTAAAGTCGAAAGTCTTTTTAATTAATATGGGAAACCTAAATACAAAAATAATTTATCGTTTTTTAGGCATTACAGCTTTTTTGAATGGCCTGTTTATGTTTGTTGCATTTCCATTTAGTTATTTTAATAATGAAATAGAAAAATGGGGGATTTTAAATGCTGGAATTATCACTGTTTTTATTGGATGTCTATTATACTTTTTTAACAAACCAAAAAACACAGGAATTCAAAAAAAAGAAGGTTACTTAATTGTAACTTTAGGTTGGTTAACACTAACGTTAACAGGAATGCTACCTTACCTTTTATCTGGGTCTATACCAAGTATAACCAATGCTTTTTTTGAAACAATTTCCGGTTATTCCACAACAGGTTCTTCGATTTTAACAGATATTGAATCCATGCCAAAAGGAATTTTGTTTTGGCGAAGTATAACACACTGGATTGGTGGAATGGGAATTATTGTTCTTACGATCGCCATATTACCCCTTTTAGGAATTGGAGGTATGCAACTATTTATGGCTGAAGCACCGGGACCTTCTACGGATAAACTTCATCCAAGAATTACCGATACTGCAAAGCGCTTATACCTAATATATGTAGTACTAACCTTTGTGGAGTTTTTATTACTTAAAGTTGCTGGTATGAGCTGGTTCGATGCCATTAATCATGCGATGTCTACCGTTAGTACTGGTGGTTTCTCTACAAAAAACGCAAATATGGCATATTATAATAATCTGCCTTTTGTTCAATATATTGTTATCTTCTTTATGATGGTCGCTGGTACAAATTTTGTTTTAACATATTTTGCATTAAAAGGGAAGCTTAGAAAAGTCTTTCAAAGCGAAGAATTTAAATATTATCTATTTGGTATAATTGGTGTTTCAATAATTATAACAATAATAATTCTCTTTTTTCAAGACCCTAATCTGCAAACTACTATTCAGCATCCTGAAGTATTCGGAAAGAACGAGAGTGCTATAAGACATGCTCTATTTCAAGTAACCTCTATAATAACAACTACAGGTTTTGTTTCTGCTGATTTCACAACCTGGAGTTTCTTTGCGACAGGTATCTTTTTTGCTTTATTCTTTACAGGTGGTTCTGCGGGATCTACTAGTGGTGGAATAAAGATCGTGAGACATATTGTAATGTTAAAAAATAGTTTTTTAGAATTTAAAAAGGCACTTCACCCTAATGCTATTATTCCTGTAAGATATGACGGTAAGACTGTAAATCAGACCATTGTCTTTAACATTCTCTCCTTTTTTATTATTTACATGCTTATTTTTATGATGGCTTCAGTAATACTAACTTTTTTAGGGTTGGACTTTTTAAGTGCGCTAGGTGCAGCGGCATCTTCTTTGGGAAATATTGGTCCCTCTATAGGTTCAGTAAGTCCTACGGAAAGCTTCTCTCATTTGCCAAGTATGGCAAAGTGGTTTTGTTCTTTTTTAATGTTAATAGGTCGCTTAGAACTTTTTACTGTATTGATTCTTTTTACACCATTCTTCTGGAGAAAAAATTAAATTAAATCTTTAATCAACTCAAAATCTAGTCCCCCATAATTACCTGAACTCATAAATAATAGTACAGTCTCTTTTAAATTTTCAGAAAATAAAAAATCTTTAAATTCTTGAGGGTTGGTATATATTATTAAATCATCATATTGAAAAGCATCTGCAATTTGCTTTTTAGTCACCTCTTTTAATTGCTTAATTTTTACTGCATCCGGTGAATAAAAGACAACAGCTTTATCAGCAAAATCAAGTGAACCTTTATACTCTGACAAAAAATCTGCATTTAAACTTGAATAAGTATGTAGCTCTAAGCATGCTAATACTTTTCTATTATTATATTGATTTTTAACGGCCCTAGTAGTCGCTTCTACTTTAGAAGGCGAATGAGCGAAGTCCTTAAAAATTACAGTATCATTATTTTCAGCAACTTTCTCTAAACGTTTGCTAGCTCCTGAAAAACTTGCAATTGCCTCATAAAAATCATCTTCATCAATTCCCATATGTTGGCAAATCCATTTTGATCCTGCTAAATTTTGTAAATTATGTTTGCCGAAAATCTCTAGTGGTAAATCCCCTTCAGAAGTTTCTAGATATGTAACACCGTCTTTAATAAAATGATTTGGAGTTTGATAAGGATACTTCTTTATATGATTTTCTGAGCTATCAACAACTTCTTTTACATTAATATCTTCTTCATTATAAACCATAATTCCACCATTAACCATCGAGTCTGTAAAAACTCTAAACTGCTCTAAATAATTATCAAATGTTGGAAATACGTTAACATGATCCCAAGCTATACCACTTAACAAAGCAATATTTGGTTTATATAAGTGAAATTTAGGTCTCATGTCTATTGGTGAACTTAAATACTCATCACCTTCTAAAACAATAAAATCATTCTCTTCTGTTAAATGAACCATTGTTTCAAAACCTTCTAATTGAGCACCAACCATATAATCGACTTCTTTTTCATGATAACTTAACACATGAAGTACCATAGACGTTATGGTTGTTTTACCATGAGAGCCTCCAATTACAACTCTTGTTTTATCTTTAGATTGTTCATATAAAAATTCAGGATAAGAGTAAATTTTTAATCCTAATTTTTGCGCTTCTAATAACTCTAAATTATCTTTTTTAGCATGCATTCCTAAAATAACAATATCTAAACTAGATGATATTTTTTCAGTGAACCAACCAAATTCTTGGGGTAACAAACTATATTTTTCTAAACGAGATTTTGATGGGTTATGAATCATGTCATCACTTCCAGAAACTTGATATCCTTTTTGGTGAAGAGCAATTGCTAAGTTGTGCATTGCACTACCGCCAATGGCAATAAAGTGTATATTCATCAAATAAAAATTTTGAAAGGTAAAAATACAAAAGCTTTGTATAATATTATTACTATTCTCTTTGTTTTAAAATATTGAAAAAGATTTTATTTTTAAGTCTTAAAAAAGCTACTTATTAAGTCTTTAAATTATTGGCTTCCTAATGAAACTCTTTTAGGTGTATCATTTCCATTTATAATACTTTCTGTCCCAATAGCTACTGCTTGGATTGTTTGAGTTATAACTGTCATATTTAAGGTTTCTACTTCATCTGAGACATTGTGATAATCTTTATCAACATCAATTGGGGTTGTTGAAAAGGTGTGAGAAGGCACTCCTAATCTTGCTAGAGAAGCGTTATCAGATCTAAAAAATAAACGCTCTTTCTTATATGGATCTGGAAATAATTGATAGCCAGTACCAACTAGGTTTTTTTGAACGATCTTTCCAAAATCGGAACGATCAAAGCCAGTAAGCCATGCAGTATTTGGACCAAAACTTGTTGTTTTACCAATCATTTCTAGATTAATTCCAGCAACATATTTATCGGCATCTATTCCTTTTCCAAAATGAGTAGAACCAATTAAACCCATTTCTTCACCAGTAAAAGCAACAAAAACTATTGTTCTTTGGTTTATATCTTGATTTTTAAAATATTCAGCTAGAGTCAAAACCCCTGTAACGCCTGAAGCATCATCATTTGCACCGTTAAAAATCAAATCTTCAGCTATATTAGGGTCTAACACAGTCTGATCTAATAATGTATCTTGTTTTTTTAGAATTCCTAGATGATCAAAATGAGCTGAAATAATTACAAACTCATTTTTTTTACTCTTGCCTTCTAAAACACCAATAATGTTACTAGCCGTAATATCTTTTTTTGTTCTTCTATTTTTAAATGTAAATGTTTGCCTGTAGGTATTTAAGTCTTTAAACTTAGAAAGTCCTATTCGTTTAAACTCATTTTCTATATAAATAGCTGCTTTTTCTATTCCTGAAGACCCTGTAGCTCTACCTTCCATTTCATCAGAAGCTAATGTATATATGTGCTTTTTAACGATATTTGAATCTATAAACATTAAATTATTAGGAAAATCAATTTCTTTAGAAACAGTCTCTTTAGTTTCTGAATTACTTACATTTTCACAAGAATTAATTAATATAGATCCTAAAATTAATATTATAATTTTCTTCATTTTTATTTGATTTTAAAAGGTTAAATATAGCTAATTTAATTTCGTATTTTTGTTCAAAATATTTACAAATGATTTTATCTGAAATTCCAAATATAAAACACACAGACGCAGGCAATTTCTTTTTATTAGCAGGCCCATGTGCCATTGAAAGTGAGGAAATGGCTTTAAGAATTGCAGAAAAAGTAATTACAATTACAGATAAATTAGAAATACCCTATATTTTTAAAGGAAGTTTTAGAAAAGCCAATAGAAGTAGAATTGATAGTTTTACAGGAATTGGTGATGAGAAAGCATTGAAGATTTTACGTAAAGTTTCAGAAACTTTTAATGTTCCAACAGTAACTGATATTCATGAAGTTTCAGATGCAGCGAAAGCTGCAGAATATGTAGATGTTCTACAAATTCCTGCTTTTTTAGTTCGTCAAACAGACCTTGTTGTTGCAGCAGCAAAAACAGGGAAAGTTGTTAATCTAAAGAAGGGACAATTTATGAGTCCTGCTGCTATGAGACATGCTGTACAAAAAGTAAAAGATGCTGGTTCGGATAAAGCTTGGATTACTGATAGAGGAACCATGTTTGGATATCAAGATATGATTGTTGACTTTAGAGGGATTCCAGAAATGCGAGAATTTGCCCCTACTATTTTAGATGTAACACATTCACTTCAACAGCCAAATCAAATTGTTGGTGTAACTGGTGGAAGACCGGAAATGATAGAAACTATCGCTAGAGCTGGTATTGTAAATAATGTTGATGGACTATTTATAGAAACTCATTTTGATCCTGCTAATGCAAAAAGTGATGGTGCAAATATGTTACATATAGATAACTTAGAGAATCTATTAACCAATTTAGTTGCTATTAGAAAAACTATAAATAAATTATAAATAAATTTCTCAGAACCTTTAATTCAAATATAGACTAGTTTTACATCGTTTAATTTACGGATAAAGATAACCCCTATAATTTGTATATTAGCAGTAGTTACAAAATCATGAGTAAATACAAATATTTACATGACAACTCTTATGTAAACCTAGTTTTAAAAGGATTTACAAGTATAATAACGGGTTTTTGTATTTGGGGAGGGGCCTATCTAATAAAGGGTGTATTAAACGGTTTTTTAATTGATGATAGTCCATTAGGTATGTTATCTCTAGAAATAATAGAAATATTTCTTTTAGGAATTTTATTATTTGTTTTTATATTCTCTAATATCACAATAATAATTGCAGGGAGAAAGGTTGCTAAAAAAGATAGGTTCAAATTATGGAATACAAAAACCAAAAATATAGCTTTTAAATATCTGCTAATTTTAACCTTAATCTTTATAATCCTCAACTTATTAATAAACGCTGGTTTAATTAATTATCTAACCCCAGCTTTATTGATCCAATACGGATTGTTACTTTATCTTTTGAAGAATAAGGGACGTAAACAGATACTTATTATATCTGGATTAGCTGTCTTTCTTGCTTTAATTTGCTTTTTAATACCAAGCTATTGGTATTCATCAGTTTCTATACTAGGAATTGCACATATAGCTTATGGTGTAGTAGTAAAATAATTAATACCTCTTTTTTATCTCTCTTACTAGATCTTCTAATCCATTTAACTTTAATTCGTATACCAATTCCATTTGCTTTCCTAGTTTACCTTTTGGAAAACCTTTAGTTTTATACCAAACAATATAATGTTCAGGTAAGTCAATTAAAAAAGTGCCTAAATATTTACCAAAAGGCATTTTCATCTTAGAAAGATCTATTAAGAATTGTTTGTCTTGAGTCATTTATTCTTTTTCTTCAAGATATTCTTGTAGATATGAAAAACGCTTCGTTAATTTTCCGTTTTCAGTCATTTTAGCTCTTTCTAAGACCCCGTCTTTATCGTTATTAAAGAATGATGGAATTACATGTTCTAAAAAAAGATCTCCAAAACCTTCACTAGCATCTTTTGGCAACTCACAAGGTAAGTTATCTACTGCCATAACAACAATAGCGCTATCATCTTTAAAAGACACCTCTTTTTCCGATACTGGATCATATCCGTAAATTGGATCTGCTATAGTTGAGGATCTAATTGTTGATGCTACTGGACCGTCAATATCACAAGAAATATCTGCTACAAATTGTATTTTAAATTCTTTAGATTTAGCATCTATTCTATTAAATAAATATGGCGAACCATCTCCAAAAAAATGCCCAGCAATAAAAAAATTAGTTACTGACGCAAAACGCATAAAATTAGATTCATATTTTTCTGGATAATTGTAAAAATCTCTATTATTTATTACTTGCCCGTCAATTCGTTTATTATAATCTAATACATCTACCAAACAATAAACCGGCTCATTGAAAGTATCAAATAAATATGCTTTAACAGAAACTTGTTTAATATTCATTCCGTCTAATATTTCTTTAGCCCCATAAGCTACTTTGCCGTTTCCTGTAAGTAATATTTTAATATTTGGTAATATGATTTCGTTTAATTGGTTAATTAACTCTTGCTTATTAGCAAGTTTTTCAGCTTTTGGCAAACTAAACGTTTCCTTTTTTAAACCGATAGCTCTAAACCCATTATAGGCGCCAACTATTCCTGCATATCGTCCAAAACCAATCAAACGCATCCCATTGTCTTTTACAATAACTTCATGATCATATAGTTCTATATTTTTATCAATAATTGCTTGTAATAATTTTCTATTATAAGGTTGTTTTTTAATTGTATGACTAAAGAAAAAGTATTTTTTATTTGGAATCAAAGCTTCAATTGGAACCTCTTTTACGCCAATAAAAACGTCACAGTCAGAAATATTAGAAGAAACTTCAAATCCTCTATTTAGATATGCATCATCTGAAAAAACTCTTATAGGAGAATTTTCAACTTTTATGACAGAGGTTGGAAATTTTTTTTTGAATTCAGATAGTTTTTCTGGAGAAAAAACTACCCTCCTATCTGGTGGATTTTTACGTTCTCTTATAATGCCAAACTTCATAATTTTATTTGTTATAATATTTGTTCGAAGATATTGGAATTTATAAAGATAGACAACAAGATTTTTTATACTTTTGTAAACCTTTTAAAACTGGGGACGACTGGTTTTGACAGCAAGGTTTGTTAATATGTAAGCATATCAAGGAATGAAATTATTCTTGTAAAACTTATTTCAACTTTTTAAACGGCGAAGATAACTACGCTTTAGCTGCTTAATCCGAATCACAGTAGGATTAGCCTCGGCACACAAGGTGTGCAAGCTTTATGTCCACGAAAAGCCTTGGTTTACGGCGTTTCACTTTTGGGCATCGTAAATGTAAACATAGAAAACTTGAAGCTTTGGCAAGTTTTTAAAACAAAAAAGATAAGTCTAAAATGGATTGTTCTTAATCAGCTTTAGATCGAAAATCAAGAAAGAACTATATATGTAGAAAGCTTATTTACTTCTTGTTTGGACCCGAGTTCGATTCTCGGCGTCTCCACCAAAAATAAACCCACTCATTTGAGTGGGTTTTATTTGTCTATAAGTAGTAGAAAAACCCTATTAATTTTTTATTAATCTCACAAAAAAATCATCAGCCTGTTTAACTATATCATCAACTAAAACTTTCAACCCCATATAATGATTAGACATTTTGGTGTTGGGTTTCACATAATTAAAATTTTGATGCCTCCAAAATGCCATTGACGCACCAGCATAAATGGTAAATGCTTTTAAGGAATTTATTTCATCCTCTAATAACTGAACTTCTGATTGATAGCCATCTAGAAGGTGCTTTATTTTTTCCATATTTATAATTTTCTCTTCTCCACAAGTTCCAATTATTGTCATTCCTATATCAAATAAGCGATAATAATTTACAGCCTCTTCAAAATCTATAATAGTTGCCGTATTATCATCTTTACCAATAATTACATTGTCCCAAAAAACATCAGCATGAATAATTGATTTGGGTAAATTTAATTTTAAGTAAGGTGAAATATATTTTATTATGTTTTTTAGCCAAATATCAAATTCTGAATTAGCTGAGTATTTTCTGACATTTGGAAATTGTTCCTTTCCATAATTAAGTTGTTTGGGAAGATATTCAGGAACATTTATCTGGTGTAATTTGGCAAGTTCTTTCCCTATCAATTTCAATAAGTGAGGAGGAAAATCTTTTCTAATTTCTCCTTCAATAAAGGTTTTGATTATTATCGGCTTATTGTTCCAAATAATGACAGATTCACTATCAGAGGTATAGATTAGTTTGGAAGTATTAAAATTATTTATTTCTAAATGTTTTAATAAGTGAGCCAGTTCTTTTACATTTTTTTCTGTTTTCTGTTCAAAAATACAAAGCACATATTTTCCGTTTTCTGATTTTACTAAATAGTTGGTATTTTCAGAACCACCGCTTAATAATTCAAAAGATGAAATATTATGAATATCGAATTTTGCTAAAATTTCCCTAATTTCTATTTCATTTAATTCTGTAGATTGCTCCATATCTATTATGTTCTAGTTTTCAAAGCAAACTTACTCAATAATTTTCTAAAAAAGTTCGAACTTAGGACCGTAAGGCCCACTTTAAAAAACCTCAATAAGCTAATAATAAGCGAGTTGAGGTTTTATTATAT